>CAWAPG010000011.1:0-141374 GCA_963783905.1 uncultured delta proteobacterium | reverse complement strand
TTTTTAAAAATCCGCTTTTCTTCTGTCCTCTGTCCTCTGTCTTCTGTTTCCTGCGACAATTTGCCACATTTGCATAACCCCTACCGCATGCTACATATTATTATGTTAACCAATCCAATTTAACTGTCTCTCCTGTTCCAGGGGAAGCAGATAAAACATTATGGAGGGATATTTATGTCGCAATGTAAAGTTCCGAGTAGCAAATTTTTTATTCTTGGTGCCATAGCCCTATGCACTTTTCTTGGAATGAGCGTTCAGGCAGCTAAAGCAGCAGAATCAGGATGTATAACCTGTCATCTGGACAAAGAAATGCTCAAGAAAAATATAACCGCGCAGGCCGGGCAGAAATCTGCGATGCAGTCCGGAGCCGGCTGAGGTGGTTCCGTGGTTCCGTTGGAACCATTTGAGAAAGTTCTGGTTGCTAAAACTTTTCTCGATACGGAGCATGGAGAAATAGCATGTACAGACTGCCATGGCGGCAATGCTGCCGCAACTGACAAAAAGACTGCACATGCAGGCCTGGATCCCTACCCTGCTGAGAACAACCCTGATGGAACCTGTGGCGAATGCCACGAAGAAATTGTTGCGACGGCAAAGAATTCCCTGCATGCAACCCTTGCACCATTCACAACCGTTCTTAAAGCCCGGGCGGACATGAATAAATGGCCGCAGATCGATGCGGCAAGGAAGAACCATTGTAATGCCTGTCATACCAGCTGCGGCGGCTGTCATGTCAGCAGACCGAAATTTGCTAAAAAGGGTTTTGTCAACGGCCATATCTTCCAGAAGCGTCCTGACCCATTTAACCAATGCACCGCTTGCCATGGCAGCCGTGTCGGCAATGAATATTATGGTATGCGGGGACTGGGCGATGTGCATGCGGCAAAATATAATATGGATTGCGTGGCCTGCCACGGAGCCGGAGAAATGCATGCCGCCGTCCCTGCCGGTCTTCCCGGCAGATATCATCTGAAAGAATTGCCTGCCTGTACCGACTGCCACCAGGACCTGGAATATGGTTCTATCAGGGACCATACCCTGCATATCGGACTGGTTCAATGCCAGGTCTGTCATTCTCAGACCTATGTCAACTGCTACAGCTGCCATGTAGGGAAAGATGATCAGGGGATAGCATATTTTCAGAATGAACGCGAGGTTGAAACCTTGAAAATCGGTCTTAACTATGACAAGGAGGCACCGGGGGCAACATATGATTATATGCTGGTCCGTCATGAACCGACCGATCCCGAGGTTTTTGCCTACTATGTTAAGGATGCCTTTACAAATTTTGCCAAAGTGCCTACCTGGAAAAGGGCTTCACCGCATAACATCCAGCGAAATACCTGGCAAACGGCAAACTGTAATAATTGTCACGGCAACCTCGAACTTTTCCTTTCAGCCGCTGAGCTGCTTGACTATGAAACAAAAGCCAATGCGGCGGTTGTCGTGCCTGAAGGTAAAATCCCTGCCAAAAGAGAGCATGTCGTACCAATCAAGTTACCTGATGTTGCAATCCGGGAGTCCATGGTTGTAACCCCTCTCTGGCTCCATGAAAACCTCGGCAAAAAAGGAGTGGTGCTGATTGATGCGCGGGATAGGGAAAGCTTCCGCAGCGGGCATGTAGCGGGTGCAATTCTCTACGATCCGCTCAGATTCGGTTTGCGCAATATGCAAAATAACCTGAATCCGGCGGAAACCATGGCCGCTAATTTCGGACGGGCCGGCATGAATGCCGATGATCATATCGTTGTTTATGATGCTGATGGCCGCATCGCGGGCTTTATGGCCATGGTGCTTGAGTATGTCGGGGCTAAAAACGTTTCCATTTTGAACGGCGGCATTGAAGGATGGGAACAGGCAGGATACCATCTCACCACGGAAGCAACCCCACCAGTTTCCAAAAATTTCGACGGCCGGGCCAAACCGGAATTGATCGTCAGCAATGATTATGTCAGGAATCACCTCGACAGCCGGGATGTGGTTATTGTCGATGTTCGAGACATTGCCCAGGCAAAAGGATTGACCAAGCATCCCCAGGCAGCGAAACCAGGTAGAATTCCAGGTTCCGTGAACATACCTCTCGGCGCTCTTTATATGGACAACGGCGCAATCAAATCCCCGGAAGAGCTGCTCTGGATGTTGAAGAATAAAGGAATAACCCCTGACAAGACTGTGGTGACAACCTGCAATACAGGATTACAGGCCGGAGGCGCCTACTTTATCTTCCGGTACCTGGGCTATCCCGATGTCAGGGTCCATGATGAATCCTGGGTGAGTTACTGCGCCAATCCCTGATATACTTTGCATATACCTGCCATCGGAATCCCCCGTGCCAACCGGCACGGGGGATTTTAATGTGACCGGAAACCACATGAAGGCTCACCTGATTTTGCGTAATGATACTTATCCGGCAGCCAGGCAGGGTTCGTCTTCACACTCATGCACTTCGACGATGACATGGCCCCCGCCAATTAAGTCTTGCAAGAGATCTTTGTAATGATCCGCGTTTGAGGAGAACGGGTTACAACGAGGAACCGAAAAAATACCCCGCCTCCATCTCAATTACTATTATGGCTATGTGATGACTATAACAAACCAGATTTTTTGTTCACCATGCCGGTTTCAGTCTGGAATCTATGGGAATACTGCCGGTGAGAAAGATTCGTGCTGTGCAATTACTGTTTTTTAACCGATAATTTTCTCATGAAAATCAATTAGTGCCAAAGGATCGGACCGACCCGTCAACTGCAGCCTCATGATGGCGTCCTGCATTCCTTTTTGCCGTTTTCATCCGAGTCAGGCATTGTCTTTTCCGCCTCGGCGGGTATATTCAGCATTCTTTCTCTTTGCCGGGAAAAAACACCGAGAAAATACACACTCAGTGGCTTGATTGAGATCAGGATAACAACCAGGGCGCCAAGCAACTGCAGCCAGGCGGGGATAATCTCGCCGGCCTGTCCGGCAATGGCTCCCGCCGAAATCCCCAAGCCGCTGTAGATTGAATCCAGCAGCATTCCGGACAAAACGGCACATAATGACAACATTATAAGATAAATTGCCGTGGCTCTTTTACCCAGCAGGCCGATAAGCACCGAAAGTGAAGTAACATTGGTTGCCGGGCCGACCAAGAGGAAAACCAGGGCCGCTCCGGGACTCACTCCCTTGAGAATCAGCGCTGCCGCCACCGGCGTGGATGCCGTGGCACAGATATACATCGGAATTCCCACCACCAGCATAATCAGCATTGAATGGAGTCCGCCTCCCAGGTACCGGGCCATCATCTCCTGCGGTACCACAGCGCCTATAATTCCGGCAAGAAGCAATCCGACGAAAAACCAACCGGCCAGATCACCCCAGAGATCATCAACGGCAAATTTCAATCCGGACCGCACTTTCTCCGTAAAGGTATGATGCCTGGCATGTTCCTTCGGAGGACACTCATTGCCGTCGCAGCAATTATCGATGGGACAGCTCCGGTCAATTACTTTTTCCCAATCCTTTTCCTTCTGGCTCTGCAGCAGATTCTCACTGATGCCGGCCGCTACCGCGGTCACAAAGGCGGCGACCGGGCGGGCCAGGGTCATTATCGGATCCAGGAGGGCATAGGTTATGGCTATGGAATCCACCCCGGATTCAGGTGTGGAGATGAGAAAGGCAGTGGTGGCGCCGTTATTCGCTCCCTGCTTTTTCAAAGAAGCGGCCGCCGGCAGAACCCCACAGGAACACAACGGTATGGGAATACCGAACAATGCGGCCTTGATAACCGAGCTGATCCTACCTTTGCCAAGGTGATCGGCAACAAAAGAAGTACTTAAAAAAACCTTGAGCAGGCCGCCGACAATCATGCCGAAAAGAATATATACCGAGGACTCAAGCAGAAGTTGCCAGGAAGTGCGTAGAACTGAAATGACTATTTCCATAAGTAACTGTTTTATAATTTAACGGGTCGCAGGATTACAAAAAAGGTTTTAACCGTTCTTTGATCTACAATCTTTGCATCTATGATCAGGGTTCCTGGACATGCTCCAGGGCTATACGGACAAGCTCGGACACATGTTGATCAGAAAGGCGATAATAGAGAATGGTTCCAGCCCGTCTGTTTTTGACCAGCCGGAGGGTACGCAGCAACCGAAGCTGGTGACTCACTGCCGATTCGGTTATGCCTAGAAGGGCAGCCAGGTCGCAGACACACATTTCCTGGTTCTCCAGAGCCCATAAGATTTTCAGCCGGCTCCTATCCCCCAGTGCCTTGAATGTCTGGCACAGATTCTCTATCGCCGCTTCGCTTAGGGCTCCCTGACGGGCCTCGCTGACTTTCTCACCGTGAATAATACGGCAATCACACATGTCTTTCCGCAATACCAAACCCCATTATTTTAGTATATGAGCATACATTCATATATAGAGCGCCCTTTACGAAAAGTCAAGAAAAAGGTAGATAGATTTATAATCGCTAATCAGTCTTTAAACCGGTGGTGATATGCGCAACACGAGAAAAAAAACCGTAAAACATGGCCCACAAAATCTTCCCGCCCAAGGAACCCTTTTTGTGGTTGCCACTCCTATCGGCAACCTTGAAGACATCACCCTACGGGCCCTGAGGATCCTCAAGGAGGTAGACCTTATTGCCGCGGAGGACACCAGGCACACGAAAAAACTGCTCTCCCGTTATAACATCTCCACCCCGACTCTCAGTTATTACAAGGAAAAAGAACTGGAACGCACCGAAGTAATCATCAGGAAGCTGCATGAAGGCAAGAACATCGCACTGGTATCGGATGCCGGCACCCCGGGAATTTCAGATCCCGGTGCCATTCTGGTGATGAAGGCAGCCGATGAAAACATTAAAATTGAGCCGATTCCCGGCCCCTCTTCCCTTACGGCGGCCCTTTCTGTCGCCGGGATGCTTGATACCGCTTTTGTTTTTCTGGGCTTTGCTCCCTCCCGCCGAAAACAGCGACAGGAGCTTTTGCTTGCCCTGCGGGAGGAAAAGAAGAACCTGATATTCTTTGAAGCACCCCATCGACTGCAGCCATTTCTCCAGGACTGCTATGATATACTGGGCGACCGCCGTATTTTCTGGTGCCGGGAACTGACAAAAATGCACGAAGAGCTAACCCGTGACCACCTCGGAGCAGTTCTTACCCGGTGTATGGATAAAAAAATTAAAGGGGAGTCGGTGTTTATCATTGCAGGGGCAGCGGAACCGCCCGCAATAGGTGAAGCAGAAATTACAGCGCTGCTTGCCGCCCATAAAAAATCAGGGACAAAAAGTTTAAAGGATGCAGTACAAACTGTTACCCGGGAATACAACCTAACCCGCTCCGCGGTCTATGGCCTGGCCTTAAAAGTTTGGCAGAAGTAATCTCTCCCTGCACCTTAAAAAGGCAGAATCAGGGTATACAGGTTTCCGGATTCAATGTTCAGGAGTTGCAGGCGCAGTTCACGTGCACTCGGCGCTTCAGCCGGGAAGTACAGAAACCCGTTCGCCAAACCCTGATCCTGAATGGTTTTTCCTTCCAGGCCCTTGTCTCGGATATCATCGGCTATGGTTCGCTCCTGCTGGGTATCGGTTCCCTCCTTGGCGCCGCCGTAGACAGCCCCGCCCGCTGCTCCGACCGCGGCTCCCTTGCCTGCTGATTCCGCGACACTTTCACCGGTCAACACGCCAAATGCGGCACCCAGCACTGCACCGGTGGCCGCACCCCAGCCGGCGCCTTTCCCGGCTCCGGCAACGATTGCGCCGCTCTTTGTTGCAGCTGTCAAACGTTCCATCGCTGTTCTATTGGAAATCAGGTTCCAATAGCGATTATTGTTGTCAACCAGAAATGTCTGGTCCAAAACTATCTGCACCCTGTCGCCGGACCGGTTATCCATCACCACCTGGACCGGCAGCAGACCGGCCCGTTGAATATCAAAACCGAAGGCTTGCTTAGCAGTGGTCCGGTCCGCGTAAGCTTCGGCCCCCACCGTCACACCTTCGACGGTTACATTGTTGGGGTAATCAGCCGCCGGCATGAACCCAACCTGTTGGCTTTTATAGGTTGTACAGGACAAGAGCCCTATGGAAACGACAATGCCTAATACCAAAGTTTTCAGCTTCATAAATATGTTTCTCCTGTCGCACTGATTTAAAATTTTAGTGTATACCGGCTACAATAGTATGAGGTTTTAAACTCTTTTCAGGTCAATATTTTTTTAATGCAGGTCAGCCTGGGAATTATCAGGAACCACATTTTTTATTCTCAAGTATAAATGATTTTCAAGAAAATATATATCCACCGGCGAAAAATAGTTGCCTGTTACGGGCAGCCGGAGAAGATTTTGCTCCAGGCTTGTAAATACAGTTTTATTCTGAAAATTCAGACAATTATGCATCAGGTGGCAAAAATACTTGCAATCTCAAACCGGAATGCAGAGTGCTGCGGCTATTATGCTACCCGACCACCTGCAGCCAGTCTGCCGCAGAAAGTGCGGCCCGGCTGCCGTCACCGATCATAACCTGAATCGGCAGATCCGCCTGAACAACCCGTCCTGCTGCAAATACGCCCGGAATAGACGTCATAAGCTTCTCATCCACCAGAAAAAAGCCTTTAGCGTCTTTCTGGGCTTCAACAAGCATGCTGTTCGGTATTATGGTCCGATAGACAAAAAGTGCTGCCATCTCCAATTTCTTCCGGCTGCCGCCCGCCAGGTCTGCGACTTCTATTTCATACAGATATTTATCTCCACGGAGTCCTGTTACATGGCAGCCGCTCAGAAATTGAAACCGTTTACTACGCAAAAGTTCTTTTATCTGGCCGGCATCGCCGAAAATTGCTGCATCACCGCTGATGAAAAAAACCGTGCACCCCTGGTCGATTAAATGGTATGCCGCTCTTACCGCCCAGCTGCCGTTGCCTGCAACAACAACCTTCTTTTCCTTATACCTTGCCCCGGCGCATTGGGCACAGGAGTGGACGCCGCGCTGGGAAAAATTTGCTTCATTCTCCAGGTTCAACATTCTCGGTCGGCCGCCGCTGCAGACAATCACTGACCTGGAATGAAACCTTTCTCCATCGGGGCAATGTACCTCAAAACAGCTGTTTCCCAACACCTGCACATCTGTAACTTCCAGGCCATCATACAAAAAACAGCCGATATTTTTTGCCTGCTTTACCATGGTCTGCGTCAACTCCCAGCCGCCGGTCTTTTCAATCCCGGGATATTCCGATAATGATTCCAGAACGGCAACCGAGCCGCCGAATACCACCTTTTCCAGAAGGATGACACGTAATCCCCGTCTGCCGGCAGCCATTGCCGCACCCAACCCGGCGGCACCGCCACCGATAATTATGACATCAAATACGTCTGGCATTATTTTTTTCTTTATAATCCGCATCTCTCTGAAACCCGGGCTATAATCCCATGATTACGAGTCTTTCATCAGGCTAGGGAACAATCCTGCGTACCATGACAAATCAGGTAAGCCCCTTGCCCGTAGTGCTTGTCATCAGCTTGCCGTGCTTGACTCCCTTGGTGCCGATCAGTTCTTCCGCCAGTTTCTTGATATTCTTCGCCTTGCCCTTGATCACCACGACTTCAAGACAATGATGGGCATCCAGATGCACATGCAGGGCGGAAATGATCTCTTTATGATGAGAATGCTGATGTTCTGTCAGCTTATCGGATAAATCACGGGTATGATGGTCATAGACCAGGGAGACCGTGCCCACGGTCTCCTCGTTTGCCCGGGCCCATTCCTCATCCACCAGAGCATTGCGAATCAGGTCGCGGATAGCTTCCGAACGGTTGCTGTATCCCTTCTCCTTGATCAGGTCATCAAATTTATGTAACAGTCTTTCATCTATGGAAATGCCAAAACGGGTTGTCGCTGCCACATTCCACCTCACATGTCGAAATAACTTATAACCGCAACCTTCCGCCAAAAAACATTATAATAGCATACTCAATCCCAAAATTTTCAACAAGATTATCCCCTGTTTCAAAAGCGCTTGACATAAAAAAATCATTTTTATACACTATACGTGTTACGAATTTAATTTTATTCACACTACTGTGAGGTGGATGCATGCATATGGCAGATGCATTGCTCTCTCCCGAAGTTGGAGGAACAATGTGGGCTGCAACTGCAGCTGTGACAATTTGCAGTGCCCGCAAGGTGCAGGGCCGGCTTGACAGCAAAACTGTGCCGCTGATGGGAGTTCTCGGCGCCTTTGTATTTGCGGCCCAGATGATAAACTTTGCCATTCCCGGCACTGGTTCAAGTGGCCACCTGGGGGGCGGTCTCCTGCTTGCCATACTTCTCGGCCCGCAGGCGGCATTTCTTACCATGGCCTCTGTCCTGACCGTCCAGGCCCTTTTTTTTGCCGACGGCGGACTGCTGGCCCTGGGATGCAACATCTTCAACCTAGGCTTTTTCCCCTGCTTTATTGCCTATCCCTTGATTTATAAAACTGTTGCCGGTGACAATCCCGGATCAAAACGACTGGCCGGCGGTTCAATTCTTGCCTCTGTAATCGGTCTGCAATTGGGATCGTTTGGCGTCGTACTGCAGACCTATCTTTCAGACATCACTGCCCTTCCCTTCTTTTCATTTCTTTTGTTAATGCAGGCCATCCATTTAGCCATAGGACTGATGGAGGGCCTTGCTACGGCAGGGATTGTCTCCTTTATCCGGAATGCCCGTCCGGAAATTCTTGCCGTTGCTGCGGGGAAAAAATTTTCCGCCGGCCTGCGCCTGAAAAATGTTCTCGTCGGTCTGTTGCTCGCATTTGTTCTTACCGGGGGAATTCTGACCTGGTTTGCCTCGGAAAATCCCGATGGACTGGAGTGGGCCCTGGATAAGGTTGCGGAAACCGGCAATCGGAAACCGGTTCCACCGAATTCCGTGACAAAGCTTGAAGACATCCAGGCAAAGACCTCTTTTCTGCCAAATTACGCCTTCAAAACCAATGAAACATCTCCTCAGGATGAAAGGACCACGCTTTACACTCAAACCGGCACCAGCATCTCGGGACTGCTGGGAGGAACCCTTGTTATGGCCTGCGGAGTGCTTATCGGTTTTCTGCTCAAAAAGAAAAAGCAGGCCGTTTGATATCGGCCACCGCAACCTGAATTCCGTCCCATGTCCCGTCTCGAAACCGCATATTATGACCTTGGACGCCTGGATCTGCTGGCTGACAAAAACAGCCGCATTCATGGCCTTGATCCGCGGGTCAAGGTTGTAACCACCTTTTTGTTTATCATCTATGTCGTCTCATTCGACAAATATGAAATAACCGGACTGTTTCCCTTTTTTTTCTTTCCCGCCATTCTTATCGGCCTGGCTGACCTGCCCTTAGGCTACCTGCTGCGCAAAATTGTACTGGTGGCGCCATTGGTTCTTTTCATCGGCATCTTCAACCCGATTCTGGATAAAGAAGTCATCATGCAGGTGGGTTCTTTGCAGATCTCCGGCGGCTGGCTGTCACTCATATCATTACTTCTGCGTTTTTTCCTGACCGTCGGGGCCGGACTGCTTCTCATTGCCACCACAGGTTTTCCTGCAATCTGCATGGCTCTGGAAAAGCTGGGAACACCGAAAATTCTTACGGTCCAGCTCCTGATGCTGTACCGCTACCTGTTTGTCCTCATTGAAGAATCAATCCGCATGTTCCGGGCATATACCCTGCGTTCCTTTTCAGGAAAGAAAGTACACTATCAAATATTCAGACAGATGCTGGGGAACCTGCTGCTGCGCACCCTGGACCGGGCCCAACGCATACACATGTCCATGCTTTCCCGGGCTTTCACCGGGGAAATCAAGGTTGCAAAACATTTCAGCTTCGGCACAGCCGAAGTCTTCTATCTGACAGGATGGACTGTGGTCTTAACCTTTTTCCGTTTTGTTGATCTCTCCGAGCTGCTGGGCAAATTTATCCTGGAGACACTCTGATGAGTCATCATATCGTCGAAGCAAAAAACCTAGCATTCAGCTACCCTGACAAGACACCAGCCATTCGTGATGTCTCGTTCAGGATCAGACATGGTGAATCTGTTGCCATCGTCGGTGCCAACGGGGCCGGAAAATCAACCCTGCTTCTCCATTTAAACGGCTACCTCACTCCCACCTCAGGGCAGGTACGCATCGGGGATTTTCCCCTGACAAAAGAGACCCTGCATGAAGTCCGCAGAACCGTGGGCATGGTCTTCCAGGACCCGGATGATCAGCTGTTCATGTCCACAGTATATGATGATGTTGCCTTCGGCCCCCTCAATCTGGGCCTGCCCATGGATGAGGTACAGACCCGGGTTCAGAAGGCATTGGAAACCGTCGGGGTTCTGGACCTGCAGGAAAGGCCGTCACATCGGCTCTCTGCCGGCCAAAAACGGCGGGTGGCCATCGCGACGGTCCTGTCGATGAGCCCCGATATTCTGGTCATGGACGAGCCCAGCGCCGGCCTCGACCCCTGGGCCCGGCGCCAACTCATTGAACTGCTCAAATCCTTCAAACATTCTAAAATAATTGCCAGTCACGACCTTGATATGGTGCTGGATATCTGTGAGCGAACCATCATAATCAATGCGGGTAGAGTCGAGGCCGACGGTTCCACTTCCGAGATTTTCCAGGACGAAAAGCTTCTGCGCCGCTGCCACCTTGAAAAACCGCTCCGGCTGCAAGGCTGTCCAATATGTTCTTAAATATCCGCGGCTACCAGAAACTGCATGGTCATTCTATCATGGCCAACATTTCGTCTATGATTTTCAAGCCGTTATTCCAGAACCCGGGATCGTCTGGGTTAACGCCGAACGGCTGTAGCAGGTCGTAAGGTGTTCGGCTGCCGCCGGCGGCGAGCAGCTCAAGATATTTTGCCACAAAAGGCTCACCCTCTTTTTTATAGAGGCCGTAGAGCGCCAGGACCAGGAGTTCGCCAAAGGCATAGGAGTACACATAGCCGGGGGTATGGAGAAAATGCGGAATATACGACCACCAGATGCCGTAATTTTCTGACAGAACAACCGAATCGCCAAACATTTCACCTTGGGTTTCCAGCCACATGGCGGTGACCTCTTCGGTTTTGAGTTCGCCCTTTTCTCTTCTACCATTATGCACTTTATCTTCAAAGCGGTTCATGGATATCTGCCGGAAAACCGTGGCAAAGATGGATTCAAGCTTCTGGCAGATAAATGCCTTTCTCTCCTCCTCCTTATGCAGCAGTTCAAGCTGTGTATTGAATACCAGGAGTTCCGCAAATACCGATGCGGTTTCTGACAACACCAGGGTGGTATTGCTGTTGTAATAACCCTGCCGGGCCGCCAGGTACTGATGTACACCGTGTCCGAGTTCATGGGCCACGGTGGAAACATCCCGCAGCATGCCGGTATAGTTTACCATTACATAGGGATGGACATCAGGTATACACGGATGGGCAAAAGCACCGCCCCTTTTCCCTTCCAACACCGGGGCATGAATCCATTTTTCAGTGAAAAAATATCCGGCTATCTCGGCCAGGCGCGGTGAAAATTTTGCAAAGGCATCAAGAACCATGGTCCTGCCTTCGGCCCAGGTGATCTGTTTGCCCGGCAGGTGGGGCACCGGCGCATAGCGGTCATAATCATACAGTTCGGCCACGTCGAGCATTTTCTGCTTGACCCGGTAATAGCGCTGCGGAATATCGTAGCGTGCCGTTACGGTGTTGACCAGGACCTCGACAGTCCTGTCCTCCAGCTCATTGCCGAGATTCATGGACCTTATCCATCCCGGATATCGGCGTAAACGGTCGGATATCATTTTATCAGCCAGCAATGTGTTGAAAATATGGGTGAGGATATACAGTTGATCCTGCAATCCTGCGGTCAGATCCTCGGCTGCCTGCAGCCGCACCGCACGGTCAGGGCTGTAGAGATCCGCCAGCACTTCCTCTTCGGTGCGCTTTTTTTCACCGAATTTCATATGGCCCATTACCTTCTCAAACAGGGTCGTCCAACTGCCGCGGCCTACCGGGGACCATTCAAGCAGCAGTTTCTCTTCAACCTGAGACAGTTGATGCTCCGCATACTTGCGTATATTTTCCAGGTAATGGCGGTAATGGGAAAGTATGTCGTTCTGCAGGATCTCTGTCGCCTTTTCTGCCGGGATCTTATTCCATTCCAGTTCAAAAAATACGGTTTTCTGAGCAATATTGCTGCCGATTTCCCGCATGCGCTGCAGAAAAGCAGCAACCTGCTGGTCATGGGTGTGGGTGGCAAAATTGAGAAAAGCAAAGGTGAAAAGCTTGCCCATGTCAGTTTCCAGACTCTCAAGCCTGGTAATCAGCGCATGTAATTCCTCCGGTGCAAGGGTTTCCACCCTGGCCGCATATTTTTCATTAATCGCCGCGGCCTCATTTTCACACCCGGCTATATCATTTTCAATCTGCGAATCGTTATACCCCTGGTAAAGATCAGCAAGATTCCATTTTATGTCTACCGTGCCAAGTTTGTCATTAATGTCTGCCGTCACTTTCGTCTCCTTTCCATATCCTGAAATGCTGAAGATTTATTTTTCCACCCAGATTTCCAGACCGGCCTGGAAATCATCTTGATTATCCTGGAACTGCCGGTCTGAAATGGCAGCAATAAACCCGTAATTTGCTGTTCAGTCAAGTGATAATGCCGTATATTATTTTTTACCCGATGGCCGGTTTTCTCCTTCCAGGAATGCATTCGCCATATTGACAAAACCGGAGATCCATATTCTAATTTTGTCCGGATTTTAACAGGACCCTGAAAATTTTTCCCGGAGATATCCCGCATGAGAAATACCATCTTTACATTTTGCCTTATAACCCTTTTCTGTTTTTTTACTGCCATCACTCTTGCAGACGGACAAAACCCGGCGAAGGCCGCTGAAAACGTCGGGGTTAAAATCATGGAAAAAGAGACGGTAGGCAGATATTTAGCCGACGACCATGGTATAACACTGTATTCTTATGCCAAAGATGAAAAAAACGTCAGTCACTGCATTGAGGGATGTGCGGTCAACTGGCCGCCGTTCCATACAGATCTTTCTGCGGAGATTGTCGGTTGTAACCCGACTGATTTCTCCACCATAACCAGATCCGACGGCAGAGAACAAACGACATATAAGGGCACGCCCCTTTATTATTTCAAGAATGACCAGTATCCGGGCGACACCTTCGGCCAGGGCCTGGGCGATGTCTGGTTTCTGGTCAACCCGTAATACGGCTGCCACCCTCCACCCGCCGGTTTGAAGTTTCCGCAGCAGGCCGGACGAGCTGCTGATTCCGTGAATATACTTATATGGGACTTATTCAGAGATACTGCATGAATAATTCGGGCTAGCGCAAACCGGCAATAAAGGGCCCCACGGCATCAACCCCCTTTTCATCCACCAGTCGGATTGTTTCGGTTCCTATAACCGCAATATCCGCCTTATTGACCAGGAGGTCAACATCCTTCCTGGAGCTGATGCCGAAACCAACGGCCAGCGGCAGTCTTGTCGCCCGGCGGCAGCGTTCCATATATTCATCAAAATCAGGGCCCAGTTCAGTCTTCTGCCCGGTTACCCCCCGGCGGGCGACACAGTAAATGAAACCGGCACCGTTTTGAGCCAGCAGCCGCATGCGTTCATTTGTCGAGGTGGGGGCAAAAATCTGGATCGGTGCCAGATTGCGGATTTTTACCTGCTCAATGTATGCTTCACTCTCTTCAGGCGGGAGGTCGGGAATGATAAAACCCCTGATGTTATGATTATAGGCCCGGTCGATAAACTCCTTTACCCCGTACCTGAAGAGGATGTTGTAGTAGGTCATAAAGAGAAAAGGAATGTGAAACCGGGCCGTAATCTCTGCGGCAAACTCCAGACACTGTTCAACCTTTGTCCCTCGGGCGATTGACTCCTGGTTGGCCTTCAGGATCATGGGTCCGTCCGCCACCGGCTCAGAAAATGGGATCTGCATCTCGATCAGGTCGACGCCGTTATCCACCATCCGCCGGACAACTTCACGGTTCACCTCAAAAGATGGATAGCCCAGCACCAGATGGGTCATGAGAAGGATCTTCTTCTCTTGTAAGGCCTCTTGTAATGTGTTTTCAAGCGTAGTCATATTCCCTGATTCTCATGTTGTTTGGAGTAAAGGGGTGTTGGAGTATTGTTTTTACCCTTACTCCAGTACTCCAGCACTCCGATCTCTATAATCTAACCTTTCCTGTACCGCCCGGCCCGCTCGATGATGAACTCTTTCCAGGACGGGTCGTCAAAGGCATCGGCAATGGTAAAAATATCCTTGTCGCCCCGGCCCGACATGTTGATAATTATGGCCTCGTCCTTGCCGAGATCGGAAATTTCCTTAAAGGCCTGGACAAATCCATGCGCCGACTCCAGGGCCGGAATAATTCCCTCTTTTTTCATGGTCAGCTCCAGGGCTTCCATAACTTCAACATCGGTCGCTGCTGTAAAGCGAACCCTGCCCTTTTCCCACAAATCACTCAGGATAGGCGAGACGCCGATGTAATCCAGGCCGGCAGCGACTGAGTGGGTGTCACGCATCTGCCCGTCAGAATCCTGCAGAAACATGGTCTTATATCCCTGGGCCACCCCGGGTGAGGCATCGGTGCCGGCCAGACGCGCCGCATGCTCACCGCTGGACAGCCCCCTGCCACCGGCTTCAACCCCAACCAGGGCCACCCCTTCATCCTCCAGAAATCCCTGGAAAATACCCAGGGCATTGGACCCGCCACCCACACAGGCATATATTCTGGCCGGCAGCTTACCGAACGCCTGCAGAATCTGCTCCCGTGCTTCAATACCGATAATGGACTGAAACCAGGCAACCATCTCCGGAAAGGGATGCGGGCCGCAGACGGTTCCCAGCACGTAATGGGTCGAATCCATATTGGTGACCCAATCCCGGAAAGCCTGGTTAATGGCATCTTTCAGGGTTTTTGAACCGTCAGTGACCGGAATTACTTCAGCACCCATCTTTTCCATCCAGAAAACATTGGGCCGCTGTCGCTGCACATCCTCCTGCCCCATGTAAATGGTGCAGTCAAAACCAAACTTTGCGGCCATGGTGGCTGTGGCCACTCCGTGCTGCCCGGCGCCTGTCTCGGCAATAACCCTCTTTTTGCCCATGCGCTTGACCAGCAGTCCCTGGCCCATAACATTATTGGCCTTGTGGGCCCCGGTATGGTTAAGGTCTTCCCGCTTGATGTAGATATGCCCGCCGCCGAAATGTTTACTGATATTCTCGGCGTAGGTGAGAGGTGTGGGTCTGCAGGAATAGGTGGACATGAGCTGCAGGTATTCCTTCCAGAAGGATGGATCCTCCTTGGCCGCCTCGAAATATTCATTAAGTTCCCTGAATGTTTCAAAGAGGATTTCCGGGATAAAAGCCCCGCCCCAGTTTCCGTAATATCCTTTTTTAATCATGGCTGTTACCGTATTAATATTTCTGTAATTCCCAGGCAATGCAAAAACTTGTTCTTATACCACAAAAGACGGAAAAATACCTTTTTGCGAGCAAAAACCATGCACCTGTTATTTATTTTCGCGCTGCAGCCTGCATGCAAAGGCAAAATCCTCGGGATAATGACCGTTGATATAACGGTTTTCAGCCTCGGAAAAGGCTCCCATGGAATAGGGAATCTTCGGCAGGAAGGAGTAAAGCAGCCTCTGGTCGATCTTTCTGTTTCCCAGTCGCTTGGAAAACTCGATCACGGTGATCATGCGTGCCCCCAGTCCGGTTAAAACCCTCATCCCTGTAAGGATGCCGTTGTTGATTGACCGGAGAACGCTGCTGTCCGCTTCAACAATATTTCCCACCGGCCCCAAGGTCATGAGCTGCAGTTCCCATTGCGAGGTCTGGGCCTTGGGGACGAAAAGCATGACATGCTCATCTTCAAAAACCACCAGTTCAGACGGCAGGTTCTGTTTGCCGTCCATCCTGGTGTTGTTCCGGATGGCGGTAATATAGTCGGCAAAAAAACTGCTGTTATGTTCCTCCTGGTAGGCCCCAACAAAATCGGCCACCAGATCGCCGCAGCTGTAGGAGGGTATCATAACCTCTTCCGCACCCGCAGCCGCAACCTCTCTCGGCACCATGGCATACTGCTGGTGAATCTGCTGATGGGAGGCATGCAGACGATAGCCGCTGGCAGAACAATCAAAGCCATAGTTCCAACCCCACAGGGTGGCGTCAAACTGCAGCGCGGCCTCTTCATGCGCATCAAGTTCCTGCATGATTTTCCGCCGCAGTTCTTCCATCTCGGTTATGGAGAGACATTTACGCCACCTCTCCAGCTGCAGACCCAGATGTTCTGCAATTCTGATAAAAGTTCGCTGACAGTAAAGATGCCGCAGCCCGACAAAATCGTAATCAGAGAGATCAGCGATCGAATACCGGACAAGATCATTGGCGACGTTTGCAGCATAATGGCCCCAGGGAATATAGCTGTTGCGCCGCAGGTATTCAAATACATGACTGTTGCGATCAGAGGGCCATTCCCCTACGATTTCGCTGCTGCCCTGTGCCCCGGGGCGCAGCGCCATCACCTCCTTGTAGATGTCAGGCAGATAGATATTGTTAACCAGTGTTTCAAAAAGATCATGGTCTTTGATCTTGGGTTTTCTTTTGCCCTCAACATCAACATAACGCATTCCCACCGGCAGTTTCCCCTCCTGGCCATACACAAACTCGCATGATAATTCGGCCAGCCGGACCAGGTCCTCAGGGTCGGTTGAGGTTGCTGCCAGGGACAACAATACGGTTTCGGGCAGCCCGGCAAAGGCTTCATCCAGTATATCCGTATCACCGCCTCTACCGCAGCGCAGCACCTTGGCCAGAAAATCAGTCATGGAGGTGGGAATCGGTTCCGGCAGAGAAATGACGAAAGGATCGGCAGCTTTTGCATCCGCCCAGTCTCTGTCTATATAGGTGGCGCCGCGGAAAGGAAAAGGATTAGGAATCTCATAGATCCGGGTCCCATGCGGTTCTTCCACGTTGTTGCTGGGAAAGTTGCGGGTATTGTCCACCGGATTATCAGCCTCATCCAGACCCAATACCTGGTGCAGGTCATCTTCCCTGAGGTTAATCGCCTTAAACCAGGGCCGATGAATGCCGTAAATAAATCTGCCCGCGGGAGTTACACAGGTGCGCAGCTTCATATTTTCCTCAGATCTCAAAAGTCATGGTGCTAAAATCATTTGCACAATTGCTGTAGAATGGAATAATCTCCTGTCTTTAAATAGTTACATATAATATTGCCAAAATGCATCCATTAATTCCAATCACCGGCGAAAATTTTAAAGCTGACGATTTAGGATGAACTCTTACCTTATTTTCATGCTTCTCGGGTTGGGCTGGGCCTGTTCGGCAACCGTTTTCTATCTGATAAAAACCCTTCGGCAGGAGAAACAGCTTATTTCCCTTGTTGGATTGTTCTGCATGGCAATGGGTTTTTTCCTGCTGGTGCTTGACCTGGTGCTTATCAGCCTTACCCATGGACCGCAATACATCCCGGATTATCTGCTGTTCAACAGGCTCGTTTCCGATACCGGTTTTGCCGGCAGATGGGTGCTGACCGTGTATGTCTTTATCGGCACAGGTTTACTTATCAGCCTTTATCTGCTTGCCAGGAAACTGCTTACGAAGTTAAATAAGAAATAAATTTTAATCTTATCTCCTGCATAAACCTTATTTTTCATAAACAGCCTTCACACTGAGAGGATGCCGGGCAGATGCGAATACTGAACAATCTTTTTGCCAACAACAGAAAATGGGCTGCTAACATAAAAAAAACAGACCCGGAATTCTTTACAAAACTCTCCCGCCAGCAAACCCCCGAATACCTGTGGATAGGCTGCTCAGACAGCCGGGTGCCTTCGAACCAGATAGTTGATCTGCTGCCGGGTGAAATCTTTGTGCATCGCAATATCGCTAACGTGGTGATTCATACCGACCTGAACTGTCTGTCCGTTATCCAGTATGCGGTTGAAATCCTTAAGGTAAAGCATATAATAGTCTGCGGCCATTACGGCTGCGGCGGCATCCGGGCGGCACTGGAGAAAAGATCCTATGGTTTGATCGATACCTGGCTGCGGCATATCAATGATGTTTATCGCTATCACCAGGATAAACTTGATACTGTCACCGATGAAAAGGAAAAACTTAATCTGCTCTGCGAGTTGAACGTCATTGAACAGGTGAACAATGTCTGCCATACGTCCATCGTGCAAAAGGCCTGGAAATCCGGGGTGGAACTGACTGTACACGGCTGGATCTACTCCATTGAGGATGGTATTCTAAAGAATTTGGATACCTGTGTCGCCGGTATCTGCGAAATTTCCGACACCTATAAGGTGACGTGATTATCCAGATGCAGCGGCTGTATTGTTTTTTTTTTACAACAATAATGGGACGTAAATCCAGTATCCGCAACCGACTAGAAGTTCATCTTGATAAATAAACAACCGGAAACACTGTTTCAGGAGGTCACCGTGAAAAAGTTTTCGTTTTACATGACTGTTCTTTTCTGTTCTCTGGCCTTTGCTCTTCTTGCCTGCTCCTCCCACATTACACCTGTCAATGTCAATGCTGACGGGGTTGCCATCAAAGGCTACGATCCGGTGGCATATTTTACCGATGGGCACCCGGTCAAAGGCAAGGAAGAATTTCAGTATGAATGGCATAATGCCAAGTGGCGTTTTGCCAGCCGGGAGCATCTTGATCTGTTTCAGAAAAACCCGGAAAAGTACGCGCCGCAATACGGGGGATACTGAGCCTATGCCGTAAGCCGTGGGTCCACGGCTGATATTGATCCGGAGGCTTGGACAATCGTCGATGGCAAACTGTATCTCAACCTCAATAAGGAGGTCCAGAAAACCTGGGACCAGGACAAAGAAGGCTATATCAGGAAGGCTGACCGGAACTGGCCGCAGATCTTGGGCAGATAACAGTTGTGTTTTACCGGATTATCATGTTGCAAGTCGCCGCGCTTCGTCCAGAGCACTATCAATATCAGGGAACAGGCCTACTCCCTGGAGTTTTTTACGCAGGCCGTTCTTATGGAGCAGCCCATAAAGCTGCGGCGTAACCCCCGAAAGAATGAGCCTGGTGCCGTCCCTCTTCACCTTGTCGACAATATCTTCCAGGGCCCTCATTGCCGTGGCATCCATCGACATAACGTGACGCATCCTGAGGATAAGAACCTTCGGTGGTTTTTTAACGATGTTTATTGAGTCCTTGAACTGGTTGGCAACACCGAAAAAGAACGGGCCGTAGATTTCAAAAACCTCAACTCCGGGAGGAACGGGGCGGGTGGTTATGGTCAGCTTGTCCTCGGTTTCGTAATCCTCATGCAATTCCCTGGTAATATGACGTATTTCCGTTACCTTTGACATCCGGTTCATAAAGAGCAGCGATGAAAGCACCACCCCGACTTCAATCGCCACTGTCAAGTCAACAAAAACAGTGAGCCCGAAGGTACAGAGCATGACCATGATATCAGCCCGGGGCGAACGCAGGAGTCTTACGAAATACCGCCATTCACTCATGTTGTAGGCAACCACCAGAAGAACGGCCGCAAGGCTTGCCATTGGTATCAGGGTGGCCAACCTGCCGAAAAACACCAGGATGAGAAGGAGCACCAATGCATGCACAATGCCGGATATCGGGGTCTGCGCCCCGTTCTTAATATTTGTAGCCGTCCGGGCAATTGCTCCGGTGGCGGGGATACCACCGAATAACGGCACGGCAATATTTGCCACACCCTGGGCAATGAGCTCCATGTTGGAGCGATGCCGCCGGCCGGTCATCCCGTCCGCAACCACGGCTGATAGCAGGGACTCTATCCCACCCAGAATGGCGATGGTCAGCGCATGGGGAACCAGCACCGGCAGTTGTTTCCAGTCAAATGCCGGAAGATGCGGGACGGGCAATCTTGACGGCACTACGCCAAATTGGGTGCCGATAGTGGCAACCGGCAAGTCAAATGCCTGCACCAGCAGCGTTGCTGCAATAATTGCCATGAGCGATCCCGGAATTTTTCTCGTCAGTCTGGGCCAGGAAAGCATTATCCCGAGTGACAGAACTCCGACGGCAACCGGCCAGGAAGAAACGGTGCCTATATTTTTCCCATACTCCATCAGTTGCGGCAGAAAACCAGATACGTCTTTTGCCATGGTCAGTCCCAGGAAATCCTTGATCTGGGAAACTCCAATGATCAGGGCTATGCCGCTGGTAAAACCGACCGTCATCGGATAGGGAATAAATTTAATGACCCCACCCATGCGGGCGATGCCCATGAGAACAAGAAATACCCCCGCCATCATGGTTGCCATGGCAAGACCGCTGTAGCCGTGTTCCTGGACAATGGCAAAAACAACAACAACAAAGGCACCGGTCGGTCCTCCGATCTGGACCCGGCTGCCTCCGAGGAAAGATATAAGAAACCCGGCAACAATTGCCGTATACAATCCCTGTTCGGGAGTTACCCCTGAAGCTATGCCAAAGGCAATTGCCAGCGGCAGGGCAACTATACCGACAATGGAGCCGGACATTAAGTCCCGGGCAAAGGCATTAAGGGTATAGCCCTCTTTCAGGCAGGCATACAATTTGGGCACCAACGGCGAATTCATCAGAACAGACCTCCACGAAATTCCTTCTGATTCAAACGCTGTCAGGTAGATATCTTTGGATCTGTGTCTTTACCGGGAAATGAAAGGTACAGGAAAAACCAGGGATAGGTACCGGACGGGCTTGATTATTATTACTCGTGTTGACAGAATTTTTGGCATTCCGTCAAAGTTGCGGCAAAATACATCTTTTTAAAAATCCTGCAATAGATTTTTCGCAAATATTACCTGACAGAAGATGGTTTCACCTGCTATGATTTATATATCTTCCACGAGCAAGGAAATACATATTGGGATATTTCATCCGGAAGCGTCTATGGAATCATATTTTAGCATACTGATAATTCTGCCGGGTATTGCAATATTTCTGGCCCGGATCGTGGATGTCAGCCTTGCGACTCTGCCCACCAATTCCTTCTTCATTACTGAAATCATCAACATTTATTGCGATAAAGAATACATGACGGACGGCAAACCCGATGTTGAAAAGATCAATCCCTTTGTTTTGAGCATGCCAGACAACAGGTTCTTCTCCCTTGGCCCCTGTATCGGCAAGGTCTGACATGCAGGAAAAAACTTCCGCAACGTCTCAGATAAATGAAAGAAATGAAAAAACAATCGGTTTATTTTCCCAGATCCTGCTTTATTTTTAAGAGCCGACACATTAAATACCGAGAGTAATATTTCAGATGATCGCGATCTTTTCTCTTTTCACCGTAGCAATGCTTTCTCTCCTGGTAACCAGGATTGCAGCAATGGCCTTAATGTTCACCGGCCTCTCCAACGAAGCCGCAAGGTTCCAGGCACGTTCTGCCTTTTCCGGGGTTGGGTTCACCACGGCGGAAGCCGAACTGGTAATGAACCACCCGTTGCGGCGCAGGATCGTCATGCTCCTGATGCTGCTCGGTAACATCGGCATAGCCACGGTGGTGGCAACAATCATGGTTTCACTGCTTTCCACTGCCGGCTCCGAAAACTGGCTGCGTAATATTCTGCTGTTTATCGGTTGTCTCAGCCTGCTCTGGTTAACAGCTGTCAGCCGTTTCGTGGAACGTCACCTGAACCGCATAATTGCCTGGGGGCTCCAGAAATGGACCCGCATTGAAATCCAGGATTATGTCGCTGTTCTGCACCTGCAGAATGAATTTGCCGTATGGGAAATAAAGGTGGAACCCTCCGACTGGCTGGCTGGTAAATCTCTTATCGAGGCAGGGCTCTCCCGCGAAGGGGTTCTTATCCTCGGCATCCAGCGTAAAGGCGGCTTTTATATCGGGGCCCCGCAGGGAATCAGTAAAATACATGAGGGAGACGTCCTGGTCATGTACGGCGGTATGCCCCGGCTTGAAGAGCTCGACCGCCGGCCGGCCGGAGAAAAGGGCGACAAGGCCCATCAGGAAGCCATCATTGAACATCAGACTGAACTGAAAGCCCAGGCCGAGCTTGATGAACTGAAGACCGGGAGTGAACAGTCACCGCCCGGGGAGGCCTGATAAACAAAAATGATCTACCCGGAGATTATCCATGCTTCATAAGGTAAACGCCAAACAACCAAACTCAAGGATGTGTCTCGTCTGCGGCCTGAAAAATCCTTTTGGTCTGCATACCTCTTTTTACGAACTTGACAACCGTGAACTGCTGGCAATTTTCACCCCACGTGAAGAGCATCAGAGTTATCCCGGCCGGCTGCATGGCGGCATAATCTCGACAATCCTTGATGAAACAATCGGCCGCGCCATTATGACCCTGTCTGAAGGCGAAGTCTGGGGTGTTACCGTCGAACTGCGGGTCCGTTTCAAAAAGCCCGTTCCGCTGGATGAGGAGCTGCGGGTAATAGGACGAATCACAAAAAACAGCAGCCGGTTCTTTGAAGGCACCGGGGAGCTGCTGCTCAAAGACGGAACGGTCGCGGCGGAAGGGCATGGAAAGTATCTCAAGGCCCCATTGGAAAAAATCGCTGATTTTGATGCGAAAGCCCAGGAATGGTCTGTTGTGACATCACCGGGGGATCCTGATGAAATAAGTTTATGATCCTGTAAATCCATTTATGTAATTGTTCAATCCGTTCAGCATCTGCACCCCCTATCGCAGAACAACACAGGGTCATGGATGGAGCGGCAGAATCGCTGCACTCATGGACCGGCTGCATCCGTCTCTGTTTCATCCATGTCATATGCACCGGCAGAAGCAGTCTGCCGGAAATCCATTCCGCCTGTTTTTTTACATTTCACCCTTCCAGGTTTGTTATCCTTTTCCTGCCGTAACGGCTTTTAGATAGATTAATCGATTGATTTAAATAATATATTTTATTTATATATACACTTACCCGCTTAGTTCAGCCCACCGTGACACTGGATCTTGATATGGCCTCATCCCGTAATGCACCACAGTTCAATCTTGCCGCCGCTGCCTCATGGCTCCTGCTCATTGTCCTGGTTACCTTTATCCTGCAGACCCTGAGTTTTCTTTTCATCCCCCTCTGTTTTGCCATACTTATCTCTTATGCCCTCGGCATCCCGCTGGATTTTTTAAAACGCTATCACCTTCCGGTTTTTTTGCGCATCTTGCTTGTCATGGCCATCGTGCTGTTGTTGATTTTTATGCTCGGGAAACTCGTCATGCTCAATGTTGCCAGCTTCCAATCCCAACTTCCGGAATACGAGACAAAATTCTGGGAATACGCCAATATCATCCTGTCACGCTTTAACATTTCACCCGCCCAGGCCAGAGAGGCCCTGGATGCTTTCCTGGGCAATATCAGGCAAAATCAACTTTCCTTTGGCAGTGTGATCCAGCGGGTGAGCGGTTCATTCTTTTCCTTCCTGGGAAATGTGTTGTGGGTCGTGCTGTTCATGGCTTTTATCCTGGTCGAGCGGGATTCATTCATTAAACGGCTGGTTCATCATCTCGGCACGAAAAATGCTGAGCCGATACTGGCATCACTGCAGCAGATCAACGATTCCGTTAAGCATTACCTGGGTCTGAAAACTCTGATAAGCTTTTTGACCGCAGTCCTGGTCACCGTGATTCTTGCCGCTGCCGGCGTTGATTTTGCTCTCCTCTGGGGGGTTTTGACCTTTATTCTCAATTTTATCCCGAACATCGGTTCCATTGTTGCCACCCTGCCGCCTATTGCCATCACATTGTTTCAGTCTGGCTCCTTCGGCAAAACCTTTTTGGTCGGCATCCTCCTCCTCTGCATTCAGTTTGTCGTCGGCAACATTCTGGAACCCAAAATAATGGGCCGCGGCCTGAATTTAAGCCCGCTTGTCGTGCTCTTTTCTCTTATTTTCTGGGGATGGCTCTGGGGTATTCCCGGCCTGCTGCTTTCAGTCCCTCTCACCGGCGCGATCCGAATAGCCATGGAACAAATTGATGCCACTAAGACCGCCGCGGTTTTGATCAGCAATAAATAGTACATTAAAAATAACAACAAGGAGTAATTCACCATGAGTAAGCAGATCGATTTTACCTGCAGCAAATGCAGCGTTGTCTGGAGAAAAAGCGGCAGCACCAACTGCTGGAGCACTGATCCGGAAAACCCGCCTCCCAAACCAGGCAACTGCCCGACAAGAGATAACTCTGACATCATCAAAGAAGCCTTTGAACTTTATAAAGGTGATGCAGAGGATGCCAGGATGGCACGCGTTGCCGCCAAAGTGGAGGGTCTCTGCTACCAGCCTATCCCAGGCACGGATGCAATAAATGCCCGCTGGACCAGGGTTGAAGACACCATAGCCTTTGCCAAGCTCATGGGCTATAAAAAGATCGGCATGGCCACCTGTATCGGCCTGCTGGATGAAACGAACCGACTGGCAGCAATTCTGGAAGCCCAGGGATTCAAACCGGTCAGTGTCTGCTGCAAATCAGGAAGCATCGACAAACTGGAACTCGGACTTGCGGAAGCGGAAAAGGTGCGCCCCGACACCTTTGAACCCGCCTGCAATCCGGTGGCGCAGGCCAGGCTTTTAAACCGGGCCGGCACCGATCTCAACATCATTGTCGGGCTCTGCGTCGGCCATGACATCCTGTTCACCAAATACTCGGAGGCGCCGGTTACCACCCTGGTGGTAAAGGATCGTGTTGCCGGACATAATCCCGTATCAGTACTATACGGACAGAATTTTTATTATAAGCGTCTGCAGAAACAGCCTGTTCTCCAGGATGACTGATATCTCAAAGGCATGGCCGAGCACAAAAACACCTTTTCACGGGAAGCTGAACGTCTAAGGGAGGAACTGCAGCAGTATTTTGTCCATTCTTCCACAAGATGCCCGTACAACCTTCCATTCCAGGCGGTTTACCACCAGGGCCTCTTTGACAGCATGCCCGATTATATCATGGAGGCCTACCTGGCCTCCGGCTATCGCCGCAACGGCAATGTTATCTACAACATGCACTGTTTCGGGTGCAAGGCTTGTATTCCCATCCGTATCGACCCCCAAAAATTCAGTCCATCCCGGAATCAAAAAAGGGTCTGGAGACGAAACCGGGATGTCACCGTTGAAATACACCCCCTTACCTGCAGCGAAGAAAATCTGCAGCTGCTGGAAAAATTCCTGTCCGCCAGGTATCCCGGCCGGGACAGTTCACCCCTTGAATACTATACCGGTTTTTTTATGAACCACATAACCAGTACGGTGGAATTCCGCTACACGATTGGAACTGAACTGATCGGAGTAGCCATCGTGGACCTGAGCACGGCCTGGCTCAATGTTGTCTTTTTTTATTTTAACCCGGCCGCAGGCAAGAGAAGTCCCGGCACCTACAACATTTTGTTTCTGATTGACTTCTGCCGGCAGAAGAAAATAAAATGCATATATCTCGGCTACTGGATTAAAGATGTCAAGGCCATGAGCTATAAGGCTAAATTCAAACCCCATTATCTCTTCCGCAATAATACCTGGAGGTTGATCAGCCGCTGAAACGTCCCGTCCATGATCTGGGGCTGCAACTTACGGGTCAAGCCGCGCTTTGCAATTATTTCACAGCCTATCGCAATCAAAAAACAGCCGGCCGGCAATACATCAGCGAAAAGATCTGTCAGATATTGTTTTCAGGTGGGGGCTGCGATCTGGAGATGACGAGACCGACAACGGCTTCGGCATAAAAACAGAACACCATTCCCGCAACACTTGTGCCGGTGGTAACCCAGAAAAGAACAAGGTGCAGGTTTTTTCTTTCGTAGAACAGCAGGTCAAGGACAAAGAGGATCAATCCAAGATGAATCAAAGATGACCCGAGGCGGACCCAGTACCCTTTTTTGTGAAAATGGAGATTTCTGCTGCCGCCCAAGGCCAGGGCAAGGACAATAAGCTGCAGCACCAGTGAGGCCCCAAGGACCAGCAACAGCGCGGCCCTCACCCCGGCGACAACCCCTGTTAGCGCAGCGCCGACACAGAGAATCAGGGTGAAACGGTGCAGCCAGGCAGCAGGCAACAGACGCTTGGGAACACAGATACCGAGCAGCAGAATCAAACCGATGATAAAGGGGGCCATCAGGGAGTTCATCCTGTTCATATAGGACATTTTCACCGCCGGGGCCATCTGATGGATCTGGGCGAATTGAATTTCTGTTGAACTGCTGACCGAAGGTTATTTTTCACCCCGGATGAACAATACTGCTCTCGCTGTTCATTCGTTAAAAACAATCACCAACGGAGTAAGAACTTATGAAATGCTGCAATCATCCTGCCAGTGACGCTGTTGCCATATGTAAAACGTGCGGCAGGGCAGTCTGTCAGGAATGCATGCTGGAATCGGAAAACGGTATAGCCTGCCGGCAAAGCTGCGCCGTCTTACTTTCCCGGGAAAATGAAACCCGAACAAAACTGTATGCTCATTTCAAGAACGTAAAGCGCATGACCTTTCTTGGCTCCTTTTTCTCTTTAGGCATGGGGATCCTGTTCATGTATTTTTCCTCCCTTGGGTTCGGGATCGTCTACGATTTTATTTTTCTGCTGGGCGCCGGTTTTGCAGTTTATGGTCTTGTGGTACTGCTGGTATATATGGTTATATTCTTTCAGACAAAAAAGAAGGTTCAGGGGTAGGTTTGGAGATTGTCTTACTATGACAAATTATTTCAGCGACGGGGAGAAAATGAAGATCAACATGGGAGAATCTGATAGAATTTTCCGGCTGGCGGCCGGTCTGGCCATTATCATCATCGGGTTGGTGGCAAAAAGCTGGTGGGCTCTCATCGGTATTCCCTTTGTTGTAACCGCTGTTCTTGGTCATTGCCCCGCCTATGCCTCCATTGGTATCAATACCTGCAAATTTGCTCTGAAATAACCCCGGCGGAAGTTTAATCAACCGGACCGCCGGTTTTGCCGGCGGCAAGGGTTTGTTTAATTTCCGTCAGCACGGCTTCACGGTTGCTGAAACCGTGAAGCTCCCCACCGTACCGCCGTAAATCCACCAGAGCTTTCGCACCCATGCCGGCTGCTCCATTGTCCCTGTTGTTTTCAATCAGAATTTTCATGCCGGCGGCGCGGATCAATCCCTGCAGGGCCCTGCGTATGTCACCTTCTGCCTTCTGCCACTCCGGCTCCAGAATTTCATGCATTTCAAAGTAGAGTTCAAGGTCCCAGAGCGTTGCCGCCTGCTGGAGAACCTCGCGTTGTTTGTTCTCGTCAATGATTGCATACGCTTTTTCATATTTTCTTAGTCTGGCAGCTATATACCTGTCATAAACCGGATCAAGATGCTGTTTCCTGAAAGCAGATGCACTTTGTTGAAATATCGATGCATCTTTTTCGGCCAGAGCCCGGATAAACGACTTGGAAAGACTGTTGCGGATATCCCGGGCCAGTCGGGAGCTGAAAGGGTCGAATTGAACCGGTTTCACCTTAAATATCCGTCTCTTTTTGCAATACCTGCAGAATATTTGCAAAGGGAATAAGTCCGGGACGTATAAGTCTGGGACTCCCTTCATCCAAACCGATAATGGTTGAGCCGGTTATCCCCGGTGTCCTGCCGCCATCAAATATCATATCAATTCTCCCACCGAACTGTGATCTTACTTCAAGGGCATCTACTGCCGCCGCCCTCCCGGATATATTGGCACTTGTGGCTGTCAGCGGCTTACCGAAGGCCCGCAACAGCTGCCGGGCAAAAGGATGGGATGACTGCCGTACGCCTATGGTGGAGGTACCGGCAGTCAACAGGGCCGGCAGATTAATTTTTGCCTGGAAAATAAGGGTGAGCGGTCCCGGCCAGAATTCTTTCATCAACGGTTCATAGATGCCTGGAATATGCTGCACCAGGGTAGACAATGACTCCCGGTCATCTGCCAGGGTCAGGATTGGTTTAACAATATCCCGCTGTTTCAAAGTAAAGAGCTGGTTCAGGGCCAGAGGATTAAACGGATCAACCGCGAGTCCGTAGGAAGTCTCGGTTGGAAAGGCGACAACGCCGCCCTCCTGTAAAACGGCAACAGCCCTGTTCAGGTCGGCCATTGAACAGGGCTGGTAGGAAACAGTCTGTTTTCCGTGTGAATAATGATTCATCAGGGTTTAACCTGCCTGCAGCTTCTCGTTCTTTTCCTGCACCTGCCTGGTCATTTCCTCTTTAAATGCTGCAAGCCTGGCAGCAAGCCCGCTGTCATGGAGAGCCAGAATCCTGGCAGCAAGAACCGCCGCATTTTTTGCCCCGGACCGGCCGATGCCCATGGCGGCGACAGGGACTCCCGGCGGCATCTGGACGGTGGAAAGCAGGGCATCAAGGCCGTTCAGCGGGGCAACATCGAGCGGCACACCGATGACCGGGATATTTGTATGAGCGGCCAGGACTCCTGCGAGATGGGCTGCCATTCCTGCTCCGGCAATGATTATCTGTAAACCTCTGGCCCCGGCATTCCTGGCGTATTCACTTGCAGCATCAGGGGTGCGGTGGGCGGAAATAACTGAAATCTCATAGGGTATTTTCATGGAACGCAGGAAATCGGCCGCTGTCTGCATAACAGGCATATCGGAATCACTGCCCATAACAATGCCGATCCGGGCGCCGGTACTGTCGGTTTTGACTGTTTTCCGGGTATGACGTGCCGCCTTGGCGCCAATATCTTTCCGGTAAAAACAGCCGGGCCAGGTTATCAAGGCTGCGGTCTCATAAGCCTTGCCGATTGCATCATTCAGGGTATTGCCAATGGCCGTTACTCCCAATACCCGGCCTCCCGCGGTCACAACCTTTTTGTTTTTCATGGCGGTACCGGCATGGAAGACCACCACCGAATCCTGTTTTGCCGCCTTATCCAGCCCGGAAATCACTTTGCCTTTTTCATAGGAACCGGGATAACCGCCCGATGCCATAACGACACACACCGTTGGCCGTGGATCGATATCCAGCGTTATTCCCTGTAGTTCCTCGTGCAATACGGCATCGATAATATCAACCAGGTCAGTCTTCAGGCGCATAAGAAGCGGCTGTGCTTCAGGATCACCGAAGCGGCAGTTGAATTCCACCACCTTGGCCTGGCCGTCCTTTATCATCAGACCTGCATAGAGAACCCCCCTGTAAGGTCTGCCTTCCTTGGCCATTCCCTGTACCGCCGGGATCATTATCCGGTTCATGATCTGTTTTTCCAGCTCCGGGGTAACAACCGGAGCCGGAGAGTAGGCCCCCATGCCGCCTGTATTCGGTCCCTTGTCATCATCAAAGATCGGCTTGTGATCCTGTGATGTGGGTAACGGCAGGACCGTTCTGCCGTCGGTAAAAGCCAGAAATGATGCCTCCTCTCCGGACATGAATTCCTCGACCACAACCCTGTTGCCGGCATCCCCGAACTTCTTGTCCTTCATGATCAGATCAATGGCTTTCCTGGCTTCCTGCACCGTCCCGGCAACAATAACGCCCTTGCCGGCTGCCAGCCCGTCCGCCTTGATGACCACCGGAGCGCCGATACGTTCCACATGCTCAATTGCTCTTTCACGTTTCCGGAAAACCGAAAAACCGGCAGTCGGAATATTGTGGTTCTGCATGAATTTCTTGGTAAATACCTTGCTGCCCTCGAGAATTGCCGCTTTCTGCGACGGGCCGAATATAGGCAATCCCTTTTTATCAAAGGCATCGACAACCCCCAGGGTCAGAGAGTCCTCAGGCCCGACTATGGTAAGATCTATCTTTTGTTTTTGCGCAAAAGCGACCAGGCCTTTAACATCGTCAGCACTTACGGCTACACACTCCGCCAGTTTGCTGATGCCTGCATTCCCAGGGGCGCAATAAATCTTTTTTACCCGCGGACTCTGGTCCAATTTCCATACCAAAGAATGTTCCCTGCCGCCGGAACCGATTACCAATACTTTCATGAGATATATCTCCTTGAAAAACGTTTCATTCTGTCAGGCCGCAAAGACCTTTTATAGACAACGTGTTTACCATATTACCGGAAAGTCATAAGGAGCTGATACCGTCAGGCAGAAAAACGGAACCAATTAGTTGCCGCAATAATTCAAGACATTGTTTTCTGAAAGTAAACTTGCCGGTGCCTGTTCAATACCTTGATCTTACCTGGGAATCAAGCCTACCTTTATGGTTCGATTTTTGTCAAGATATAGTGAACGCTCAATCAGTTTAAAAATGCAAACCATGCAATTTTGGTCTTGACATCCATAAGTTATATTTCTATCATAGTGCCGCTAAATGAATAATCATTCAGCCTCATTTTATTCATTGACCCCGGGCAAATTGCCGATTTCACCTAGTAATTATTAATGAAAAATTCTGACAAACACGAAAAAATAATTCGCGCGGCTGTAAAGGTTTTTGCCAAAAAAGGCTTTTTCAGCGCCAGAATTTCAGATATTGCCAAAGCCGCCAAGGTGGCTGACGGTACAATTTACCTTTATTTCAACAATAAGTTTGACATTCTCATCTCTGTATTTGATGAAGAAATAGGTAAATTCATCAACGAGACCCAGAGACTTATTGAGCAGGAGGAAAATCCCAAGAAAAAAATGGAGATTTTCGCCCTCAAGCATCTTTCCATGGCCAAGGAAAACAAAAGCCTTGCTGAAATTATCCAGATGGAACTGCGCCAGAGCCACAAGCTGATCAAGGAATATCGCAAAACTATCTTCAGTGAATACGTAGATATTATCTCGGGCATCATCCGCCAGGGTCAGGAAAAGGGCGTTTTCCGAAAAGATGTCAAGCCCGGCATAGCAAAAAGGGCCTTTTTCGGCGCCCTGGATGAGATGACCAGACTCTGGGTATTGTCGCCCAAGCCCCCCTATGATATTGAGGATACGGCAAAACAGATCAGCAGTATGTTTCTGCAGGGAATTAATGCCGACGGGCAGTAACGGCTGTTTTCCCTCCCTTCAATACAATCATCCCTGAAACAGCATCTGGACATGGAAACGGGCCGCGGTTACGGGCAACCTGCTTTAAAGAATCGTAACCACTGCACATACAGGTCACAGGATATCCGGTCCCGTTGGGCGAAAGGCCCGGTTCCCTGCCATGCCGAAGCATGATATGACCGGCATGGTCCTGGAACACCTCAGGTCAGTCATTTTCCGGCGCCGTTATTTTAATTATCTCAAATTCGCGCATTCCGCCGGGGGTAATGACCTTTACTTCATCGCCTACCTCTTTTCCTAAAATCGCTCTGCCCAGCGGCGATTGTATCGATATAATCCCGTTTTGGACGTCCGACTCCTCGGCCCCCAGAAGCTGATAGGTTATTTCGCTATCTTCATCCAGATCCAGCATGGTAACTACAGTTCCAAAGACCGCCCGGTTACAACTTACTTCCGAACAGTCAATAACCTCAGCACGGCTCAATTTATCCTTCAACTCCAAAATCCTGCCTTCAACATGTCCCTGGCGTTCTTTGGCGGCATGATATTCAGCATTTTCCCGTAAATCACCATGTTCGCGGGCCACCTCTATGGCCCGTATAACATCGTGCCGTTCACTCTTCTGCAGGCGTTCCAGCTCTTTTCTGAGCCGGTTAAAACCCAGCCTTGAAATGGGCACTCTTTCAACCATCTGTCTTCCTCAGTTCTGTCGTGTTTATTAAAATCTGTATGTTACAGACAATAGGGCCTCTTCATGCTTATAGACATCCTGATTAACAAATCCATAGGATGCACTTAAAATATAATTTTTCGCTATTTCAAAGTTGAGGCTTCCCTTTAATTCGTGCAGGTCGTTATCTTCCGAATCATATCCCAGGGAATACTCAATGGTATAATAACTGGGAACCCCTCTTGCAAGGGCATCATTTGACAACTGGTGTTTAAAGTAAAACGAAAAACGGGTTATCCAGTAATTTACCGGTGACCAGTAGGGGGGATCCCCGGGTGCAAATCCCTCTTCTCCGGGTATTCCCGGGATATTTCCTTTATGGGAGTCGTAAAAGTCATAATTATAGCTTATTTTCAACAGGGTTGGTTCGGGCATAAAAATATAGGAGGCCCAGAATGTATAATTATTTGCCCAGTTGCTGTCCGAATAGTCTATGAAATCATAATATCCGCCGAGAAGAATGCGGGGAAAAAGATCAAACATAAGCTCAATTTTATAATCGCGTCTTTTAATATTCTGCTTGAGGGCCGCAACCGTATCGGCAATCACATCCTGTTTGGCGGAAAAAACGGCCCGCATTTCATCGGCGATTTTCCCGGTAATAGCACCATACCAGAGCGGAGAATCATCATAGCCGCTTTCAAGTTTTTCAATGCCGCCGGCGAGCGACAGGCTCAAAGCCTGTGAAAATTTCGCATCGTAGGCCAGCATGGTACGCCAGCCCAATAAACTCTGGTCATCCCGGGTTGATTCATAATTGATTCTGGCAATATCCAGGTTCCATTTCTGGTTGGTTGTCTGGTAATACTTGCCACCTCCTCTGACTATCTCCTGCCGCACAGCTTTATGGCCGTCCCAACCGTTATCATACAGCATGTTATAAGCCAGAAAAATCCTGGGCCGCCTTTTCAGATTGTTTCGCCGGACAGCTTCTGAAAGTCCCGGGAATTCGGTATTTTGTTCCGCAATCTCCCGGTAGAGAGCCGCCTCATCCCCCAACCGGTCAAGCCTGCTGTATAACCCGGCCAGATCGTAAAGAAGAAAATCGTTACTGCCAAATTCTTCTATGACATTTTCAAGTTTATTGGCAGCATGATAATACTCCTGGCGCATGACGGAACGCCTAACAGACAATTCCTTGCCGAATCTGTCCTGCCAGCGATACGAGGCATAATGCGGAGCGGCAATTTTATTGATAATCTGACCTGTTTCTGAAAAATCAACTGCCTGCTGCGGTGGCATGACAACCTGGGAAATAGTAAGTGGGGTCCCTTCCGAAAAAGTGATCACTTCCCACCATGAACTTTTCGTTGGAGATTGGTCCACGGTAAGTTTCAGCTGCCGGATCTCGTGCTCGAGAATTTTTTCAACCGGAGGCTCGACCATGGACGCATACAGGGAGGCAGAATCTTTCCATCGCTTTATTTCCCAAAGAATGCGGGCCTTGAGCAGGACAATATCCCGACGGTCGGGATTTTCAGCAAGTATCATGTCAGCCACGGCAAGTGCCTCCCTGAAACTTCCACCCTTGGCCAAAAGTATGGCCTTTTGTGAAAGAAACCAGGTATTCTCAGGATAGCTTCGCAGAAATTGATCCAGCAGTCCGAGTGATGCAAAATATTCTCCCTGTTTCATACGGCCATCAACCAGCAGAAGTTTGGCTGTCAGGGAATCAGGCTCACGAACAGCAGCCCTTTCTGCTGCAATCGATTGCCGGGCCCCATCCCCATATTTCCTGTATAATTCCGCCAGATGCAGCTGTCTGCCAAAATCCAGGGCTGCATACTTTTCTGCCTCCGCACCGATTTTATCCGCCTTGTCATATTTTCCCCAGGCCAGATAAATCCGCTCCAGCAAAACCATCAGTTCCGGTTTCCCTTCATGGCTGTTTTGCAGCTCAAGAACAACCTGTTCCGCCTCTTCATACTCCCCGGCATTCAGAAGGCTTGCCGCCAAACCTGCGCGGATACGGTACAGAGATGCGACAGCATCTCCATTATCTTCGACAACCCTGTAATTGTCATGCTGCAGCACCATGGTTTCAGCATGACGATAATGCTCAGCCGCCAGCCTGTGGTCACCGGCCGCACCATCTTTCTCTGCCTGAAAAAACTGTTCCTTCCATCCGGGTTCCGCCTGGATACTGCTGTTGTGCCGAGCCCCTGCAGCCGGGTCAAAATCAACTTCCTGCAGCCAGATTTCACTTTCCGTGAATCGGCCGGCACGAAGGTAAAGATGGAACAGCTGTTCAAGAATGGCAGTTCTATATTCTTCCCGGACCAGGGCTTCACGCAGGGTTTGTTCTGCCTCATACAGCAGACCCAGTTTCTCATATGATTCTGCAATGCCAAGCCAGCAGCGCAAACGAAGAGGTCGTATTGCATCTTCTTCCCGCTCGGATGCCTGATCTATGATAAAACGGTACCGCTCCACAGCTCTATTCAGATAACCCGACTCTCTGTAGGCATCGGCAAGAAGCATTTTGCCGGTAAGATTCTCGTTGGCGGGCGGAGGAATTTGCAGGTAGCCGGAGTAAAAGACCGCGGTGTCAAGCAATCCCATTTGTGCTGCCAGAGCAATTGTTTCATTTCTTATGTCATTGCGGCCCGGCTGCTGCTTAAGCAAAGCTTCATACGCCTGCAGTTTTTGGGCCGGAAGATGAAGCTTTCCGGCAAGAAATATCCGGGATTCCAGGCAGCGGCTGTCGGAGCAGTCGGATTCCGACAGTTCGGCAAAATATCTGCGGCTCAGGGACAGCTCATCTCTTTTGAGGTATAAAACCGCCAATTCCTGGATTGCAAAAGTATCACCCGGATCTACCCGGTAAATTTCATGAAGCACCGCCAGCAGTTCATCTTCGCCACCCTGCCGGCGCAATGATTCTGCCACGGCCCGGTATATTGCCGGATTTCCCGCACCAATCGCCTCCAGGAGTTTTATCATTGAATCCTTGCCCTGCCTTTCTTTCACAACGATTAAATCACGGGCCAGGTCTGCAATGATTTCATGATTTCCCGGAGAAAGTTCGAGCAATTTGCGGTATAATGGTATTACATCCTGATAACGACCGGCAGCTTCAAATTTAGCTATACGGGCCTTTAATTTTGCAGTTTGTTCCTGTTCATAGACAGCGTGAAATTCCCGGTCTGCTGCCTTCCCTGGAGCCTCATGCACCATGGCATTTTTCAATGCGACAATCCGCTGCTCGACCCCTTGGGCCTCCGGGCGCTGTTCGAGATATTTGTTATAATTGACCAAGGCTTTGTCGTACTTTCCGGCCTTTTCATACAATTGACCAAGCTGCGAATACAAACCAATATCATCAGGATTGTGGATCAACACCGCTTGAACATGCGTAATGGCCCTGTCAGGCTGGTCCATCTTTTCATAATATCCGACCAGAAACATATGTGCCTCGCTGTTTTCCGGATCCCGTGCCAGCACCCGCTCCCAATATTTTGCCGCCTGCTGTGCCAGGCCGAGATGGTCATATGTTCTGGCTGTTTTTTCCAACACGCTAAGCTCCACATCTTCATTCCTCGACAGAATGGTCAAATGTGATCTGGTCTTTTCATAATCTCCGGCATCATATAGCTGAAAGGCAAGATAACGACGCACGCCTCTATTGGTCGGCTCCAGCCGGCTAAGTTCCTCAAGATAGGGAAGCGCCTCGGATCTTCTGTCGAGTTTAATCAGGGCTTCAACCATTCCAGCCAGTGCCGTCTGATCGGATGGATTTTTATCGTACGTTCTCTTAAAAAGGTTGATCGCCCTTTCGTACTGCCCCATCTCCCACATGACTTTGCCGAGGGAATTGAGATACCTTGTGTTTTCAGGATCTGATTCAACAAGGAGTTCCAGGGGTTCGACAGCCTCACTCCATCTTTTCAGATAGATCATCAGCCTGGCCAATTCCCAGCGCGCTTCCTCAAGATTGCTTTTTTCAGCCAACAGCTGTTTATACTGCCTGATTGCTGAGGAAAAATCCCCCTGCAGGGCACTTTTTCTGGCCTCATCCCAGAGAGCTTTCCATTGGGGCCCCTCCTCGTCCTCGACGACGATTTTCTGCTCCGGCAGAAGATCGTGCGGGGTGACCGTTAAAAACTGGGCGTGACTCTTATGGCTTGAAAAGCCAAAAAACCAGAACGCCAGCATTATCAGGGAGACTTTTCCTTTAATATTCACCGGCTCTATATACTTCCGTTGACAGGTTGTGCTGATTTAGGATGGAGAACATTCGTTCAGAACGCCAGGGATAGAAGCCGCTGCATCACGAATTTATTTCAGGGAAATCCGGCTGATCGTTTTATCCTTTTTCAAATTTTTTGCGGCCGAAAAAATTTCTTATATCAGGCATTTCTTTTTCAAGATATTTTTTCATCTTTTTCAGCAGGTTGACTTCAATCTGGCGCACCCGCTCCCTGGAAATACCGAAAATATCGGCGATGTCCTGCAATGTTTGAGGGTCATCGCTCAACAATCTGGTCTGCAGAATCGTCAGCTCCTTGTCATTAAGATTTTCCTGCAGATCCTGAAGAATTTCTGCGATCCGCTCCTTGATTTCCCGGCCGGCCACGACCTCTTCGACACTTGGTCCTTCATGCGGCAAAAAATCCTTTTGTTCATCATTGGAATCCTCTCTGACCGGGCTTTCCAGTGACACATCCCAGTTGTCCATTCTCTGGCTCATCTCAATGACTTCACTTTCCTTAACCTGCAACCGTTGCGCCAGCAGCTTAGTATCAGGCCGAAACCCCTGGGATTCGAGTAGTTTTCTTTCCTTGTTGAGGCTGAAAAAGAGTTTCCGTTGGGCCTGGGTTGTGCCGATTTTGACCATGCGCCAGTTATCCATGATAAACTTAAGGATATAGGCCCGGATCCAGTACGCTGCATAGTATGAAAACTTGACCTCCCGAAAGGGATCGAATTTCTTGGCTGCCTGCACCAGGCCTACATTTCCCTCTTGGATGAGATCAAGAAAGTTCTGCATCCAGTACTTCTGAAAATCCATTGCCACCTTCACCACCAGCCGCAGATTGGCGGAAACAAGTTTGTAGGCCGCCTCGGGGTCGCCTGTTTCATGATAACGGATTGCCAGCTCTTCGGTTTCTTCTCTGGACAGCAGCGGAAACTGGCTGATTTCCTGAAGGTAGCGCTGCAGCCCGGTAGGACTGACAACAGGCAGATTCTTGTCATCGGGCATACTTACCAGGTGCTGCGGTTCAACGGTCTGATTTTTTTTCTGTGTCTCTTCTTCCATGTTGGCCATTCTAATAAACGCGCCTGAAAGGTCAATCTCTTTCCTTGCTGGTCGCAATATGGCTTCAGCAGGAATTATTCCGCTTGCAGAGGCACACAGCGCTCTGCGATATCGTATCTCTCGTTTCCCGTCTCCATATTTCCTGTTTTCTTCTTATGGCATTTATGCTAAAAGTGTTCCCCTGTCATCAGGTTGAATACGAAATAGAATTATCTGACAACTATACGTGCGCGGGTAATTAAGCAGGATAATTATAACGGTATGGTATTGCCGGCGATATTTTCGCGCACTTGCATTCTGCCAAAGCCAGCCCGTCATAAATCCCCGGCCGTTTTTCCAAAAATACCCATGTAAAACCATTATGGATAATATCAGAAACTTTTGCATCATTGCCCACATAGATCACGGGAAATCCACCCTTGCCGACAGGTTTATCCAGACCTGCAAAATGGTAAGCGAGCGGGAATTCCGCAATCAGCTCCTTGATGATATGGACATCGAACGGGAGCGGGGCATTACCATCAAGAGCCAGACTATCTGTCTGCCCTACACTGCAAAAGACGGCAAAGAATACATTCTCAACCTTGTCGATACCCCCGGTCATGTTGATTTCAGCTATGAAGTTTCGAGGGCTCTGGCAGCCTGCGAAGGAGCGCTGCTGCTTATCGACGCCGCCCAGGGCGTAGAAGCCCAGACCCTCGCCAATCTTTACCTGGCCATGGAGACCGATTTGGTTATTATTCCGGTCATCAACAAAATTGATCTGCCGGCAGCCGATCCTGAGGGGGTTGCCCTGCAGATAGAAGAGGAGCTTGGGCTTGATCCCGCCCACATCCGCCGCTGTTCCGCCAAGACAGGCAAAGGGGTTGAAGATATCCTGGAAACCATTGTCGACCTGCTGCCGCCGCCGAAGGGAGATTCCACCAATCCGCTGGAAGCGCTCATCTTTGATGCACGCTATGACCCTTTCCGGGGTACAATAATCTCCAGCAGAATATTTCAGGGAACCATCAAACCCGGGGATATTATCCGCTTCATGTCCAACGATACCGTCCATAAAGTCGAGGAGGTCGGGATCTTTCGGCTCATAAAAGAACCCCGCAAATTGCTGAGCGCCGGTCAGGTCGGTTATATCATAGCCGGAATCAAAAATGTCAGCGAGACCAGAAACGGTGACACCATTACCCATAAGGACAACCCCTGCCCCAAACCCCTTCCGGGTTTTAAAGAGGTTAAACCGGTTGTTTTTTCCTCGATTTACCCGATCTCCACCGACGACTATGAGGACCTGGCCGTAGCGCTGGAAAAACTCAAGCTGAACGATTCCTCCCTGACCTACCAGAAGGATTCTTCAACAGCACTTGGTTTTGGTTTCCGCTGCGGCTTTCTCGGCCTCCTGCACCTTGAAGTTGTCCAGGAAAGGCTGGAAAGAGAGTTTGACATCTCCCTTATCATGACGGTGCCGACCGTTCTGTATCATTTCTATCTCCAGGATTCCACCCGGATGGAAATTGACAACCCGGCTTATTTCCCTGATCCTTCAAAAATAGTCCGGACTGAAGAACCCTATATCAGAGCGGTAATTCTTTTCCCGGAGCGTTATATGGGGCCGGTCATGAACCTGTGCATGGAACGTCGGGGTGTTAACAACCACTATCACTATCCGACCCCCGGCAGAATAGAGTTTACCTGTGAAATGCCCCTCGCCGAGGTAATTTACGATTTTTACGACCAACTTAAATCCGTCACCCAGGGGTACGGTTCCTTTGATTACGATCTTGGTGATTATCGGGAAAGCGACCTGGTCAAGCTTGATATTCTCGTTAATGGTGAACGGGTTGACGCCCTTTCACAGCTGGTGCACCGCTCCAAGGCAAGGGAACGGGCCCTGCATGCCTGTGAGCGCCTCCGGGAAGAAATTCCACGCCACATGTTCAAAATAGCCGTGCAGGGTGCCATCGGTTCAACCATTGTGGCCCGCACCACCATTCCTGCTTTGCGAAAAGATGTGACCGCCAAATGTTATGGAGGTGATATAACCAGAAAAAGGAAATTGCTTGAAAAACAGAAGGCGGGCAAAAAGCGGATGAAGACGGTCGGCAATGTGGATATTCCACAGCAGGCCTTCCTGGCGGTGCTGAAATCCGAGCAGAACTGATCAGGCAGACAAATAAACCTTACGGCCACAATGCATGACATCATAGAAGTCGAGGTTTTCAACAAACTTTTCAGTTCCATTGCCGAAGAGATGGGCATAATCCTCGGCCGTGCCTCCTTTTCCTCCAATATCAAGGAGCGCAGGGATTTTTCCTGTGCGATATTTGATGGTGCCGGAGATCTGGTTGCCCAGGCAGCACATATCCCGGTCCACCTCGGAGCCATGCCCATGACCCTTTCGTCTGTTCTGGCTGAAATGGCCCTGCGGCCCGGAGATATCGTCATCACGAACGACCCGTACAAAGGCGGCAGTCATCTCCCGGATATCACCCTTATAGAACCCGTATTCTTCCCGTCTTCTTCTGATGCTCCCGAAGACCTCCTGTTCTACATGGTCAACCGGGCCCATCATGCTGATGTCGGGGGCCGCAACCCCGGCTCCATGGGGCTGGCAAACAGCCTGCAGGAGGAAGGCTATGTAATCTCTCCCACCCTTCTCTATGACCGCGGCGTCTTTAATCAGCGATTCATGGATGATTTTCTTTCAAAGGTAAGAAACCCGGAAGAACGGCTGGGCGATCTGCGGGCCCAGAGAGCATCCCTGACCCGCGGCAGGATACGTCTCAATGATATTTTACGGAAATATCCCCCGGCCCATGTTTTTTCCATACTTGACCAGCTGAAACAATACGCCGAACTGCTGATGCGAAATATCATCAGGCGGCTGCCGAACGGTCTTTATCCCTATACGGATTATTTAGATGATGACGGCAGCGGTTCAGAACCGGTACCGGTTACCGTTGACCTTACGGTAAACGACTCAGACATCATCGCTGATTTCAGCCGCAGCGGTGATCAGGCCGCAACCCCGGTCAATACGGTCAGATCGGTGGTCATGTCGGCGACCGCCTATGTTTTCCAATGCCTTGTTGGGGAAGGACACCCGATCAACCAGGGAACTTACCGCCCTCTGCAGATTATAACCCGGCAAGGCTCCATTGTTGCCGCCGATTATCCCGCTCCGGTTGCCGCCGGCAACGTTGAAACATCCCAGAGAATTGTTGATGTCCTGCTTGGCGGACTGGCAAAAGCGGTTCCGGAACTGATTCCCGCTGCCAGCTGCGGTTCGATGAACAACATTGCAATCGGTGGCAAAAGAGGACGAACCGGCCGGGAATTTTCCTATTATGAAACTATCGGCGGCGGCATGGGAGCCCGACCGACAATGGATGGGCTCAGCGGCATCCATACCCACATGACCAATACCATGAATACCCCGATAGAGGCGCTGGAACACACATATCCGCTCCTGGTCGAAAAATACAGCCTGCGTTACGGTTCCGGAGGAAAGGGGCAGCACAGCGGCGGCGACGGCATAATCAGGTCATATCGCTTTTTAGAAAAGGCCCGGGTCTCGATACTCACGGAAAGAAGAAAACTGGCTCCTTATGGCTTGGCCGGTGGACGGAACGGACAGATAGGGAAAAACGAACTGATCCGGAAAGGCAGGAGAAAAAAGTTGAAAGGGAAGCTGGTTTTTACCGCTGAAACGGATGACCTCCTGGTCATCAAGACTCCTGGCGGCGGGGGCTGGGGGCGGACTACCGGGTGAGATAGTCCGCCGTTTATATAACGCTGAAATGGATTTGAAAAATTGTCAATCAGGCAAGATGACAATCATGTTTGTGTTTTATTATAGTCTGCAGTTCCTGTTCGGTAAGAATCGTACTTTCGGCCTTGAGCATGTAAACGATACAATCCTCGCAAATATTGAAAGCCTTTCTGTAATCGTCCATCTCGCTGGCAATTTCCCAGCAGTTTAAGTCGGGGCGTTTTCTTGCAGGACAGTCTTCTGTCCCCTCACATTTCATAATTTCCCAGCAGGGCCAGTCACAACTTGGTATCATTTGCAATCCCCCTTGCATGATTAAAAAGAACAAATTCGAACCGGACATGTGATTTATCCGATTCAACTTACATAGAAATTTCGGCGAAGTTGCTAATTAACCACTAAAGAAGATAGCTGTCAAGGGCCTGCAAAAGATTATCCCGCCCCATCCCGGTTTTGGCCGAAAACAGCACCCTGGCGGTCTTTGACACCCCAAATCCGGCATCGAGAACCGCACTATTTTTACTGCGCTGATTGGCCGAAAGTTTATCTGCCTTGGTATAGACCAGCAAAAAGGGAATTCCTTGGCTTCGCAGCCAGTCCACGAGCTGCAGATCGCCGATCTTTAATTCATGGCGCAGATCGACAATGACTACGACGCACTTCAGGTTTTCCCTGGCGGTTAAATAGGCGGTTATCAAGTCCTGCCAGGCTGCCTGCGTTTTTTTGGAAACCCTGGCATAGCCGTACCCCGGCAGATCGACAAGAAAAATAGAATTATCCAGCAGAAAAAAATTAAGGCTCTGGGTCTTGCCCGGCTTACCGCTGGTCTTGACCAGATTTCTGCGTTTGACAAGTTGGTTTAACAGGCTTGATTTACCGACATTCGAGCGGCCGGCAAAAGCGATCTCCGGAAATTCCGGTTCAGGAAGCTGACGGAGATTATAGACACTTGTCAGGAAGCTGACATCTGCAAAACTTTGATTGGAAATATCCGTCACTTTCCCGTATACCCTGTAATAGCCGGAGAACCCTCAATAAAAAAGTTAAAGTATCACTAAATGACCTTGTTCAGTCCATATTCAATAATACCCTCGGCCCCGCTTTTAATGAGCTTCGGTATCAGTTCGCGCACCTGGTGTTCAGAAATAACCGTCTCAACCGAATACCAGTCCGTATTGTAAAGATTGGCTATGGTCGGCGCATTCATGCTTGGCAAAATAGCAATAATCTTATCGAGCCGGTCGGTCGGAACATTCATTTTGAGACCGACGATCCTGTCGGCCCTGAGCGCCCCCTGCAAGAGCAGAACGATATTTTCTATCTTTTCCCTTTTCCACGGATCTTCCCATGAATTTTTATTGGCGATAAACTGGGTATTTGAACGCATCATCTCGTGGATGATGCGCAATCCATGCGCCCGGATAGTGCTTTCGGTTTCAGTCACCTCAACGATGGCATCGGCCAGACCCGAGACAACCTTGGCCTCGGTTGCTCCCCAGGAAAATTCAATTTCAACATTGATGTTATTCTCCGCAAAAAACCTGCGGGTATAATTCACCAGCTCGGTGGCAACCTTTTTGCCCTCAAGATCCTCAAGTTTTTCAATATCTGAATCACCGGGAACCGCAACAACCCAGCGGGTCGGCCTCTTGCTGACTTTTGAATAGACCAGGTCGGCAACCACAATAACATCGGAGCCGTTTTCAAGTATCCAGTCCTTGCCGGTGATCCCGGCATCAATAACGCCCTGTTCCACATAGCGTGACATTTCCTGGGCCCGACAGATGGAACAGGCCAGATCTTCATCATCAATCTCCGGAAAATAGCTGCGCTTGGAAAGCTTGATCCGCCAGCCTGACTTTTCAAACAGTTCAATGGTTGCCTTTTCAAGGCTTCCTTTGGGAATTCCTAATTTTAATATGCTCATTTTTTATAGACCTCTTCTGGATCAAATACGGGTTCATCAATTGTTTCGAATCCTTGCTCCGTCACCTGCCTGAAAAAACAGCTGCGATGACCTGTATGACAGGCCGCGCCTCCAAGCTGCCGGACCTGGTAAATAACCGTGTCCGCATCACAGTCCACAAGTATTTTTTTTATCAGCTGCTGATTTCCGGAGGTTTCCCCCTTTAACCACAGTTTATTTCTTGAACGGCTCCAATAATGGGCCTTTCCTGTTTCCAGGGTCTTACGCCAGGCAAGATCATTAATATAGGCCAGCATTAATACTTCTTTAGACTCATAGTCCTGTACTATTGCCGGCAGTAAACCGTTACCTTTGTCAAATCGTAAAGTCGGCATTCTCTCCTCGTCCGTGGAGGGTTCTGCAGCTTGGTCATCAGACTCTTCACCCGCCATAAAATGAATTATACAAGCCGTGCGGTACTTGCAGTATTCCTTCGGATGGTTACAGCGTACAGTGTTGCCCCTTACCTTCTCCTTATATTTTTCACAAAAAAATTCCATGGTATTGTGCTGTTTTCTTTGCCGGGCAAAGGTGGATTGCCTGAAATATTTCCGGTTCAGCCAAAGTCAATTTTCTTCCCTGCAATACAACTCCTCTTCCGGGAGGCGACACCGTATCATATTTATTTTGAAATCTCTACTATTACCTCACACTTACGGTCCGAGAAAATATTTTCCTGAAAAAACTATCCAGAAAATAAAATATGAATTACCATTTTATAGAGCGCGGTTTTCATGATTTTCCATGCATCGCGGAACGGCATCTGCAAATATATCGGCAGAGATTCTTCTTTGCAGGAAATAATGTTAAGGATTTGCACAGTAAAACAGATGATTTTACAGAAATCTCAGGCTTGTCAATAATCTCTGTCTGCACCAAAGTATATTGATCTGAAAATAGTTACAGCCGCTTTAAAATAACACGACGTTGATTTTTTTATATCCAGCAGGCAAAAACATCTACAGTCTACTCTATATATACCGGCGAGGATAGTGTTATGAGAAAGGTACAACAGGGGGATCAGGTCATCATAGAATATGAAGGCCGGCTCCAGGATGGCGAAATAGTCGAAAGTTCTGCAGATACCGGTCCGGTTGAGTTTACAGTGGAAACCGGAGCCATGCACCCGGGGTTTGAAAAGGCGCTTATCGGTATGAGCGAGGGAGAAGAGAAATCCATAGTCCTTTCACCTGAAGAGGCTTTCGGCCCCAAGGACGAAACATTGCTGCACACGGTCAGCAAAAGTGTTTTCGAAGGAAAAATTCAACCGAAACCCGGCATGGTGCTTGGAATGACGGTTGAAAAAAACGGACAGCCGCAAAAAATTCCCGCCCTGGTCACCGCTGTTGAAGGAGAGGATATAACCATTGATTTCAATCATCCTCTGGCAGGCAAAACCATATATTATACGCTGACTCTCAAAACCATCAAAAACCAACCTGCATAGTGACCGGTTTACCTCGATAAACAATCATCAAAAATGTAAATGAACGACAGAGTGAATGGACCAGGAGGGCTTATCCGTCACGGCTTCTGATATTTTATTTCCTTTTTTTATGCGTCAAGATTGCCATACCGGACATTATCAGCCGAAATGGTCATATCCCTGGTAGCTGATTTCCAACCGTTTTTCACCGCGGCGGAGATAGACCCCCTGCTCTGCCGTTATCCGTCCGACGGCATACATTTCCATTCCTGTCCGTTCCGCAACCAGCCGCCGCAGTTCCTTCTCATGCCGGGGAGAAACCGTAAAAAGCAGCCGGTAGTCCTCGCCGCCCCTAAGAACCCAATCCAGAAGCGGTTTTTGCAATTTCTCCGCCGCTGTTCGCAACTGTTCTGAAACCGGGAGATTTTCATGGATAATTTCCGCTCCTGTACCGCTTGCCGTGCACATGTGCGCCAGATCGGTTGCCAGACCGTCGGAAATATCCATCATTGCATGGACCATGCCGCTTTCTCCCAGTATTCGGCCAAGCCGGACCTGGGGCTGCGGGTCAAGGTGCGCCTTAAATAACTGCTGCCATTGGCCGTTGGTATCAACCGTCAATCCGGACCTGCACAGGTCCAGCCCTGCGGCTGCATCTCCGAGGGAGCCGGTGACAAACACCAGGTCACTGCTGCGGGCGCCGGCGCGGTAACAGATATTTCCCTCTGCAGCCTCACCGATAATGGTCACGGCTATACTGAGATCGCTGGAGCTTTTGACCGTATCCCCGCCCACCAGACAGGTATCATATTCCAGCAGCATGCCATGAAACCCGGCGAGAAAATCATCAAGCCAGACGGGAACGGCACCGGGAATCGCCAAAGTCAACAGGGCAAATCGCGGCTGCCCGCCCATGGCGGCAATATCACTTAAATTTACGGCCGCACTTTTTTTGCCCAGCAAATCAGGGGGATGCCAGGCAAGGTCAAAATGTACCCCGGCAACCAGGGTGTCGGTGGTCACCAGCAAACAATCCCGGTTGTTTTTGCGGAGCACCGCACAATCATCACCGATCCCTTTCAGCACCTGACTGTCCGCCTGCACCCCGAGAAGGTCACTTATATACTTTATAATATCCCGCTCGGATCTTTTGCTGAAATTCTGTTCCTTCACCGTGCTGCACCCGTGAATTATTTTACCCGGCGCAGGGCCGCCCCTTTTTCTTTTATTTGCGGCTTTTCAGGTCCCGGCCGTGATAATTTTTGACCGAAATCCACCGCTTTCATGAACCGTTCTTCCCCATCCATGGTGAAGGTCTCCTGCCCGGTTATCTGCGGGGTCCGCAAAGTCCAGACAACCTTTTGCGGCGGCAATGTGAGCATCTGCATGCTGACATGCCACCACTCCTGCACTTTTGTTTCATCCCGAACAATGTCGCACACCGTGGCGTACACCAGCATCTGCGGTTTTTCGGCAACAATCAGGACGATATCGCCTGCGGCAACCGTATCTTTGAAGGACACCAGGTTTTTCAAGTCCTTTATAATCTCATCCATATATTTTCCCCGGTTAAAATCTCTTGCCGCGGTCAAGCCTGCGGTATTGAATTGCTTCTGCTACATGTTCCTTGTGCAGCGATTTACTGTCGTCAAGATCTGCAATGGTGCGTCCTATTTTTAAAATCCTGTGGAAGGAACGCGCCGAGAGCCCCAATCGCTCCACAGCATCTTCAATAAGTTTTTCAGACGGTTTGTCAAGGTGGCAGAACTTTTTAAGATCCTTTGGGGTCATCTGGCCGTTGCAGTAAAAATTTTTCCGTCTGTCAAACCTCTCCTTCTGAACCGTCCTTGCATTCTCAACCCTTTCTTTTACAACGGCGGACGATTCTCCGTCCTCTCCCCCGGTCATTTCTTTATATGGTACTGCGGGGACCTCAAGATGCATGTCTATTCGGTCCAGGAGCGGCCCGGAAAGCCTGCTTTCATATCGCTGTACCTGGGCAGGAGTGCACGTACAGTTGTGTTTCATATCACCGAGATACCCGCAGGGACAGGGATTAAATGCAATCACCAGAATGAAGCGGGCGGGGAAACTGAGAGATCCTGAGGCCCTGGAAATAGTAACCGTGCCGTCCTCCAGTGGCTGCCGCAGAACTTCCAGGACATTCTTTTTAAATTCCGGGGATTCGTCCAGGAAAAGCACACCGTTATGGGCCAGGGAGACCTCACCGGGCTTGGGCGTCTGGCCGCCGCCGATAAGTCCCGCATCGGATATGGTATGGTGCGGGGCCCTGAACGGTCTGGCGGTCAAGAGCGGGATGGAATTTTTCAGCAGCCCCATGACACTGTAAATCTTAGTGGTCTCCAATGCTTCCGCAAAGGTCAGATCAGGCAGAATTGTCGGCAGCCGCCTTGCCATCATGGTTTTGCCCGATCCCGGCGGTCCCTGCATCAGCAGGTTATGGCCACCGGCCGCAGCTATTTCCATTGCCCTTTTTACATGCTCCTGGCCTTTGACCTCGGCAAAATCAAGCCCATGATCAACATTATGCTGGAAAATTTCCTGGAGATCAATGACAGCAGCCGGCAGCTCCAGGGTGTCGCCAAGAAATTCAACCGCCTCATACAGTGTTCTGACGCCGATAACTTTTATGCCGGCAACAACCGCTGCTTCTGCAGCATTGGCAACTGGCACCAGTATGCCTTCCAGGCCGGCATTTTTCGCTGCTATGGCCATGGGCAGAATGCCCTTTGCCGGCCGGATGGAACCGTCCAGGGACAGCTCACCGATAACCCCGTAATTGACCAGCTTCTCACTCCGAAGAGTTTCTGCGGCGGTTAGGATGCCAAGGGCCATGGGAAGATCATACCCGGCCCCTTCTTTTTTCACATCGGCCGGAGCAAGATTGACGGTAATCCTGCGATTGGGAAATTCATAGCCGGAATTTTTGATGGCGGCCTTGACCCGTTCACGACTTTCACGTACCGCGCCTTCGGCCAGTCCCACGGTCGAAAAAGCAGGGAGGCCGTAAGAAATGTCCACCTCCACCGTTACCGGAAGCGCATCGACACCAACAACTGCAGAACTCTTGATTTTAGCAAGCAACGTGAAAACCTTTACAAATCTGTTCTGACTCAGGTCCTGTAACAGGCAGCCATTTCCGGGGAGTATTCCCCACCCGACATCCGGTAAACATAAAAGGGGGGTGCTATCGTTACTTCCTCGCCGCCGCCCTTGACAGCCTCGACCAGCAGCAGCGTTGCTGAACTTCCGGGATAACTGTATACCGGCTGTATCTTTTTTGGTTCCAGACCCTGTTGCCGCAATTCATACAGAAGGGCAGCCACTCTGGACGCCGGATAAACGAATGCAGCCCGCCCTTTGTTTTTCAGGGCCCGGACCGCAGCTCTCACCACGTCGGCAATATCGGCCAAGGCTTCGTGCCGGGCCAGCCGCTGTTGGGATGCAGCATTCATCCGGCCGGTCCCCGCTTTCCGATAGGGTGGATTACTGACAACCCAGTCAAATTGCCCGGCGCCTATATCCGTGACAGGCTGCCGCAGATCCCCCAGCACTATCCGGATTCTCTCCTGAAATTTGTTCCGCATCACATTTTCACGGGCCAGTTCGAAAAGATCCGGCTGGATCTCAAGGCCGGTTATACTGCTGGACGGCCACCTGTACGCCAGAATGAGCGCAACAATTCCGCTGCCGCATCCCAGGTCAAGAATCTTCTCTTCCGGCCACAGTGAGATAAAATTGCCCAGCAGAACCGCGTCCAGTGAAAAACGATAGCCGCTGCTGTACTGCAGACAACGGATGCGGCCGTCAAAAAGAGAATCGTCTGTATACTCATCATGTTTAGGCATCACCTGATACCGCAGCATTGCTGAAGGTGATCTTCTCTGCAGGACAGACCCCTGATTACGGCAGATTAATTTTTTCATCCGGATTCAGCTTGTTTAAAAGCAACCCGGTAAGGATTTTGGGATAGAAATAGGTGGATTTATGGGGCATGATCAGATTTTCATCGGCTACTCGTTTCACCTGCAGCACCTTGGTATTATTCATCAGAAAAAGAAGCGGCAGGGTGTTTTTACTGCTGAAACTCTCCTTGACCGCCACATCAAGGGCCTCATCCGGGTCGGCAAAATAGCGTACCAGGTTGTCCTGTTCGCGCCTTTCATGATCAAGCCCTAAAATTTTTCCCAGCACCAGATCCGACAGAATAACCACATCAAGATCGCGCAGGGCCGGAGGTCTATCTGTCAGGATCTTATTCTGCATGGCCTCCTCTTTCAGGGTCAGGAGAAAACATCGGTCTTCAGCCGCATGATAGAGGCCGAACATGGTCCGATCTTCCTGTGCCGCCGAAAGTTTATCATCCATCCTTGCCAAAACTTCAGCCACGAGAATCTCCCGTGCACCTCCCTTTATCTCCTCCAGGGCAAAGGCCCCTGCCACCATGCCGGCCAGTTCATCCATGGTGGGCAGCCCGGGGATTATATCATCCGGCAGCGTCACCAACCTGTGGGTCGGAAGAACCTTAAGTCCTGGATCCTCCATGGGACAGAGGTACATCATGGTGAAATTATAGGGGCTCTCTTCCGGAAGCCCCCCCAGCCTTTCGCGCATCTGGTCCCGAAACTGCAATGCCGTCGAATAACGGTGATGTCCGTCGGCGATATAGACTGACTTATTACGGAAAAACGCCTGAGCGGCGGCAAGAATTTTTTCATCGGTAACGGGCCAGATGGTATGTTTGCCGCCGTCGGCATCCCTGACCTCGTAGAGCGGTTTATCCGGACGCCCCTTTTCAAGGGCGGCGATTATATTGGCGCCGTTTTCGGCGTACAGAGAGAATATCTGGCTGAATTGCGCCTGGCAGGCGTCCATGAGACGCAAACGGTCGGCGGTGACAGTGGCAAACGTCTCCTCGTGGGGTTTGACAATACCTTCAGAAAATTCCGAAAGCCCGACGAGAGCGACCAGCCCCTTACGGGTCAGGCGAATCCCGGACGGCAGGGTGTAGTCGATGTAATAAAGATAAATAGCCGGCTTGTCCTCCCGGATGAGCATTTTTTCTTCCTGCCATCGGCTGAAATAATTTCTGGCCGAGTCGTACCGTTCCGCCGAATCGTCCCCTTTGCCCGGCGACTTGCTGATATCCAGATAAATCATGTTGTATGGATTCCTGGCCTGGAACGAGACTTGTTTTTTTTCATCTATTATGTCATAGGGAGGCGTCACAACATCCTCCAGACGCTGAATCTTCCGGGGATTGAAGCGCAGAGCCCTGAATGGCGCCACGATGGCCATAACGAAATACTCCTTAATTTCTTATCCTCGGTCCGGAAGATGCGCAGGCAGGAATTATTGCAAAAGTCTTTCTTGCTCTCCCGGGCCAGGTTGATTACTTTTGGATTATATCTTACAAAAAACTCGGATTTGCACCCTATTAAATATGCCATTTGTTTTCAACAATACTTTTGAATTCCTGCGTAATTTTTCAAATATATAACAATGAGGTACACCTGCCATGTTTCACATCTTTATTAAAAGTCATTTTTCCGCCGGGCACCATTTGCGAAACTATCCCGGCAACTGCGAAAGGCCCCACGGACACAACTGGAAGGTCGAGGTTACCGTTAAGGCGACCGAATTGGACAACCTTGGCATGGGAATTGACTTCAGGACCTTGAAAGAATCAGTCAAAAAGGTTCTTGCCAGCCTCGATCATCACGACCTCAACGAGCATGCCGATTTCCAATCCGTAAATCCATCCTCGGAAAATATTGCGGCCTACATCTTCCACAACCTGCAAAAGGATCTTTCCACCGACCGTTGCGGGATATACAGCGTTACGGTATGTGAAACTGACAACTCCGGTGTAACATATTTTGGGCCGTGATGCGCTGCTAGAAATTTGCGAGCTTTTTTACAGCATCCAGGGAGAATCCTCCTATGCCGGGTACCCCTGTTTTTTTATCCGGTTTGCCGGCTGCAACCTGCGCTGTGTCTATTGTGACACCCGTTATGCCTATGAAGGGGAACATCAGTCCTATACCATCGGGCAGATACTTGCCGAGCTGGATAAATACCCCGGCGTCATGGTAGAGGTCACGGGCGGAGAACCATTGGTTCAGGAAGGGGTATATCCTCTTTTCAAAGAACTGCTGGCCGCGGGCCGGTCGGTCCTGCTGGAAACCAACGGCAGTCTCAGTCTGGAAAGAGTACCCCGGGAGGTAATCAAGATCATGGATATGAAATGCCCGGGAAGCGGCATGCAGGGAGAAATGAATTATACCAACTTTGATTTCATGAACCCCGAAGATGAGATCAAATTTGTCATCGCCACCAGGGAAGATTACAACTGGGCGGTGCAGCTTCTCGTTTCAAACAATCTGCAGGAGAAGACAACCGTTACCTTTTCACCGGTGGTTTCCATGCTGCAGCCGGCGACGCTGGCCGCATGGATGCTTGCAGACCGTCTGCCGGTCCGGCTGCGGCTCCAGCTGCACACCATCCTCTGGCCCGACAGGCCAAGGGAATCTTAGGTCTGTCCTTAAAGAAGATCCCCGTAATAATTAAAGGTCGAAAGTTTTTTCCTGGCGCCCTTGCCCGATATCTCACGGCCTATCTCATCCAACTCCCTTCTTTCTATTTTGCGACGGCACAAGTCTATGACACCGTACTGCAATCCTAATCGCGTCAACTCCGGCAGGCGGGACAGCAACGAGAAAGGATTTTCAGCCAGGGCCACGGTGGACTGCATGGCTTTGCGCAGGGTGAAGACTTCGCCCCTGGGGCTGATAAATGGTTGGTCATACTGAAAATGGGGCGCCATGATTCTTGCGGTAAAGAGAGGCGGTGTGCCATAGAGCGTCATGCCCGGAACAATTCCGGTCCCTGCTGTGGGAAAATTTGACAGCAGGTCAGCCAGGCTCTTTTTATCAATTTCTATGGCAACCTGCGCTCTTCGCATCCCCAGAGAAACCAGAACCTGCAATCCCAGGGAATTCAGAATATTCAAGGTATAATCGCCCAGCAGGGTTATCCGCTCTTTTTCAGCAAAGAACAGGCGCTGGCCTAAATGGGCAATCTGCCAGGTGCGAAAATTTTTCCGCCGGAGCTCGCCGATGGCATTTCGGTAGAACTCAAGTTCGTTTTCCAGGATGACCGGCGGCAGACACCAGGCCATCTTATGCTGAGATTTTTTGATGATCTTCTGCATGCGGGGCACATCACCAAAAGTTTTCCTGTTCAACTCGACAAGAATTAATTCCGGAACAACGGGCAAACGGAGTTTGAGGACCTGCAGATCATCGACCTTGAAAAAGAGGGGTATTCTGGATCCACCCCGTCCCTTTCCTCTTTGTCCGCGTCCGGCAGGCCCTCCTTCTTTTCTTCCGCCGGTCCCGGCCGCAAGGTTTTTAAGAATTACATCAACTTTCCGCTTAAGCCGTTTCTGCACCTTTTTCACCATTTGGGTGAAATCAGCGGCTGCGATGGTCGCTTCCTCCTTTTCAGCCTCCCTGGCGGCACGGCTGTCTACTTTGAAGAGGCTGTCTCCCTTTTTCACCCGGGCCGGGACTTCGAGAATAACACTTTCGCCCGAAGCGGCATGTGATACTTTCCGGTCATTCTTCGTCAGGTTACGCAGGGTAAAAGCAACCCTCTCTCCTGTCTGCTCCTGGTGCAAACGCAGACGGTCTCCAGCCTGAACCGGCTGCTTTACGGTTAACATCACCCGGCCCCGGCCGGTACCCTTTCCCGCCTGTCCCAGGTACATACCGATATTGCCGGAATGATATGGTGTGATCAGATCTTTGGCCTCACCGGGTCCGAAATAACCCGAGCTGATTTTTCTGCCCATGGCCTGGTGTAGAATTGCCCCGGCATTTTCGAGAACGTCCCTGTCACCTGCCGGTCCGTCAAGAACCATGCGATATGCCCTGACCACCGACGAGACATAATGGGCGCTGCGCAGTCGTCCCTCAATCTTGAGGGACGAAACACCTGCCTTTGCCAGTTTATGCACGATATCAATGGAGCCGAGATCGTTCATTGAAAAGAAATATCCCGGCTGCTGTCCTTTACGGTTCCAACTATAGCGCCTTCGGCAGGGTTGGACACAGCGGCCGCGCAGCCCGCTTTTGCCGCCAAGATAACTGCTGAACAGACACAGGCCCGAATAGCTGAAACAGAGGGCTCCGTGGATAAATACCTCCAAGTCAATCCGACTCTGCTTTGCTATGATTTCTATTTCCCGGATTGTAAGTTCGCGGGCCAGCACGACGCGTTCAAAACCCATACTTGCAAACTGTTGAACCGCAAGGGAGTTATGGGCCCCGAACAGGGTACTGGCGTGGATCGGCAAACCGGGGAAATATTTTCGGCAGAGATGATATACCCCCAAATCCTGAATGATCAGGGCGTCAGCCTGCAGCGCTTCCAGCATGGCAAGGGTTTCGATTGCCGCCGGAATTTCGCAATCCTTCAGTAAACTGTTTGCCGCCAGGTAGAGCTTGCCCCCTCTTTCATGGGCATGATGGACCATGGCAGCTATTTCCGCCGGGGTAAAATCCCTGGCCATGGCACGGGCGTTTAAAGCCGGCGCCCCGACATAAACTGCATCCGCCCCGGCCTCGATTGCCTTTTCAAAGACGTTGATGGAACCAGCAGGGGCGAGCAACTCCGGTATTTGTTTTTTTCGTTCCGCCATATATCCAATTACTGCCGCCCTACCCGCCTGAATTTCCCTTCCGATTTCGATATCGGCCGCTGCCACTCCTTGCAGCGGAATAACTGCAGCAGCACAACCCCAACCGCAAAACCGCCCACATGTGCCCACCAGGCCACCCCGCCCCCGATCATCTCATCTGCTTTCAGCGAATAAATCGATCCCTCCACAAACTGCAGCAAAAACCAGAAGCCAAGAAAAAAATAGGCCGGCAGCTCAATGATATAAAACAATATGAAGATGGGAAGCAGGGTCAGGATCCTGGCCTGGGGATAGGTGAGGAAATAGGCCCCGAGCACTCCTGAGATGGCCCCGCTGGCACCGATCATCGGCATGGTGGATCCTGGGTTGGTAAACGCCTGGGCAGTCACCGCTCCCACCCCGCACAGTAAAAAAAACAGGAGATAGCGGCCATGCCCCATACAGTCCTCCACATTATCACCGAAAATCCAGAGAAACCACATATTGGAAAGAAGATGCAGCAGATTGGCATGCAGAAACATTGAGGTGAAAACCGGCAGCAGGCTCGCCGGATTCAACCAGGTGTGGACCTCCCGGGCCAGAAAGCGGGCCGGAATAAAACCCAAGGTTGCAATCAGCTGATCAACCTTGGGGCCATAGGACATCTCGTAAAGAAAAAAAACGATGTTGATAACGATCAGTGCGATATTGACAAAGGGAAAATCCTTGGCCTTGATATTGTCTTTAAGGGGAAACATATATGACGGTCGGATACGTTGGTATTAATGAAAAAGAGGATGCATCCCGGAAGGTTGGTCCCTGGATCATTTACAGAGGCCGGCGGAAAAAAGATTTTCTTCTGCAGTTGAACGAAACGGCTTTGTATTTTCTAATCATCATCAAATTCATACTGTTCGGGCCATGGCCGGAAAAACTTGATCGTCGGCAGCGGCAGGACAAAGTAAAAGTTGTTGCCCTGTCCCGTGGCCTCATATCCCACCCTGCCGCCATGCAGTTCAATAACATGCCTGATAAAAGCCAGCCCGTGGCCTGTTCCAGGCTTGCTGTAACTGTTGCCCCCCCGGAATCCTTCTGAATATAATGCCGTTGCCTCATGGTGCGGCAAATGATTGCCGGTGGTAAAAACATTGAACTTTGCGCCCCTCTGGTTTGGTCCGAAGTAATCAGAAATAATTTCGCGGCCATAGGCCATTATCTTTCTGGGCCGTCCCAGAGAATCGGCAATTTCCTCCGTATACTTAACGGCATTGGAAAAAAGATTGGCATATACCTGCGCCAGCAAACCTTTATCCACCATGATGGGAATCTCTTCCTCATCCATTCCCGTTGGGCTGTCGATGCTTATTTTATTTACTTCCAGACGGTTTTTATACTGTGACAGCTGCGGCAGGATGATCTCCTTTTCCACCTGACAGAGCTTGGGCCGGAGAACAAGATGGCCGCGCTCGAAATGCTCCCGGCGGAATAAACTCTCCAGAAAGAGACTGACATTGGCATGATGTTTCAGCATCTCCTGCTGATATCCCATAAGATCCTCACGGAGCCCGGATAATCTGTTAATCATGGCATAGCAGGCGTCGCCGCTCACCTTAGAGGTTTTTTTGTATTCCGTCATATCCTTTTCAAGCTCCTTCAATTCAGCTATTTTCCTGCGAAGTTGATTAAACAGGTGCTTGAAATACATGTTGGGTATTATGACATTGTGCTCGATATCCATCACCAGGCTGTTGATGAATTTCAGGTGCTGGATATTCTGCTGGGCCAGCAGTCGGTTGTGAAGCCGAAAACCGATGCGGTTGATGTATTTTTCCAGAAAAAACAAATCCTTCTGGTCGAGCTTATCCACGGGATAAATCTCAAACATGCCGAGAATACGGATATTTTCCTGCCACAGCTGCTGGTTCCGTCCCAGAAAATTTTCGTTTTGGGAAGATGGCCCGGGGGGTTTGCGATAAATCGGTACAACATAAGAGTTTTCAGTCTTATAAGCCTGATCGCTCAGATATATGCCCGTGGGTACCGACCGCGATTCCCGGATAATGCCTTCCCGGCTGTTGCATACGGGTTTGAGGTGCTTCTCTTCGGCATCAAGAAGATAAAACGCGCTTTCAACTGCCATGGATTCGAGAAGGACAACCACAGAAATGCGGTAAAAATCGTCCAGCCGATCATATTCCTGGACCAGATCGAAAAAACTCTTCAATATGTTGTTCTGCAGCTGGCTGAAATGATACCGTCCATGATCTTTCAGTTTTTCCCGTACCCGCCTTTGTATATGATGCAGATCCAATCTGTCCGTGACATTTTTTTCTGCCATGAAAATCCTCAACAAGAGTGCGTAAGGGTACTCATGAAATTCCGGTATTCTTCCCCGATATTTGTCAAGCCCTTCAGCTGGAGGCGTCCATTACAACCTCATCAGTGCCTGCATCCTCACGCAGAAGCACGTGAATGTGCTGATTGATATCAACTTTTATCTTCAGACCGGTATAATCGGGTTGGATCGGCAGTTCCCGTCCACCCCGGTCAACCAGAACGGCAAGCTGAATACTGCTGGGGCGGCCAAAATCCATTATGGCATCCAGGGCCGCCCGTATGGTCCTTCCTGTGTAGACCACATCATCGACCAGGATCAGTGTTTTGCCTTCCACTTCAAATGAAATATCCGTTTTCTTGACAATGGGATTCTGGGATACCCGGCTCCAATCGTCCCGGTAGAGGGTGATGTCGAGGCTGCCCGCAGGAAGCTTAATATTTTCCCGTTTTTCGATGATCCGATGGAGACGGTCCGCCAGAAAAACACCGCCGGTATGTATGCCCACAATGACCAGATTCTCCACCCGGAGATTTCGTTCAAGAATCTGCAGGGCAATCCGATCAAGGGCCCGCTCGATATCCTGGGCCGACATTATTAGTTTTTTCTTACGCACCATCTGCAACGCGCCTCCAGAAAAAATCAATTCCCTTTTCATCAACGAGGTTTATGGCTTCAGGGAATGCAATGCACTCAACAGCGAACACTTTGGCCGCTATTTCTTCCGGTGTATCATCATACTCCAAAGGGACGCATTTCTGTACAACAATCGGCCCCTGGTCATACTTATTATCGGCAAAATGAACGGTGCAGCCGCTCACCATAACCCCCTTTTCCTTAACGGCCCGGTGGACCCGCATGCCGTAAAATCCCTCTCCGCAAAAAGATGGTATCAGGGCGGGATGGATGTTCAATACCTGCCGGGCAAGTTCCGCCGGCGGCTCATACAGCTTTAAATAGCCGGCCAGGCAGATGAGATTGACCTCGTAATCCTTTAAGATGCCGTTGATTGCCTGGTTATTGCCGACATGAAAATTCGGATAACCGTATTTTTTTGCCTTCTGCAGCCCCAACACATCCTTGACATTGGAGATGACAACCTTGATTTCCGCATGCAGGCTGCCGTCCTCTATCCGCTCATGAAAATTATCCAGAGTCCTGCCGCTGCCGGAAAGCAGTACTGCCATTTTCTGCATCATACCCCTCCCTTAAAATGTTGATTTGTGGCAGTATTAACCCTGGAAAGCCACAGGGCTATCGCCTTATCATATGAAGCGGTAAGCTGGAACACCTTGACCGCCAGACGGAATCTGGTTTCAAGGGTTGTATTGCCATACTCCTTTATTTCGGCAATCACCTGCGGATAATCCTCAGGATCAACAATGACGGTGACATACTGAAAATTTTTAGCAGCGGCCCTGAGCATGGTGGGACCGCCGATATCAATATTTTCTATGGCATCGGCCACCGTACAGTTCGGATCCGCGGTCGCCTTGTCAAAGGCATACAGGTTTACCGCGACAAGATCTATCTGCTGCAGCCCGTGGGCGGCCATCTGCTCCTCGTGTGATTTATTGCCCCGCAGATAGAGAATACCGCCGTGCACCCTTGGATGCAGCGTTTTAACCCGGCCGTCGAGCATTTCGGGAAAACCGGTGAATTCCGCCACATCCTTGACCGCAATGTTATTTCCCCGTAATTTTCTGGCAGTACCCCCTGTGGACAGGATCTCAATGCCTAAATCACGGAGCTGTCCGGCAAAATCCTCTATGCCGGATTTGTCGGTCAGACTGATTAAGGCTCTCTGCATTTTACTCATTTTTTCTCCTCACTGTTTAGTAAAGACAATTATTCTCTTATTACATACGTTGTTTGTTGTTGGTTGGGGGTTGGGGGTTGGGGGTTGGGGGTTCTTGGTGGTTAATTGTGAATGGTGAATGGTTAATTGAGTTCATCTTTCGGCCCTGAAACCTGTGCGTTGTTGGTTGTTGGTTGTTTAATTCAAAATTCAAAACTCTGTCAATCATCAGATTGTTTCGTTATCTGATAAAACGTAAAACTATCTTCTCGGCCCGTGGCCCCTGGCCCCTGCCCCTACCTGCCAACTGCAATCTGCCAACTGCTAACTGTCTTTTCCTTTTAACCTTTCAGCGTTGTCGTCATACGAGGCGTGACGACGACTGACAGAGCTTTGAGCCTTTAGCCTTTAGCCTTTAACCTTTCACCTTTCTTAATCCTTGCGGGTAAAACTCCTGATCTGCCTGCGCGCTCTTTTGTCAGGCCGTTTCATCGGTCCATACATCCTGCCGGCGGCCTCCAAACGTTTCCGTTCCCGGAGCTCTTCCCGCTGCCGAATGCTCGCCGCTGTTTCCTCATACAGCAGCTGGGCCTCCTTGGCCGGCCTTCTCTTATCAGAGACTCCCACTACATTTACGACAAATTCGAGCTCGCCGCGCCTGATCCGCAGCTCGTCGCCGACCTGTACCATCCTGGCAGGTTTTATTCTGGCCCCGTTGGCGTGGACCTTACCCCCGGAAACCGCCTGGGCCGCCATGGAGCGGGTCTTGAAAAATCTTGCCGCCCACAACCACTTATCGATTCTTACCTTATCTGCCGTCATATTGTTATTCGCTGCATGCGCCTTGCCTAAATTATATATCTACCCCAAAAACTTCAGGCCGTGCCATATAAAAATGAAAAAGTTCGCATAACTAAGTCAGTAGAATTAATACTACGTTTTTGACATTGCTCGATTATAGTGGCAAAATGGTTACGCTCGCAAGATACCGCAACAGCTGCAATCATAACTTTCTCCCGCATCATAACCGATAAGGATAAAACCATGGGCACCGACAATCTAGTGTTTCTCGAAGTTATCGAATGGTTTGACGAAACCGGCAAGGAATTAGTGCATCGTATTCCCCAGAGGGGGTCGGGTGAGATCAAGTTCGGCGCCCAGCTCATAGTCCGCGACAGCCAGGCCGGTGTTTTCTTCTACAAGGGACGCGCCTGCGATGCCTTTGGCCCGGGCCGCCATACCCTTACTACTGCCAATATCCCCATCCTTACCAAGATCCTCTCAGTGCCCTGGGCCATGACCAGTCCCCTGCGGGCCGAGGTTTACTTCGCCAATATGAAAATATTCCCCAACCTCAAGTGGGGTACTCGTGATCCGGTGGCATTCAAGGATTCGGAGCTGGGACTCATCCGTCTCCGGGCCCATGGGGTGTTCAACATCCAGGTGGTGCAGCCCGTACTTTTTATCAATACCGTGGTGGGCACCATGAACAGATTCACCACGGAGGAGATCGAAGAATATCTCAAGCGGGTCATCGTTTCCCGTTTCAATGACTATCTCGGTGAAAAACTTGATTCCATCCTCAACCTTCCCGGACGTTATGACGAATTATCCGCAGGGCTGAAGAAAAAACTGCGGGAGGATTTCAGCCATCTGGGCCTTGGTTTGAGCCGGTTGTATATAACCTCTATCACCCCGCCGTCCGAGGTCCAGAAAACCATCGATGACAAGAGCAGACTGGGCATCATAAACGATCTGGACCGGCTGATTAAATTAAAGGCTGCCGCCGCCATGGAAAAGGCGTCTGAATCAACCGGTGATGCCGGGGCAGGACTTGGCATGGGGCTCGGATTCATGATGCCTGCCATGTTCGCCCAATCCCTGCAGCCTGCAGGAGCTGCAACCGGGGAAGCTTCCCGGAACCTGTGCCCCGACTGCAAGCTTTCCATTCCTGCCGACGCCAGATTCTGCCCCCACTGCGGACATCAGCAGATGGTTCTGCAGCAGTGCCAGAACTGCGGTAAAAACCTCACCCCTAATGCCAAATTCTGTTCCAAATGCGGCAAACCTGCAGACACAAAACCGGAACCCGTCTCCTGCAGGAGCTGTAAAGCTGAAAACCTGCCCGGGGCAAAATTCTGCAACCAGTGCGGGGAACAACTCTGAATCATTTACAGCCGAGCAGCATGTACCTTCGAGTAGAACAGGAGTGTCCCCAATGCGGCGGTCCCCTTGAAATGGGTGAAACAGACCGGCTGCTGCGCTGCCATTTCTGTAATGTTCAAAGTTTCCTCAGCAATACCGGCCCCCTGCATTTCATGCTGCCACGCAGGCAGCCGGACCCTTTTACGATCTATGCCCCATATCTTCGTTTTAAAGGTACCCTCTACAGCTGCCTGCACGACAGGGTTGCATTCCGGCTTGTCGATATTTCAACAAAGGGCGTCCCGCTCCCCTTTTTGCCGGCAACCCTGGGACTCCGTCCCCAGGCGGTGAAGCTGCGTTTTGTTACCCCTGATTACCCGGGTTCTTTTCTGAAAAAAACCTTACCTGCGGAAGTAATCATCAAGCGGGCTGCGAAAAGCCTACAGTTTCATGATGAAGAAATTCTTGACCAGGCCTTTATCGGAGATGTGCTCAATATTATTTACCTGCCCCTTTCCATTAAAGATGATGAAATTTTAGACGGCGTTGCGGAGCTGCCGCTTTCACATATCGCAGAAAATTCAACTCCTTTCATTGATGCGGCAATAGAGCATCTTACCTGGGAACCTCACTTTCTGCCCGCGCTCTGCCCACAGTGCGGCTGGAATCTGACCGGCGAGCCCGACAGCGTCGTGCTGCTCTGCTCCAACTGCAACAGCGGCTGGCAGGCCGGCGGTACGAATTTTTCCGAGATCAGGATCAGGGTTACTCCGGCAAAGGATAAGGAAGCCCGCTTCCTTCCCTTCTGGATGTACCGGGTTGAGGCAACTGGAATCAAACTTGATTCTTTTGCCGATTTTGTCCGTATCACCAACCAACCGCTGGTCATAAGGCCCGAATGGGAGGAAACGATATTCTATTTTGCCAGCCCCGCTTTTAAAATAAGACCGCAGGACTTCCTGCGGCTTTCCACCCAGATGACCCTCAGCCGGCGATATACCATGCAGACCATTGAATCAATTCCCGCAGGGAATATGCACCCTGTGACCTTAGGACCCAACGATGCGGCTCAGGCCCTCAAGGTTATCCTGGCAAACTCGGCGGTTTCCCGTGCCGGCATTTCTCCTCTTTTGCCCGATGTACAATTTGCAATGAAAGAATATTTTCTGCATTATCTGCCCTTTGCAACAAAGTCCCATGAACTGCTACAGATGGACCTGGGAATTACCATCAATCAGCGAATCCTGAACTATGGCCGCAGTCTCTAAGGGATGAATCTGCACCGGGAACCGGTGCGCATTATTGGCGTAAGGCTCTGCTTCTCCCGAATAATTACAGGCCATGAGGCCCGAGAAGCAAAAACATTCCGGGCGATAAATCAGCCGTCACGTTCTGCTATCAGCTGTTTGAGAACCTGCGAGAGTCTGGCCGGGTTGGTGTCCATCTTGGCCATGCAGCGGTGGGCCCCGGCAGCAATAATATCCCGCTGCACGGAAACGTCGGTCAACGCCGAAAGAACCACTCTGATTATTGTTTCATACTGTGGCTTTTCCTTGATTCTTGCGAGCAGCCCTTTACAGTTGAAGGCGGTTTCCTGCCATTCCAGAATCATGGCATCGGGCGGTTCATTTTCAAGAATATCGAAAACCTCGTCAGGTGTTGTCGCCTGCAGGACATAAAAGCCGTCCAGCACCAGCTTGCTTTTATTAATGTTGCGGGACGTCTCGGTGCCGCCCACCAGGAGAATTTTTTTTCTCCCTTCCAGCTCCTGTTCCGTAGCCTCATCAAGTTCATTGATAAGTTTATGCAGCTGCATCACCTGTTGGTCGTCCAGATCGACAAACTGCAGCCCCATACCGATACCGCGATGATTATGTTTCACCCTTGCCTGGACTTTCAGGTCAAATGCTCCAGGCAGGGTTGAGATCCTCACCTCAACTATGGCCCCATCTTCAAAAGAACGGCCGGTGTGCAGAAACAGACCATTTTGGCTGATGTCCAGGGCTTCCACCATGATCTGGTTATTGACCAGGACTTTTTTCTTGTATTTTACCCGCTTGAACTCTCTGGATTTATTACTCCCCTTTGCTTCATCTTCCTGCGGCTGTGCAACCTTGTCCTTTCCATCTTCTTTCCGACCGCCGGTTCTGTCCTGATCTCCCGCATCAGGTGCAACCTGCCGACGAGCATCGGAGGAATCAGCATCCTGTTCATCCTCCCTGAAATCCATTTTCCTTGCCGGCCTGTCGGTCGCACCCCGGGTTTCTTGCCCCTGTTCCCCGGCATCCATCCCATCAACGGGCAGCGGTTGATCTGCGGCTGGGATTGGCGGCTTCTCTTTCTGGAGACCCGGGTTTTTGATGCGCAGCACCGATCCGCAGCCGGGGCATTTAGATTTGCTCACTCCTGATGTGATCTTATCGGCATCGAATTTAAACTTTACTTTGCATTTTGGGCACACACCCTTCATTATAGTAGGCATAATTCACTCTATTGTTTTGGTTACTCAATGAAAAATGAAAGGCCCCCGCTGAACCCATCCCCAATCAATATCTTAACAGAAAACCGGAAAAATACATACCAAAAGGGCACTGCCGGGACGGCATCTCCCACATCAAATTTTCTTCTTAAGATTTTATGCACTTATCACATTTCTGTTTTAATATAATAACGGAAGATGTTTTGACGGAATCGACACCGGTCTTTTGTTTATCCCGGCAAAAGATCGTTGCATGGTTGACACGACAGGCCTCAACCTGTATAAGTTGCAGCCGCCACACCATGTCAATTTCTCAGGATAAAAAGGATACCTCTGCATGAAACTCGGATTAATCGGACTGCCCGGGGCCGGCAAGTCAACTCTGTTTGCCGCCCTGACAAAAATAAATATAGACGAAGACTCCCATAAACCAGAAGACCGGCTGGGAACCATCAAGGTTCCCGATGAAAGGGTTGAACGTCTAAGCGGTATGTACAATCCTCAAAAAACTATTTTCGCCCAGGTGGAGTATCTCCTTCCCTACATGCCCATGCAGAAACCGGGGCAAAAGGGCGACGAAACCACCTGGTCCGCGGTGCGAACATGTGACGCTCTTATCCACGTGGTACGCAACTTCAAGGGATTCGGCGAAGAACCCGCAACACCGCTGGAGGATTTTGCCAGGATAAACGAAGAAATGATTTTTGCAGACCTGCTGGTTGTGGAAAAGCGCCTCGAACGTTTGGATCTGGACCAGAAAAGAGGCAGGAAACCCGACCCGGAAGAACCCCGGATGCTGGTGGAATGCAAGGACATGCTGGAAAAAGATGAACCTCTGCGCCATAATTCTGAACTGGCGGCAGCCCCACAGCTCAGGGGCTTTACCTTTCTCTCCGGGAAGCCCATGCTGATCATCTTTAACAATGAAGATGACGAGGAAGAAGTTCCTCCGGTCGGAGATGTTCTGGCCGGCGAGACATATCTTGCCATCCGCGGCAGGCTGGAAAATGAACTGGCCCGGATGGATGAGGAGGAGGCCCGGGAATACCTGGCGGAATTTAATATCTCCACCTCGGCCATGGACAGAATGATCAGTCTTTCCTATAAATTGCTGGGCTTAATTTCTTTTTTTACCGTGGGGCCTGACGAGGTCCGGGCCTGGACCATCAAAAAGGGCACCCTGGCGGTCGATGCCGCCGAAGTTATCCACTCCGATATTAAAAAGGGGTTCATCCGGGCCGAGGTCGTCGCCTACAAGGATCTCATGGAAGCCGGCTCCTACAAAGATGCGCGCCAGCGAGGCACGGTCCGGTTGGAGGGTAAGACCTACCCGGTTCAGGACGGCGATATCATAGAATTTCGTTTTAATGTATAATGTTTAGAAGACAGGTTTTTGACAGACAGGTATCAGATGTGGGATGCAGCTTAACGCTGGAGTAATGGAGTGCTGGAGTGCTGGAGTAATGAAGTGTTGGAGTGAGGCGGATAGAAAAAGCCCAACGCATCATTCATATAAAGTGAAAAGTTTTGTCATTTCAAACGCAGTGAGAAATCTGATACGGTTTCGGATTTATGACGCTTCAAGATTTCTCCCGTTGGTCGAAATGACTCCCTTTTTTCCCCTTTGAGCTTTCAGCTTTGAGCATTAACCATTCACAATTCACCATTAACCATTCACCATTAACCATTCACCATAACCATTCACCATTCACAATTAACCATTATCCATTCACCATTCACCATTAACCATTAACCATTAACAATTCACCACTAACCATTAACCATTCACCATTCACCATCATTCACTTCTAAGCGCTTCCACCGGATTTAAGGCCGCCGCCCGGCGGGCCGGCAGTACACCTGCCAATAGACCAACCGCTGCAGCCAGCAATTCCGCGGCAAACAGATAGGTCCAGGAAATATGCGTGGGCAGGGCCGGCACCAGAAAACCGAGGAGCCAGCCGCCCCCTACCCCGATCACCAGGCCTGCCAGACCGCCGATTGAAGCCAGAACAACGGCTTCTCCGAGAAAAAGGGTCAGGATCTGATGCCGCTCCGAACCAAGGGCCCGCAGCAGACCGATCTCATTGGTCCTTTCATTTACGGCGATGGTCATGATGGTGAGGATTCCCACCCCTCCCACCAGCAGCGATATGCTCCCCAAACCTCCGACCGCCAGGGTCAGGATGTTAAGTATGGAGCCAAGCACCTCGAGCATCTTTTCCTGGGTGGTAATGGTAAAGTCTTCACTGCCGTGCCTGGCGATCAGCATCTTTTTTATCCGTGCGGCGACGGCGGCGGCGGAACTGCCCTCCTGGTAAAGAACATCGATTTCCATGAGGCTTTCCCGGTTGAACATGGCAAGGGCCTTGGCCGTAGGAATGTATACTGCATCATCCAGGTCAAAGCCGAGCATCTGGCCCTTGGATTCCATGGAACCGATAACCCGGTACCGCTCCGAACCTATGCGTATCCGTCGGCCCAATGCCTGACCGGTGCCGAAGAGCTCTTTCCTTACCTTGCTGCCCAGGACCGCAAAGGCGCGGGCGCTGCGGGGCGGATCATCCGGCAGAAAACGGCCGGCCGCAACCCGGAGCTTGAGTACTTCGGGGGCCGCCGACTCAATGCCGTATATGGTTGTCCGCCTCTGTTTCCTGCCGGCTTCAACCGCCGCGTTGCCCTGGACAACCGAAACAACGTCAACCACCTGCGAAATCCTGGTAAGGGCCTCTCCATCCTCAATGGTCAGGGGCCTGACATTGCTGATCAATCCGCCGGAAATGCCGTGGGTTGTCACCCTGCCGGGATTGATGGTTATAAGATTGGTGCCGAACTGGGTAAATTCAGCCAGCATGAAACGGTGCAGGCCTTCGCCGAGGGAGGTGAGCAGCACCACGGAACCTATGCCCACCGCGATCCCCAGTGCGGTCAGAAAACTGCGCAGTCTCTGCGAACGCACTCCATTTACGGTCAATTGGATGAAATCCCGGAGATACATATCCTTCTCAGTTATCCAGTTTCAACGCTTTCGTTTCCTTCCGAACAGGGTCCGGATTCAGCAGTTCTACCGGCGTGATAAAGCCAGCGCCGGCTCCAGCATGGCAGCCCTCCGGGCCGGCATGACTCCGAAAACCATCCCGGTGCCCAAGGCCAGTGCCGAGGCAATAAACGGCGACCATGGGGCAAGGGCCAGGGAATACTCCGGGAAAAAGGCGGCCAGTATTTTCATGCCGCCATAGGCCAGAAGAAAACCGATAACCGCACCGGCTATGGAAAGTACCGCCGATTGGGTAAGAAACAGCCCCATAATCTGCCGCCGGGGGGATCCCAGGGCTTTCAGCAGGCCGATTTCAGACCTCCGGTTGGATACCGCCACCAGCATGATGTTCATGATCATAATCCCTGCCACCACAAGACTTATGGCGGCAATACCTCCCACTGTCAGGGTAAGGGCCCTGAAAATCCGGTCAAATGTGGCAAGCACTGCATCCTGGGTAATGACGGTGATATCATCCTCGCCCTCGTGCCGGGCCCGGATAATGGAAAGTATCGCCTCCTTGGCGCGATTGATTGTGTCTTCGCTGGTGGCTTCCACCACAATGCGGAACAATGATTCCGTATTAAAGAGCGATTGGGCCGTGGCCACCGGAATAATGACAACCTCCCCCATGTCCTCACCCAGCGATACCCCGATCCGGGCCAGAACACCAATCACCCGGAAACGGTGATCGCCGATCCTGAGCCATTGCCCCAGCGCCTGCCGGTTGCCGAACAGTTCTTCCTTGCCAACAGAGCCGATGACACATACGTTGCCGCCCCGGTGCAGGTCGCCGACCGGCAGAAAACTTCCCTGACTCATCTTCAGATGGCGGATTTCATAAAGTTCGGAGGAGGCGCCAAGCACCATCATCTCCCGTTCAAGCTGCTGGACGGAAATCGGGGCTGTACCGGCAACAATCGGCGAGATGCTCCGTATGGCAGTGGAGCGGGTCAGGGCAATGGCATCATCCAGAGTAAGATCGCGGGGTGTTTCTCCCAGTAGCGGGGGCGGACCGCCGGTGGTTTCCGAACGGCCCGGCATGACAATAAGCAGGTTCGTTCCCAGGGAGGCAAACTGGTCTATGACATACCGTCGGGCACTATCACCCAGGGAGATGAGAAGAATAACCGAAGAGACGCCGATGGCCATGGCCAGAAGCATAAGAACCGTGCGGCCCCGACTGGCTATTGTCGCCCCCAGGCTGAAAAGCAGAATATCTCCGGTGCGCATTCCTTCTCCTATGAACGATGACGTTCTGCTTTATTACTTGTATAAATCACCAGTGAATCTCCTGAAATCTTTGACATTCTCCGACAATGACCAAGATTTTCACCGCAGGCATTTTGTTGAATACATACCATCAATCTCTCTCGCCCGTATCCTCCTCAATGCGGCCGTCAACCATTTTTATGCCGCGTTTGGCCCGGCCGCCCAGTTCCGGATCATGGGTTACCATAATCAGGGTGATGCCCCGGTCGTTTAATTTCTCCAGGATCTCTACAACGTCGTTGCCGGAGGCCCGGTCCAGGTTGCCGGTGGGTTCATCGGCCAGGATAACCGTCGGCTGCATGATAGTGGCCCGGGCAATGGCCACCCGCTGCCGTTGGCCGCCGGAAAGCTGATCGGGGCGATGCCGGGCCCGGTCTTCAATACCGAAGGCTGCAAGGGTTTTGTGCACCCGTCTGCTGCGTTCTCCCGGATCGACACCGGCCAGAATAAGGGGCAGCTCGACGTTCTGGGCCGCAGTGAGACGCGGCACCAAATGAAAAAACTGAAAAACAAAGCCAATCTTATGGCGCCGGACATCGGCCTGCTGCCGGTCATCCAGCGTTGTGGTCATGATATTGTCGAGTTCATAGGTGCCTCCGTCCGGCCGGTCCAGGAGGCCTATGATATTAAGAAGGGTTGATTTCCCTGAGCCTGAAGGGCCCATGATCGCAATATATTCACCTTTGGCGGCTGAGAAATCAAGATCCCGCAGGGCATGGACCTCTTCTTCCCCCACTTGGAAAACCCTTTCAATATGACGGAGCCTGATCATTTTTCTGGTACAGCTTTTGCCCGGGCACCGTCCTGCAGTCCGGCACGATCGGTGGAGACAACTACGGATTCGCCCTCCTGCAGACCGGCCAGTATCTCGCTGTTATCCCAGTTCGACAGACCAACCTGCACGGTTTTCTCTTGCAGCAATCCGCTCTCAGGCTGATATACATAAACCTTATCGCCGTCCAGCACCGCCTGGGTAGGTATGCGCAGCACATTTTCCTTCTCGGCAATAATGATCTCCACATCGGCACTGTAACCGGCCAGAAAATACTCTTCATCCCCGATACGGAGGAATTCAACCTCCACATCGACGGTGCGCGCCTGCTTTTCCAGATCAAGCACATACGGATCAATACGGCGGACCCGGGCCGGAAAATGTTTATCGTCAAAGGCATCCATGATCACCCGGGCCTTCATGCCGACCTTGACCGCCGGGGCGTCAACCTCGTCAATCGGGGCAATGACGTAAAAACAGGAGGTATCCAGAAGTTCAATCGTTGGAGGAGTAGGTATGCCCGGAGGCGAAGGCGTGACATATTCGTTCAATTCACCGTTGATCTTGGCAATTATGCCGGCAAACGGTGCCTTCAGCATGGTGCGTTCCAAATTCGCCTTAATTACCCGCAAACGGGCCCGGTTGGCACCCACTTCGGTTTTTGTCGCCTCATAAGCCACCCGGCGGACCTTGGCCTCGGTTATGACCTTGTCTGCATCCTGATCGGATATGGCATTGTTCCGGATAAGCTTCTGCATCCGTACCGCCTCCCTTTCAGCTATTTCCGCCTGCAGTAATGCAGCAGCCGCCTTTGTTTCGGTAACCTTTATCTGTTCCCGGGCCAGGTCCGCCTCAGCCTTGAGATCATCATTCCACAGCTCCAGCAGCAATTGGTCTTTCTTGACCCTGTCTCCTTCGTCGACCGTCAGGACACTGATCTGCCCACCGGTGCCGGGAGACAGATTCGCCTTGCGGCAGGCTTTCAACGTACCGGCCCTGGTATTGGCAACAATTTTTTCAACGCTGCCGCGGGATGCCGGCGTAACAATGACCTCAATTGGCTCGGGCCGGGTCTTGTACCAGATAAATACGGCTGCGGCAATGACCAGAAGCAGGACAATAAACCAGCGGAAGCTGTGTCGGGGCATGAATCCTCCTTTCAGGGGGAGAGAGGCGGCGCGGCTGGAAAAATAAAATATTTACCGGCAATAATGTATTAAAAGTATCATGATGTCAATGGGTTAAATACATTATTATTCAGCAGCACTTGAGCACCGTATCCTTGCCCTTTATCCAGGTCTGAATGATATACGAGGCACAGCCCACCCCCGGGGTTACCCTGATTGCCGCAGTCGGACAATTTGCGGCGCAGGCACCGCATTCCATGCATGCATCCCGATCAATGATGCACGCCTTTAAATTATTCACTTTAAAAACCGTATGGGGGCAGACGATTTCACACATACCGCAGCCGATGCATTTTTCCGGTTCAAGCTGCAAGGTTGTGACATTCGGCAGATATCTGAAGTTCTTCATTTTTGTTGTTATTCATTAGTTGTTTTAATTCATCAGCACCATATTTTTAATCAATTTTACGCCAGATTATTCACGGTCATGATCGATTGAAGCTCCCCGCAGCCGCTTGCGCATGCGAAGCATAACCTGCGAGGAATGCGCTCGCTGATCATGTTCAGCTGACAAATGGTGCCGCCACCCAGACAACAACTGCAGCGGCGGCGGCAATAATCTGGATTGGAATACCCTGGCGCATCTCCTTTTCCACCCCTGACGGTGAAGTAAAAGGGGTGGCGCCGGTAAAGTTCATGGCGGCATAGGAACTGACTGTTACAGTCAGGAGGAGCAGTGACAATGATTCCAGGCTGCTGATACCGGACCCCAGGGAAAGAACCAGCAAAATACCGGCAGCCAGACCGGCAAATATGCCCTTAATATAAAACCGGCGTCCCGGCAGCCAAGGCAGCAGGCCCGGCACAGCAACCGCTCCGGCCGCCACCCCGAACAGGTAGGCCTCAGCTCCGTGCAGACCCCGGAACCACGCCGCCGAGAAAGAAAAAATCTCCGGACCGATCCCGGCGAGCACAAAAATAGCGAGCAGCACAGCCAGAGAAGGTTTGACAATCAGCGACAGTTCCACCGGTATTAAAACTAGTCTCTCGGCAATCGAGAAGGTCAGCTGCCGCATCTCTGCATCTGCCCTGCAGTCGTTGGCGAGAAACGCCTGCAGGTCTTCTGCCCTAATGGGGCCCCAGGTCACCTTAAACCCGCAGCCTTTCTTCACCCCTTGGGAGGAAACCCCGGGGGCACCAAGCTGCGGCAGGATCAACTGCCGGTGCGAAACCAGGCGGTTAAGGCCGGCCAGTTTTACCGAGCGGATGACCTCTTCGGTGGAAAACGTTTTCTTGCCGGCCGCACACCAGACATTCACCCCCCTGGTATCCAACACCAGGATCCAGGCATCAATGGCAGCCAGTTCCCGTCGCAGGCTGTCAAAACTGAGCTTGTAATTAGCCGTGACCAGAACAGGTGCCGCGACCCCGGGCCTGCCGACCGAGTATAAACCGGGCGCGACCCGATACCGGTCACGGGCGATACCGATTCGGGCCCGCAATGTTCCAACAAAATCCCGGAAGAAAAGTGTCGTTTCTATCCTCGGTACAGCTCCGACAGGCGTTGCCGCAAAATCTGTGACAAAATTGCACAACCGATAACCGGGTTTTTCAAATGGACTGCTTGGCGGACCCGGCCGGGGACCGCAGCATGGAGCGTCATCATCATGCGTTTCGGTCATGGGTACCGAAAGCGGCTGCAAACCGCGGGGGGGCCGGCTGGAATCTTCCATGCTGCCGCAGCATCCGGATAAGTCTGGTTCTCCATCCTTTCTATTGAGCAGAAACCCTTTCATTTCCTGTGCGCCCCTGTTTGTGTTGCGGTCGATTTGCCCAGGGCGTCAACCATCAGGGTAAATTTTCCCAGCATTGCCTTATCGAGGCAGTAACATGTCCTGGGGCCTTCCACTTCTCCTTTTATGAGCCCTGCATCCCTGAGACATTTAAGATGCTGGCTGACGGTTGACTGGGCCAGCGGCAGCAATTTCACTATATCGCCACAGAGGCAGCGGTCAATTTTTTTCAGATAATTAATGATCATCACCCTGGCCGGGTGTCCGAGAGCTTTACACATGACGGCAAAAAGCTCGGTATCAGGGGTTGCAGCTATTTCAGCTGCCGGAGGATTGTTTTCAGCGTTCATTTTTCCGTCCCGATAACATCGGATTATGCTTTTTTGCGAACTTCGCACTAAATTCCGGACCGCGGTTGCAGCCGGCGGCTATTCATCGTTAATCTACGATATGCGATATTAATATTCATGTCAACTACAGCCGAACACTCCACCGGCTGCTTCTTTCCCTCAGGCCTATCCCCCCTTAAGGTGGCTTCGCATGTTTCCTCTTTCCCGGCAAATTCCGGACTTCTGCCGCCGGTCTTAATCGCATGGACATGCGGTCAATTTTCAGTTACATTGAAGCACCACAAACCTTGGGGCAGCCTTTTGCTTGAATCAGTTGCAGCAGCTGACTTAAGCAATTAACCGGTCTCGTAAAAAATTAATCAACGGACAGCTAATGCGCATGTAATCTATTCTTTGATCAGTCCCCGTTGATGACTACGTGACTTATAGCATTCATCAATTATTCTATTGAGACAGACCATATTCTACGTGATATCATGAGGGGTGATTACAATTTTCCGCACCAGCCGCTGCGCTGTTTACTGCTGTGGCTTTTCTTCTCCACTCTGGCAGTATTTTTTCAGGCATCCGCCTGCTACGGTCAGGAAGCCGACATAACCGATTTTACGGTATCGAATTCTGAGAATCATCTGCTGCTGTATCTGACGGTTACCGACTGGCTCACCGATGACATGAAAGCCGCCATCCAAAACGGCATACCAATTACCTTTGCCTTTTCCGTGGAACTTTTTGCAACCCGATCCAACTGGCCGGACAAAAAAATCAAAGAGTATGAATTTACCCATACCATGGCCTACGACAACCTGAAGAAAGAATACCTGATTACCCGCAACGAAAAAGAGGACACCAGAATTACCGCATCTTTTGAAGAAGCAGTCAAGCTCATGTCTGAAATCAACGGCTTCAGGGTCATGCCGCTTGATGAACTTGATCCCCTGAGATCTTATACCTTACGGGCAAAGGCGAAACTCGCCCGCAAAACGCTGCCGAGCACATTCCATTACCTGATTCCCTTTTCATCTCCCTGGGATTTTGAAACCGATTGGCACGAACTAACCCTGCACTTTGCCTTATGACCATGGAATCTCATGAAATACGGAAAAGGCGAACCCGTTACGCCATTATCATCTGCCTTATCCTCATACCGATACTCACCTATCTCGAAACCGTAGTCTTCCAGATTGGTGAGGTTACCTTCCCTGTCAGCGGCAATGTTCTGGTTTTCTCCCTGATCAATATCAATATTATCCTCCTGCTGCTCATGGTCTTTCTGGTATTCAGAAACCTGGTCCGTCTCGTTTTTGAACAACGTCAGATCTCCCTGGGCAAATCCCTGCGGACACGGCTGGTTATATCCTTTATTTCCCTGTCTCTGATACCCACCATCCTGCTTTTCTTCATTGCCCTGCAGTTTGTTTCCACCAGCATGGACTACTGGTTTAACTCAAATGTTGAAGCATCCCTTGATGAAGCATTAAAGGTGGCCCAGAATATCTATCAGGAAAATCGTGAACGCACGATTAAAACGGGCAATGTCATTGCCGCGCAGCTCGAATCGCCGCAACTCCCAGAACGGGACCCGCAATCCATGCAGCTTCTCCTGGAAGGACTTATGAAAGCACGCAGTCTGGACGGCCTGACCCTTTTCTCAGACCAACGGCAGCTGATTGCCAATGTCATGAGCGACAACATCAACAAGCAGAAAATTCCGGAAATTCCCACGGAACTTTTCCGTTTAACCCAGGCCGGGGCAAAAAATCAGACAGCCATCCAACCCCTGGCCGCCGGTGAAATTGTCAGAAGTGTCGTCCCGGTATATTTTAAAGATAAAGAGGACTCCCTGCCCTATGTCCTGATCTCCTCTATCTTTATTCCCCGGGAACAGCTGCAGCGCATGACCGTGATTTCCAAAGGCATTGAGGGATACCGTCAGCTCATGCTGCTGAAGAATCCCCTTAAGACAAGTCTGCTGGTCATGCTCCTAATAGTCACCCTGCTGATTATTTTCAGTGCGATCTGGTTCGGGTTTTATATCGCCCGGGGACTAACCGGCCCCATCGGCAAGCTGGCAATAGCTACTCGCCGTGTTGCCGAGGGCGAACTTGATTTTGAACTGGCAAAGGACTCCGATGATGAGATGGGCCTGCTTGTTGATTCATTCAATCAGATGACCAGCGATCTGCAGTCCAGTAAAAAACAGTTGGAGGCGGTTAACGCTGCCCTGCAGCAAAGCAATATCGAACTGGATGAAAGGCGGCAGTACATTGAAACAATTCTGCAGAATGTGCCGGCCGGGGTCATTTCTTTTGATGCTGCCGGCAAGGTTACCTCCATCAACAAATTTGCCGAAGATCTGCTTGACATAGACAAAGATAATTACCTGCAAAAGGATTTTCGGACCACGGTCATGCCGAATCACAAGGTTATCATCGAGAAATTTCTGCAGGAACTGGAGGAGTCGGGGAAATCAACCATCCAGCGCCCCCTGCGTTTGTCCATGGGCAAGCAAACCTTCTCTCTGCTGGTCAATATCATCAAACTCTACGACGACGCGGCAACCCCACTGGGAACAATTTTTGTTTTCGACAACCTGACCCAACTGGAGAAGGCCCAAAGAATTGCCGCCTGGCGCGAGGTTGCCAGGCGCATCGCCCATGAGGTCAAAAACCCCCTCACTCCCATACAGCTTTCAGCCCAACGGCTGCGCAAGAAATATCTCTACACCCTGGAATCCGACAAGGAGGTTTTTGACCTCTGCACCCAGACTATTATCAACCAGGTAGAAGAACTTAAACGGCTTGTGAGTGAATTTTCCAGCTTTGCCAGGATGCCGATTGTGCAGAAATCACCCAATGACATTATCAAGATGGTACGGGAAATACTGGTATTTTATGAAGAAAGTCATGGCCATATCACTTTCAGACTCACCGCAGAACCGGATATCCCGCGGTTTAATTTCGATCTCACCCAGATGAAAAGGGTCCTGATCAACCTGCTCGAAAACTCCATAGCGGTTTTACATAAAGGCGGTGTTATCGAGATCGACATCTCACACGATGCGGAAAACCGGGTTATTCTATTGGCAGTAAAAGACAATGGACCGGGGGTGGCGGATGATGACAAACTCAGGCTGTTCGAACCCTACTTCTCAACAAAAAAATCAGGCACCGGCTTGGGGTTGGCTATTGCCAATACTGTTGTAGCTGACCATGGCGGCCAGATACGGGTGACCGACAACAAGCCCAGTGGAACTATTTTCACGGTAGAACTGCCCATGACCGCTTAATTCGAGTTGTCACCCGCCGTTATTCAGGATACACTTGAAAAACAGTTTTGAGTTTTAAATTTTGAGTTCTGAGTTCTAAATTCTGAGTTCTGAGTTGCACAGAGGAAAGGCAAGCTCAAGCTGAAAGCTGTGTCTGTTGGATAAACGAGACAAATCAACGATTGCCAGACAGAGTTCTTCTTGGAAAACAATTGAAGAATGCCGAAGAAAATTCTCGTCATAGATGATGAAAGAAGCATCCTGGAATCCCTGGCCGGCATCCTTTCGGATGAAGGATTCAGCCCGGTCTGCGTCGATTCCGCCGAAGAAGGGTTAAAGCGCCTGCAGGCAGAAACTATCGATCTGGTTCTGCTTGATATCTGGATGCCGGGCATGGATGGTATCGAGGCCCTAAAACAAATCAAGGAAGAATATCCCGAACTCCAGGTTATCATGATTTCCGGGCACGGCACCATTGAGACGGCGGTACAGGCCACGAAAATCGGAGCGTTTGACTTTATTGAAAAGCCTCTTTCCTATGACAAGATAGTTCTTGCCATAAAAAACGGTCTGCGCTTCTCCAACCTGGAAACCGAAAATCTTATCCTCCGCCAGAAAGCCCACCGCAAGCCATCCCTCGCCGGCAACTCGCAGGCCATCACAAATCTCAAGGAACAGATAGAACGCGTTGCCCCGACCGATGCCTGGGTGCTGATCCTTGGGGAACACGGCACGGGCAAGGAACTGGTGGCGCAATCCATCCATCGGTTGTCCAACCGGAATACGAAGCCCATGGTGGAGGTAAACTGTGCCGCCATCCCGGAAGAACTGATTGAAAGTGAGCTCTTCGGCCATGAGAAGGGATCCTTTACCGGTGCCCAGTCCAGCAAGAGGGGGAAGTTTGATCAGGCTAACGGCGGTATGCTCTTCCTGGACGAAATCGCTGACATGAGCATGAAAACCCAGGCAAAAATCCTGCGCATCCTCCAGGAACAGACCTTTGAACGTGTCGGCGGCAACCAGACCATCCAGGTTGATGTTCGGGTTCTTGCCGCCACCAACAAAAACCTCGAAGAAGAAATTGCCGCAGGTACTTTCCGGGCCGATCTTTTCTGGCGTCTCAATGTTGTGCCCATACATCTTCCCCTGCTCCGGGAGCGTACCGATGACATTCCTCTGCTGGTAGCTGATTTTGTCGAGGAACTCAGCCATAAAGGCCTGGGAACAAAAACATTCACCGATAAAGCCCTGGCTCTCATGATGCGTCATACCTGGCCCGGCAATGTCCGTGAACTCCGCAACTTTGTTGAACGCATTGTTATCATGTGTACCGATTCGGAGATCAGTGCTGAAACCGTGGAGCAATACCTGTATCAGGTCCCATCCGCACCCGGCGGGTTACCGGATGATGCAACCCGGGTTCCCGAACAGGAGATGAACTTCCGTGAGGCCAAAAGGGAATTCGAAAGGGAGTTCCTTCGGGCCAAACTCCTTGAAAACAAAGGCAATATTTCACAAACAGCCGAACTGCTCGGTATGGAGCGCAGCCATCTGCACAAGAAACTGAAAATCCTGCAAATAGAACTTTACGATTCCGACTGAAATCTCATTTTTCTCCCTTTCCGTATGTTCCAGCGGACCTCCCGTTACAGCATGTCGCCAAAAATGATTTGAGTTTTGCCTGATGGTGCTTATCGTATAATCCATTGTGAGACGGTCGGAAATTATCTGTTGCTTGTTCCGTTTCCGGTTGATTTGCGGATAGAACCCAAACGACATGCACGATGTCTATAATCCTCCCTGTATGCAGCTGGTCGAAGGTGTTTTTTCTCCCTGGCACGCAAGTTAAGGATATGAAGGAATGACAAGAGCGCAACAACGGTCATCGGCAGCAAGTACAGAAAAGCACCGGGACACAGAAATAAAAAAACTGAGCTGATTAGGAAATGAATACACCGCCCAATTGCCACCGCAGATTGACCCCGATATTCCGAAAAAGACCGTTCCCGGAATGAAAAATAGTTATTGGAGGTTTTACAGTAATGAACGATGACAATATAAAAAACCTGCCCTCGCACCAGGATATAGAAAAAGACATCAGTGAATATCTGTCCAAGAAATACGGGGACCGGGTTAAAATAATAGGATTCCATGCCCAGCCGGATCTGGAAGTGGACGGAACGGGTACTATCGACCATCCCGGCGACAAGAAAATATCTTACCTGGATTTTGCGGTAAAACCTGAAGAGCTCTGTGTCTATCTGGATGAATATGTCGTCCGGCAGGATGAGGCCAAGGCCGTGCTTTCCACCAAGATCTGCACCCATTTCAACCGGATTAAAACCGCGATCGACAATCCGCTGCAGGCTAAAAGAACCGTAGGGCAGATAAAGAACAATGTCCTGCTGATCGGCCCAACCGGGGTGGGCAAGACCTTCCTCATCAAACTGATTGCCAAGAGGCTCGGTGTACCCTTTATCAAGGGAGATGCGACAAAATTCAGCGAAACCGGCTATGTGGGCGGGGATGTTGAAGATCTGGTGCGTGATCTGGTGCGCGAGGCCGGCGATGATATTGAGAGTGCCCAGTACGGTATCATTTACATTGACGAGATCGACAAAATTGCCTCAGCCCGCAATCTAACCGGTGCCGATGTTTCCCGCTCCGGCGTTCAGCGGGCCCTTCTCAAGCCCATGGAGGAAACCGAAGTGGATCTCAAGGTGCCCCATGATCCCATTTCCCAGATCGAAGCGATCGAGCAGTACAGGGCGACGGGAAAACGCCAACGGAAACTGATTAACACCAGAAATATTCTTTTCATTATGAGCGGCGCCTTCAGCGAGCTCGATGAGATCATCAAAAAACGAGTCCAGAAGCAGACCATTGGCTTTGAAGGTGAAATCAAATCAAAAAAAACATCAGGCAATTACCTCAAACACATTAAGGCCGAGGATTTCATCGCCTTCGGCTTTGAAAGTGAATTTATCGGCAGACTTCCGGTTGTTGCCCGCCTGGATGAATTGGGTGTTAACGAATTGTATGAGATCCTCATGAATCCGAACAGTTCGGTGGTTGTGGGTAAAAAACTGGATTTCCTCGCCTACTCCATCAGGATACAGTTCAGTGATGAAGCGCTCATGGAGATTGCCGGCAAAGCGGCCCAGGAACAAACCGGAGCCCGCGGTCTGGTCAGTGTCATGGAAAAAATCCTGCTTCCCTTTGAAAACAAAATGCCGTCGACGGATATCAGATACCTGGCGGTCACCCGGGAACTGGTCAAAAATCCTCAGCAGGAACTGGAATCCCTGCTCACCGACAAAGAACATCAGGCCTTGCATGAAGACCAGTATCATCGTCTTTACCGGGAAGAGCATGACCGCATCCAGGATTTGATCTCCCTTAAAAGAGGAAAATTTCTGGAACAGCATGGTGTCCAGCCCACTCCGGAACGTTTGAGTATCATGGCCAAACTCTGTCAGGATGAAATACTCGACATTACCGACGTCTGTGATATTTTTATCGATTATGTCAGGGATATTAGGGCCTGCGAAAAAAATCTTTCTGCAAAATGCGGAATTCATGTTACTTTCAGCGAGGACGCGATAGACAGGATCCTGGCGCGGCATCCCCTGAACCAGCAAATTATCAAATCGCTGTGCGAAACCCTGGGCACAACGTTTGAATACGGTCTGGGACTGCTGGAGCAGAAAAAGGGGATTGACCATGTTGTCATTCCGGGCACCGGCATCGATAAGCCGGAACAGTTTATAAACAACCTTATCTGCGAGTATTTCAGAACATAATAAAGTATTGCAGTTGATACGATATGACTTTTAATATCAAATTATTATTGCCGAGGAGAAAGTAATGTTATTCCCTGATTACCGCCCGCGGAGGCTGAGAAAAAACGAGGCCTTCCGTGCCCTGATCCGAGAAACACACCTGGCGCCGGCACAGCTCATTTACCCGATTTTCGTGATGCCCGGCAAAAACAAAAGGGAGGAGATATCCTCCATGCCAGGTGTTTACCGACTCTCCGTGGATCAGCTTGCCAAGGAGGGAAAGGAGTGCCTCGAACTCGGGATCAACAGTGTCATTCTCTTCGGTCTGCCTGAAAAAAAGGATCCCATGGGTTCCGGGGCCCATATTAAAGACGGCATCATTCAACGGGCCATCCGGGAATTAAAGAACAGGGTGCCTGAACTCCTGGTCTTCACTGATGTCTGTCTCTGCGAGTATACCTCGCACGGCCATTGCGGCATTATCCTTGACAACCAGGTCGATAACGATGCCACCCTGGAAATCCTGGCCAAGACCGCTGTCTCCCATGCTGCGGCAGGAGCGGACATGGTGGCTCCTTCGGATATGATGGACGGCCGGGTCGGTGAAATCAGGGCGGCCCTTGACGAGGAGAATTTTGATACCGTGCCGATCATGTCCTATGCCGTCAAATATGCCTCTTCATTTTACGGCCCATTTCGCGATGCTGCTGACTGCGCCCCCCAGGAGGGCGACCGGCGCGGCTACCAGATGGATCCGGCAAACGCCCTGGAGGCCCTCAGAGAGGCAACCCTGGACGTGGAAGAAGGAGCTGACATCCTGATGGTCAAGCCGGCTGTTGCCTATCTGGACATTATAAGCCGGCTGCGTGATGAGTTCGATCTGCCGGTTGCCGCCTATCATGTCAGCGGTGAATATGCCATGATCAAGGCTGCCGGCGCCAAAGGCTGGATTGACGAGGAACGGGTCATGGCCGAGACCCTGCTCAGCATCAGGCGGGCGGGTGCGGAAATCATATTGACGTATTTTGCCAAGGATATGGCCAGGCTGCTGCAGCGCTAACCTATGGCAAAAAACCCCACCATGAATTTCCAGGCATACCTTGAGGGTACTTTCCGTATCATCAAGGCAGAACCGCTCGTCATTATCGGGGGCGGTTTTTTATTGCAGCTGTTGTTTATTGCCTCGCAGGGTCTTGCCAGTATTATTGCCGGTCCATTGCTTGGCGGCTACCTTCTGGCCATCATCCTCTATCTCCGGGAAAACAGACGTCCCAGGTTCAACGACCTTTTTGTCGGTTTTAAACAGTTCGGCCATCTCTTTCCCTATTTTCTGGTACTTCTCATTATTCTGATCGGCTTTGCCCTTCTTATACTTCCCGGAATCCTTTTTGCCACCTGGTGGATTTATGTACTGCCACTCATGGTTGACCGGAAAATGTCCTTCAGCGAGGCCATGCGGCTGAGCATGAACACTGTCAATGAAAAAGGATTTTTCATGCATCTTGTTTTCCTGCTTCTTATAACCCTTATTCCGGTCATACTGCTTAATATTCTCGCAGCCGTCATGCCGGTCTTTATCATTATGAGCGTCCTGCTGCCCCCATTCCAGGCAGGCTGTCTTGCCGGCCTGTATATTGACCAGTTCACAACGGAAAAACCTGCTGCCGCATCTTCAGAGGTTTCTCTTCTCGAGCTTCAAGGGGCCGAGGAAAAAACAGCAGGGGCTGAGCCGGGTGAAAATCCTGCAGAGGAAAAATCTGAGAGTACAGGGGATGCCGGTGAAACACCGACCGATGCCGCGCAGGAAGAAGAAGGGGATGATACGGAAAAGCAGGAAAAAAACTGACCGGGGCCGCTGGAATCCATGCCTACAGATGGAGGGCTATGGACATATAAAATATAGTTTTGCCGGCAGGACTTGATTCGGCCCATGAGTCTCCCTTGTGGTGTTTGGCAATCTCACGCACAATTGCAAGCCCCAGCCCGGTTCCAACAGATTTTGATGCATCCGGCCCGCGCTCGAACACCTCGAAAATCAAATCAATTTTTTCCGGCGGAATCCTCTCACCGTTATTCTGGACACTCAAAATATGATGGGTGACGGAAGATTCGTAGCCCAGGGTTATTTCACTTAGGCTGCTGCCGCCATACTTCAGGCAATTATCCACCAGGTTCCTGTACACCCGTAATAATCCGTTTTGGTCAGCCCTGATCTTCGGTACACTTACATCCGGCTCTATCCAGGTTATGCCTCTCTTCCTGAGACGGGGGGTAAATTCCTCCCGGATCGTCCCCCAGATCTGTTTCAGGTTCAGCGATTTTAGATGGAGGGGGGCTTCCCGGGTTGAGATATAGGAATTAATATCCTCCGAAAGAGTTACGATCTGCTCGGCGCTCTTGGCTATCTGGCCGATAAAGTTTTCAAGCTTTTCCGGGTCCATCTCTGTATATTTTTCCAACAGGACCTTGGCAAGTCCATGAATTGCAACCGCCGGATTCTTCAGGTCATGGGAAACGGAATTGGTAAAATGCTTGATCATTTCCGCCTGATTTATGAGATCATCTTCGGCCTGCCGCCGTTTAACGATCTGCCACATGCCCTTGATCAGCAGCTGCAGCTGCCGTATATCCTGTTCGCCGTAATCCTGGCACTTGTTGCCCACGGCTGCAACCGCAACTATCTTCTCCTGGTCGAAAAGGGGAACCGCCATAAATCGTGAAATAGCAACATGACCGTCCGGAATCCCTTTTTTCCGGGGCGTAGCCCGGTAATCACTGATGATAACCGGTTTCCGTTTCCTGACCGATTCGCCCCAGAGTCCGGCCTCGTCAATATTGAAAACAATCGGCTTTTCATGAATTTTACATTCGGACATGACGCTTTTTGACCATGAATGGATGGTCATGAGCGATTCATCATCATTAATAAACCCCAGAAAACCTATTTTACTGCCGGTAAGCGGCAGTGATGCTTCCAGGACATAATCGCACAATTCCTTGACAGGCAGTCCCTGCATTTCATAAAGCTTCAACAGTGCTGCCTGCCGCATCTCATTAAGCCTGATGGTTTCCTCGGCCTTTTTCTGAATCGTGATATCACGGTTGCTGGCACGCCGTCCCAGAAATTTACCGTCATCGCCATAAACCTGCTGGCAGTAATGGGATATCCAGCGCTCCTCACCAGCCCGATTTATTATGCGAAAAGTAAGGTGACATACCTCCGTGGTTCCCAGGTCTTCCGCCAAATGCCTGGTGATATGCGGTCTGTCATCAGGATGGACTATAGCTGGGAGCAGGCTGGGATTTTCTTCAAATTCCCGGACACTGTACCCTGTTATGCGTTCGCAGGATGGCGAGATATAGTTGAACCCGCCCTGCTCATTGATCCAGTATTCCCAGTCATAGGCGAAATCCGCCACCAGACGGAATTTTTCTTCATTTGCCTGCAGGGCTGCTTCGGCTTCCTTGCGGGTGGAGATCTCTACCGCTATCTGCAGATGTACAACTCTGCCGTCAAACCACTCGATGGCGCGGTCACGGATGGAATACCATCTGCCGCTTCTGGTATTTTGCATTTCCCACAGAATGGTATCCCTGGGCCTGCCATTTGATGTAACAAGCTTTTTATTGGTACAGAAGGGACAGGGCCCTGTCATTCCGGCCTGCATCACCTTCCAGCAGGTTTTGCCGGTAATCCGGCCAAAGAGTTTTTGGGTGTAGCGGTTGGCAAAAAGGATTACGTAGGATTGCATGTCAGCCACATATACAATGGCTTCCAGGCTGTTGAGTATCTTGAAAAGCTGGTCCTGCTTCTCCCGCAGGAGTTTTTCCGTACTTTTATGCCCCGCAAGCTCTTTTTCAAGAGCTTGCACCTCGGCAAGTAATTCACTATACGAGGGCAGGTCAGTCATGCAATTACCCTGATCCTGAGATACAGCACCCAACTGCCATATTGTCATTGCAGAAGACACCGGCCCCATGTTTTTCTTTATACAGCATATGAATCAATTTACCGTGCCGTCAACAAATTGCAAAGTCCGATTTTGCAAAAAGTATTTCATCTCATCGTGAACCATGCTGCGCATCTTTTACTGCAGTCCTCCTGTACCATATGACAGCTGCAAACAGGGCGCCAAAGCCGTCGGCCGCGACATCCCAGCCGCTGACAGAACGGCCCGGAACAAAAGATTGATGATATTCATCGCTTATCCCGAACATGAGGCAGAACAACACTACTATGATCACCGTAAAGGCCCGATGGGATTCATGGGTAAGGGGATGCAGACCATAAATAAATGTGCCGGCAAGGACGGCGTAGGCGATAAAGTGCAGCAGTTTATCGACCCCGGTCAATGGGGGGAATTGGACAAAATCTCCATGTTGATTGGACAGGTAGAAAATTATCCCCATGATGATTGCCGAGGGAATGAATCGCAGAAAAACCTTCACAGCATGACCGTTTCAGAACTCAACCGGAATAATTCCTGCTGAAAATTCTGCAACTGCTGTTCCCGATCAACATGATCACCTTCGAGAAATTAGGGGAATATGTTTTCTTAATGATATTTTTCATTTTCGGAAAAAGCGGGAAACGATGGAAATAATGATGCTGATAATTATCATGGTAGTGATGGGGAAATATATCTTGAAATTAGGGCGGTCAATGACAATATCACCCGGCAGACGCCCGATCGGCAGCTTCCCGAGCCATGGCCAGAGAAGACCAACGGCCAGTAATATTACCCCTGATATGATTAATGTTTTCTGCATGACACCACGCCTATACCAGCAAAAAAAGCCATTCACTCCTGCGACATCTCCTGCAGGAGACCTTTCACCATATTGCCGTCGGCCCGTTTGCCGAAATGCTTCATTATCGGGCCCATGGCCTGCATCGGACTCTTATATTCTGAAAAATCAATATTTGCATCAATCCACGCCTTGACTTCATCCTGGCTGATCATTTTCGGCAGGTACGATTCCAGCACCTCAAGATAGGGGGAACTCTCCTTTTTCTGCAGTTCCAGGACGAATTTTTCCGCTTTTACCAGGCCGCGGATGATACCAAGCAGATCCTCATCGGTTATCTCATCCGGTTTTTTTAGACGAAACGTTTTCTTACCGCTTTCCAGGGTCATGGGCACAGTCAATTTAGGGTATTCTCCCATGACGACGCGAATTGTATCCCTGATCTCATGTTTCTTCTGCAGCATGGCATTTTTCAGATCCAGTTTGAGCTTGGCATGAAGCCCTATAGCCATGTCCTGGCTCCAGCCGAATTCCACTTCCTGTTTTTCTACCATATTCACGACCTCAAAAAATTACAGCTGCACTATTTTTTTTTTCGGCTTTCCGCCGGGGACAAAATGTACATTCACAGTATTTCAACGACAGATGCCTTGCGGTAATTTACACCCACATCCGCCACATATGCAACCGTTACTCATGCTGTATGTGCATTTCACAAAGTCCCGGAGGTAATTGACAAATTTTACCTGTTCCTCCCCTGAAAATCAGGTATAGTGTTAATTCATCCTGCTCCCTAAAAGAAACAGCATGGAAAAATCATGACCGACATTACAGTTCAGCCCATCGGGATCCTGCACTGCAACCTGAAAAACAGGGCGCAGACTCCCAAAAATTATGACGAATCAGGATTTGCAGGAACCATTGAAATTTATCCGCAGTTCCTTGCCGCACTTGATGATATCCGCCATGGAGATACCATCGTGGTTCTCTTCTGGCTGGACAGGGCTGACCGGTCAATTCTGCGCGTTCATCCCCGGGGCGATGCTTCCAGGCCCAAGCGCGGGGTATTCTCGACCCGCAGTCCGGACCGGCCGAACCCGATTGCAGTTTCAGAGCTTTGGGTCGAGGATATCAATGACAATATCCTGACTGTAAAAAACCTCGATATCCTGGACGGTACTCCGGTCATTGATATCAAGAAAAAAATCTGACCGGTGGGCGGGAATACAAACCCGGCAAGGCCCGCTAAGGGTGAAAGTCCTGAAAACGGCGCCCGGATCCCGGCCGCGCCACCAGGATAAACATTGGCTTTTAAGCCCAAAAAAAAGGGACTTCTTACGAAGCCCCTTTTTACGTGATGTCAGGTTTTAAATTTCGCTAAAAACTAACCGATCATACAATGAATATTAACCGCGGGTTTTATACTTGTATTCCCTCCAGGGATTGACCTTCTCAGTCACCTTCCACTGGTTGTCAACCATCTCAAGAATAATGGTGTCATTGGCCGGAATGGTCTTGTCGCTCTTATCGTGCTTCATGACGTAACTGCCGGACACGGAAACCTTAATAACCTTTTTCGGTTCATCGTTGATATAGGCCTCTTTCTCGCCGATAACATCAATCTTCAGATTAGAAAAATCAAAAGTTGTCTGCTGCAGTGTTTCAAGTTCACCGGCAGCCTTTTTTTCTTCAATGGTTTTTTTCACGGCAGCTGCCACTGCGGGCCGCTCACTTACGACATAAAAGTCGACAAGAGAACTGTCAACCATGGTTTCATGCTTGGCAATGTAATCCTGGATCAGGTCCTTTGGCGCCTGGACCTGGACAGGTTCCGACGATGAACTGCCGCCGCAGTTGATGATACCGCCAACCACAAACAATGCGATAAACGCATACAACAAGCCTTTCGTAACTGTAATCAAATTGCTCTTTTTCACTTCAAACTCCTTTTTAACCAGAATTTTAAGACACGTACCCTTTCGGGCCATAATTGGTAAACTTATTTTTTTAAAATTATACTTACCTATAATATTAAGCATGATGGGAGAAAGCGCCATCGGGGAAATCCCTGAAAACCTGCTTCGCAATCCCTTGTTTTGCAGGGCCTGCGGACAAACTCAAACAATCATTGCGGCCAGGATTTCAATGGATTGATGTATGTTCGTGACCGCGCTGTCCATCGTATAATAAAATATCTGGGGACACATAACGTCTTCCAGGTTCTGGATCAGGGACGGCGTCCAGGCAGGTATTTCAAAGGTATTACTGATCACCCTGGCAGTGGGCTTCAACTCCTGTATCAGTTTTGGTGAAAGTTTTTCCATGGCCCCGGGATAGAGATAACAGACCACCAGAGAAGCCTTTGATAGGTTATCTTTGAGAAAATCACGCCGGAATACTTTTAGATTCCGTGGTCCAAACAGCAACGTCCGTACCTTTAAAAACAACCACGGCAGTGGTGATAATTCATAAGCCACGACCGTGGCGTCCGGGCAGCGGCGTGCCAGGGGAAAAGCCACTGCCCCCCACCCCGCCCCCAGTTCATAGATAAAACCTTCCTGATCGGGTGCAACTGTCCGGATGATATTTTTCCTGGACTGAAATGAACTGGAAACCGGTGAGATGCCTGTTATAAAGGTATATAACAGGCTGACAACAATGGCGCTCAGCACTATGACAAGTATTGCATAATCCAGAAACATACTCTTTGCCAAATTTACGGTGAATAAAAATAGTTGCCCCATGGCTGATTCTTCCCTCCAGGCAGAAGGAAGAAACAGCCGGGACATAGGCCACTGTCTACTTTGCTTGAAAATTCAATAAACCACCATCCATGAAACACCGTATATTGACCTTCGTATTTCCTTGTTTTTAAGTATTTTTTTGCAGCCTCTCAGAAAATCTAACGACCATGTTCGATCTCCGATTCTCCGCCTTCCCGGCAATCAGCTGCTATAGCTGTATTTTTCAGGGCAGAGCCCGATTGTTTCGCACTTAATTATTGCCAGCAGCGATAAATCGGTCGTTATCTTTTCGTTACACTCAATTGTTAGACTATCAGGCATAAACTTTTAACCGGAGAACAAACCAGTAACCGTTCTTTTCCGGCCCAAGATTATCTTGCAGAAATTGCTGGTTGAAGGGAGGTGATGCCCATGGACGGAAGATAAATTTATGTGTTAGAGAAGTCTGCTATATGCCACATTCCTAACACATTGTGGCACTTGATTTCTAGCAGACTGGAACTATTATAATTTTATCAAATAATTATTACATGTCCTGAATTCAAATTCGAAGTGCAACTCTTCTGAGTTGGCGTGAGAGGTGAGCTGCCGGCAGCCCGAATCCCCTCCGGGAAAATATCAACCCCATGCCGGTTTCTGATCAGGAAATTTATCACCGGCTTGAGCTGTTGAAAGAAATGTTTGAGAAGAAGCTGATCACCCGGGAGGAATACGATGCCAAAAGAAAGGAGCTGCTGCAACGATTCTAAATACCAGGAAGAAAAAAAAGCCCCCGGCGCAATTTCATCCGCCAGGGGCTTTTCAGAGGCTTTTAACTTTCCTTACAATCAACATCGGAAAAGAGAAAAGTGAGAGAGTGAAAAGAAGATAAAGCAGAAAAAATCAAACGTCAAGTGCTAAACTGCCACATTGTGGCAGTTTGAGTTTGGGGCCGAATGCCAAACATCCTGCGGGAATCCTGCCTTTCTGATCAATAATTTTATAAATTTTTTTAGTTTGAATACTTGCTAATAATGCCGATGGGAATTTTAATAAAACCGATAATCATGATGACCATTCCAATCCAATAGGGGTATTTTGTCGGGATGGTAACCCTGCCCTTGTAACCGCTGAATCTCTTAATCTCATAATATCCATTCTCGTCTTTGGCCACAATAGTATCGCCGGAAGAATTCCCCGGCGTAAAGCCTGCATCTTTATAGACCTTTACCGGTTCGTTGATGAGATGTTCACCCTCTTTGAGGATAACATACATCTGTCCCTCTCTTTCAAGATTTTCAATAATCCCCATTTGAGAATCAAAACCGGTTGAAAAAATCAGCGATGTCGAGATTATTATGAGTCCAAACGCCGCCATGATAAAACCTGTCCTCATCTGGTTGCACCCTGTGTTTTGTGAGTTGAACTTTTTTGCAACAATTTATGCTGCCGGCGAAACAAAAAATACTTTTCCATGTGAAAAGATTCTTATGTCTCTTGAGATAAGATGGGATAATAAAAAATTTTGCTTTTCATTGTGGTGAGCGGAGCGGGATTCGAACCCGCTTCGCTTCAAGCTATTACCTTGTTTGTAGATTATTACCGAATGCTTACATATTTACAACCGATTAATATTCCATCAGTTTTTGAGCTAAACGATGCAATTCAGGATTTGCAAGCGCTTGCACTTTTTTCTTAACGGTGCGGGAAAAATATTCTTTTTCAGTTTTTGTAAACGCGTCTCCTCTTAACCTCTTTTTAAACAATTCTTTCTGCTTGGGAGAAAAAATTTGTGACAAGGCAAATTCTAAAGATAATTCCTCATATTTATCTTCACCCCTGATTGATTCTTTAATATCCTCTTTGAAATAGTTATCAAATATATCCAGCAATCTGGCGGTGTTAAATTTTTTATTGCCAACTTTGAAATCCAAATCTTGGGCAAAATAATTCCTGAAACTTTTTAACTTCAGTGTATCAGATTCAGATAAATTGTTTTGTAACTTCTTTGCCCTATTAAAATGCAGCTGTTTGTGATTATACAAAGCTAATGAAATAAGCAGCAAATTGGAAAAATTTTCTTTGTCTTCGTTTTTTTTAAATTTCTTTAAAATATTCTCATAATCAAACTGGGACTTTTTCAACGAATTAGCCAACAAGACAGGAAATCCCTCCCATAGTCGATAATCCTTACTTATTACAACTTCGGCAAGCACCCTATTGGAATCAACCCGCTCCTCCATTTCCATTAATGGAAAGCCAAGTTTATTCAGGTCATTGAGTAATTGTCGGTTCGTCATACAATCTTTTCCTCTTTAAGGACTTCCATAAAGTAATCGATCACACCTTTTATCTTTTCTTCTGAAACATCATAGGAAGCTAATTCTCTGGAATGTTTTTCAAGATAATCAAAATCCAGATCTTCTTTATGTGCTTCGACCAGCATAAGGCAATCTTTAATATCAATAGAAAGGCCACGAAAAAGTTTACTGGCGATTAAATCATAATCATTAAGAATTCCAATATAGAGATAACTAAATTCTTTAAATAATTTATGTCTTCCCTCTTTCAGGGGAGACTCCAGCAGTTCAGTTGTATGAATCTTATTACCTGGAAATAAATCATATCTAAAAGCATCATTCTCCTTTTGCCAGGCAAACCCCGTCACTTGCAGATATCCCAGTTTCTTCAGGATGTTTATTAAGTAATTGTACTCAGTTTCATTAGGAATTATAAAGTCAACATCTTTTGTGGATTCTTTTATGTCTTCTAAAGTTAATGCGGTCCCCCCGCAGGCAATAAGATGCACTCTTCTTTTAAGGAACTTATTCCATTGCCCAAGTTCCACTAGTAATTCATTTTTATCGAGTCTATATTTCACTTTGTACCCATGAATACAATAAATTGTATTAAAACATACATATAATTGTATGAATACATACAACCAAATCGATGATTTGTCAAGAAAACAGAAAAAGAAGAATTATTGAGTTGCCTTTCTGACCAAAAATACTTTAACGATTTTAATAACATGTCCTGTTTATTAGAGTATGTGTCGTTCTGTGATACTGGCTACCAATCCGCATCTTATAAATTCCATCAAATTAATATATATTTGCCTTAGTTTTTAGATTTATGTATTTTTGCGCATAAATGCGAGGCATTATTCAGAAATAAAAAGTCTTCACTGAGGCCTTATTCTTGAAACCCACCCCTTTAAACACCCTCATCTTAAAAATCCTTAAATCCAGAGATAAACAGTCCGAACGGCTCCGCCTAACAGGCACTTCAGTCGATAAGGTTAAAGTTATTGATATGTCAATTGGTGGTGCAGAAAAGGAGGATAATTCAAAATGGATGCCGCCTGATCAAAAATATAGGCCTAATAATGATGATACAAAATGGATGGCACCGGATCAAAGATCTAGAGGAAATAAAAATGAAAAAAGAAAACTAACGGACATAGATATACAAATCAATCCTGATCAGCCAAGTAACAAACGACGGGAGGACCCCAATAGGCAAAAACAAGAAGATTCTCTGTTGCCGGTAGTTCTAAGAATTTTGATCTGTATACTTGTTATAGATTTGTCTATATGGGGATATTTTAAATTTGTAAAAGGTGTTTCCTTTACAGAAGGTATAGCAAGTTGGCAAACATCAGTTCGAGAATTTCTCAATTTTAAGGATAAAAAAAATCATTCAAAGTATACCGTCATACTGAAACCAAGTACTTATCCCAGAAGGCAAATAGAGGAGAAACTAGATCACCCGAAGCTAATTGTCAAACAGGAACCAGTTATTGATCCCGGGAAACAAACAAATGTCACACGTAACACTAAACCGATAATTGAAAAATACTATCTTTATAAAATTGCTCTTATTAATGGCGGTAAAATAGAGGGTGTAAGGCTGGTTGATAAAGGCGATAATTATCAAGTCTACTCTAAAGAAGATTTAGTTACAGAAGTTCATAAAAGCCGAATCAAGAATATTGAGAAATTAGAACTTTTAAACGCTCCTCATTTTGAAACAAAATTTACTTATCATGGCGGGACAATACTTGTGCCGGTAATGGTTTCTCATAATGGTCATAGAGAACAAATCAGGCTTATTCTTGACACCGGGTGCGGCATTACTCAAATTCATCCCGATGTTGTAAAAAGGCTGAAAGCAGAAATAAGGGACCGTGGAAAGGCGACAATAGCCGACGGGAGAAAAATTGATAGCTTTTATGCAACGGTAGATTCTCTTGAAGTCGGGCCTTTTACAAGAGAACAAAACTTTACAATAAGCACAAACTATATAGAAGATAAACATGGCATAGACGGATTATTAGGAATGAACTTTTTGAGAAAGCATCCTTTCGATATTGATAAAACGAGGCAGGTTATTATTTGGAAATAAAATGAAATAACGTGATAAAAACTCGCATGTAGTTTCTCATTTTTCTCCAGTCCGTTGAAATCACCAAATTTTCTAGTGGACTTCTTCCCTTTCAAGTACATAAGGAAAATATTCTTGTCCAGAGATATGAACCTTTAAACGAACTATCTATGAACCAAGTATTTAATGGCACATTACAACGTTGGAATGACGAACGAGGCTTCGGCTTTATCGTCTCAGATACTTTACCGCAAGACGTATTTATTCATATTTCGGCATTAAAAAATATGAGTCGAAGACCTGAAGTTGGAGACACAATATTTTTTCAAATCCAAACAGATATCACAGGAAAGAAAAAGGCAATTAACGCAACAATTAACGGTGTCCGGACAGTTAATAAAAAACCAATCCAGCACAATAAAAATCCCAAATCATTTTTGATGGCGATAGTTAGCATTATTGTCATAATAACAGCAGGTTACTATGCCTATAAAAACGATATTTATTTATCAAAATTAAATAATTATTTTTCATCATTTAGTGTATCAAGAGATCAAATATCAGATAGTAACACTGACGATTTAATAAATAATTTGTACAAAAGAAGGTTAAGCAACGTACAAGTTAAAGGCGAAGGCATAGTGAATAGGTTGCTTAGCGATGATAATGAAGGATCAAGACATCAACGGTTTATATTAAAATTATCAAGCGGTCAAACTCTACTAATTGCTCACAATATTGATTTAGCACCACGCATCAATGGTTTGCATAAAGGTGATTCTGTGATTTTCTTTGGAGAGTACGAGTGGAATTCGAAAGGTGGTGTTATTCACTGGACTCACCATGACCCGGACAACATTCACACCCATGGTTGGCTAAAGCATCACGGGGAAAAATACCAATAGAAAAATTCAAATATCATAAGCAGTCAATTAAGTTGAGGTCGATCTAAATCCGGTAAATTTACCGACTATTTACCGACTAAATTTCTGAATATAATATATTGGAATTATTAAGAAAGAGTGGTGAGCGGAGCGGGATTCGAACCCGCGACCTTTGGCTCCGGAGGCCAACGCTCTATCCAGCTGAGCTACCCGCCCACACGGTTTGGAGTTTTGTTATATAGCATGGAACAATTGGTCAGTAAAGATTTTTAACACTCTTGCGGCTAAAGGCTGGGCCAGCTGAATGCGCAATGGGGAATGATTAATGGTTAGTGGTTAGTTGTTGGTGGTTGGTGGTTGGTGGTTGGTGGTTAATTGTAAATGATCAAGGGGAAAACGAATCATTTCAGCAAAAAGGGGTCATTTCGAACGCATGTGAGGAATCTTGAAACAGGATCTCTCCGGCCTGGCGGCCGTTCGAGATGACATTTTTAAGTCTTTAGACCCATTAATCCATCACTCCTGTCCTTCTGTCTGGCTGTCAGTCGTCCGATGTCTTGTATGGGGACAATCATCAGGTTGTTTGTCGTTTTACGATACTAAACGACGATTGACACGTTACCTGATAATCGTCAGCAGTTTCGAATACTGACATCACTCCAGTACTCCCGTCTGACAATCAATAATGGACGATGTAATAGTCGATTACCGGCGGTTCAGTCAATAAACCGGCAACCTTGTCCAGTTGTTTCTTCAGATACCCGTCTCTGTCGCTTGCATGCATATCTTCCTCTGTTTTCCAGATGGTGGTTGATATGAATTTGCCGGTCTTCGGGCTGCTGAAGAGATTGGCGCCCCTGAACCCTTCCTGCTCCCTGGCAGCAGGAATTATTTTATCGGTGAATATGGCAAAGGCCTCTTCATGCCTGTCGGGCTCGATCTTCCCCATAACTATTCGAGAAAAATACATTTTCTCCCCCTTTTCTCAATTATTGCCTACAAGTCAACTCCATATTTATACCAGGAATAATTTTGTCCGTTATAAAAATAACGCCCGGGCGATATATAAGCTTTAATACCTGTGTTAAAAATCTTTCATCGCAGCTTCTTCTGACGAAAAAAGAGGAATACATCTTGTCAGACCAACCATTTTGAAAATTTTCTGAAAATGATCGGATAAACCATAGGCATGAATCTTCTGAGCTTTCTTTCTGCCTTCAGAGGCAATATCAATCAAAGACGCCAACCCGCCGCTATTTATATAGCAATCCTTATCAAACTGCAGCAGGATCTTGGAAGAGTCTGAAACCATTATATTGTGATAGGCATCGCCAATCACTTCTCCTGTCATTGCAGTAACGTCGCCCTTGATACTAATGACCGCGATATCACCTTTTTGAATTGTTGATACCTGGATATCCTTACTCATCCCTGAAGCCTCCGATTATCAGTTACTTCCATTTTATATTTCTAAAAACATAAAATTAAAAATCAGGTTTTATTTGTTGAGATGCATCATCATTTTTACTTTATTGCCCTCTCCAGGCTTGGCCTCGAAAGAAAACTCATTAACAAGGTTAGTGATAAGAAAAACGCCATAACCACGTCGCTTGGGAAAGCCGTTTTCAGTAACTCTTTTTTTGGGGATTTTATCTGGGTCAATTCCATTTCCATTATCATGCACAACAACCTCCAGCTTAGTGTCATCTGCTACAAGTGTTATCCCGACCTTAGTGTTCTCATTAAACTTGTTACCGTGCTCAATAGCATTGATGCATGCTTCAGCAAGTGCAGTTTTAAGATCATCTATACGGTCCTGGGTGAAACCCATATCCTTTGCTAAGGAGACAGCTTTCTCTATCGCAACTTTTTCAGACCCAAGAATGTTGGGTAATTGTAATTCGACTAAATGTTCCATGAATAATTTCCTGTAAGAGAATTTAACGTTATATATCTCAAACAATTATTTTCATTATGCAACTGCCTAATTTGAACTATTTTTTTCGACATCCGATAAAAACAGTTCTTATATACTTGTTATGATTCTGTTTAGTCAACCTTTATAACCACAATAGTCAGATCATCATGCTGTTCCGCTTTGCCGACAAAGCTGTTAATATCATCTATAAGTTTTTGCAAAAATACTTCAGCATCCAATCCCCGGTTTTCTTTTATTACTTCTAAGAATCGCTCAAAGCCATACATCTCCTCCTTTTTGTTCATGGCCTCCACAACACCGTCCGTATAAAAAATAAGCAGATCTCCTGATTCCAACTGCAGCTTGGTTTCTTCATACTCAGCAAAATCTACTATGCCGAGAGGGAAGGCATCCCCTTCTGTCTCAATTAATGTCGCCTCACCTGTCTTTTCGGATAAAAGAATGGGTTGCGTCTGTCCTGCACTGCACAAGCCTAGCGTTTTATCATTGATATTTAAAACAGCATAAAGCAGGGCCACGAACATGCCTTTCGCCTTGGTAATGTCTTTCTTTATCTGCTTGTTGGCCCTTGTCATGATCTCCCCTACTGACAACTGGTCCTCTGAAAGCAGACGGAAGACGCTTTTAGAAGCTGTCATGACCAGGGCGCCGGATACACTTTTGCCTGTAACATCGGCAATAACAAATCCCAACTTGTTGTCGTCAATATCAATAAAATCAAAAAAATCACCGCTTACTTCCCGTGCCGGAGTAGAACTGGCAGCAATCTGGTATCCCTTGATCTCGGGACACGCTTCCGGCAGCATGCTTATCTGGATGTCCCTGGCATGAGAGAGATCTTTTTCCATGCGCATCTTGCCCAGGAACTCTTTAAACAGTCTGGAATGTTCAATACCCGCAGCACCTATAAAAGCCATGGGGACCTGAAAGAACAGCGGTATGACAACCGGATACCATATATTCTGGGTTTTAAAGACAAAGGTTGCGCCAAAGAGATACAAGGCGCCCAGGGCTATGGCATTGAGAAAGGCGATCCGCATAGTGGATATCCTGCAGACAATGCCGAGCAAAAGACCCCAGAAAAATACGAGCAGGAAATAGGATTTTAACCCTATCGGCTTAATCTGTTCACCATCCCTGATGTTGGCAAAAACACTGGCCATGATCTCCACGCCGCTGACAAAAATACCATCTGCCGTGGAATACACAGTATAAAAGCTGTCCTTTCTGTCTGCCAGCAGAATTTCCGAAAGCCCGACAAAGACCACCTTGTCTTTAAGGCCCATGGGCCTGTCGTCAAATTTGCCATCTTTGATCTGCAGCGCCTGATAATACGGTATGGTAGTAACAGTACGGGGTGGGCCGTAATAATTGATATAGCGGCTCGTGGCACCGCCATACATTTTTATGAGCGCTTTCAGCAACTGATAATTTTCGTTGTCCCCTAATTGCAGTCTTGCGTTTTCCAACTCCAGGAGCATTTTCTGTTCAAGCCCGGGATTGGCCTGAAATGTTTCTTTTATTTCCCGGATCCCCTGTTTGAAATTACTTGCCACAAAGGCTTTTTTGTCAGGAGGCAATTTCACTGCCTGGGCCGGCCCCGTCTTCTGCAGCAGCGCAACGAATTTATCATAGAGATTCAAGCTGGACAGCTGGAATGCCACCACCGGCACGGTCGGCGAGTCCCCGGCTCCAGTCTGGAAAGTCCAGTAGCGGTTTACCTTGAACGGTATCCGTGGCAGGGTAAAGGGCGCGGTGGCGACAGCTGCATCAGCCAGCAGATCAAAGGGTTTGACGATTTTTACAATGTTGTGAAAGCCGGCAACTGCCCCACCATTCTCTGAGGTTGGCAGCTCCCTGGGAACCAGGGGTTCGCAGAGGATGACATTTTGCGCCTTTTTACATGCTTCGGCAAACAGCTTGTCATCCTCAGCATTTTTGGGATCGATAAAATGCACGTCAAAGGCCACGACCCTGGCGCCTTCCCGTACGAGATTTTCCGTTAGGCGGGCATGAAGCGAACGCGGCCATTTGTCCGGATTGTTGTTCAAATCAAGCTTGTCAGAAGACTGCTTGTCAATGCTTACCACCACAACATCAGCAGGTGGTATTTGGGGGCCTCGCAGCTTGAACAGCAGCCCCAGGCCGGTGTCCTCCTCAAGATTCATGGCAAACTGGAAAGGACTGATTAAGAGCCCGAGCACACCGACAACAAGACCCAGAATAGCCGCCTTCAAAAGGCGCTTTCTGGTGAAATGAAAATTTTTACTAAAAAAAGCCGCAACTTTTTTCTTCAGTTTTTTCATTAAAAGAGCTCAGGACCCCAAGCGTAAATATCCTAATAAAGGCAGGGCCGAAATGACCCTGCCTTTAATACATTAATCAAAAATATCCGAGTTTAATAATACTTTCCTAACGCCAAACATATCTGCCAGAAATAAAATACCAGGTATGATCTCCTTCTCTCTTAATAATGGCTCTGGGACATCCCTGACCGGGCACGCCAACAAATTCTATTGCTGCAGGGTCAAATTCCCCTTCATCAAGAATCAATTCTTCAATAGCGATTTTTTCCAGTGGTGTTTGCACGCCATCAACTATTTTGTATGCTTTTAATATACATTGCGTATAAGGATCTTCTGTAATTTTGAATTGTTTATTATTATCCGTGGTTGTAATTGTCTGTTCCGTACTTACAGCCATTGCGGCATAGTTCGGGTCATCAGGCACCCCAATTTCGCAGATTTCCAAATTATTATTAATTTTCAAGCCACCGGTCGCTGTGCCTTTTTTCCCGGTATTTGAAATAAAGGTCCATACACCCTCAGTTGACTGTGGAGTAAACTTGACGACATAATACTGCAAAATTCCCCTACCGAAATAAATTGTCGGATCTCCCACACCCGGGTCATAAACAAACACTGACGCAGGCTCATAACCTCCCTCACCAACCAATATATCATTGGGGGAGGTAACCGGGATATTGAAATTTATATGATTGAGACCCTTTGTGTCACCTTTCGGACTTTGAACCTGATACGCCCATTCATAACATGGCTGATCACCAATTATGCAGTCATCGATTGGTTCAACTGATAACAATTTAATTATCCAACCATTATCAGTATGACACAATATCGGCACTTCTTCATCTGCAGCCTGAGCCATATTTGTTCCTGTAAACAGTATAAAGATGCCCACAAACATAATTAATAAAATTTGTCCACATTGTAACTTTTTCATTTTTCCCTCCTTCTGATTTTTTTGGTTTATATAACGTTTATCAATCACGGATCTGCAAATCATTGCTTATGGCGCTTGATATCAGCTTTAAAAGTTTACGGTCACCTGGCCGTAAATCATCCGGTCCGGTTGAATAGAAGGACTTTCAGGGTCTGTATCCTGATAATTAAACTGCTCATCAAACAGATTTCTGGCTCCGATAGTGATAAACCCGTATCGTTTCTGGAACCGGTAACTGAGCGCTAAATCAAAGATCCAGAACTGATCCTCGCCGGTGACAAAATTCAAGGGATCCATTTCATCCTGCCGTAAGAATTCACCCTCCTGATCATAGTATGTCCCCTGCAGCATCAGAGTAAGACCAGATGGATGGAAGAAACTGACTCCCAGAGGCACGCGATGCGTTTTGACATTTTTGGTTCCAGCGACAAATTCCTCATCCCGATCAAATTCTTCATAAAGGTATTCGGCTCTCAGTCCCAGCCATTTGTATGGAGTCCAGTAAAAATACGCCCTGGCCAAAGATTCTTCCCAGTCAACCTCGCTGGCTTGCAGTTCAGGCGGTGCAGGCGGTGGCAAAAATACAAATGCCATATATGGAACACTCAGGTCCCTTTTGGAAAATTCCAGTCCTCCGTAGATATCACTGCTGAATTTCTGGTCTACCCCCAGACCATAATTGCTTGAATCCGTTCCGTTGGGATCGTCATAAAACTGATTAAAACCGGCAACCTGTGTCGGCTCGAGGGTTTGATTCGTGATGAGCGTCCGTTTTACGGTCCAGAATGCAGCACCGCGAATGGTTGTGTCAACAAGGGGATTCCAGACAAATCCAAGCTTCGGATTAAACTGGTCCTTGTCAAAATTTTCGTCTTTATAAAAATCTCCACTCGCACCTATAGTTACTGTTATATTTTTAACAGGGTAAATGTTTGAATACAGATAGAGATTTGTATGCTCAATGTCGGCATCTTCAATTGTGGTGAATGAATCAAAAGGAAGCGGTGGGGATGTTGACGGATCATAAAGATTATCAATGTAAGTAAATTCTCCGTCAATATTAAAATAACCGATTCCGGTTGTGAGGTTATAGCGTTGCGAACGGTAAAGATACTGTAACTCACCGTTATATCCGCTTTCATCGCCCTTGATCGTAAAAACGTCCTGGAGAGGAAATGGCGGCGGTGGAATATCTAGAATATCCACCAAACCTGTATCTTTGTTTTGATAGGCAAAATTGCCGATGAGATCGGAACCGGGGGCGAATTCATGATGAAATCCCAGGCGTATTGTATCGGTTTCGTCTTCCTGGCGGATATTGGGAAGAAAATCATCCTCAAAAAAAGCTAAGGAAGTGTCACCCCTTTCCGTATTACGGTATCTATACTCTGCCTGGATGCTGGTTTTCGGCGTGAGTTCCAACTGGGCAAAAACATTTGCGATATCATCATCCTGATCATTATTTATACGGAATCCGTCGGTTTCGGACTTGCTGTACCCGGCACTGAAGGATATCTTCCGATGGATCCCGGATATGATCGCCTCACCTCCATAGGTATCATTTTCCCCGGCAAGAGCACTTGCCTGTACCGCGAGCCGATCCCTGTTAAACAATGGATTAAATTCATTATAAGATATTTCTGTGGCTCCACCGCTGCTGATAACTGGAAGATTGCTCTCTGCGAGCCAGGGCTGGATAGGGGTAATATTTGCAGGTTGCAGTAACTGGGACTGCAAAAGTTCACTGACCCTGGCTATCTCATGCCGCGGCAGAGCAGAATAGGAATCAGCCAGGAACCGGTGGGCTGAATAATTAGTCGGATCGGTATTGACAGAATTGTATCCCTCAACCAGGGCCCGCTGCTGAAATCCAAGGTCGCTGTAAATCCTGGCAAGGCTGGCGCTTCGTGCTGCCAGGTCGGAATCAAGCAGAAGCTTGGAACGATACACAGCCCGGTTGTCGTTTAACTCGATGGCTGTCTGCAGGTCATGCAGGGCCTCGACCGGCCGGTTGATGGTCTGCTTGCGGATAGCATCATAAAACCAGGGAGTGGGATCATTTGGATCAAGCTCCTTTGCAATGGCATACTCACGGCCATCAAGCTCAGGACGTTTTTCTTCATAATAGGCCTTGCCCAGGTAGCTGCGGATAAGCGAACTGTTGGAATCCAGGCTGGCGGCAATTTCGATTTCCCTTCTACCTTCATGGAGTTCACCGTCCCGTATCTTCGCCAGGCCCAGGCCCAATCGCGGCAGCGGATCAGCCTGATCGAGTGCGATGGCCCGGTTAAAAACTTCCCTGGCCTCAGTCGTTTTTATCTGGGTAAGGTAGGCAAATCCCAGGACCGTCTGCGTCCTTGAAAGCTCTGGATCCAGTTCAGCCGCCTTTTGTGCGGCATCAAGGGACTGATCAAGATTGCCGAAAGAAGATCTGATTTCGGCAAGTCTTGCCCAGGCAAGCGCATTCTCCGGCGCCAGTGCCACAGCTTTTTCAAGGCTTGCCCGGGCTGCCTCAAGATCAAAAGCAGCCTGCTGCGCATAGGAGAGGGCTATCTGCGGTGTGGCTGACTCCGGATCTGCCGCCGCCGCCTTATTTGCCAGTTCAAGCGCCCGGCTTTTTTTGTTCCGGACCACGGCAATGACGGCCTGCAGGGAAAGGGCGCTGCTGTTTGCCGGATCGGCACGCAGTGCCTGTTCCAGCTTGCTGTCAGCCTCGTCAACCCGGCCGACGGCAAGCAGCTGCGCTGCCTGGTTGACCGGTGTGTCCTGCCGGGTCCTGTCGATTACCGGGGGGTAATAAAGGGCCCAGCGCACTGCGTCACGCGGCTGGACCACAACCCGCGCTACCGGGGCCTTGCCAGCTTCAGCCACAGCGGTCTGACCGTTGGTAATCCCGACACTACCGGCATCATTAGCAGCCAGGACTTTTCCTTCAAACACCGATATAATGGTTTTGTTATCAGCAACCTTGATAAAAAATTCTGTGCCTTCCACACCGGCGTTTACGAACGCTGTTCTGACTTCCAGGTTCCTGGGAAGACGGCTGAAGAAGTGCGCTGCTCCTTCTATAAGATCAAGCTTTGCTGCGCTTTTGAACAGACCGGCAAGACCTGAACTCTCCTCCTCTATTCCTGCCAGGGTGATGGTTGAATTCTGATCAAGCCGCAGAAGAGGCTGGTTGGCAAAGGAGAGGTCGGCCCGGCTTTTATCCAGGACCCGGATCTGGTCACCGGCACAGAACGTTTCATCAAGCTTCACCTGCTGCCACTGTGTTTCGCCATCTCGTTTTGCTTCGACCCTGCCTTCAACAGAGACAATTTTGGCTACCCACTGCTCGCATGTTTTTGCTGATACACTCAAAGGAACAAGTATAATTGAAAGAACAATTAGTAATAACAGCAGGTAAAGGAACTTGGTCAAACCACTTTTCCTCATTTTTCCTGATCCGCAATAAATCAACAAAAACATTTGTTTTCCAAAGTCACATCTTCTGCTGTTCTTCATTATACCCTCCTTTTTCCCCTGCTTTGGAGCCATCAGATTTTCCTGCCATCAGCAACTCACATTGCAGGAACTGCTGAGCTCACAGCTTTTCGCTTAAATACCCCCCTCTTCCCAAGATATGAAATGCTGCATTGAAAAATTATTCCAACTCACAAATTATCCTCAAAGCCTCACCTGTCAGACGAAAACAAAGAGTCCAATGTAAAATGCTCCTAAAAGCAACATGGGCAGATACCGTAATCGCTTATATTTTTTCACTTTACTGGAATAAGCCTGATGATTTCGTATAAGAATCTTCAGAAACCCCATGGACACTACTATTCCGAGTAGGATGAATAATACCTGCCATGGTTTGACAGCTCCTGAACCTGCAGAAAAATTGAGAAATTCAAGATCAAAACCGAATTCACGACCCAATGTCGGGAAAAAGTCCCCAAGCCTTGTCATAAGCGGATTAAGCTGATAGACAAACTCAAAGGCAAATGCCAGAGGAATGATTGCATGGGTGAACAGTTCCCCCTTTTTGATTGATTTGTCTTTTAATTTATTGAATGCCAGAGCGCCTGAAACCTGGGTATAAAGAAATGACAAGGCAGTGGCGGCAACCAGCAGCATGGCATAAAGACCCCACCGGGAATGGATATTGGATTCCATGGCCAGAACAAAGGATGAATGTTCCACCCCTCTGAAGATCTGGGTGCCCAGGATTACCGGGACAAATACAACTGTCACTTTCTCCGGTTTAATCGACGCCCACAGTTCATGACCCGGGACCCGAATATTTAGGGCCGGCGAATTGTTGGGGCAGACTTTCACGCAGTTGCCGCAGAGTATACAGTTCTGATTTGAACGCAATGAAAAGGGACCCTGATATAATGGACATCCTGGAGTCTTTTCATCACCCTTATAACAGCTGTTGTCTTTGCAGGTGCTGTTGCAGATGCTGCTGTTGGAACGCCATTCAACCACGGAACAGCCGGAAAAAATAGCCGCCAGACGGCCAAGAGGACAGAGATAGCGGCACCAGAGCCTGCGTTCAAAGAAAATTCCTGAAAGTATGGCAAATGAGGCTATGGAAAGCAGGAGAAATCCCGTGGCTAACGGTGAATACGGCATTTTTGATGCGGCTTCCGCCCAGATGATGATCGCCAGGCCGGCGGCGCTTATATATACAGCATAACTCCTTATAAAGTTAGGAACCTTTAATTTCTTTTTGCCGATCCGGTTCAACAGGTCATTTATCGCGCCCATGGGGCAGACGGAACACCAGATTCGTGCCCCCACAAACCAGCTCACCGTGAGCATCGGCCACCACATGGCCCAGACAAGCAATACCGAAACGTTGTGGTCTGGAGATTTGTTGCCAAGAAATGCCAGGATAAAAATGAGGCTGAAAACAGATGCAGTTGTAATTTGCAGCCCGACAGGATAGGCCCGGCTGGCAAAAAACTTTTTAATCTTGTCGAACTGCAGGAGATTTATGGTGTATTTTCCCTCAGGGGGGGCCATGCCAATGAAAATATCTTCCGGCAGCAAGTAGTCGGTGTGGGCCAGGTTTATGGCCCGGCGGATAACGATCTGCAGTTCATCCATATTGCCGGGCCAGTCATATTCCATAATCCGCTGGTATGCTTCAGGTGACATGCCGTTGATAATTTTTCGGTCCGGCGTTTTAAAGCACTCCATAATGATAATGAAGTCCACCAGAAGCCGCAGATCACTTTTTCGTTTCTTTATGGGCGGCACTGTCAACTTGTTGGTTCCGAGGAGATCCAGAAGCTTCTGGTCAAATTTTTCTTCCTGGGCAAGGGTTTTCAGGTCAACTGTTGTGGTGACGATAACTCTTGCCTCTGATGTTATAAGCCTTTTGCCACCTACAGTAGTGAAAGTCCCGGTTGTGAGATAATTGTAAAGCTTTTCCTGGATACCTTTGGTCAGCTTATCAACATTTTCTATAACCACAGTACCCTGGCGGCATATCTGCAGGAGCCCCAACCCCCTTGCTTTAGAAAACGAAAACGCGTCTGCTTCATATCCGAAAAGAACACTTCCTTGTGCCAATTCAAGCTGCAGAGATCCCCCATCGTCATCTGGTATCGCGCCATATCCTTCAATTGCCACATTTTTCGCATCAATTGAAAGAAAAGGGGTAGAAGGGTTCACGCCGCTTTTATGGATTGTGCCGGCTGCCACGAGTTTCTCAGTTCCGGCCTCTCCTTGGATCAGAATCGGCAAGTTATTTTCGGCAATTTCTGCGATCTTTTGCCGCAGCCGGTTTATGGATCTTGTCTGGCCTATAAGTTCAGGCAGTGCAAGCTCATCCTGCTGGCTGACAAACTGTTGATAAGCCTGTTCTTTTTCACTTGCTTTGAGAATTTCAGTGTCCTTTTGTATGAGGCGGGAGGCAAAACCTTTAATAAAGGCCATGGAAATGTCTGAATTTTGGCTACATAACTCATTGAAATTCTTTTTGGACAGAACAAGCAAACTCGTTACTTCGACGGCTGTTGCATTGGCAGAGTGTGGTTCGCCGGTCAACAAAGAAACTTCACCAAAACCTTCCCCTGAACCGAGATGACCTATTATGCTTTCAAGACCCTCGGAGGTCGTGCGATAAATCTTTACCTTACCGGAAATAACGACAAAGAAAGAGTCAGCTTCCGCTCCCTGAATGAATATAGAACTTCCTTCCGGATAAACTTTATATTCAGCCAGTGAGACCATCTTCTTTATTGATTCTTTAGAGATCCCGTTAAAAAGAGCTGACATTGACAAAATGTCAATGTGCATTTTGGCAAGCATTGTATCCTTGTCCTGTATCGAGATAGTCAGCGAATCTGTAAGAACAGTGCCGAGAGGTTTTAATATACCCTTTTTCTTCAGTTGCGACTGTTCCCTGAGGGCGCTGTCAACCGTCGATTCATCGCATATTTCGTTTTCAATCAAATATTCGCCTAACCTTTTCATGGAGAATCTCATCAAGCAACTTCTTTTAAACGTGTCTCCTCTGCCGGTATAATCTCCGGTTTCGGCCTTGCATAAACTCTTCTGCACTGCAGATATACCAGGGAAAGTACCGCGCCCATCAGGCCGTCAAAAAATGCCGCCAGGTATATCATTGCCGGTGCAGGTGTCAATTGCCCGTTCATAATGAGGAAGAGAACAGCAACTGTTTTGGAAATAATGACGAGCAGGATCAGGTTGTAGAGATTTTTGAGATTTAAAAGCGGAAAAAGATAAAATAAACCTATTAAAAAGAGAAAGATGCCTGACTGGCGAACAAAAAACAGGTTTTCAATAGCTGTGTCAAAAAAAACCTTATAAAAAAAATCCGTGAAAAAAAAGATAATCAGACCAAGCAGGATGCTGTGAATCCCCACGATAAAAATTATAAGGGCCGGCCAGAATAGGTCTTTAGAGTCTTTATTCGGTTTTAAATAATTCTTGCCATTCATAATAAAATTACACTTCTAAAATTGAACGATACCATACCCAAACGTTTCACCGATTATGCCCTTTTGGAAAATCCAAAAGAAAAAAACAGCAAAACAACGGTAGGCACTTTTCAGATCAGCAGGACAGATGTCTGCAGCAGAGTTGCTATTGGAAATTTTAAAAGTCTGCCAAAATCAAACCGACGTTGAGTTACACTCGTTACGAATGAAGTTGGAATAATTTGATGGGCTGGCAAGAAATCCATGCATGAAATGAATGCTTTCATAATGGAAAAATTTTCTTTATTTTTAGGTAGATAATAATTTTTTAATTGAACATGACGGTGACAAGGGAGTTGGCATGGCTCCATCGCTGAATGTTGGTGGGATGAGTTTGTAAACTGAGAAGCTAAGCCGGCCTGAATTACATGGGTAAGATTGAAATCTTCGGTATAAACAATACCCTTTTCAAGACTCAACATGGTCATTGAATTGCTCGTAAACACGGAAGCAAAACAAACTAATAAGATAAATGTTGGCGCTGTTTTCATGAAAATCCTATTCTGCTAGGTTGGGACGTAATAAACATAATCCCAACAGTTACAATAGGTTGTTCTCAAAAAAACTAAATCTGTACGTGCATCGTTGCATTGAAATCATATGATTATTTAATGGCAATAATCAGAATTCAATAAAACTTTTGCAGCACAATGCAATTATATAAAAAATACAATGTATATTTATTTATTAATCCATATATCATACTACTTGTCAAGTAAAACGATATAAATTATCAGGCATTTTTGAGTACCACTTTGTGGCAATAAGCAATACTTTTAATTTAGATTGTTATCAGATTGTTTATCCAATGCCATCTCTTTTAAATTCCCTAAAAAAACAAGTAACTCCATTATATTGTAAAGGTCCACTATTGCAGAATGAACAAACCGGTATATGCACAGCCTAAAAGTATGATCGGCATATATCCAAACATTCTGTCACCTAGTCGTTCATTATTATTTTCCTGGTGCCGGTTGACAAGCGCCTTTAAAAAGGCCATGGAGGCTCCCGTCCCCACGAGCAGTAGAAGCACCTGCCATGGTTTGACCGCTCCCGGCTGGTAGACAAAATCCCAGTATTCGAGGTCAAAACCGAACTGGCGGCCCAGGGTGGATAAAAAATGTCCCGTCCGCGTCAACAGCGGCTTGAGCTGGTACGCCAGTTCATAGGTAAATGCCAGCGGTATGACCGCATGGATGAAGAGATCGCCCCTGGCAAAACCGGTGCTTTTCATCCGGCCGAAAGCAAGAACCCCGGCAACCTGTAGATAGGCAAATGAAACGGCAGTGGCTCCAAGCATGAGGACGGCATACATCACCCATCCGGATTGGAATCTCGCCGCAAGACCATCTATGAATGAAGTGTGGACAACACTTCGGAAAATCTGGGTCCCCATGATAACCGGGACAAATACTGTCACCAGCTTTTCAGGCTTCAGCGCTGCCCAGAGCTCATGCCCCGGGATGCGCAGATTGAAAGCCGGAGAATCATTAGGACACGATTTTTCGCAGTTGCCGCAGAGGATGCAATTCTGATTGGAGGTTAAAGAGAATGGTCCCTGGTACATCGGACATCCCGGGGTGTCGTCATCGCCCTTGTAACAGCTGTTGTCTTTGCAGGTGCTGTTGCATATGCTGCTGTTTGCCCGCCATTCAACCACGGAGCACCCGGCAAAAACCGCCCCGAGCTTGCCGAGCGGGCAAAGATAGCGGCACCAGGCCCGCCGTTCGAAAAGGATGCCCGAGGCCAGGGCAAATAAAATTATTGCCAGCAGCAGATATCCTGTATCCAGGGGAGAATAGTGCATCCCCGTGGCTGCTTGCCACACAATTATTAGGGCCAGGCCGGCAGCACTGAAATACACACCATATTCATGGAGAAATGCCGGCACCTTCAGCTTTTTTGTTCCGCCGACGCGGTTCAGCAAACCGTTGACCGCACCCATGGGGCAGAATGCACACCATATGCGGGCCCCGAAAAACCAGCTGACAACAAGAAGCGGCTCCCAGATGCCCCAGACCAGAAGTAGCGCGACATTACTGTCCGGTGCCTGGCTGCCGGCAAATGCCATCAGCAGGATCAAACTGAAAACGAAAACCGTTATAGCCTGCAGGGCACCCGGATACATCCGGCTGCTGAAAAAATTCTTCATTTTTGCAAATTTCAGCAGGTTGATGGTGTACTTGCCGGCCGGTGGAGTAATGCCGATAAAAATATCTTCGGGCATCAGGTAGTCACCCCGGGCCAGGTTGATCGCCCGGCGGATAACGATCTGCAGCTCATCCATGTTGCCGGGCCAGTCGTATTCCATGATCCGCTGGTAGGCTTCGGGGGATACCCCCTTGATAAGTTTTCTGTCCGGGGTTTTGAAGCACTCCATAATGATGATAAAGTCAACCAGGAGGCGCAGATCACTTTTTCGTCTGCTGATGGGGGGAACAGTCATCTGATTGACCCGCAGCAGCTCCAGAAGGTCAGGGTTGAATTCGCCCTCTGCCGCATATGCATCAAGATCTGTCGAAGAGGTGGCAATAATCCTGGCACTCGATGAGATCGGTGCCCGGCCGCCGACGGTCATGAACGTGCCGTCTTGCAGATAAGCCACAATCTTTTCCTGCACCCCTTTAGTCAGCTTGTCAATATTCCTGATAACCACGGAACCCTGGCGGCATATCTGCAGCAGCCCCAGTCCCCTTGCCCTGGAAAAGGAAAAGGCCTGATCTTCGTACCCGAAAAGAACGCTGCTTTGCGCTATTTCCAGCTGCAGAGTATCGGAATCGTCTTCCCGGATGGCGCCGTACCCCTCCAATGCTATACTCTCCGCATCCATGGACAGAAAGGGCGCCGAGGCATATGGACTGTTCTTGTGGATATTGCCGGCGACAACCAGCACTTCGGTCCCCGGTTCGCCGTAGATGATAACCGGCTGATCATTTCGTGCCGCTGCGTTTATTTTGGCCCGCAGGTTATTGATAATTCTTGTCTGGCCGATCAATTCCGGCAGGGCAAGTTCGTCCTGCTCCGAAACGAACTGCTGGTAGGCCCGCTCCTTTTCACCGGCTTTGACAATTTCTGCTTCTTTTTCCTTCAGGCAGTTGGCAAATCCTTTAATAAAGGCCATGGCAATCTCAGCATTCTGCTCACAGATCCGAGAGAAATTCTCTTTGGAAATGATCAGGATGCTGGCCGGTTCCATTGTTTTTGTCGAAGTTCTGTGCGGTTCCCCGGTCAAAAGGGAAATTTCCCCGAAACCGCTGCCGGCCTGCAGAACTGCCAGGGTGCTTTCACTGCCGTCATCCGCGTTTGCAAAAAAATTCACCCGGCCCGAAATTATAAAGTAATAGGAATCCGGGGGGTCACCCTGCTGGAAGATTATCGTGTCCGCGGGTAAGATTTTGTGTTCCGAGTGTGAAAGCGCCTCTTCAATTGCAGCCTTGGAAATATCCTTAAACAGCGGTGTGCCGGACATGATATCAACATGCAACTGCAAAAGGACCCTCTCAAGGTCCAGACGGGAGATGTGAGCGAATTCGGCAAGGATGGAACCGAGAGGCTTGAAAACGCTTTTTTCCTTGAGCTTCAGCTGCTCTTCCAAAGCCCTTTTCAGGGTGAACTCATCACATATCCGGTTCTCGATGAGATATTTGCCGATTTTTTTCATCCCGCCGACCGCCTGCAAAAGAACTGCATTACAAACAATCAATTCTTATTGCACTGAACAATATCTCTATCACCTGAGGCATATACGCAAATTTGTCGGGAAAAACACAAGGAGTTTGACTGTAACACCAACTTCCCCTGCAAATTGGGGCATATACTGGTGATACTCTGTTGGTTCAGCGGGTTTTTCCTGCCGGAAATTCCCGCTGCAGACCCGGCGGGCAACAAACAAATGACAGGGTTGCATGTGCATATGCCGCCGGGAACGAAAAAGGCCTCATATGGGACAATCGTCGCATAGAGGCCTTCACTTTGGCAATTTCAGGTAACATCCATTCATCGGAGTAAACTCCTGGTCCAGCTTAATTACATCATAACTATTTTATAAAACATATCCCGGGAAGAATCAAGTGCCACAATGTAGAGTTCAGATCCATGTGATTGTTATGCAAAAAGAATCAACCCGCGTTTTTCTCTTTGCTGGTTCTTCTGCCGGGCAACATCGCCTTTCCCGGCAACGGCAACCGGCAATTATCTGGCGGATCGAGGAGATCTGGTAATTATCCACCGGCATACCCGGTACGTCGGGCAAATAATTTTGCAGAACGACACAAAAATTTCGCCAAAGGGGGTTTCCGAACCGATGCTGCTTATTTATCAAGCTTTCCCATATACTCCTCCCATTCGAGGGGCAGCATGGTTTTCTTTTTGGTGTTGCACTCCTTGCAGCAGGCAACGAGGTTGTCCTTGGTGCTTCTGCCCCCCCGGGCCAGGGGCACGATATGGTCCATGGTCAGATCATTGGGTTTAAAATTTTTGCCGCAGTAATAGCAGATGCTGATGGCAAGCTTCTGCTGCCACCAGCGGCTCCGGCGCAGCTTCCTGGCCTTATCCTTCTCCCGCCGGATTTCCGCCTCATCAACCCCGTCAAAATGAAAAAAATCACTCATACGATTTCTCCCCGAAGTTTGCGCCTGGCTTCTCCCACCAGGTACAGGGAGCCCGCTATGCAGATAAGATCCGCCGTCCCGGCGATGGCAGCAGCCCTGGCCAATGCTGCATCCAGTGAGTTCTCGCACACGGCCCGGTCCCGGATGGCGGCAGGCAGCGCCTGCACCATCTGCTCCGGCCGGGCCGATCTTTCATACTCCAGCCTGGTAAATATGATCACCCCGGCAAGGCCGCCTATCCGCGGCAATACAACCCGGAAATCCTTGTCCGTCATGGCCGCCCATACCAGGATCAGCTTCTCGTATTCATAGTCGTTTTCCAGGGCTTCGATCAGGGAGGCGACCCCGGCGGGATTATGGGCGCCGTCCAGCAGGTAATGTAGTGAATTATTATCGGCGGCACAGTCCACCAGGCTGCCATCGGTCTTGGATAAGCAGAAATATTCCAACCGGCCGGGCCAGTTCACCTCCAGCAGGCCGGTCCGGATATTTTTTTCGTCGACTGAAATTCCATACCGGTCCAAAATTTCCAGAGTTGCCAGGGCCAGGCCGGCATTCAGCATCTGGTAGCGTCCTTTCAGCCGGGAGGAAAGTCCCTTTAACTTCTGCCGGAGCTGGCAGCCGCCCCTGCGCTTCATGGCCCAGTAGTCCCAAGTCCCCTCCTCGGTGGGCTCCATGAAAAAATCCCGGTCATGCAGGAATAGTGGTGCCTTTTTGTCCCGGCAGAAACGTTCAATAACCGAGAGCACCACCCGTTCCTCCTCGGTCTCACCGATGCCGACCCCGGCTACCACCGGTACACCCTCCTTGATTATGCCGGCCTTCTCCCCGGCAATTTCAGCCAGGGTGTTGCCGAGATACATCTCGTGGTCCATGGACACGTTGGTGATAACGCTCACCAGCGGGGTTATGACATTGGTGGCATCAAGCCGCCCGCCGAGGCCCACTTCCATGATCGCCAGGTCCACCTTCCTGGCGGCAAACCAGAGCAGGGCCAGGGCCGTGGTAAACTCGAAGTAGGTGATCTGCCGGTCGCCCAGTATGGCATGAATACAGCTGCCGTGCTCGGCGAATTCCTCTTCGGAAATGTACTCGTTATTGATCCGGAACCGCTCCCGGACCGAGGAAAGATGCGGCGAGGTATAGAGCCCGACCGTGTAGCCTGCTTTGGCCATGATTGTAAGAAGAGTTGCGGCAACCGAGCCCTTGCCGTTCGTTCCGGCCACGTGGACAAACTGCAGCTCCCGTTCCGGGCTGGAGAGTTCATGCAGAAACATGCGCATGCTCTCAAGCCCGAGCTTGATCTTGAAAAACTGGAGATTATCCAGGAATGTCCATATTTCTTGGTAGTTCATGTATTGGGATCAGCGTGGCTGATCAGTTGTGGGTTGTGGGTTGTTGGTTGTTGGTTGTGGGTTGTTGGTTGTGGGTTGTGGGTTGTGGGTGGTTTTCATAAGGATTCTCGGGTTCAAGGATTCAGGGGTTCAAGGATTCAGGGATTCACGGATTCGAGGGTTCAAGGATTCAGGGGTTCAAGGGGCAGGTTAACGCTGGAGTGCTGGAGTAATGGGATGTGCAAAATCGCAAAATGTGTCATACAAAGGCAACCCGACATGTCATTTCGAACGTCTGTGAGAAATCTTATACGTTTTCGGCTGCATGGCGCTGCAAGATTTCTCCCGTTGGTCGAAATGACCTTATTCTTTCCCTTTTAAGCATTTACCATTAAAAATTTACACTCGTTCGTAAAAAAAATGAGCCTCTCTACCATTAATCATTAACCATTCATCCACCACTCCATCACTCCATTAACAATTAACCATTCACCATTCACCATTCACCATTCACCATTCACCATTCACCATTAACCATTCACCATTAACCATTAATTAAATTTTCTCCAGTTTCGCATAATCCAAATGCAGGGTCTTCCTGCCGTGCCGGTCAAAAACCACCTCCACCGTTCGTTCGCCGGTCACCTTATCCACAATGCCGCGGCCGAAAAATGGATGTTGCACCGCCTGGCCCTGCGGAATGGCTGCAGTATTCCGCAGCCTGCTGCTGTTCCGGGAAATGGAGGCCGAACTCATGCTTCGCCTTCCTTTTCCACCCATGGCAAAAGAATATCCGCCTGAAGCCGGCCTCTTGCCCGAGCCGATAACCTGGTCCAGCCCCCGGCCGGAAGATTTATACAGGCCGGCGGAGATCTCGGCCAGGAACGGGGAGAGGCGGGCCCGGGAAAACTGGCGGTCAACCGACATAATCTCCCGGGGATAGGTCATGAACAGCCGTTTCTTGGCCCGGGTGGCGGCTACATAGAGCAGGCGCCGTTCCTCTTCCCACTGCTCGCCGGGCAGCGCCTGGGAAACCGGGAACTTGCCCTCGGCCAGGCTGATGATGAACACCGTATCCCATTCCAGCCCCTTGGCTGAATGGACGGTGGACAGAACCAGCCGATCCGATGCATCCTCAACAACCACGGTTTCCGGCGGATCAAGAGCGGTATCATCAACCAGTTCCGCCAGGCTGTCATAGCCGGCAACAATGGTTTTAAGCTGTTCAAGGTCCCGGCTTCGCTTCGGATAATCGTCGTAATAAATCCGTTCAAAGATGGGTTGATAGTACTGGCTCAATATTTCAAACTGCTCAACCGGAGCCAGAGCCGGATCCTTTAAGACCTGCAGGACCGCGGCAAGCTCGGCCAGCCCCTTGCGCCATCCCGGTGCGGCCGGATATTCGGCCAGGGCTCTGAAAGGATCTTCCGACGCCTTCACTACAGCCAGTATCTTTTCAGCCGTTTTGGGTCCCACCTTGTCAAGCAGCAGAAGAATCCTGTTCCAGGAAAGGTTGTCCTGGTCATTCACCAGAATCCTGAAATAGGAAAGTATATCCTTGATATGGGCTGATTCGGTCAACTTGAGGCCGCCCCGTTTCTCAAAGGGGATTCCCCGGCTTGCCAGTTCTATTTCCAGCTTGTAGGAATGAAACCCGGAGCGGAAAAGCACCGCCATCTCCTTGAGGGCAAGGCCTTCCTTCTGCAGCTCTGTAATTTTTTCGGTGACGAACCGTGCCTCTTCTCCGGCATCAGCGGCATTATAGAGTTCCGGCCTGCTGCCGCCATCCACCCTGGTAAAGAGGGCCTTGGTATATTTTTCATCCGCCTGCTCGATAATGGCGTTGGTCATGGTAAGAATGGGCTGGGTCGAACGGTAATTCTCCTCCAGCTTGATAATCCTGGCATTGGGAAAGATGCGCGGAAAATCCATGATGTTTCTGAAGTCAGCCCCGCGGAAACTGTAGATGGACTGGGAATCATCGCCAACCGCCATGACATTGTCATGGTTGGCCGCAATCAGACGGACAATGTCTGCCTGGATGGCATTGGTGTCCTGGTACTCATCAACCATGACATACCGGAAGCGGGACGAGATTTCTTCCCGTACCTGCGTGTTTTCCTTAAGCACCCGCTGCAGGTTGACCAGAAGATCGTCGTAATCCATCAGGCTGTGGTCAAACTTGAACTTGTGGTAATGGTCCTGCAGCAGGTTTATATCGTTCAAGAATTCCTCCAGGTGCTCGTACTCTTCATAGAGCAGGCTCTCCAGGTCCATGGACCGGTTGACCGCCTTGCTGATCATGTTGAGGATGACCCGCTTGGTGGGAAAGCGCTTACCGGCCCCGGCCAGTGCCAGGGACGACTTGAGGATGTTGATGATGCCTTCGGCATCGGAGCGGTCGATAATGGTAAAATTGGGCGGATAGCCGATGTGGTAGCCGTAGCGCCGCAGCAGCATGTTGGCCATGGCATGAAAGGTGCCGCCGGCAACATCCTGGCAGGATTCATCCAGCAGGAGGCTGGCGCGCCACAGCATTTCCTGGGCCGCCCTGCGGGTGAAGGTCAGAAGCAGCAGGTTTTCCGGCAGTATGCCCAGTTCCAGGAGGTGGGCCACCCGGTAGACCAGGGTGCGGGTTTTGCCGCTGCCGGCCCCGGCAACCACGAGCAGGGGGCCGTCCAGATGGGTCACGGCTTCATGCTGTGCGGGGTTCAGATCCTGCCTGTCGGCTTTCTTTTTTTCTGCTTCATCCGGGTTATGCTGATCGGAAAAAGTGTTTCCTGGAAAGAGGGATTTTTGCATGGCCGCTACTGTAACACAGACCTTGTTGCCGGTCCAATTTTTTCACGCCCGGAAAGTATCCATTTTTAGCTGCTGCCCGGTTGCATCCGGATGCAGGTCAGGGTATATTTCCCCGCAGATTTATTGAAGCTCTCCCAGCCGCTTGCGCATGCGAAGCATAACCCGCGAGGAATGCCCTCGCTGATCGTGTTCATGCCTGCAGATAAATTACGTACATCGGTTCAGCTATCATGAAACCTGCCAATCCCAATGATATCTTCACGAAAGAAATCCTGAACGAGCTGCTGCCGCCGCAAAGCTCCGATGCATTCTTTGAGGCCCTCTACGGTGACGTGGGCGAGGGCGCCTATGACATCAGCCTCTCATTTAAAAATTATAACCCCGAAAAAAAGGTGCTCTCCTTTGAACTGCAGCTGCACGAAAGACCGGACAAATGCCTGTCCTGCAAGCTTACCTATGGTCTGCCGCAGGTATTCTCCCGTCATCCGGTGATCAATATCCAGGACATGGTGGGAAAAATTGTCGCACTCCTGGGGGATAACACGAAAGACTTCGGCTGGGAGCTGGGCCACACCCTGGTCCCGGCAGATAATTTGCATGTCATTCCCCTGACCATATGGCTGGGGTAAATTAGTTTTGAGTTTTGTCGTCATACGTGTCTGTCAATCATCAGGAGTATTGAAGAGCTGGAGTACTGGAGTATTGGAGGGAGTGTCGTGAATGGCAGGTACCCGAACGCAACAAGAAGGGCATTTCAAACCACCCCCGTCATTTCGAACGTATGTGAGAAATCTTATACGTTTTAGAATGTATGACGCTCCAGGATTTCTCCCGTTGGTCGAAATGACTCCTTTTTTCCGCTTTCCGCTTTGTCAGCAAACAAAAATTGTCGTCCAACAAAACGGACGACGACTGACAGACAGAGCATTCACAATTAACCATTAACCGTTAACTATTCCTCTACTATCGCCCTGACCCGCGCCAAAACATCATTTGTTACAGCCTCTGGTGCCTTTTCGACAAACTGCAGGCCCCTTTTATTAAAGTCGATCATTTTTACCTGCTGACAAAGCACAACCCCTTTAATTTTTCCAGACTCTATGGGCACCTCAAAACCATGGCCCCTCACCCTGCTCGTAATCGGAGCAGCCATTGCCAGTAATATTTTTTTATTGAATGATTCAGGGGAAAGAATAAGAGCGGGTCTTTTACCCATCTGTTCATGTCCTGCTGCCGGATCAAAATTGGTCCAGACTATATCGCCTCGGCTGGGAATATATTTTTTCCCGGCCATTACCAGATTTCCCTGCCTGCAGGTTCATCATTAAGCCAGCCTTCATCTTCTTTATCTATTTTCATCGCCTCGTGCCGGCATTGGCTCAGAAGTTCATCAAGTTTATATTCTATTTTTGTTTCAATCGGTGTGATAACGATTTTACCGTTTACCGCTTCAATATCAACCAGCTGGTCAAGGTGCAGGTCCGTGGATTCTGCAATCGCTTTAGGTATCCTTGTGGCCAGGCTGTTGCCCCATTTTTTTATTATCATCTGCATTATTTTTCCCCCTTTGAATATATAAACATTGTTTATACAAAATGGTACAATCAAACAGTGCATGTGTCAACATTGTTTATATCTATTTAAGCCCTATAATTTTTTTATACTGTGAAGCCCGGCGGTTTTTCAGGTCAGCACACCGATTAACTCAAAACTCAACACTAAAAACTCTCTTTTCACGCCCCCTGTCTATCTATATCAAAGATTGACATTATGTATATCATGAGTATATACATATTTATATGGATGCATATATTAGTCATTTTAATAATTGTACCGGTTTTGATTGGGATGAAGGTAATACAAGAAAAAACTGGCAAAAACACAAGGTATCACCTGCTGAATGCGAACAAGTATTTTTTAATAAGCCATTGGTAGTCCGAAATGATCTAAAACACTCAAAATATGAAAATAGATATTATGCACTTGGCCAAACAGATCGCAAAAGACCTTTATTCGTGGTTTTTGCCGTGCGAAACAATAAGATCCGAGTAATTTCAGCAAGAAATATGAGCCGTAAAGAAAGGAGGGCCTATACTAATGAATAAAAAAATACCTGAATTTAAAAATGAAAACGAGGAACAGGAATTCTGGGCCACCCACGATTCAACGGATTACATTGATTGGAAGAAAGCTGAACGTGTGACACTATCAAACCTCAAACCTTCCGTAAAGACAATCTCTCTTCGCCTCCCGGAATCAATGCTGGAAGAGTTGAAACTGTTAGCGAACAAAAAAAATGTACCCTACCAGTCTCTTTTAAAAATTTTCCTGGCTGAACGCATCGAAAAAGAACTTGGAGTTCATTGATTTACAGCGGGCATTAAAATATCTTTTTTCCCATTGAGCGTTGTTGGTAGCGGATTGTTCGTTGCGGGTTGTGCGTTGTTGGTTGTTGGTTGTTAATGGTTAATGGTGAATGGTGAATGGTGAATGGTGAATGGTTAGTGGTGAATGGTGAATGGTTAGTGGTTAATTGTCGGTTGTTCGTTGTTGGTTGTTCATAGTGCCTTTAAGCCTCTGTCCCTGTTTTTTAATTCAGAACTTAAAACTCTGTCAATCATCAGCAGTTTTGTTATCTGATAAAACTTAAAACTATCTTCTCATGCTCCTGCCCCCTGCCCCCTGACACCTGACCCCCGACCCCTGACACCCGTAATCCGGCCCCATCCCGGTAACAGGCCGCTTGAAAAATCTCACCCATCATAATTTTTTTCAATCCATTCGCGGTATTTGTTATCCATGACATTCCGGCACCAGTCCTGGTTTTTCAGGTACCACGCAACAGTTTTTCGCAAACCGGTCTCAAAGGACTCGGCAGGATCATAGCCTAATTCGGATGTAATCTTATCGGCGTTAATTGCATAACGCCGGTCATGACCGAGCCGGTCCTTCACATGGGTAATCAACGATGCATGTGGGACCAAATCTTTGTCAGGCCGTAATTCATCCATTAAATCGCAGACAGCATTAACCACTTCAATATTGGTCTTCTCACAATTCCCACCGATATTATACGTCTCCCCCACCCTGCTCTTTTTCAAGACCAGATCTATGCCGCGGCAATGGTCCTCAACATGCAGCCAGTCGCGGATATTCAATCCATCGCCGTAAACCGGAAGCGGCTTGCCTGACAGGCAGTTCAGAATAAATAAGGGAATCAGTTTTTCCGGGAACTGGAACGGCCCATAGTTATTCGAACAGTTGCTGATGGTTACAGGCAGCCCATATGTCTTGAAATACGAACGCACCAGGTAATCGGAACCTGCCTTGGTGGCAGCATAAGGAGAATTCGGGGCATAGGCGGTGGTCTCTGAAAAGGCCGGGGCATCCGGTCCCAGGGAACCATACACCTCATCTGTTGACACATGGTGAAAACGGTATTTTGAGTGCGGGGCAAGGGTTGAGGTGTCAGGCTTGTTCAGCCAGGCTGTTTTAGCCGCCTTTAATAAAGAATGTGTACCAACGATATTGGTGTCCACAAAGGCATCCGGACCGTGGATTGAGCGGTCCACATGCGATTCAGCCGCAAAGTGGACAATAGTGTCGATATTTTCCCCTTCCAGAATTTTGACTGCCAGGTCGTAGTCCCTGATATCGCCATGCACAAACCTGTATTCGGGATGCCTTACGACAGGTTCAAGATTGGCAAGATTGCCGGCATAAGTCAGGGAATCTAGCACCACGACCCGGTCAGCAGGATACCTGTTGACCCAGTATTGGACAAAATTGGCGCCGATGAACCCGGCTCCTCCGGTTACAAGTAATCTAGGCATATTGCAGTTCCTTCAACTCGGTAAGCATTTTCTTCAGAGAATCACGCCAGGGGATAGGCGAGCATCCCAACTCTGCACAGGTTGAGGTTTTGTCCAGTACGCTGTAGGCTGGCCGCCTGGCCGGCGTTGGATATTCATCTGTCTTTATCGGCCTGATCGGGATCTTGCTCTGCAGGAGTCCCAACCCATACGCCTCCTCCTGAACGGCTGCGGCAAAATCATACCAGCTGGCTTTGCCCTCAGCAGTCCAATGATATATACCCTGCATATCCTTTTTAACGGCTACCTGCCAGATTATCTTTGCCAGATCTTTGGCCCAGGTTGGTGTGCCTACCTGGTCAGCAACGACTCTCAGTTCATCCCGTTCTGCCATCAGGCGGAGCATGGTCTTGACAAAGTTGCCGCCATGGACTGAATAGATCCAGGCGGTGCGCAGAACAACCGCCCTGCCCCTGGTCTCAGCCAACACCGTTCTTTCACCCTCCAGCTTGCTGGCACCATATACACCTAAAGGGTGCGGTTCGTCCTCAGGCCGGTATGGCCCGGATTTCCGGCCATCAAAAATAAAATCAGTGGAAATATGAATGAGGCGTGCAGTGTATTTCTCAGCAGCCCGGGCAATATTGGCGGCACCATCTGCATTGACCTTGTACGCCCTGGCAGATTCCTTCTCGGCCTTATCCACCGCAGTATAAGCTGCCGCATTGATAACCAGATCCGGTTGGTGATGTCTGACGGCTGACAATACAGCAACCTGGTCGGTGATATCCAGGTCAGTCCGGCAAAGAGCGATAATATTTACACCGGCAGGCCTGGTCTGCTGCAGCTCCCAACCGACCTGCCCGCCTGCTCCTGTAATGAGAAATTTCATGTTTCACTCTGCAAAAACTTCCGCGACTTTAAATGACTTTGCGGCGGCGTCTTTGGCTGCCAGAATTGGTTTCTCACCATCCGCCAGTGGCCATTCAATGGCCAGGTCCGGGTCGTCCCAACGGATCGACCGTTCAAATTCCGGGGCGTAAAAATCGGTGCATTTGTAAAAAAAGTCAGCCTGTTCAGAAACCACATAAAAACCATGGGCAAAGCCGGGCGGAACCCAGAGCATTTTTTTGTCGGCATCATTCAGGTACATGCCGAACCATTTGCCATAGGTTAGCGAACTTCTGCGCAAATCGACTGCAACGTCAAAGACCTCGCCGCTCAACACCCGTACCAACTTCCCCTGGGGTTGGGGGGGAATCTGGTAATGCAGACCGCGCAATATACCCTGGCTGGACCGGCTGTGGTTATCCTGCACAAAGTGCGCGTCAATTCCCCCTGCTGCAAACTTTTCCTCATGCCAGGATTCCATAAAAAAACCCCGATGATCTCCGAACACATCAGGTTCAACGATTATCACATCAGGTATCTCGGTCGTTATGAATTTCATCACTTCCTTTCTAGCAGAAGTAAGGAGTTTTGGTATTTAAAACCCTGCCGGCACCGTACACATTACTTTCCTTTCTTCGCTGTAATTTTACCACTTCTCCTGGGCAATCAGCTGCAGCAGATAGTCCCCGTAACCATTCTTGGCCAGCGGTTCCGCAATCCTGCGCACCTGCTCAACGTTGATGTAGCCTCTGCGAAAGGCGATCTCCTCCAGACAGGCTATTTTCAATCCCTGGCGGTCTTCCACCACCTTGATGAAATTGGCTGCATCCAGCAAGGATTCATGGGTGCCGGTATCAAGCCAGGCAGCTCCCCGGCCGATCAACTCAACATGCAGGTCGCCTCTTTTCAGGTATGCCCTGTTAACATCGGTTATTTCAAGTTCACCACGGGCAGAAGGTTTAATGGACTTGGCGATCGCAACTACATCGTTGTCATAAAAATAGAGACCGGTGACCGCGAAATTTGATTTTGGTTTTTCAGGCTTTTCCTCAATATCAAGAACCTTGCCGTCCGCATCAAAGTTTATCACACCGTAGCGCTGCGGATGCCTGACATAATAACCGAAGATGGTGGCACCATTCTCCTTGGCAAAAGCCTGCTGCAACTGTTCAGGCAGGCCATGGCCGAAAAATATATTGTCGCCCAGGATGAGGCAGACCGGATCGGAACCGATAAACGTTTCCCCGATAATAAAGGCCTGGGCCAATCCTTCAGGTTTGGGCTGCACCTCATACTGCAGGGATATTCCCCACTGCGATCCGTCACCCAGCAGCTGCATGAACTGCCCCTGGTCCTCAGGGGTCGTGATCACCAGGATATCTGTGATGCCTGCCAGCAAGAGCACTGCAAGGGGATAGTAGATCATCGGCTTGTCATAAACCGGCATGAGCTGCTTGCTCACCGATTGAGTCAGGGGATAAAGCCTGGTGCCGGAACCGCCTGCCAAAATGATGCCTTTCATGTTTTGATCCAATTATATGTTAGCAAAATAAATCTCTGTTAAGACAGTATTGAGTTCTTAGTTTTGAGTGCTGAGTTGTTTTCCTGGAACCTGATCACTGACACCCGGTCCCTGTCTTTTCTCTTTGAGCGTTGTGGGTTGTTAATGGTTAATGGTGAATAAGGTTAATGGTTAATGGTCGGTTGTTCGTTGTTGGTTGTTCGTAGTGCCTTTAAGCCTCTGTCCCTGTTTTTTAATTCAGAACTTAAAACTCTGTCAATCATCAGATTGTTTCGTTATCTGATAAAACTTAAAACTGTTTTTCCCTGTTCACTGTGTCCCCGACCCCTGTGTCAATCGTCGTCACGTCTCGTATGACGACAAACCTGACACCTAACACCCGTCTTTTCCTTTCGCCTTTGACCTTTAACCTTTTTCCTTTGACCTTTTTCCCTGTCTTTCCCTTTCACAATTAACCATTCACCATTAACCATTGAGCATTCTGCTTTGAGCTTTGAGCCTTCAGCTTGAGCATTAACAATTCACAATTAACCATTCACCATTCACCATTAACCGTTTATTTCAAACCGCCAGCCGGTTTTTATCCCGATGGAGAAAAATAACTCCATATACCAGGACAAAAACAGCCCCGCCGAGGATTTGCTGCCAGTGTCCCTGCAGCCACTGATAATCATCTAAGAAAGAAGCCTGTTTCTTTGAATATTGCAGAGAGGGTGATACCTCAAGAGTTTTAATAAAAGAATAGCAATCGTTGAGCTGCTGCAATGAGTCGCCGGCGACATATCCGAAAATATTGAGATACCCTTGCCGGAGGAAAACAATGCCGTTTACCCCGCTTAAATCCATGCCGTCTACTTTGACCTTTGATTCGAAAACCAGCGTATCCTTATTCTGCAGGTATTCAATATCTTCAAGGGTATACTCTTGAATATTTTCCGGAAGCAGGCCGGACATCAACCCCCTGTTCTTCTTAAACCAGTTGAACATCTTCTGCCGCTCTTCCCAACTGACTCGTTCCGAACTGTTTACATAAAAGACAAAAAGCATGGCACTGGTTTTTTCAGGGCTTGCATACCTGTAACCGGACAGAAAATTCATGTTGGGAGAATCAAGCTGCTCCGGCATGCCGGCCAGGGCACCTAAATCTTCCTCTGTCATTGTAGCCCATGCAGACGGCAAATTGCCGCGAATAACATTACTGCCATCCCGATAGACCGGAAGCTTCTCCGCCCGGCAATAGGATGCGGAAATAAATATCAGAAAAAACATAAGAAGGAAAAGGACACGTCTTATATCAAATCCTAAGATATTATCAAACGTCCGGGTCATTTCTGTGTACTCCTTCCTGCATGCCCACTTAAAGCCTCAACAGTTATTCAGTCTCCACAACGTCGTTGCAACACTGTTTTGTCATTTCGACCGCAGGGAGAAATCTTGAACCGTGATTACATCCCTGATCGTTATAAGATTCCTCACGTTCGTTCGGAATGACATTCCGGGGTGGATTCAAGGATCCTTCAGCATTCTACCCTTTCATCAGTTCCAGTTTCACCGTGCTCTTATGGCTTTCCTTCTTAATCTTCTTCTCCATCTTCAGCCACAGGGCATCGACTATATCGCACTGGGGGCAATATTCATCCACGGCTTGGAGCAGTATTCCCCGGACTTTCTGATGATCGAAATTGCCGCAGGCCCGGTCCAGTTCTCTGAGGATGGACCTCAATTCCTCCCAGGGAATCCGGTTTTCTTCCGCCCGCATGATCATGGGGTGGCTGGTGCCGACAACATTTTCACCCAGCAGCAGTTCTTCAAAGAGTTTTTCTCCGGGGCGCAGACCCATAAATTCAATGGCAATATCCCCATCCTGATTTTCGGCGCTCCGGACGGACAGGCCGCAAAGATGGATCATGTTGCGGGCCAGGTCCATGATCTTCACCGGCTCGCCCATATCGAGCACAAAGACATCGCCGCCCCTGCCCATGGCCCCGGCCTGGATAACAAGCTGCACCGCCTCCGGGATGGTCATGAAATACCGAATCATATCCGGATGGGTAACGGTAACCGGCCCTCCCCGGTTAATCTGCTCCCGGAAACGGGGCACAACCGATCCCGATGACCCCAGGACATTGCCGAATCGAACCATGGTGAAGCGGGTTTTCCCGTCCCTTTCGGCCAGGGCCTGCAGGACCAGCTCGGCCATTCTTTTACTGGCGCCCATGACATTGGTCGGACGCACCGCCTTGTCGGTGGAAATCAGCACAAAGGTTTCGACATTGCCCTCAATCGCCGCCTCAGCGGTTTTCAGAGTTCCATACACATTGTTTCTCACCCCTTCAATGGGATTATATTCCACCAGGGGTACATGCTTGTAAGCCGCAGCATGATAGATGGTCTGAACGGACATGGCCCTGATGACGGCCAGCACCCGGCGCTTGCGGTCAACCGAGCCCAGAATGGCAATTATTTCGAAAGCTTCGCCAAAGCGGGTTCGCAGCTCGTTCTCTATGGTATAAAGCGCAAATTCAGACCGCTCAAAAAGCACCAGGCGGCTGGGTTTGTTTTCTGCGATCTGGCGGCACAGCTCCGAGCCGATCGAGCCGCCGGCGCCGGTAACCATAACGCTCTTGCCGGTAATGCATGAACTGAGCAATTCCATCCGGGGCGGGACCGGGTCGCGGCCGAGAAGATCCTCAATCTGGATGTCCCGGATGTCCTTAATGCTGAGATCATCGGCAACCAGCCGGTCAAGCGGCGGCAGCGTTTTTACCTCCACGGGCAGCGGCTCCAGGAAGCGCAGTATCTCCTTTTTCCTTTTGCGAACTTCCGAAGGCATGGCCAGGAGCACGAGATTGATCCGGTACCTTTCGATGAGCCTGCCGACATGCTCGGGCGCAAAGATGGGAAACCCCAGCAGACTGCGGCCCTGCAGTGTTTTCAGATCATCGACAAAGCAGACCGGGGTAAATTCCGAAGAGTTCTGGAAGGCGATCGCCATCTGCCGGCCGGAGGAACCGGCTCCGTAGATCAGGACCCGCCTGCTTCCCCTTTTCTTGGCATAAATCTGTGCGTAAAGATTACGGAAAATAAGCCTGCTGCCGCCAAGGAAAAGAAAAGCCAGAAAAAAATAGAGCAGCGGCACCGAGCGGGGAAAACCGGAAAATCCCGCCATCAGCAGCAGAGAAACCACCAGCAGGAAAGAGCAGAAAGATGCCTTGAAAATAACCCACAGGGCATCGAGGCCGGTGTAACGGATAACTGCCCGGTACATCCCGAGCCGGATGAAAACCGGCAGGGAAAATAGAACCACGGCAAAAGGAAGCCAGAGGAAATTCCCCCACAAGGGCGGCCACAATTGCTCCAGCCGCAGAGCGACAGCCCCCCATAACGAAAGAATAAGGATTGCCGAGTCGGTACCCAAAAGGATAACCCTTTTGATGTAATACGAGGATTCAGCAAGATCGGCGATGAAGGATTTTGCTCTCAATGATTAACCCCTTCGCTGCGTATTACCTTAACAAAGGTCATAAACAGGATTTTTAAATAACAAAACACAATTCCTACCTGCACTGATATGTTTTACGTCTGAAAATGCCGTCCTAACAGGCGTTTCCGGATGCAAACCAGCTTAGTATGATCACAATCGTGGTCCGCGTGTAATCAATATCCATCACCCGGTAATCCAATTTTCGAGGCGCAGTTCCGGGATTCTTTCAAAATGTTTGGTGTTTCCAGTCACCAAAACAAATTCTCCTGCAATGGAAATAGCAGCTATCTCCAGATCCGCCAAATTAAGAGACAGCCCCTTTTTTTCCAACTCCGCCCGGAGCCGACCACAGATATAGGCCGCTTTAGAATCAAATCCAACTACGTTTACTGAAGGGAGCAAAATATTTTCCAGGTTGTTCAGATGATATTCCGGACGAATACTTTTAACAGCACCATACACAATTTCTGAAATGGTGATAGTCGAAATATATTGTTCTTGCCTCGGAATAACAGCGAGCCGTTCCAACAAAATCTTTGAGGGATTTTTTTTCAGAATATTCGTGATAACATCAGTGTCAAAGAGAAACATTCCGCCCACTTCCACCATCTTGTCGCAATTGATGGAGATCTTTCAGGCCTCCCGCCACTTCTTCAAACCCTTTCCATTTGCCTGCAATTGAGGCAAGACCCTGTCGCTCTTCATACTGCTCAATAATTTCAAGATCCTCAAGACTGACCAGTGCAGCTACAGGTTTATTTCTGCGTGTAATTACAAAACGTTCTCGCCCATAGGAACTCTTTGCGATAAGTTCAGATAAATGGCTTTTGGCATTGGCGACTGATACTGTAGGCATTTTTTCCGCCTCCATATGTTAAATTCATGAACACCATGGTCATTATGACCTCTATGCCTAATAATAATATTTATAGTACCCCTTTGTCAATTCCTCTCAGAAAATACAAGAAGTAGTACATTTTTGAGAGTGAAGCTATACATACGGCATGCTGCAGGAACAAAAATATGCTACGCCGCTGTAGATCAGACTTTTTACGACTCCATCAACCTCAATGATCAACCCCTTCGCTGCGAATTACTTTAACAAAGGTCTTAAAAAGGATTTTTAAATCCAGCATAAACGATTTGTTTTTATAATAGTATTCGTCAAAGCCGACCTTTACAGGTATTGGCAGCTCGTCCCTGCCGTTTATCTGGGCCCAGCCTGTCACCCCCGGCACAAGCGAATCAATTCCTTTTTCCGTGCGTAAGGCCACAAGATCATCCTGGTTGAAAAGCGCCGGCCTGGGTCCGACAAAGCTCATATCACCCTTCAATATGTTAATAAGTTGCGGCAATTCATCAAGACTTGTTTTACGTAAAAATTGTCCAATAGGCGTAAGGTACTGCTCAGGATTCTTCATTAAATGTGTTGCAACAGGAGGAGTATCTGTCTCCATTGTCCTGAATTTATACATCTTGTAAGATTGAATTATTGATTCCCACCCTGTCAGAAGTATATAAGGCAGGCCCCTTTGATGTCATTTTTACCGCCAAGAAAACAAGTAAAAGCAGCCATGTTTGCCCAAAAGATATCCTGACCACCATTACCCGCAGGATAACGTGATAAAAAGCACCAGGATAATGTATGCAAGGTTTGCGGGCCATCTTTTCAAAAAAACCTATCAGAAAACACTTAAATGTCAAGCCTGACCCCCGCCCATGCAAAATCAACAGGTTGACTTGGTCCGACCCCGGCCGCATAACCCCAAAGGAGGGGTTAGACCAAAGCTACATAAATATGCCGACCAACAGCTTTGGCAAACTTCTCAAGGGTGGATAAACGAATATCAGTTGCATGATTCTCCATTCTGGAAATAACAGATTTGGTGGTTTGAAGCTCATGGGCAATTTGTTCTTGGGTCATACCTGCTTCCATGCGAGCCTGTTTTAAAAGGACACCAAGCTTAAAGGTTTTAAAGCGCTCGTCATAATCCTTCCAGAAACCAGGATCTTTTTTCATCCTTTTATTTTTATATTTTTGTAAGTCACTCATATTCCCCTCCTTTTTGAAATAGTCTTTCTTCCTTTGCTCGGCAATTTTGATTTCTTTATTGGGAACTTTTTGGGTCTTTTTCGTGAAAGCACGGTTTAAAACAACCAGATCATTGCCATCAAAAAAGCCGAATAAACGAAAAACATTATTGCCAAACTGGACACGCACCTCCCAAATATCGTCAGTCGCCTCCAGCTTTTTGAAAAATTTACGAGGAACAATATCAATCTTTTCAATCAAATCGAGAACAAAGAAAACCTTTTCAACCTGTTTATTGGAAAGTGATTCAAGATAATTCTCCACGGGGCATTTGCTGTTCTCAAAGCGATAGAAAATTATCTTTCTCATAGTAACATGTTAGCATATGTGCGAACTAAAAACAATTTGATTTTTAAACCCATCTAAACTAATACAAATCGGCTAATCGGAGTTGAAGGGTCGCCTGACATTTATCAGGTAACGTGTCAATCGTTGGTCCGGTTGTTGGTTAACGAGACAAACCAACGATTGACACATTGACCAACAAAAAACCTGATGACTAAAAGAATATTTATCGAAGTTCCTCCCTGATACTTTCTATCTTTGCCCAAAGTGTTTTATCTTTTAGCGCACGTTTTCGAAGCCTGTTGGCTGCCTGGCTCAAGGTAGCCAAATCACGCTTCAGGCATTTTCCAAGTACGGTAAGACTAAGGTTACCATCCTCCTGGACGAGTAAGGCTGCCACGGCTCTCGCTTCAGAAGCCGGACGAAACTTGCCGGGACCCGCGAGTATATTCATACTGATATTATAAAATGCACACACAGCTTCGACAACATCCTTTAATAACAACTGCCTGTTGAATTTTTCTTCAACTTTGGCAAGAGCCTTCTCACTGAAACGATCATCTCCTAAAATTCGTGCGTCATGGGTCCCTTTATAAAACTCCTGCCGCTGGTCTTCTGTCGATCCTTTCAGTATAAAATCATGATATAGTTTTTTTGCTTTGTTTTTCTGTTTGGCGAATTGAGCCAGAATTAAATCTGTAGTCAGCCAGAAAACCGTGTCCCTTCCCAGGTAAGCACGGTGACTGCTGAACATGTATTGATCCGCTGTTTGGCTGATTTTGGCCCGGACAGGGTTGTTATGAATATAACGGACCAACATTTTAAATGTTAAAAACGACAATCATCAACAATCAAGTATGCTGATAAATGTCAAGCTCTGGTGCGTGGGCGTGATCATTGTGATTGTGCCTCCAGAAATTTTCTAGGCTTTATATTTTTCTCGATATCTTTGCCTACTGCTGCCCATGCTACCTTTACATCGTAACTGCCTTGCAAACTCATCCAGAAATCCGGCGTGCTACCGAAAAATTGGGCAAGGCGAAGGGCGGTATCAGCAGTGATGCCGCGTTGCTCATTGAGAATCGCGGTGATTCGATTGGTGGGTACGCCCAACAGCTTAGCAAAAGCATTGGCGGATAGATTCAGTTCTTCCAGTTCACCTTTGAGTATTTCACCGGGATGGATTGCGCGCATTTTGTTAACCATATTTATCTCCTTTAGTGATAATCAACGATCTCCACATTATAAGCATCAGTATCTTTCCACTCAAAGCATATACGCCATTGTTGATTAACGCGTATACTGAATTGTCCGGCACGATCGCCGCTCAATGCCTCAAAGCGGTTACTTGGCAAAGCTATCAGATCGTTGATGGTTTTGACATTGTCAAGAATTTCCAGCCTTCTTTCAGCCTGAGCTTGACAGGATTCGAATTTCCTAACTCGCTTTCCCTGGTAAAGTGCTTCCGTATACTTGCAACGAAACGATTTAATCATAACTGAACCACCCTCGGCTCTAAGCCGAGGGGTTCCGGCGGCTTTCAACTGAAGTTGAATATTCGCAGCCGATTTAAGACCACTGCCTTCAGGCGGTGGTAGTTTATAAAATCAGGATAAACCCCTTGTCTTTAGACGGGGGATAATCCCTAAAAGTCCCTTTGAGACAAGGTAAAACTTTTCTTCGCCTGAAGGCGAGGGGTTTCAACAATCCCCGAAAGAGACACTAAATATAAATTTCTTTACGTTGTACGTCAAGCATAAAATTAGATTTAAAGAGATGTCCAAATCTACTGATAGAATTAATTCGCTTAGGCTATTATATTAAATAGGTGAATCAAACACCTCTTCTTCGATTGATACATCATTCAGCCGGCCGATTTCTCCCTGCAATAATACTTTTACGCCTGTAAAGAGATTCCAGGATCAGGCTGATATTAGAAAAATATCCTGACCACCATTACCACGCAGGATAACGTGATAAAAAGCGCCAGGATAATGTATGCGGGGTTTGCGGGCCATGTTTCCATGGCCCTATCAGAAAATACTTGAATGTCAAGCCTGACCCCGTCTCGTTCTGTTTTTATAATACAATAGACTTGCAGAATTGAACTACATTCTGTATATTAACATTGAAATACAAAACGGAGGACAAAAATGGGTACAATCTCAATACGCATGCAGGATAACCAGCTGAAAAAGGTAGATGAACATGCCAAAGCATTGCACATTCCCAGGGCTGAATATATACGTCGTGCTATAACTGAGATGAATAAACAGGTCGCTCGTGAACTACGGAAAAAGCGAATTATGAATGCTTCCAAGCGTGTACGCAAGGAAAGCATGAAAGTCAATGCTGAATTTGATGCTATAGAGGACTCCCCGGATGTATAGTCGCGGAGAGATCTGGCTCGCCAATCTCAACCCGGGCAAAGGAACAGAACCGGGAAAAACACGACCCGTCCTCATTATACAATGCCAGGATATGCTTGAAGCAGAACATCCGTCAACCCTGATAATTCCACTGACCACGAACCTTATCGACAATGCAGAGCCGCTTCGCTTTCGTCTACAGGCTGCAGAAAAGTTAAAAAAGAAATCTGACCTGCTGATCGACCAATTACACGCTATCGACAACAAGAGACTTGTTAAGGGCCCTTTATTGAAATGTCCCGCCACCCTTATGGCCCGAATAGATCAATGTATCATGGAGGTCCTGGGCTTGTATCCTTAGATACTTCTCATCTTTTTACTGCAGATAAGCACCCTTTCAGGGCTTGGACACCCTTTAAAACAGGGTAAGATCTCTCCGACCTGACGGGGGTTCAAGATGACAAAAAAACCTTTCTTTATTCGCGCAGCGATGGCTCTAAGTATGCTGCCGTACGGCAGCGACCACCCGATAACTTTATTACGGATTACTGACAAGCTTTATTTCCAAATGACATCCTAATGCTTGAGCATATTTCTTCAGTGTGGCAATTGAAGGAGAATGTTTCCCGCTGCTTAAAGAGGACTCAAGTCTCGTGACAGATGGGGCTTTCGTTCCCATTCTGTCAGCTATCTCCGCTTGGCTTAATCCAGCCTTTTGGCGAGCATGCAACAGCTCACGCAGTATAGAAAATTCAGGTTCCAGCGCATCATATCCTGCTCTTACATTCTTTCTCTTTAATGCTTTTTCTTTAAGTTCAATATGTGTCATTTTCTATCACCTCACTCATTCTGATCCTAGCTTTTTTTATCTCTTTTTTAGGCGACTTCTGCGATTTCTTAACAAAGGAATGGAGCATGATTATTTTCTTGCCAACCTTAGTACAAAAGAAAACTCTTACTATCCCTTCTTTGCCTTGACACGTAGCTCAAAAAGGCCACCCTCAATAAGTTTTGTATGCGGCAAACCAAGATTAGAACCAAATTCCATCATTAAGTCGGTCAGCCTAAGATACCTTGCCAAAAGCCCATCTGGGAGGCTGAGTATTTCCTTTTCTAATTTAGAACTGTAATATTTGATTTGCCATTTCATGTTAACTTAGTAACAAATTTGTTACTTTTTGGCAAGGCTGAAATTCACTATGTTTCTGCGGGTTCAATATTCCAAGGTCTCTCCAATATCCTTGCCTTTCAGCTTTGAGCTTTCAGCACCTCGACACTTCCACCCCCATCAGAAAATACTCTGTCTGCCAATCGTCGATAGTTGTGTATATCGACTGTCAATCATCAAGTTGTATCGTAACTTGATAATCGTCGATAGTTTGTTGGTCCGTCTCGTTACCTGATAGACGACAATCAAACCCTTTCTCTATTCACGCAGCGATGGCTCTAAGTTTGCTGCCGCGTCGGCAGCGAACATGTCTGTGTTTGTCCGCGTCCATCTGTGGTTAATTAAAAATATCTTTTGCTTTTAATCTTTTTCTGCCAACTGCTGTCAATCGTTGGTTTGTTTGTCGGTCAACGAAACGGACCAACGATTGACACGTTAACCAACAAACTGCCTACTTCGACCTTGGTTTAGTCTCACAAAAAACTTAAGGATGGTTAAGCAAAAATTTTGATATACAAGAAGTAGTGCATTTTTGAGAGTGAAGCTATACATACGGCATGCTGCAGGAACAAAAATATTCAACGACGCTGTAGATCGGATTTATACCCTCTGGGTGCTTTTTGCGACACCATCAACCTCAATGGTCAACCCCTTCACGGCGCATAACTTTCACAAAGGTCAAAAAAAGAATTTTTATATCCAGTAAGAATGATCGGTTCTTCAAATAATACTCATCAAAGTCAACCTTGACAGGGATGGGCAATTCGTCCCTGCCATTTATCTGGGCCCAACCGGTCAAACCCAGGCACAAGTGAGTCTATCCCTTTTTCTGTGCGTAAAGACACAAGATCATCCTGGTTGAAAAGAGCAGGCCGCGGCCCGACAAAGCTCATATCACCCTTCAATATATTAAAAAGCTGCGGCAACTCGTCAAAACTTGATTTACGCAAGAATTTCCCAATAGGGGTGAGGTACTGGTCAGGATTTTTCATTAAATGAGTAGCAACAGGAGGGGTATCAGTTTTCATTGTCCGAAACTTATACATCTTGAATATCGAGTTATTGATTCCAACCCTATCAGATGGATATAAAGCAGGCCCTTTTGAAGTGATTTTCACCATAAAAGCAACAAGCAAAATAGGTATACTGAAAACGAGAAGAAGCAAACAGCTCAACAATATATCAAAAAATCTCTTCATTTGATTAAATCGCGCAAACCATATTTTTTATCGAAACCTTACCCCGACAACATAACTACTGACATCACCGTCCTCAGTCCTTAGTCCACAGTCCTCAGTCCTCAGCACTCAGTCCTGTTTTTTTTATACCATTCTGCTGCCAAAACCACCTCTCTGGCTATACAACCCCATGTTCCGTCAAGAACGTTTCTATATTTGTTCAACTTTATGCAGGAAAAATTTACTGCTCCATAATTTTAATCCGTGTTGCTCCTGCGGTATTATAAAAGGTTCAACATCAACCGCTGCATCCTGCCAATTAATAAGAACAACCTTTTCAGCCAGCGCATGCTTCAACCACTTCAGGTCAACCATAATTTCCTGACGTTCCCACGGCCCCCACTGATACAAGGCAGACTGCAAATGGGGAAGATTCGGCGTAACATTTTGTTTTAAATACCAAATGAAATCATACCAATCCCTTCCTTTCGGATACGGTCGGCAAAGCAAGGCATGGATTTTCAGGGCGAAATTACTACTCAAATCTTGATGACACACCTCAAAATCCAGTGGGAAATCAAGGTAGCTATATTCAAAACCGGAATTTTCTGGAGGGTCAACATCTATCTCAAGTTTAATTTTCAATTTCCTGGCAGGATTCTCCCGAAAAAAAGATAGGTTGAGTTGGCTACAAATCGAATTGTCCTTGATCAGAGCTTTTTTTATCCGCTGATCCATTCTCCCCTTGTTTAACGCCTCTGATTTAATGCCAAATTCTTCTAGACAAGCGATCATTCTTTCAAGGTAAGCAGGCCATGTAAAATCAGGATTAGATTTTTTCAGGATAAAATCAAGATCTTCAGAAAATCTTGTCATTCCGTTTAAAATGCGCAAACTGGTACCACCCTGAAATGCCGCAAGATCAAAAAAATCAGCACGCCACAAGCCATACAGAACAATTTCCTGGAGAACCTCCTTAATTGCATACTCTTCTTCCAGTTGATTAGCTGCATTATAGGAAGTTAATCTCTTTTGAATCAGTTCAATCAATGTCCAGCTCCAAGCTGAGTGAAGAAAGAAACGATTTCACCCGTTTATGTTTATATACCATTTCCAGTGTATTAATATCCCTTCTCGTAATGCTGCTTAGCAAACCGGGGTCAATTCTCAACCCTTCCGCAAGCCAGTCCAACCCTTTCCAGGCAATTTTTCGCAGGCAGATCAAATCCATTAATGCCCTGCATGGTTTTGCCACCAACATTATCTGCTCATCGACCTGGACCCTGTTCACCAGTTCTAAAAAGTAACCCGATTGAATGGCAAGAGGATGAAAGCTATAGACGCCTAGCTTTTTATTTTCATACTGACGTGATTTCCGGCCAGGAACAACGCTGGCGATGGAATAGACCCTTTCCGGAATCCAGCCATGGTAGGCTAATGCTGTTTCAAAAGAAATGTAACTCCCCGGTACTAATGCCTGGGCCACGGCAAAAGGGTGACAAGGGTAGGAACGATATTGATCGTCCAGAACATAGAGGCCACGCTGAAGCCGCAACAGTTCACCGCTCTTCATTGCACGGTTGACTAAGCTGTAACGCCGTTCAGGGGTACCAGATATCAGTCGATCGAGCTGAGAAGCCCTGACGAATCGGTTCGCAAATCCCTGTTCAATAATTATTTTCGTCCCAACTTTCATAATATAAAAATACCCAATACTTTCACAATATGCAAGTATTGGGTATTTTTATTGCATGAGGTGTTTTTATTGACCCCGTTTAATACCACGCAGGATAACGTAATAAAAAGCACCAGAATAATGTATGCAAGGTTTGCGGGCCATTTTTTCAAAAAAACCTATCAGAAAACACTTAAATGTCAAGCCTGACCCACACCCTGACCCACACCACACACCATATCAACAGTACCGTACAGCAGTACTGTTGTCATGGGAGGGAAATAGCAGAACCGCATTACGCACATAAAGAGTTCCTTCTTTTATAGTATTCACTTAACGTGCCCTGACCCTGTTTTCCACGGTATCGACAATAATTAAGTATGATGTCCCCGAAATTCTTAAAAAATTTACACTATAAACTGTATTTTGCTTTCAATGACATTCATGAAGTTAGAGCTTCTTCTAGCGCTTTGGGATTGATTGCTGCTACTTTCAGTAATGCTCGAGCTGGACCCTCAGGTGTACGGCGGCCTTGTTCCCAGTTTTGAAGAGTGGAGACACTCACACCGATCATCATGGCAAATTCTGATTGAGATTTATGCAATTGATTTCGGATTTTCTTAATATCAGCAGGCGCAAACTCAAAGATACGGCTTGCTTTCATTTCCCCACGTCTAATTTTCCCTGCCTGCTTAATGCTTTTTACTAAATTAGTAAAATCTTGATTCTTCATTTTAGCTCCTCCTTAATTAATTGGTTTAAAATCTGGAGCTGATCCTGCGAAAGATCATCTTTTTTGCTTTTTGAATAAATAAGCAACATGTAGAAAGATTCCGTTTTCTTGTCCCAATAATAGATTACCCTGATGCCTCCACGTTTCCCTGCGCCTTTGCTAGCCCAACGGACTTTTCGAAGCCCACCAGAGCCAGGGATAATAGAACCCTGTTCAGGTCGTAGCAGTAACGCGACTTGCAGAGATTTATATTCATCGTCTTCGAGTAGCACCTGGACTTCTTTAGTAAATATCGGAGTCTCAATAAATTTCATATATTCTATTATACGCCATTGAAGTACAGAAATCAAGCGTCATGCCCCACCTTCTTCTGCAAACTGACTACTGAAAACTGCCGACTTCGCTTTCAATGGTCTACCCCTTCATGCCGGATTATTTTAACAAAGGTTTAAAAAAGGATCTTTAAATCCAGCGGAAAAGAGCGATTTCTCCTTTCAGTGTTATTTTACGACTAACAAGGTCGATCTTAGCCCTAAAATTGTTCATTATGGGAATGTTTATCCTGCCAAAGCAATATGTTGACTTTGTCCGCCCCCGGACTCCACCGAACACCACACACTTCCTACTTGACAATGCACATATTTATGACGCATAAATATGTGCATAAATTATCCTCATAGGAGGGCACAATGGCAACTGAAACTATTCGATTAAATATTACCTTACCTTCTGCTCTGGCAAAAGAACTTAAGCGCATAAGCCCCCCGCGCAAACAGAGTCAATTTGTGGCAGAAGCTGTAGAGCAACGGATTAAACAACTAAAGAAAAAAGAAATAGAAAAGATCCTGACTGAAGGCTATAAGGCCACCCGCAAAGAAGGACTCGAAATAACAAAGGAATTTGAATCTGTCGATTTCGAGGACTGGAATGAATATTAGCAGAGGAGATATTTGCCTTGCTGCACTTGATCCAGTTGTGGGCAGTGAGATAGCAAAAACCCGCCCGGTTATTGTTGTATCCAACAATATAAATAACATGTATGCCGGCTCAGTTACAGTGCTCCCCATTACATCAAAAAAAAACCCAAAAAACATATCCTTTTGAACTGCTCCTACCCAAGGGGACCGGGAACTTGCCAAAAGACTCAAGGGCTAAAGCCGATCAGATCCGAACACTTGATAATACCAGGTTGGTTAAATACATCGGCAAATTGAAAAACGAACACCTTAATCTTCTAAACGAAGCAATTAAGATTCACCTGGCATTGTAATTTGAATGGTCTGGCTGATTTAACACAATTAAACCCCTTTCCTGTTCTGCAAACTGACTACTGAAAGCTGCCTACTTTGCTTTTAATGATCTACCCCTTCACGGCGCAGAACCTTAACAAAGGTCAAAAAAAGAATATTTCATCCAACAAAACGATTTGTTTTTATAATAGTATTCGTCAAAGCCGACCTTGACAGGGATGGGCAGCTCGTCTCTGCCGTTAATCTGCGCCCAGCCGGTCAAACCGGGGACAAGGGAGTCAATTCCTTTTTCCGTGCGTAAAGCCACGAGATCATCCTGGTTGAAAAGCGCCGGCCTGGGGCCGACAAAACTCATATCACCTTTCAAAATATTAAAGAGCTGGGGCAATTCGTCAAACTGGTTTTACGTAGAAATTGTCCGATCGGCGTCAGATACTGGTCAGGATTCTTCATTAAATGTGTGGCAACAGGAGGAGTATCTGTCTGCAATGTCCTGAATTTATACATCTTGAAGATTGAATTATTGATTCCCACCCTGTCAGAAGTTTATAAGGCAGGCCCCTTTGATATCATTTTTACCGCCAAGAAAACAAGTAAAAGCAGCCATGTTTGCCCAAAAGATATCCTGACCACCATTACCCGCAGGATAACGTGATAAAAAGCACCAGGATAATGTATGCAAGGTTTGCGGGCCATCTTTTCAAAAAAACCTATCAGAAAACACTTAAATGTCAAGCCTGACCCCCGCATATGTGCGAACTAAAAACAATTTGATTTTAAACCCATCTAAAATAATACAAATCGGCTAATCGGAGTTGAAGGGTCGCCTGACATTTATCAGGTAACGTGTCAATCGTTGGTCCGGTTGTTGGTTAACGAGACAAACCAACGATTGACACATTGACCAACAAACAACCTGATGACTAAATGAATATTCATCGAAGTTCCTTCCTAATACTTTCTATCTTTGCCCAAAGTGTTTTATCTTTTAGCGCACGTTTTCGAAGCCTGTTGGCTGCCTGGCTCAAGGTAGCCAAATCACGTTTCAGGCATTTCCCAAGCACAACAAGCCTAAGGGTGTCATTTTCCTGAACGAGTAAGGCTGACACTGCTCTCGCTTCAGAAGCCGGGCGAAACTTGCCGGGACCCGCGAGTATGTCCATGCTTATATTGTAAAATACACACACAGCTTCGACAACATCCTCTAATAACAACTGCCTGTTGAATTTTTCTTCAACTTTGGCAAGAGCCTTCTCACTGAAACGATCATCTCCTAAAATTCGTGCGTCATGGGTCCCTTTATAAAACTCCTGCCGCTGGTCTTCTGTCGATCCTTTCAGTATAAAATCATGATATAGTTTTTTTGCTCTGTTTTTCTGTTTGGCGAATTGAGCCAGAATTAAATCTGTAGTCAGCCAGGAAACCGTGTCCTTTCCCAGGTAGGCACGATGACTGCTGAACATATATTGATCTGCTGTTCGGCTTATTTTGGCCCTGACTGGGTTGTTATGAATATAACGGACCAACTCAAGGAGATATGAATCAGCATCTACCAGTATAGCTTTATAACGTCCCTGGAATAAATGTCCCATGCGCTTTTTACGTGAGTTTATATACCGCGTATAACGGAATGTGACATTCTGCATGATCTTCGAAAGAGGAATTTTGCCAACCTGCACAACCAGGTGAACATGATTACCCATCAAACAGAATGCATGAATCCTATGTTCAAATCTTTCTGTGCCCTCCTGAAGAAGTAAATAAAATTTTGTGCGCTCATGATTGCTGAAAAAAATATCCTGACCACCATTACCACGCAGGATAACGTGATAAAAAGCGCCAGGATAATGTATGCGGGGTTTGCGGGCCATGTTTCCAACCCTATCAGAAAATACTTGAATGTCAAGCCTGACCCCGGCTCGGCTTCTATGCTGATAAATGTCAGGCTTGACCCCGGACTGATATTCCCCCCGATACCTGACCCCGCTCGTACAATTTACTTGGTCCTGCATCCAATTAATGGTAAAGTTTTTAATTGCTATCAAAAAAGAAAATCAAAGAGAAAGAGGTGGTTCGATGAGCACGTATACTGCTATTGTACATAAAGAGGATAATATTTACGTGGCGGAATGCCCCGAAGTGGGAACTGCCAGTCAAGGTATAACAATCGAAGAAGCTGTACTGAATCTACAGGAAGCTACTGAGCTGTATCTTCAAGAATTCCCCCTGAAGCAATCATTTCGTCCCATCCTAACCACTTTTGAAGTGCAGACCCATGCCTGAACTGCCAAGGATCTCCGGGGATGAAGCCATCAAGGTTTTTAAAAAACTCGGATTTTATGAGGCACGACAGAAGGGCAGCCATGTCGTGATGCGCCAAGGTGACAGGGGTTGTGTCATCCCCCGCCACAAAGAACTTGCATTGGGCACTCTCATGAGCGCACTTAAGCAGGCGGGCATATCGGTTGATGAATTTATCGCTGTCTACAAAAGAAAATAAATACTCAAATGTCAAGCCTGACCCGGCCCCACTCCGTGCGTAAGGCGACAAGATCATCCTGGTTGAAAAGCGCCGGCCTGGGGCCGACAAAACTCATATCACCTTTCAGGATATTAAAGAGCTGGGGCAATTCATCTAAACTGGTTTTGCGCTCCCTTTCTCTGAAAGGTGTAAGAGGATTCAGCAGGATCGGCAATCAAGAATCACTGAAATTATTCTATCCAAATCTGCAGTACTCATAGCAGTACCCGAAGGTAGACAAAGTCCCTTCTCAAAAAGTTCTGCAGCCACATTACCACCTATTGTTCTGGAACTGTATCTTCTCTTGGTATCCGATTTTTTTTCCACAAATTTTTCATTCAGTTCCATATGCTTAAATACCGGCTGTAAATGCATGGGCTTCCAAACCGGTCGGGCTTCTATATTCTCCGCCTCCAAAGCTAAACGAATGGCTTCACGGTTCGCACCAAATTTCTCGGGAGTTACCAGTATGACAGTGAGCCATCGGGTGCATCGACCATAGGAAGCTTCCGGCATAAATTCAATACCGGGAATTCCCCCCAATCTGTCCTGATAATAATCGAAAATTTTTCTTTTTTCTTTTACCCTTTCATCAAGTACCCGGAGTTGCCCTCTGCCGATGGCGGCAACGATGTTGCTCATTCTGTAATTGTAACCGATTTCGGAATGCTCATAATGGGGGAAAGCATCCCGGGCCTGGGTAGATAAAAAACGGGCATGATCAATAAGATCTTTATCTTCGGATACCAGCATTCCGCCGCCTGAAGTGGTTATGATCTTGTTGCCGTTAAATGAAAAAACGGCTGCTTTTCCACCTGTTCCTGCACTCCGTTCCTTATACGTTGCCCCGAGTGACTCCGCCGAATCCAGCACCACCGGAATATTATAAGAATCACAAATTTCTCGTATACGATCAACGTCTGCACACTGCCCATAAAGATCGGTCGGCAGAACTGCCTTAGGTAATTTCCCTTTTTCCGCACAGGAAGATAATTCTCTTTGCAGGAGTCCCGGATCCATGTTCCAGGTTTGTGGGTCAGAATCAACAAAGACAGGAGTTGCGCCCAGAAAAGTAATCGGGCTGACACTGCCGATAAAGGTAAGAGTGGAGGCAAAAACTTCATCACCTGGCCCGACACCGAGATGATCCAAGGCAAGATGGATAGCAGCAGTGCCGCTTGCAAGAGCCAGTGCATAAGAAACACCTATTTTTTCTGCAAACTCCTTCTCAAAGGCATCAATCATAGGCCCGAGAGGCGCAATATAGTTGCCGGCAAAGGCTTCTTTTACAAAATTTAATTCTTCCCCTCCCATATGAGGCGGTGATAGGAAAATTCTTTTTTTCATAACTGATATTCTATTAGTATTTCAGGGATTATATCGCAAAAATTGTTTTCAGAATTATACGGATATCCTGCAACAAAGAATAATTTTTTATATAGTCTTTGTTTAATCGCACCTTCTCGGGGAAAATTACAGTCTCATTGAAGTGTTCCGGATCTTTCTGCTGTGCAAGCAATTTTTCTTCATCCCTGAATTTCAACGTTGCCGGTGAAGTAATACCAGGTCGAATTGATAGTATAATTCTGTCTTCCCCTTTCAGCTTGTCAGCAAACCCCGGGACATCAGGACGGGGCCCGACAAAGCTCATATCTCCGAGCAGGACATTTATAAGCTGGGGAAGCTCATCTATTTTAAATTTTCTTAAAAAACGACCCAGGGCTGTTATCCTGGCATCGTGTGAAGTGGTGACAGTTGTTGTTGTTCCGGAAACATCCCGCATGGTGCGAATCTTTATCACCTTAAAAATGCGACCGTAGCGCCCAACCCGGTTTTGAGAAAAAAAACCATTCTGCCCTGTATTAATTGTTGCAAGAAAAAAGGCTGGTAAAATGATCCACCAAGTTAGAGCCAGTCCCAGTATAGAAAACAGTAGGTCGAACAACCGCTTAATAAAAGAGTTCCATGGAGATAGGCCTTCATGCAGATGAGTATCCATGCCTCTGTAATGTCTCCTGTATAAGGGGAAGTATTGTTTGTGTTAATTCCGTTTTGTTCAACTCTGCATATCCTCTCCCGACACTTTTGGCGGAAACATTTTGTAATAATGTCATATCAGCATTTGCCGGCATGGTTATATTGAGGAAATGACATATTCCTTCCATCTCCTTTCCTGGTTTTTTAACAAAATCTTCATACCGTACTTTATACACTTTTCCTTCCGGCATTTTATCAAAACTTGCGGTGGCAAAATCTACGCACTGTTTCCATTGTATTGCACATATCTGCGCCAGAGAATGGTCGGCAAGAAGAGAATCCATATCATCAAGTGCTGGTCCCCAGAAAGCCAATCTTTTTTCTTTTGACAATATGAGATGAAAACGATTTCCGAGATAACGTAGGGTGTAATATGGAAGGTCGGTTAACGGTACATATCGGACTTTTTGGAGTATATATGGAATATTGAGAGTTGCTTTCCACCTTTTCATCGCTGAAGCGACCACATCTACACCGTCACGGATGATAAAAATATATTTTGCTTCCGGTAAAATTCTTTCTACGAAGTTAACCCTTAAAGAATTTGCACATGTCTTTTCAATTACATGCGTAACATTATTCTTTTGACCGATTTTATTGAATTCATTTCTAATGAATTTTTTTACTCCTTGGGTCACAATATCTGGTGGAAATACATCCGATGGATAACGCATATTTCCATGCCGCCATATATAGTTTATTTCATCACAAGGCCAGGTCTCCAAACCTTCAATCATGCATAATATATCCCGCAGCATGTTAGTACCAGACCGCGGGGCGCCGATTATAATTACTGGTAAAAAATTCAATCTGGTTCCAAACCTTTCCTGTTCAATATACTTTGAAGAAATATACTCAATTCATCTACCGTTGAGTCGAGAAATAATTTTCACAAGTTGTTCCATACTTATTGATATTGTATATTTTTCTAAAACCATTTTTCTTGCTTGAACTCCCATAGCTTTTAATTTTTCAGGATCAGATTTCCATTCCTTGAGAATATCAGCAAGCAACCTTGCATTTCGAGGAAGAACACTACCTATGTTATTATTTTTTATTAACTCGGCAACATCCCCTTTAGGTCCAGTAATAGACAACAGGACAACCGTTTCCTAAATAGTCAAATATTTTATTACCCGCCAAAGCTCCCACAACACGACCGCCATTTAAAGGATAAAGACATATATCAGCAGCCAAACAAAAGTCTTTAATTCTGCTTTTGGGATGTTGGTTTGTAAAAAATAACATTTAAACCTTGATTTTGAGCTCTTGTTTTATATTCTGGTAATTTTTGCCCGTCCCCCACAATTAAAAATTGTATTTGTTTGTCTTCTTTCAATAATTGCGCAGCATCTAGTACTATATCTATATCGACAACATGACCTAAGGTACCAGCATATAATACAGTAAACTTTCCTATCAAATTATATGTATTACTGACATCAAATTTATCTTGAGTAATAATATCATCACCATCAAACCCAATAGGTATATGAATTATCCGTTCCTTCAGAACACCTTTTTCCTGTAAAAGTTGTCCCATTCCTTCAGATACAACAATTATCTGATCTGCTTTTTTAAAAACAAATGATTCTAAAAACTTACACGTTCTGACAAACATACCATCTGCAAAATAGCCAAGTTCAACTGCCGTATCCAATGAAAGATCTCGTACATCTATAAGTAATTTTGATCTTTTAATCTTGGCGATAATCCAGCTAGTAGAAGACTGCTTAGAGGAATAGAAGTTGTTATTACAATCTTAGGTTTTTCAGTTGTCACAGCTACAAAAAATTGTAACAATGAAAAACTCAAATAATAACAAGCTCTCCTAAATTTCGATGTTCGTATGTTGTCAAAACTATTTACCTTAATAATCTTTCCCACATTTTGTTCATATGTCGTTGCCGACAATCTTCCCTTGACTGTGGAATCTTTTATGCCGGTTAGAGTATCAACACCTGGAACAACAGTGACAACAGAAACTCCGGATTGCACTAATTTTTTGACTATGTGGTATGAAGGTAATCCGCCCCGTTGCTTGGGAGTCCGAAAATGATGCAATATCAATAATATGTCAACAGTATTGCTCATTGAGTAAAAATTCATTAGCATTAATTATTTCAATTTGGAAAACTTAATCAGGAAGGTTTTGCCTTTGAACTTGTGAATGAAATCAATCAAACCCATTTCACACCGCGAAATATTCTGTACGATTTGATTTGATCACCTAATCGACTCACCACTTGAAATAATTCCATTAAAATTTCTTCTGTAAGATAGTGGGGGCTCAATCCCCAACTCAATAAACCTTGAATGTCTGGGATTATAATAAAGTTCTTCAGCCTCTTTACGAGGATTTTTCAAATTTTGTATCTTCACATTCAAATCAAATTTACTTCCAACACGTTTAACCCAATCTGCCAAATCATTTACACTAAACTTTTCTGTAAATTGATTAAAGATCTGCAATTCTCCTTTCTGCGGTGGATTCTCCAAAGCTAGGGCCACACAGTTTAATGTGTCCTGTATATTTATATAGCCCCGTGTTTGTCCGCCTTTACCATAAACAGTTAAAGGATATCCTGCTACAGCTTGGACAATGAAGCGATTCAAGACCGTACCAAACAATTCATCATAGTTAAAAAACGGTAATAATCTTTTGTCCACTCGATTCTCTTCTGTGAAAACACCATACACAGGCCCCTGCATAAGATCGGTAACTTTCAAACCCCACATTCTAACATAATACCAAAGCATATCTGTATCCATGATCTTAGTTGTATGATAGAGACTACCTGCTTGGCGGGGATAAAGAAAGGTATCCGCTCGGTTATTATGTGATATCTCCAGCCAACCTTCTTCAATATCTATGTTAGGAGTTCCGTATTCTCCCATTGTACCTAATTTAACAATATGAGCGTCTGGTGCATATTCACGAACAGCGTAAATAATATTGAATGTAACGCCTAAATTGTTATGTAAAGTCAAATTCGCTGCGGGGCGGGAAAGCATTGAATAGGGCGCGGAAGGTTGTTCTGCATAGTGAACTAAAGCTTCAGGCCGAAATTTCTTGAATATTTTTCTAGTAAAATCCCATTCGTTTAGATCACCAATTAAAGGAATTATTTGTGCCCTGAGAGATCATGCCAAACTTGACACCTTTCCATAAGATTAGGCACTCTATACAAGGGTTCCACGTCCTCTTCTTGCGCAAGTCGTCTTCTAAGATAATTATCAACTACCATTACTTCATGATGCTTGGCAGACAAGTGCATTGCTGTTGGCCACCCCAGATAACCATCGCCACCTAATATCAGGATACGCATCTCTTTTTCCTATGCGGAAATGTCAGTTTAGCAAATTATTATTATTCAAAATTTCGACTATTTCATTCACTGAAATATATGGTTCATTGGCTGAAATATATGGTTTGGTAACTTTGCTGGATACTAAATCGGGGTAATCATATACAATTCCACTTGATATATATCACGAAAAGCTGGAAGTACTGTAAAATATTGAGATAATTTTGCCCCGTCTTGTTTCTTTTCAGAACTCATTAACTCCTCATATAATTTTTCGCCGGGTTTTACCCCTACTACTTTTATCTCTATTTCAGAGGGATGGTAATTAATCAGTGGAGCCAGTGCATTAATCATAGCTTCAGCTAAATCAGAAATCCTTATCACCGGCATTTTGGTAATAAACACTTCCCCGCCCTTCGCCAAATTTGCAGAGTCAATTACCAGACGAACTGACTCCTTGATACTCATTACAAATCGGGACATCTTTGGATCAGTAAGGGTAACTGGACCTCCAGCAGCAATCTGCTTATGAAAAATCGGAATTACAGAACCACTGGAGCCTGAATATGTTACCAAATCTTGTAGACGCAAAAATCGGACCTTTATTATGTTTATTATTATTGGCCTCAGTCATCAGACGTTCGCCCATCAGTTTTGAAGTGCCCATTACATTCGTGGGGTTCACCGCTTTATCGGAACTCGTAAAAATTACTCGACCCACATTACATGAAACGGCGGCAGAAATTATATTCTGGATACCTATTATATTAGTTTGAACAGCCTGATCAGGAGACCATTCACATAAAATTACGTGCTTTAATGCTGCAGCATGAAAGACGATATCTATGCCTTGCATGCGACGATAAAGTTCGTCTCGGTCACGAATGTCTGCGACAAAAAACCTTACACGTGAATCATCGATATAATTTTCATTCAGTAAAAAAAAGTGCACTTTCATTATTGTCAGTTCCAATAATCTCCTTTGGTTTATAATCTTCATCGATGAGCAGCTGTCGGATTAATTCACTTCCAACACTGCCACAGGCACCGGTTACGAGAATTCGCTTGTTTTGAATTATATTCATAAAAATCCTGGATATGAGACTTTAATCACAAATTATTTACTAACATGCGATAGTAATTAGCTGATCTTGATTAATTTCATTAATTTGCCCATCTCTTTTGTTATCGGCCAATGATTTTTAACCATATGCCGTTAAACTGGTATATACCTCTTTCGTTTTGAATAATAACCAAGTTAAGTTTTGCAGTAATAAAGTTAACTTCTTCTATTGTAACTGCAATATCTTTTAGCAGACCACACATCCTCATTCTGGCAGTTTAAAAAGTAAAATCAGTTGATATTCTATTAAACCTTGAGCCTTTATCTTCAACTATTCCATCTTCAATCACTCTACCTTTATCATCTATTATGGCATTTATTAATATCAGAATCCTTGACATTTATTAACCGTATTCCTTTTGAACTAGTGTTTTTTATAATATTGCCAGATATAATACTATGCTTAATAGACTGCACCTTAATCCCATCAGCACCAGATGTATATATCTTGTTATTCTTTATAATATTTTGTTTTCCTTCAGTTGTAGAACGCAAGAAGATCGCACCATTGCCTGATCCGTTACACAAGCATTAATGATTATATTTCCACTAATTTCGTTAAATGAAAAAAACAAACTGAATCTGCTCCACTTGATAAAACACGTACACCATCTGAGCTTCCTGTTGATGTAAAGTTGATAATATTATTTTTAATTTTATTATAATTAATATTCCCATAGGTGCCTGAAAGTGTTTGAGTAACAATACCGTAAAAGTTTTTAGATAATTCAAGTTCCATTACATTATCGACAATTTCTGAATGTTCAGCGTTTCTGACCGTAATCCCACCACCAGTTGTGGAATAAATTTTGTTATTCTTGTATTGTCCAAATGACCCCTGGCCAACAATAGCAGTTCCGGCACCTTTCTTCTGGGTATGATATATCTGATTATCATGAACGAATTCATAATCCCCTCCCCCATAGTATGCGTGGTCAAAGTTATCTTTTAAATAGTTGTTGGCCACTTCAAAATGCTGTTGGGATGAAGTCTGAGAACCTTTAATGCCCTGAAACACAATTACTGATAATGTTATTTGTCGCTTTAGATCCGATTGAATTTTTTACTTTTATTCCAAAATGGAAGGTAGAAGTCTTGAATTTAACCCCTCCATCTATCCTGACATGATGGATGTTTGCCCTGTCGCCGCCTTCAACAAAGACGCCTGAAGTTGGGGGATCGACAAGATGACCACCCCTTACCTCCACATCATTGCCAGTTATATAAATTAATGCAGCATCAGAACTATTATCCTGCACAAACTGACCTGGACCTTGCATGTACGGGTTGATTATTAAGGTTTTGTTTCCTGTAAATGAAAGACCATGCCTAG
>CAWAPG010000010.1:0-266665 GCA_963783905.1 uncultured delta proteobacterium | reverse complement strand
ATTCAAGTTCGAAGTGCAACTTTAGGATTAATGCCAAAGAATACCTGATTCGGCGTTTTAAAGGCGAGACATTTTCTTGGGCGGTTGTTTAGTTTGTTCATTACCATGGTTATATCCTTTTCTGTAATTGTGGTGAAGTCATGTTTTTTGGGGAAATATTGTCGAATGAGGCCGTTAGTATTTTCGTTAAGCCCGCGCTCCCAGGATGAATATGGGTGTGCAAAGTAGAAGCTAGCCTGAAGTGCTGTGGCGATTTCCTGATGTCTGGCAAACTCTTTGCCGTTATCCGAGGTTAAGGTGACAACTTTGGATGCGATTGGTTCAAGGAGGCGTCGAATAGATCGGGAGACCGACTCTGCGGTTTTACGATTCACCTTGGCCAGAAGGGTCAAACGAGATTTACGTTCAGTCAATGAAACGACGGCCTGCTTATGCCCTTTACCTATAATTGTATCAAGTTCCCAATCACCAATGCGGGAGCGTGTTTCAACAATTTTGGGACGTTGGTCAATTGATACCCGGTTGAGCAACCGACCACGATAGTTGGGAGAACCGTAGCGCTTCCGGCGTTGTTTCTTGCAGCGAAGATGCTGATGCAGATCACCGCCTTGGCGTTTGTTTTGAAGAACAAACTGGTAAATCCACTCATGGCTGACTGTTATCTGGCGCTCACGAAAAAGCCATCCGCTGATTTGCTCGGGACTCCAGTCATCGCGCAGGAGATGCTCGACCAGGAGCCATGTATCTGGAGAGATCAGGTCGTGACGGCTTTTGCCCGTCTAATCTCGGCAAAACGATGGGCCTGTTTTGGACGGTATCCGCGAAGGCCACGGTTACGGCGTCTTTCTCGACTAATTGTCGATTTGTGGACACCGATAACTCTGGCGATTTCGGTTTGGCAAATTCCTACTTTCATAAGGGCGTAAATCTGGTATCTTTGTTCTTGGGTGAGCTGCCTGTAGTTACTCATAAATGCTCCTCTTACTTTCGTCGGTTAGAAAAGCATGAGCCTACAGCAGCTCGCCTCTCATGCCAACTCAGAAGAGTTGCACTTCAAACTTGAATTCAGGACATTTTTTGGGGGAGGATGAAATAATAAATTTCCAAGATTCCACCCAATATGCTATTTCAAACCAATGGGGAAAAAGTAATATAGATAAATTTATCTCTGCAGCAAAAAAACTTGGATTTGAAATCGATGAAACAAGCTAATAATTGTATTTAGAAGAATACGTAACCGTGCGCCTGACAGGGAAATTTATTAGTGCCGCAGGTGATGCAGAACGCAACTTGTTAATGCAATGATATAATCAGAAATTTGATCAGTCATGACCCAAACAATTTTATACTCATAAGGGAAATGCTAATGGATAAAAATTTATCTATTCAAACAGAAGATCTCACAGTCATCCACGGAAGAGTTGGCAACCGGAATGTTGTGAGAGAGTTAACCTCTAAGCTTAAAAAAATGGAACTGCATGGCACCTTATACCAAGGTTATTTGCTTCCTGGAAATGCTGATAATTTACTTACGGTATGATGTCTTACTAGTAACTCAAGAGCATGGGTTAATTGCTTTTACATTTGCCGCTAGAACAGCTGAAAATGAAGAACAATTCTGGGCAAAGATTGCTAATACTCAAGATAATATTTTCTTTGCTTTACGAAGTCATCTTACTCGTCAGAAAGGATTAAGAAAAAGGCGCGAGGAATTGGTGACCCCTGAGGTGATTACAATCTTGCCCACAAACAAAGTAAATCAGGGCCAGGCTTGACATTTACACTTTCTTGTTGCGCGGGAAATGCAAAATTTTGACGATCCTTTGGACCTACTCGACGATGATGGTGATGGTGCCGTCGAAATGTGTCTTCTTGAGGAGGAAGAGAAACTCAAAAAAAGTGGCAGAAACAACAAGGCTGGCTGTTGTGTTGCGTTCTTCCTGCTCAGTTCATCTCTTATAACAGCCGGGTGGTATGTGATCCGGATAATATGAGTAAACTTCACTCTAAGACATTGAATCATGACGATTAAATTTATAGCAACCGCTGATATTCATCTGGACTCACCCATGCGTGGCCTTGAGCGTTATGAAGGCGCTCCTGTTGAGGAAATCAGGGGGGCAACACGAAAAGCGTTTATTAACCTGGTTGAGTTTGCGATTAGTGAACAGGTGGCATTCATTATCATTGCCGGTGATCTTTATGATGGAGATTTGAAAGATTATCAGACGGCGCTTTTTCTCGCTCACCAGATGCAGCGGTTAAACAAAGCCGGAATAAGAGTTTTTATCGTTTCAGGAAACCATGATGCTGCCAGCATTATTACCAAGAAGCTCAAGATGCCTGAAAACGTCAGGTTTTTTTCGACCAGAGAACCAGAGACTTTTCTCCTTGATGATCTGCGGATCGCTATCCATGGCCAGGGATATGCAAACCAGGTCGTGGAAGATAATCTCGCTGCAAATTATCCCGGTGCGGTTGAGGGCTACTTTAATATCGGGGTGTTGCATACAGCGCTTACCGGTCGTGAAGGTCATGAACCCTATGCCCCCTGCAAAGCTGATGATCTTAAATCCAAGCAATACGATTTTTGGAGTCTGGGACATGTTCACACCAGGGAAGTTATATCCGAAGACCCATGGATTATATTCCCAGGGAATCTCCAGGGTAGAAACATTAGAGAAACAGGATCAAAAGGTGCAACCCTGGTAATTGTCGAAGACATGGTTGTCGAATCGGTGCAGCATTATGACTTTGATACCATACGTTGGGGCCATGTCGAGGTTGATGTCTCTGATGCCAGGTATGGCCACGAGGTTGTGAGCATGGTCAAGAACAGCCTGGAGAAAAAAATTGATCCGGATGATGACAGAATTTTCGCTCTTCGTCTAACCATTACAGGAAGAACCGAAGCACATGCGGAATTGGTGTTGAACCAGGAACTTTATCGAAATCAGATACGGGCTGCCTCGTTTGAAATAGGGGAAAACATCTGGCTTGAGAAGATCAGGTTTAAAACACGAACCGTGATCGACCTTGATTCACTCATGGAGCACGATGACCCGGTTGCCGGATTGTTGAATTACATCCAGGCGATGCGCGCGGCCGGCACCATTGATGAAAAAATGCTCCAGGACGAATTTGGTGATTTGAGGAATAAATTGCCTGCCGAGTATAAAAAAATGGAGGATGTGCTTGATTTTGATAATCCGAAAAGCTTGATTGGCCTCCTTGATGAAGTGGAACAATTCCTGATTCCTAAACTTTTTGAAAAAGAACATTTATCGTGAAGCTGAATAAGCTCAATCTCATTCGTTTCGGTCCTTATACCGATTTCCCTATTGACCTGGAATCCGGGGACAAAAATTTCCACATGGTCTATGGCCCGAACGAGGCGGGGAAAAGTACTGCCTTAAGGGCGATATCCGGCCTGTTGTACGGCATTGAAGAGACCACGACCGATGACCATCTTCACAGTAAAGCTGATTTGAGAATTGGCGCAGTTATTTCAAAAGATAAGGAACATATTGAAATCATACGAAGGAAAGGTCGCAAAAACACCCTGCTCGACAAGGATGAAAAACCCATAGATGAATCTTTGCTTTCATCAAAATACCTCAATGGTGTGAGCAAAGAGCTTTTTACGCTCGATGTTCGGGCTTGGCCATGATGAGTTGGTCCAGGGTGGCCGCAAATTGCTTGCCGGGGAGGGAGAAGTCGGGGAAAGCCTTTTTGGCGCTTCAGCAGGGATAAGAAATATCCATGCGCTCCGCCAAACATTGCGAAGCGAAGCGGACAGCATTTTTACCGCAAATGCCAGGACTAAACCCCTTAACGTAGAGATAAAGAAGTTCAGGGATGCTGAGAAAAAATCAGCACAACTTTCGCTGCGGCCGAAAATCTTTCTCGATCTCCAGAAACAACATGAAGATGCAAAGGCAAAAGATGCTGAACTTGGGCGAACAAATAAAAAAGCTTACCGTTGAGCTGACAAAAAAAGAGCGTCTGCAACGCACCCTGCCGCTGATTGGCAAAAGAACAATTCTTTTGGATAAGAAAAAAGAACTCGACCCAATAAAGCCGGTCCCGGAATCGTGTGCCTCTGAAAGAATTGGCGCCATGGCCGCTCTTGACAAGGCAGAAGCACAGATCCAGCGGCTGGAAAAAGAAAAACAAAAGCTTCAGGATGAGCTTGATTCACTTCATATTCCCGCTGAACTGCTTGAAAGACAAAAAGAAATTAAAGAGTTTGAGAGCCGGGTTGCCGTGACCAGGAAGGCGCAGAGCGATATTCCAGCGCTTGAGACGGAAATAAAACTTAACCTTCATGAAGCAGAACAGATCCTGCGTAATCTCGGGCGTCCGGAATCTCCAGATAATATTGAGGACCTGAGGATAGACCTTGCCACCCAGGAGACAATTAATGCCCTGTCCCGGGAGTTTGTCCGGCATGAAACAAACCTGCAGACCGCAGAAAAAAATTACGCGGAAGCAAAGCAGGTTCTCGAGGAGCTGCAGGAAAACGCTGTAATCCTTTCCCCCAAGTCTTATTCCGGATGCAATTAGATAAACTCTTGTTAAAAATCAGGAAAAAAGGTGACCTGGAGGCTGATCTCAAGCGAGTTGCTTGCAGAGCATGAAGAGTTGAAGCAGGAAGCTGAAAAAAGATGCCGGCCATTAGGAACGGATGTTGATGATTATGATGAGATTGTCAAATTGCCGGTCCCTTTGAAAGAGACGGTTGAAGAATATGAAGGACTTTTCCAGGTCGCCGGGAAGAAAAGGGAACATTTAGAAAACCAGGAAACCGAAGTCAGAAAAAGAATAAGCCGGCTTGATATAGATCTTGCCGAACTGGAGCAAAAAGAAGAGGTGCTTTCCGAGTCGGTGTTGTTTGAAGCCAGGGCAAGGCGGGATGAACTATGGCAGAAAGTCAAGGAGGCCTGGCAGGCAGATGAAGACCTGGCAGAAGAACATGTGCAGAAAATTGTCGATGACTATGAAAATTCAGTGATCAAAGCGGATGAAACTTCAGATGTCCTCAGAAAGAATGCAGACCTCGTGGCACGATACACTACCCTTTCGTTTGATAAAAAACGGGCTGAAGACGAACTGGCCCAAAACCAGGACGCAACTTGAAAAAGCAAGAAACGAGGAGGAATCGTTATCCTCCCGATGGTTCGAGATAATTAGGCCGTTGGGGGTGAAGGAATATTTTCCCAAGGAGTTCGCCGGTTGGTTGGGCCTGTTTGAAAAATTTTCCGAATCTTTCACGGCTCTCCAGAAAAAGGAGAGAGAAATTGCACTCCTTCAAGCCACTATCAAGGAATACACGAGCCAGGTAAACGCAGAACTCATTGCGCTGGAAGAAAAGGGAGTAAAGGAAGAGGAACACTTTTCAGAGTTACTTGAACGAGCAGAAGGCGTGGTCTCCGAACTTAAGGACAAAAAAAGATTATGGGAACAAAGCCAAAGAGATATTCTCAGCATGCTGGAAAAAACTCCAGGGCATGAAGGAAGAACAACTGGAAAATCAGACCAAGAAGCTTGACGACTGGCGCAAAAAATGGGCTGGAGCAATTAAACAGCTGGGATATGACGCCAATACCGATGTCGAAGTCGTCTCTAAAACCTTAGAGGTTATTACCAGGCTTTTTTCCAAAACTGAGGATGCCGCAAGACTTCGGATGCGCGTCGACCAGATGAATCAAGATGCTCAACGCTTGAAAGAAGATGTTACTAATTTCGCATCTAAGTATATGCCGGAAAGCGTAAAACCTGATTTTACCGAAACAGTGTTTGAGCTTTTATCGCAGGTGACTAGCGGTAACGAAGCCGTGAATAGACGCAAAAAGATTAATGTCACCCTGGAGCAGATGCAGGATGACCTCAATATCCTTGAAGACGAAAAACAGGATGCATCTGATACGATCAGCCGACTTTTAAAAAGTGCTGGTTGCCAAACCACGGAAGAGCTTGAAAAAATAGAAGAAAAATCAACAGAGCTTAGGGATATCCTTGCTAAACTCGAAGATGTCGATGAGCAGCTTTTAAGCGAGGGAATCTCCCTTGATGATCTGATTGAACAGGCAAAAGAAATTGATAGAGACGCCCTGCCTGGTGAACTCCAGGATTTGAAGGTCGAGCTGGAAAGTCTCAATGCTTTAAGGGGGAGCATCCTTAAAGAGATTGGCAGTTTGAAAAATGAGCTTGGCAAAATGGACGGCGCCCAGGGTTCTGCTGACGCTGCTGATGAAGCAGAAGAAGCCATGGCAGCCATCAGGCAGCATGTCGAAACATATGCGCGTCTAAAACTGTCGGCGGCGATACTGGAACGGGAGATAGAAGAATACAGGCAAAAGAACCAGGGACCGATAATGAAGAGGACGGCAGAGATTTTCCGGCGTATCACGCTGGGCTCTTTTCAAGATCTTACCACGGGATTTGATGACAAGGACAAGCTGGTTTTCATCTGCGTGGAAAAGAATGGCCGGAAAATGACCGTTGATGGGCTGAGTGAAGGGACACGCGATCAGCTCTACCTTGCCTTGAGGATTGCAGGCATTGAGCACCACATGGAACATAATGCCCCACTACCTGTTATAGTAGATGATCTGCTTATTAAAGCCGACGATTTTCGGTCAAAGGCAATTCTCGAAATCCTGGGTGAATTGTCCCGTAAAGCCCAGGTAATATTTTTTACCCACCACTCAAAATTGGTCGAGCTGGCCCGGGAAGCAGTACCGGAAAACCTGCTTAAGGAACATGTGCTGCCCGCAAAGGCTTAATCATGAATAAATACAAGTACCAAATATCAGACAAAACCAACCAGGAAATCTGGGTTTGTGAAGTCTGCAAGAAAGGGAAAACCCAACTGATCCTGGCAGGCAAATGGAAACTGATCGACCGAACCAGTGATGACGGCATCAAATGTTCCCTTTGTAAAGAGAATGAGGTTGAGGCGACCAATAGATCCTCAGCTGTGAATAAAATTTGAACTAAACAAAGGACATGGCCACAAATCCTCAAAGTTTTTTTCGTTTTGCTGATCGGCATTACCCTCTGCTGCTCGATCTTTTCTACCGCAGCACAGGGCTGACGGAAGCGGACTTGCGGGATTTGATTGAGACTTCTCGCTCTGAAGGCGACCCCGGTTCTGCAACGATCATCAATCAACTGATATCCTTGGGCATCATTGAACCGATTCCTGATGCCACAGCCACTTACGAACTGACCTCTCCTATTCGTGCGCTTCTCTCATTTCTTCTACGTGAACACCGCCTCACTTCCGCCAAGGTTATTCAAGGATATCTGACCGACCTGGAAGATCTGCGCAACGAACTTGATGGCGCATCTCATCAAAAAATGAACAACCAGGCAGCCAGAGCGCTCTCAGACATCTCACAGGTGATTGAGCGCATCCGCCAGGATTCCCACGCAAATCGTGAGGCAATTGTCACTGAAGTGCTCAAGCTTAAATCCAACCGTGATCAACGCAGCATCCGTGAACGTTTTGAGATTATCAACCGGCTCTGGAGTCGTCATCTTGAGCCGCTGCGCGACTTGATCGATGTCAAAAAAGCGATGGATGCGAGCCTTGATGACTTAGAGCGCAGTCTGATAACAAACGAAAAAACTTTTATCCTCGACGGAGCGCTTTCCCGAGAATTTTCTCGTTGTCGGGCGCGGTTACTTCGATTGCGTCGGGAAGTCGCTGAAGATTTTTATGAATCGATGAAAGAGGTGGAACCTCTCTATGTTTCCCTCAAACGGGAGAGCGAGTTGGTGCGTGGGGCCTCCCTTGCCCTGGAAAGAATAGACCGCGCAGGACTTGCAAGCCTGAATTTTGATGCATTAATTGCCATACCGATCTGGCGGATTGAAGGAACTTTCTCGGATACCTCTCTGGAGGCATTTATCCATGGAGTGCATGGTTACGAGCCTACGGCTCCTGAACCTCTTCCTGATGCGGATGAAACATCACACAATGAGTTTATCCTGCCGTCGGAATTGTATTCCCGACTGGAGTCATCTTTGCCGGTTCCCGATCTTTTTGCCTGGCTGTTGGAACAATACCCCGAAGCAACCGCAGGAGAATTGGTTAGAGCCTACGGCCGTATTTATCTCGGCGAATCCGGGGAAAATGAAGTTTGCCGAGGAGGAGCGCCGATACGCTCTTGCCGATATTTTTCTGATTGCTCATCCTCTTAGGAATAGAAAAAAGCATATGAACCAGAATAGTCCATTTGCGCTTACCATACTTAAGTGAAATCTTCGATGCCCTGCGAAAGGGTCGGCACCTGTGCGCCGAAGACGGCGGCCCCTATTTGGCACTTCAGCGAAAATCTAGAGGCCTATCATGACCTTTTTCAGCCATCTTGGCTTCCGGCTGGAAGCAACATCCCCGGGATTTCTTTTATTTCCGGGGCAAAGACAGTCTGAGTCCGCAAGCCTCCCGCATGGCATTGTTCGTCCTCATCCTCATCGAAGTCTCTTGCCGACCAGGGCAGACCGATTGTCGACACGCTCATGACCCAGACTTTTTCAATTCCGGATCTGCCCCATCTGAAGGCGGCCCGCTTTCCGGACCTATCTCAAGGAATCCGGTATCGTCGATGAGGACGGTTTACGCGGCATTGTGCGCCAGCTGGATCGTTTCGGCTTTTGCCAACGCCTCACCGACAACACATTTCGTTTCAGCGCACCGGCATATCGGTTCTTTGACCTCTGTCTGGAGGTGCTGAAACAGCATAATGGGCTGCAAACCGAGGAGCGAAACGACATGAACATTGTTGGGCCATCAAGACTGATACTCTTGCGCTCCGGCAAATACGACTATGGCGAGATTGAATTAATCACTCCACTGCATTTGATCGGCCCCAACAATGTCGGAAAGACCTCACTGATTGCCGTTCTCCAGTTTCTTTACATCGATGATCAGCGCAGCATGCACTTTTCTCGGGAGATGTCCGAAACGAGGAAATACTACTTCCCCGACCAGAACAGCTACATTCTGTTCGAATGTCTAACCCAGACCGGTTACCAGGTAGTCGGCGTCCAGGGCTTGGCCCCATCCGCAGTTATGAATTTCAACGTTTCTCCTATCAGGGAATGTATGATTCCTCCGATTACCTTGACGATGCACGATGTGTCCGGCCTCCCGATGAAATACGATCCCGTCTTGCCGCCAGAGATTTTCGCCTGCTGAAACCGCGCCATTTGCGCGCCGCTCTCACGGGATTAGGCGAGAACCGCGGAGTGAACCTTGGATTAGTGCCGATCCGGCAACGTGACCACTATGAGCGGTTCCGCGCTGTGTTTGGAAATCTGCTGCGACTTGCCCATCTGCGACAGAATGAACTGAAAGAATTTCTTCTGGAAATTCATCAGGGTGAATTCCAACAGCGAACCGTTGATCTGGAAGTTGGGTATTCAAGCCAATACAGCAAGGTCTGCCGGGAAGCTAAGGAATTGCTGGAACTGCGAACAATTGCCGCCGACGTGCGGCGTGTTCTTGAACTTGCATCAACGCGCGACAGCTTGCGCCGCCTGCTTCCAGGTCTCTGGAAAGAAATTACCCGTTCCTATTCTCTGAAAGAGGATGAATTTTCCCAGCAGGAAAAGAAAATCAAAGACCACCTCGATAAACTCAGAGACGAAAAACAATCGATTATCGAGAAGATCGCGCAAGGCGAAAAGGAACAGCAAGAAGTTAATCAGTCTATTGGCAAGATCGAAGGTGCAATAGAAAGGCACCGGAAGGAAGCAGAAGAATTTAAAAATTATCTGGTCGATATTGAAGAATCCAGGTGTAGTCTGTTGGAGACGAAAATTGAGAAGCTCAGCGCATCTCTCGGGCAGGCAGTCTGATATTTCCCTTCCCCAAACTCAAGCCAGGATATCCAGAATGCAGGCGGAATTGACAGGGCTTGAAAAACAGCGAGACCAGTTTTCGCGTCTTGCCGCCACCAAAATCCTCCAGATGTTTCCCGATGAAGATTTGCAGAATGCATTCAGGCTGATCAACCCGGAGCTATTAGGGTTAATTCAAGGTGAAGATGCAATAGAACTCCGCAATGAACAAAAGATAAAGGAAGCCTTGGACCATGTCCTTGGACATATCCGGGAAGGTGTTTATCAAGACAACAGGATCCGCCTTGTTCTCGCCTCCTTGAATCCACCTGATCTTTCTCCGTATCATGATGCCGATATACTTGATACACGCATTGAGGAACAGAAAAAGGTTCTGGCCCGGGAGCTACAGCTTTATGACGCTGCAAAAAATGCTGAGCCGGCAAAAAAAGAAAAGCAACAACTCAGGGACGAGTGGAAAGAAGTCTACAACAGACTGGCCCGGTATAGAAACTACCAGAAAGATTTCCCTAAATTTGAAGAGAACAAGCAAACCCTGGTTACTCTCAAAAATCAGTTGGAAGAACTGAATGGAAAAATGAAGCAGCTCAAGGACCGACAATCGTCCCTGAGGGATGAAGAGCGATCCTTGAGCCAAACTTTGAAAACAATCGAAGCAAAGCGCGACGCTTTTGTACAAAGGCTCAGAAAACTATCCAAACCGGATTCGTCATGGCCCCTTGAATCTTTCACCCATGAAGATCAGGACATCGAATCGCTTCTTGAGATGTATGAACAAAAAAGCAGGGAGCAACGCGAAATTTCGCAACGCTTCAATGAATATTTCCAAGGTGTTAATCAGCGCACTTATGATAAATATCTTGGTGAAGACGAATCCGCCACATTAGCCAATCTTCAAGCCGAAGTCGACGCCATTGAAGAAAGGGAAAATGCTGTTCAGGAACTCTGGAAAAGTCTGGTTGCGGGTCTCCAAAGTTCCTTCAAAGGCCTGAACCGCGACCTTCAAACGCTCATCATGCGAATTGATGAACTTAATCGCCGGCTGGGGCGTATTTCCATTTCCAACCTGGCACGGCTGCGGCTCATCTTGCGCGAACATCCGGAGTGGACCAAGAGGATAAAAACCATGGTCGATGCTGAAATCTCGCCCTTATTCGCAGACAAAGCGGCAGTCAGCGAAGCACACAGCCAGTTGGGGATCTACTCAAAAAACACCAGCGCGTGGAACTGGCCGATCTTTTTGACCTGCATTTCGAAGTAACCAGCGTTGATGGACAAATTCGGCGTTACGCCCATCTTGATTCCATTGAATCGAACGGCACGACGATCACCATCAAGGTGCTCATTAATCTTCTGCTCCTCAAAGGCCTACTGGGCGACAAAGAGGTTAACCATACCTTTCTATCTTGATGAAGCATCCAGCCTTGACCGGGAAAATCTGGCAGCGATTGTTCAAGAAGCACGGAAAATGGGATTTATCGCAGTACTGGCAAGTCCTGAAGCGATGGAAGCTGCTGATTCTCTCTATTTTCTGCGTGAAAAAAAGGGCCGGATAATTCTCGATCCGAAAAGCGCATTGGTGCGTATCGAAAGGAAAAAGGAAGATGGCGGTTGATTCTCTTGCGGAAAAACTTAGGCTGCTGCTGGCTCAAGGGTATATCGCAGAGAGTCGGTTAAGCCCTCGAGACCGATCCCGCCTGAAAAGTTTGTATGACGCAGGAGTTCTGCAGGCGGCACGCAGTGGAGCGGGGAGGCGTATAGTTTTGCATGATGCAAAGGCTCTTGAATCCTTTATTGCCAGAACCTACCCCTCCGGCCTGCAGGGAATTGATGAAAAACTGTCATCTCGCACCAGGGCTGTAGCCGAGCTGCGGGACTCCAAAAAAGCACGGGAAGCACAACCAGTTGCGATTTTGTTGCGTGGATTTCATAACAGTACACTCCACTCCGGCAGTCAGGTTTTGCCGGTTGCCGGTTGGTCCGAAAAGGCCGGTGTCGCCGCTCTCCGCCTCGACGGGGAAACGCTATGGGGATTTTCGGGAATTGTTGCCTTTGTGGAAAACCTTGAAGTTTTTTGGAATTTCGAAAAGCTTGAAATAGGGGCTGACATCGCAATTTACGCCCAAGGGCGGCTGAACAGTAAAATTGTGAACTGGCTAGCCTCCCCGGCAATGCAACATGCCCGGATCATACACTGCGGAGACTATGATCCTGTCGGCTTGGATGAGTTTTTGCGTTTGAAAGCAGCCTGCCCCGATAGGACAGAAATTTACATCCCTCCAGATCTAGAGAGTTTATTATCCCGATACGGCAAGAAAAAACTCATCAGCGACAATGTCGCCATTCTCGCACGGCTCAGAAAAAACGATGATCCCCAGGTTTGTTTTATCGTGGAATTGATGGACCGTTGGGGTGTTGGTCTGGAACAGGAAGTGTTGCTACTGAAGTAGTCCACAGGTGAAATGCCCAACTTTACGTGTTGCAACAAATTTCTGATATTAAGCGAAGAGCCGATGTTGCAAGCCAAAGGCCTGTCGGAGATTGCGCGAGGATGCCAAGAAAAAGAACTGTCAGTTATGGTTTTCACGTGATACTCCTTTGATTATCTCAAGAAGAACTTTATGTCAGGAGCCTTTAAGCTACTCAAATAGACAGATAAGTTTTGCGGAGGCAGTAAACGCACCTAATTGGGTAGTGGGTCTGGCAATGTATATTGGAATTTGAACGACCTATAAAAAATGATCAAGAAAGTGCTCTTAAAAAAGTTGGTAGAGGCATTAAAAGAGTGTGCTCAACTGCCTGAAGAAAACAAGCGCCTCAGAGCGCTTCTTGTTCTCAATGAAAATAGAGATACCCTTCAACAGACGTTTAATAGCCAGAAACTTCTTGTATTCACTGATACTATAAAGGGTTAATGGCGACTCGCCTGCAGAAGCCCAAATAAACCTCTTCAGAAGTCTTTTTCAAGGACGTGAAGATGTCTTCCCAGTCCGTCTGTAGTGACTAGGAACCTGGTTATTATATTCTGAATTGTATCTATTGCTGATTCAATGTTTTTTATTTCTCAAAAAGCACAAAGCATGAGAGACAAACATTTTTGAGTCGCATATCTTAATGCCTAGGTCTTTTGTTTCTCAAAAAGCATTAAACATGAGAGACAAAAATGTTTGAGTTACATTGCTTAATGTCTACATCATTTGTCGCTCATAAAATAAAAAATATTGATATCTATAAATTTTGAGATTAATATTTGTTAAAATATTAATCTCAAATCGCTGGAGAAAGCCATGGAGTTTAATTTAGAAAATGCTGTCAAATACCATTACGGGAAATTCCCCCCAAGAAGTCTTGATTTGAGCCAACTTGTTGGTTCTTTAGTTAAAGCAACTGATGCTTTAGCTCGCTATGACCAAGTGATAAAAAAAATGCACAATAGCGAAATATTTTTGACTCCTTTGAGAAATCAAGAGGCCGTTATATCTTCAAGAATGGAAGGTACTGTAAGTACTATGGATGAAATTTTAGAGTATGAAGCAGACCATGAAGATAGTACTGAAAATGATTCAAATGTGCGGGCTGAAGTTATTGAGACTATTCTTTACCAGAGGGCTTTGAAAGCTACACAGAAAGCTCTAGAAGAGGGTTATCCAATATCTCAATCACTGGTCAAAAGCATCCACCAGCGCTTGTTATCATATGGACGTGGTGCATCAAAGTCTCCAGGAGAATTTAAAAAGGAACAAAATTACATCGCCGATAGATATAAGAGAAATATATTATTCGTCCCCATTAGTCCTGAAAAATTACAGGACGGCTTGGATGGGCTATTTCGCTATTTAGAGCACAGTAAAGATCTTCCATTGATTAAAATATGCATTTCTCATGTTGAGTTTGAAGCATTGCATCCTTTCAAAGATGGTAATGGACGTATAGGGCGAATGTTAATCACCTTAATGTTATGGGCCTCAAAAATTATATCGGAACCCCACTTTTATATAAGTGGATACTTAGAAGAAAATAAAGACATATATATTGATACCATGAGGCATGTTTCCGAAAATGATGACTGGGAAAGCTGGTGTATTTTTTTTCTGGAAGCTATTGAGCAGCAAGCTATTAAAAATTTGACGACTGCTGAGAATATAAGCCAACTCTACGAAGAGATGAAAGAAGTATTTGCAGACGTGTTAAAGTCTCCTAAAAGTATAAACGCATTAGACTTTGTGTTTACAAACCCCAAATTCAGAAACAGCAAGTTTACAAAGCATAGCGGTATACCTTCAGCGACTGCAGCAAGGTTCACTAAAGCGCTATTGGGAAAAAATCTAATTGTGGAAAAAGAAAAAGCCTCGGGGAGAAGGGCCGCATTATATTCTTTTGAGCCTTTAATTGAACTCGTCCGAGTATAGGATCTGAATCTCTGAACAAAGTCATCTTGCAAATCATTGAAAATGGTTGCGTAAAGGTTGCAGAATGCGGCAAAAAATACGCAACCTGTTGCACATCGATCATAATGATTTCAATTGGTTAGTCCTCACTCTTTGGGTCCGGCCGTCGCACCATATATAGAAAAAGCCGTAATCCTTTCCAGGGTCGCGGCTTTTATTTTTTTGCGAGCGTTACACAGTCATAACTCATTTAAAAGCTGCCGTAATAATTATGTAAAATGAAATATGAGTCAAACAGAGACTTGACCTCTTTCTTTGAGGGAAAAATTAATCTGGCTCTCTTTGTGCTGATGCCTGGATTATTTATTAAACGATGCGTATTATAATAAAGCGATGGTACCGGCCCGGCATCTTCTTTCGATTGAACACCCAAACAATTGTTATGCCGCCGGATTTTGAGGCTCTAAAAATCTATCCGGCTGGTATACCTGTCATAATTATTCGGCCCTAAAGTTATGCGAAAACGTGTACGAATTGATATAGACTACCGCAGGGATTGTTGATGGGGATATAAAGACGTGCGGGCACGTCTCAACAACATGGGGACCGGCCAGGAATTCTGTTTCCTCTGTATAGAAAAAATGGCGGAAAAAATGGATCGAATTGTTGCCCTTGCCGGCGGAGAGATTTTCGATAGGGATGTCAGGTCCTATGGTGTTGTCATTTGTGTGCGGAAGAAGGAGCGCCAGAAGAAATGAGGTCCGATTGTCATGACAGAGAAAGACTTAGGTGAAAATCCAAAAGATTTCACCTCATGCAGAATTACAACCCCTATTTTTTCTTTGACTCGGTTTTTGTCTTTTTAATTATCGCAACAAATATCGCTGTCAGCTCTTTTGCTTCCTGAAGTAATGGCGCCAGTTTGTTTTCTGAAAAAATGTTTCCTGCAATCAACAGTTCAAACCAATAAATGGTTTCATCGAGCACTGTGAGGCAGTCTTCTGTTTTTGCAGCAAATTCCGTTTTTGCCCTGCCCCTGGATGCATCCCGGTAAATGGCCCCGACCGAGGTGCCGCAGCGAAGTACCTGTGAGCCCAGAATCTTTGCTTCCGGGGTATTCGGCAGGGATGAGTACATTCTGATGATGCGCAGAGCAAATTCTTTTGTGCGGTCTTTCAGGTCTTTTTTATTCTGCATTTTTTTCATTCTGATTTTGTCTTAGAGAGGTGGATCAGGGAGCATGGGCTCTTAATACTTAAAGAACCGGGCGGGAGCAACATTGAAAAATTACCCGGGGAGTGACAGGGAGTTTCTCATGGCAGAACTGTTGAACAGCAGATCTCATTATGCCTTACGATTTTTCACCTGTGTTCGATGGAGAGAATATTCAAAAATGAAGAAGAGATGTCGGGAGAACATCAAACAGCTTTTTCGAAACCTCCGGCAGGCTCTCTTAACACTGGAGGTGCCTGGCCGTGACCGGGAAATCGTTGGTCCTGCATCGGCAACGAGCTGAACATCGGCGCAGCCACGGAAATACCAGCCGCAATAAATAAAATGGTAAAAGCCAGCTGCCGCAGCCGTAGTTTGTCCATGTGATCACCCCCCAGGGTTGAACCGAGCGCCACTATCGGCGCAAAAATCAGGCCGGTAAGCATGGCTCTGCCGATTACCCGCGGTTATGGTGCATAGAGCAGCACTGCCTGCAGGGCAGCCCCTGATTATTATCTTGCATAAACCAGTAATTGGTGTATAGTGGGCCCGCACCTGACAAGAGGTATGTGCACTAAGTGCCTGGCGAATTCTTCATACGTCATTCTTCCCTTCCGAGACCCTTCCCGAAAGATTAGAAGCCGATATTTAAGTTTCTGCTGATCACTTAAACCGGACAGCAGAGATTTTCACGTGACAGACAGACCATGACGTCCGTCTCACGGATTTCTCTATTTATCCAAGACAAAACAACACCTGTGGCGGAAGCAGCATTACATACTGCCGTTTCGCAAGGCGGCGCCTGTTGCTGAACAGGCGCCGGGACCTGCAACGGCTCTGCCACATTAATTTTTTATTGAGAGACACACATGAGTTTTACACATTTTGATTTTCATGCGAAGATCACGGCGGGCATCAAGGCCTGCAATTATCAAACCCCGACCCCGATTCAGGAAAAGGCGATTCCCGCCATTCTGGAGGGTCATGACATCCTGGGCCTGGCCCAGACTGGCACCGGCAAGACGGCGGCATTTGTGCTGCCGATTCTGCAGCGCATGCTCAAGGGTCCGCGCGGCAGGGTCAAATGCCTTATTGTGGCCCCGACCCGGGAACTGGCGGAGCAGATTAACAGCGACATTACAAAACTGGCCCGCCAGACCGGGCTGCGCAGCCTGGCGGTGTACGGCGGGGTCGGCAAGCCGGCCCAGGCGAGTAAGCTGCGCGCCGGTGTTGAGATCGTTGTGGCCTGTCCCGGCCGCCTGCTTGATCATCTGCGCGACAGGACCTTCAACCTGTCCAGTGTTGAATACCTGGTCCTTGATGAAGCGGATCACATGTTTGACATGGGCTTTCTGCCCGACATAAAACGCATCCTGAAGTTTCTGCCCGGCGGGCAGCAGACCCTGCTGTTTTCCGCCACCATGCCCGGCGAGATCAGCCACCTGGCGGAAGAGATTCTCGATAATCCGGTCCGGGTGCGGATCGGACACAGCCGGCCCACTGCCACGGTAGCGCAGGCCCTTTTTTCTGTGGATCAGAATCAGAAGACAGCGCTGTTGAAAGACATCATGGCCAAAACCGTTATGGAGTCGACCCTTATTTTCACCCGCACCAAGTATCGGGCCCAGAGCCTTGCCAACCAGCTGCAAAGGGCGGGATACAGCGCCACCTCGCTGCAGGGCAATCTTTCGCAGCAAAAGCGTCAGAGGGCATTAAACGGCTTCCGGCGCGGCGAGTTCAAGGTCCTGGTGGCCACCGACATTGCAGCGCGCGGCATTGATGTGTCAAACATTTCGCATGTCATCAATTTCGATATGCCGGCCACGGTGGATGCCTACACCCACAGGGTGGGCCGCACCGGCCGGGCGGCCTGCACCGGCAAGGCCTTTACCTTTGCCGGCAGTGAAGACAGAAAGATCATCACCCAGATCGAAAAGGTTCTAGGCGAGAAACTGGTCTGGGTCAATACTCCGGACAGGTGTGAACCTGCAATGACCAGTTCAGCGGACGAAGAGAGATCCGCCGGCAAGTCATGGCACAAGACAAAGAACAACGGCCGCCCGGGAAGACGCAACACCAAGCCGACCTCCAGGACAGCAGCACCTGCGGGCAGGAAGGAGTACCGCAAAAAATCCGCCGGGCATCCCAAGGCGGACAGCAAACAGAATGGGAACCGGAGGGCTGCCATTATGGCCGACGGTTCCGGGAACCTGTTTCTTAATCCGTAAAAGTCGGCTGCCAAATCTGCCGGGCCTAAAACCCGGCAGCGACGGCTGATGAAATTATCAAGGAGAAGATGAATGAATATTTATGTCGGACAATTGCCTTACAGCATGACAGAAGAAGAACTTCGCGAGATGTTTTTGGAATACGGCGAAGTTGCCAGCCTGAACCTTATTATGGACAAATACAGCGGCCAGTCAAAGGGCTTCGGTTTTATCGATATGCCCAATAATTCAGAAGCTGACCAGGCGATCAAGGGCCTCAACAAAAGTATGCTTAAAGGACGAGAAATAAAGGTCAACCAGGCAGAAGAGCGCCGCAAGAAAAAGACTTTCCGCAGCAAAAGATATTAAGCAAAAAAGGCTTTTTCCCGCCCTGTGGCGTTCCGTAGGCTCGGGTCAAGTTAAGTCTGCAATGTAAATATTTTTAATGTTCCTGCCTCAGGCCTTCCGGCCGGTGACATATCAGGATATTTTGTAATGTTCCTGTTAATGTCAAACTTGTTCCAGGGCGTAGCATTCATAAACAAATAAAAAGAAAGGGGAGCCGAACGGCTCCCCTTTCCGGTTGAATTATAGTAAGATTTTTTCAGTTCAGTCGTGGTAGCGGTTGTGTCTGCTTTCCCTACGGCTCCGATAATCCCTTTCATAATTAGTATCAGAGCTTCGGCGATGATGATGCTCATCATCGCTGTGGTATTCCTTGTCAGTTTCCACATCCCGGTCAACAGCACAGCCGGAGGAGGAAATAACGGTGAAGTTTTCGAGTGAACTGGAGATATCATCGATCTCGGCTTCCCACCGGCCTTCCCTGACCGTGATTCCATCGGCCAGGACTGCACCGGTATCGGAATCGATGACAGTGAGGGTGGAGCCGACAGTAGCCCGGCCCTTGATATGCAGTTCGCCGTCTTCGCGGTCAAATTCCATTTCCCTGATTACAAGCAGGCTTCCGTCGCTGCATCCACCGGACTGCGGTAAAGTGCAGTCAGCCTCGCAGCCGTCGCCACTAACATTGTTGCCGTCATCACACTGCTCACCAACATCAACGTTGCCGTCACCGCAGAAAGGCTCAGGGGCAGGGGTCAGGGTGCAGTCATTCTCGCAGCCGTCACCGTTGACCTGGTTGCCGTCGTCGCACTGCTCACCTGATTCAACAATTTGATTTCCGCAGACCGCCGGTGGTGCATCACAGTCGGAATCGCCGGCATCAGCTGAACCATCACAGTCGTTATCCAGACCGTCATTGCAGTTCGGGCTGGTGTACGGACCTTCTGTTGCAGCCTGATTATCCTGATCACAGAACGTCTCTCCGAGATCACATGAGAGGGTTCCGGCTGAACAGATACCCGGCAGACTGGTAGTACAGGAACCGGGCTGGCCGACAAATCCGTCGCACTGCGGGTCAGCACAGTCTACTAAACCGTCACCGTTATCATCAATATTGTTGTCACAGATTTCCGGACCTGGCTGACAGCTCGAGTCAGCATCATCTGTCTGATTGTTACAATCGTTGTCGATGTTGTCACTGCAGCTTGCATCGCCATAGGGCCCTTCATCTCCTGGAGTGCCTGGCTGACATGTATCAACCGCACCGAGATTCTGGCAAACCGTACTGCCGGTGGACTGACATGCACCAACACCGCAGGTGGTTACATCATTAAAGTCAAATCCGTCGCACTGCGGATCAGCACAGTCGACCAGGCCATTGCCGTTGTTGTCAACGCCGTCATCACAAACCTCCGGTGGCGCTGCGCAGTCGGAATCGTTGGCATCAGTGGTACCGTCACAGTCGTTATCAATGTTGTCACTGCAGCTGGCATCGCCAAACGGCCCTTCAGCTCCAGGTGTCAAAGGATCACATGTATCAACCGCACCATTATTCTGGCAAATCGTACTGCCGGTGGACGCACAGGCACCAACACCACAGGTGGTGATATCATTAAAACCAAAGCCGTCGCACTGCGGGTCGGCACAGTCGACCAGGCCATTTCCGTTGTTGTCAACACCGTCATCACAGGTCTCCGCCGGTGCTATACAGTCGGAATCGCTGGCATCAGTTGCACCGTCACAGTCGTTATCGATGTCGTCACTGCAGCTGGCATCGTCAAACGGTCCTTCAGCTGCCGGGTTACCTTCCTGACATGTATCAAACTGGCCTTCATTGCGGCATTCCAGGTTGCCGGTAGACTCGCATGCCCCTAGACCGCAGGTGGTATCCGAGTTCGGTAACACGAAACCGTCACAGTCAGGATCGGCACAGTCGATCGAGCCGTCATTGTCGTTGTCAATACCGTCGCTGCAGTTGGTTTCCGCGGGCGGTGGCGGGGGTGCTATATCATGACAACTATCGCAACTTGCGCCATAGTTATCAACGTGGCGCGTCTGCAGCGGTACCGGATCATGGCAATTTGCACATGAGTCAGCAACAACTGGATTGTCTCCAGTTGTTACATGACAAACGGAACAGCTAAACATATCCGTATGAAGATCGTGTTGTGTACCCCTGAATGAATGACAATTTGCACAGCTACTACCATTGGGGTATGATAATACATTTGGTGCCCAGGCGGTGAGTACCGCCAGGACAAAAATACTACTTAAAAGAATTGATACTTTTTTCATTTCTTCTCCTTGGTTAAACTTTTCTCATTCTTTCTCCCTAGTTGACAGATTAATTGTACCTCCTTTTTAAGTTATTGTTTAAGCCAGGCATGGCAGGACTGCCAGTTAGTCCAGACCCATTTCATCGCCTGAGATCCGCGAATGAACAATGTGCTGGACTTGGTGAAATCGGCAATGCCGGCCGGTATCGCGCTTATATAGCAAGGAGGATGCCACCCCAGGCCGAATTGTATAATTTGCTGTTTTTATTAGAGAAAAAACAAAAAAAGGAAAGTGATGCCCTTTTGCCGGCATCCTGAAGTGAATGAAATTTCATTCAGTCAGGGACGGACTTACAGGAGAATAAGCGCATAATATTCATACATATCAGCCGGTTGGATGATATGTATGAAATTGGCTACAGGATGAAATTTTTAAAAAAGATAGCTGAAAGGATAAAGCTGAAGGGTCAATGCTGAAAAAGCTGAAAGCTGATGATGTGGGATGGAACGTAAGAGATCGATACTCGTCGGGAAGAGCAGCAAATTGAAACTCAAAATTCAAAACCCAAAACTAAATCTCGGCACCTGGCAGCCGGGCGAGATCCTGCCTCTAAGGTTTGAAGTCCTGCGGGGTGATATCGTATTTTTTCATGAGGTTATACAGGTCGGCCCGGTATTTCCCGGCCAGTTCGGCGGCCTTGCTGACATTGCCGCTGGTTATTTTAAGCAGGTTCTGCAGATATTTCTTTTCAAATTCGGCCCGGGCCTCCTGCAGCGGCTGCAATTCGTCCGGACCATTCTTCGTCTGCAGAATAAGATCATCCGTGATGATGCTGCTGCTGGTCATGGCTATGGCATATTCAATGGTATTTTCCAGCTCCCTGACATTGCCGGGCCAGTCATGGAGCATCAGTTTCTGCATGGCGGCGGGGGTTAGGGATTTAACCTTCTTTTCCATCAGGCCGTTATATTTTTTGATAAAGTGATCAACCAGCGGCGGGATATCCTCTTTTCTGTCCTTCAGCGTGGGGAGTTCAACCGGGATGACATGGATCCGGTAAAAAAGATCCTCCCGGAAATTGCCCTTTTTCAGCTCCTCCTTCAGATCCTTATTGGTGGCTACTATGATTCGCACATTCACCGAGACCGGTTTGTCGCTTCCCAATGGGACGAATGATCTCTCCTGCAGAACCCGCAATAATTTGGCCTGAATGGATAGCGGCATGTCGCCGATTTCATCCAGAAAAATAGTTCCTTTGTCAGCCCTGGTGAAGAGTCCTTTGCTGTTTTTCATCGCACCGGTAAAGGCGCCTTTTTCATACCCGAAAAGTTCACTCTCGAGCAAAGGTTCAGGAATTGCGGCACAGTTAATCGCCAGAAAGGGATATTCCTTTCTCTGACTGGAAATATGAATCGCCTTGGCAATCAGTTCCTTGCCGGTGCCGCTGGCTCCGTAAATGGCCACATTTGATTCGGTGTCGGCAATTCGTGCCACCTGGTCAAGAACGAGACGCATCCGTTCGCTTTTGGCAATTATATTGGCAAAATTAAACCTTTCCTCCAGGAGGTCCTTTAACCGGCTGATCTCACCGGTCAGCTGATTTTTTTCCCTGGCCCTTTCGATCTGCAGGATCAACTCCCGGGAGTCAAAGGGTTTGGTCAGGTAGGTGAAGGCGCCGCGTTTCATGGCTTCCACCGCACTTTCAATGCTGCCGTGTGCAGTCAGGATTATCACCGGCATATCAGGGTGAATCAGGTGCAGCTCCTCCATTAAGGTAAGGCCGTCCTGCTGCACCAACTGCAGATCGATGACGGCAAGGTCGAAAACCTGCTGGCCCGCAATCTCTCTGGCCTTGTTTTCATGGTCGACCGAAGCAACATCATACCCTGAGGCTTCCAGCCGCATGTGAATAAGCTCCAGCAAGTTTTTATCGTCATCTACGACCAATATTTTATTTCTTTCCATAGTTGGCATATATTCGTCACCTGGTCATCTGTTTTTTCTGCTGTTCAATATCAATATCAATCTGCTGCATTTTTTCAATGGTTTCAAAGAGTCCGAGCCAGATTCGCGCCTCTTCGGCAAACTGGCTATCCGGGAACTTCTGGATTAATTCCTGAAAATAGGCCTGGGATTTCTGGTAATCCTTAACCGGGTTATCGACATGGGCATATATGAGGCCAAGGTTATAAAGGGCTTCATCCGCCGGCTTTTTATTATCGGATGTTTGCAGAATCTTAAGGTTTTTTTGCGCGGCTTCCTCGAAGTTCCGGTTTTCAACTATTTGGGGTAAAGCGGTTTCTTTTGCTGGTTTTTTCTTTTTAGCCAAAGGTCTTATCTCTTCCGCTTCCTGTTTTTCCGGTGGTAATGGTTTTTTTTCAGCCGCCGCCGAAGCCGCCTTATCCCGTGCAGCTATGGTATCAAACAGGCTGATATACGTTTTGGCTTCCGAGCTCAGGGAAGAATCAGGGAAATTGGCAATAAGCTTCTCAAAATAATAACGGGATTTCTCATAATCCCGGCCCAGGTAATTATAGTGGGCATATACTTCACCCAGGGCATAGAAGGCGACATCGGCAGGAGGTTTTGTCTCGTCTTCGGCAATAACTTTCTTGCTTTGTTTGATTACGGTTTCAAAGGAACCCGCGGCCAGATCTTTTCTGTATCGCTCCAGCTGCTGATGCGCACGTATTGACGTAACCGTATTCTGTACCGGAGCGCAGCCAACGAGGTTTGCCGCAGCTATTATGCAGCTAACGGCAAGGTAATATAAAATGTACTTCCGAGTCCTACCTGACTTGTTGCCCACACCTTTCCTCCATGAGCAAGAATTATCTGTTTAACAGTAGCCAAACCCAACCCTGTTCCCTTTATCTTTTCACCTTTTTCCTGCACTACCTGGTGAAACTTGAGAAAGATTCTGCCGAGATCCTCCTCGGATATGCCGATGCCGGTATCATGTATTGCAACCTCGACAAATTTTTTGGCCACTCTGGCTTTAATTTTTATGGTGCCGTTTTCAGGAGTGAATTTGATCGCGTTGCCGATAATATTTCGAAACACCTGCAGCACCCTTTCCTGGTCCACGTATACCTGCGGCAGCACCCCGACCCGGTTGTCAATGGATATATTTTTCGCTTCGGCCAGGGGTGCCAGGATTTCCAGTGATTTTTTCAGCAGAGCCAAAATATCCGTCGGTGTCAGCTGATATTTCAGCATCCCTGCTTCCATTTTGGAGAGGTCCAGCAGGGAATTGACCAGTTCAATGAGGCGGTCGGATTCCTGGGTTATAATTTTCAGGATGCGCAGCTGCCGTTCCGATATATCGCCGCCCAGTCCCTCGAGAAGCATATTTGTTCCCTCTTTGATAGAGGTAAGGGGCGTTCTCAGTTCATGGGACATATGGGAAAAGAAGCCGGACTTGATGTCATCCAGCTCCTGCAGCCTGTGGCACATGTTGTTGATGGCTATCGCCAGTTCGGCAATCACCGGCGGTGATGTGACCTCGAGATCGCCTTCGAAGTTGCCATGGGAAATTTTCACGGTTTTGGCCCGCATCGTATCCAGGGGCTTCTTGATGCTCCTGGTGATGATGAAAGCGACTATCAGGCCGGTGGAGAAAGCAAAAAGTGAAATGATGATGGCAATATTTCTGGCCTTGTCGCCGCTCTCGCTTAAATTGACGATTTTTCCATATACATTCTTATCACTTTCATGTCTTATTCTCTTGAGCTGTTCAATAATGTTGTCGGCAACTTTTTTCTTTTCTTCCTCATATTTCTCCGTCGGGTATGATTTGGCAATTTTTATCAGTTCCCGTTCTATGTTGACCAGGCGGCCGAAATTCTGGTGCTGCATGGCGATTGTCTCGAAAATATCCTTAATATCCGCCGAGTTGGTTTGGGAGAGAGCTTCCTGCAGCAGCTGGTCGAACTCGTTCTTTTCCCGCAGGTAGCCCCGGTAGAGCTCTTCATCGTTTAACAGGATAAATTTACGATCATTCCTGGTCTCCGACAGCAGGACATCGGTGAGTCGGTTGGAGTATTCGAGAGTGGATGTATCGTCCAGGATAATCGACCGGGTTATTTGATTAAAGCGGCTGAGATGATAAATAAAATAGAGGCTGACTCCGGCAAGCATGCAAAAGAGCACCAGATAACCGATTATAAGCCTGGCAAAAATTGATAACCGCATATTTTTGTCACAATATTTTCATTCCGGGGCAGTTTTGCCGCCGCTTCAATAAAAATCCAATAGCTATGCAGATCCCGTCGCTATAGGGCGGACGATACTGATATATCCGCATAAAAATCATTCCGGCCCGGGCTGTTATTACCCTTTACGGTTCACATCAGTTAAATATAGGCATTGTATATCAAATGCGCCATAACCCCCGCAACTCTGCTCGATACCACAATGTTCCGGGAGGCTATCATATTTCCCCCGGCCGGGTTTTGCAAGGGTTCCATTATCCTGACCCCGGTCGCAGGGACAATGCCGGCTGTTTGCACGGCAATAGTGTTTCCGCCGGATTTGCTGCCGGGAAACAAAGCCTTTCCGAATGGAAACCGGGAACGTATTTCGGAAACAAAGGGAGGGCTGTTTGCAGTTGCCCGGCCGGTATCTTATATTTATAAGGCTGTGTTCTCAGCGGAGAATGCAGCCTTATTTGTTGCCGCTAAAAAAAGTTTGCGGAGGTAAACTTTCCGGCCAGCATCTGCATCATAATATCTAGTGGGTCTTAAGAATTTACAGGAGAAGCATTAATAAAATATTGGTTCGCAGATTTACGCTGGACAGGGCAAATACATGCTGAATGGAGCAATGCAATTGCCCCGGGCCGTCATTTTCGTGAAAACGGGAATCCAGTTATTAATCCGGTCTATTCAGGCTGGCGCACACAGGATGGATTATCAGCATATCGAAACTGCCGGCAAACGAGGTGAGACGTCGATTGCCGGCTGATGACCGGGGGCCTCCTGCTTCAATATGAATAGCTGCCTGAAAATAGTTTATTGCCGTTTATCTTATTTAGTTGACAACCATATATATACATGAAGTATAGCATAACTTTTTCGACCCGGCTGTGATAGTGCAGCCGGGCTCAATGTACCTTTATCGCCGGAGTGTGCCAAACTTGTCTCCAAGCGCTGTAAAAAAAACATATCCGGGAAAATCCTTGCCCGGACGGAGCCCTGCAGTGCTCCTGCTGCTACTGCTGGCCCTGGGCATATATTCCTGCGCTCCGTATGCACCGGCGACAAGATCCCCGCAGGAAATAACGCCGGTCCCCTCAGCCTATTCGATGGGTGATGCGGTCTCTGAGCCGCGGCTGCACTGGTGGGAGACATTCGGGGATGATGATCTGAATGGATTTGTTGCAGAGGCGCTTGCAGACAACCAGAGCCTTATCGCTTACTGGGCCCGGCTCGGAAAGGCCCGGGCGCTGGCGGTCAGGGCCGGTGCTGATCTTGTGCCGTCGGTAAGTGGTGAGGCAGGGGCTTCTTATTCCCGGCGAGATGGAACCGGAGATTCATCGGTCCAGGCGGCGACAGACCGGAATTACAGCCTCGGTCTGGCTGCCGGCTATGAGATCGATCTCTGGGGCCGGGTCAAGGCTGCGGCAAAATCGGCAAACCTGTCAGCAGAAGCCTCGCGGCAGGACTTAAACGGGGCCGCTATCACCATATCGGCCGGGGTAGCGGAACGATGGGTTCGCATCATCTCCCAGCGGCAGCAAAAAAGCCTCCTGCAGAAACAGCTGGAAGTAAACGAAACCTACCTGAACCTGGTTGAACTGCGCTTCAGGAAGTCGCTGGCCTCAGCGCTTGATGTCATGCAGCAGCGGCAGCTGGTGGAAAGGGTAAAGGCCAGGATGCCGCTGATTGAGATGCAGGAGCGGCTGCTGCTGGATGAACTGGCAGTGCTGATGGGGCGCCAGCCCAATAACCGCCCCCGCTTTGAGCGGCGCATACTGCCGGAGCTTGCCGGTCCCCCCCAGGCGGGCATTCCCGTGCAGCTCCTGGAATATCGGCCCGATATCCTGGCGTCATACCAGCGTCTGGCAGCCGCGGACCAGGATCTTGCAGCGGCGCGGGCAGATCGCCTTCCCGCCCTGCGGTTAACCGGGAACGCCGCATACGGCAGTGATGATCTGGACGAAATTTTTGACAACTGGCTGGCCAACATTGCCGCAGGCCTGACCGCTCCGTTAATTGACGGCGGCCGGCGCCGGGCCGAGGTGTCTTTTAACGAGTCTCTGGTCCGGGAGCAGCTTGCCGTCTACCGGCAGACGGTTTTAACCGCGGTGCAGGAGGTTGAGGCCGCCCTCGTCCGGGAGGAGAAGATCCGGGAGAATATAATTGGCATTGAAAAGCAGCTGCAGGCGGCGCAGACCGGGCTGGAAGAGGCGGGTTACCGCTATGTCAACGGCCTTATCGATTACCTGCCGGTGCTGACCCAGCTGCTGTCGGTGCAGAACCTTGAACTCGACCTGATTGCAGCGAGAACGGACCTGCTTATCGCCAGGATGGATCTATACCGGGCCGTCGGCTCCACCTGGACCGAGGAACTGACCCCGCCGGACCGGAATAAAATCAGCTACAGCGGATAGTAAAAAATGACAAGCAATACGAATACGCCGAACCAGGAGCGGAAACGGGCTGCACCAAAGCCGATTGTGCGGATTGTCCTCAGCATAGTGTTTATCGCCGCCGGGATCGCAGGGGCGCGGTACCTGATCCATACGAAGCCCAAGGTCAACAGGAGGCCGCCGGTCAAAATGGCCCCCCTGGTCAAAACAGCACCGCTTGTCCTTGACACCTACAGGGTAAAGGTCCCGGCCATGGGTGTGGTTGTCCCGGCCCGGGAGATAGTGCTCAAGGTGCCGGTGGCCGGCGAGATTATCGAAATGGCCCCTGAGTTCACCGCAGGCGGACTGCTGCAGGAAAACGACCTGATCCTCCGGATCGATCCCAAGGACTATCAGCTGGCCCTGCAGCAGAAGCAGCGCAGCCTGTCGGACGCGGAATATGCCTATAAGCTTGAATTGGGGCGACAGGATGTGGCCCGAAGGGAATGGGATCTGCTTTACGGCGACAAGAAAGGCAGGGGAGAGGAAAGCGATCTTGCCTTGCGAAAACCGCACCTGGAAAAGGCGCAGGTTGATGTTGAAGGGGCCAGAGCGGAGCTGGAGCAGGCCAGAATCAATCTGGCCAGGACCAGGATTACCGCACCTTTCAATGCCCTGGTACTCAATAAGTACGTTGACCTGGGCTCCCAGGTTTCACTCCAGGAAAAGCTGGCCGACCTGGTTGGCACCGACGTATACTGGGTGCAGGTTTCCGTGCCGGTCGAACATCTCAAATGGCTTAAAATCCCGGTTGGTTCCGGGGATGAAGGATCTCCGGTAACGATCCATTACCGGGAGGGCAGGCAGCGCCGGGGAAGGGTTCTCCGGCTGCTCGCCGACCTGTCAAAGGAGGGGCGCATGGCCCGTCTGCTGGTGGAGGTTAAGGACCCCCTTGACCTGCAGGGGGAGAATGATCCCAGACCGCCGCTGCTGATCGACGAATATGTCCGGGTCCTGATCGAAGGCGCCCCCCTGCCGGACGTTTACCGTATTCCCCGTTTCGCCCTGCGCAATGACAACCAGGTCTGGATTCTGGACGGGGATGAAAAACTGGCAATTCACCCGGTGGAAACCATTTGGCGTAACGAAGAGTATGTCTTTGTACGGAATGGAATCGACCCCGGTGATTTATTGATCATTTCCGCTCTGGCGACACCGGTGGAAGGCATGCAACTCCGCCGGGAACAGGCCGAAGCCGCCGCTCCGGAAAGCCCGGGGAAACCGGCGGCGGGCGCCGGGATTAAAGAGTAAGAAACGTTATGACGACACCTGAGCGCAGCAGTCCGGGCAGCGACAGGCGGGGCCCGATCGCCTGGATGGCCGGGCGTTCCGTTACCGCCAATCTCCTGATGCTCGTGCTGCTCATCGGCGGCCTCATTATGGGGCAGAATATCAAAAAGGATGTTTTTCCCGATTTTGAGCTGGACCTGGTCACCATATCACTCCCCTATCCCGGCGCCAGTCCCGAGGAGGTGGAACGGGGCACCATCCTGGCGGTTGAAGAGGCCATCCAGGGCCTGGAGGGGATCAAAGAGATAACCGCCACGGCCCGGGAAGGTTCGGGAACGGTGACGGTGGAGATCATCGAGGGTGAAAACGTCTCGCAGGTTGCCCAGGAGATTAAAAATGCCGTTGACCGTATTACCTCTTTTCCCGAGGATGCCGAAGATCCGCAGGTAACCGTGCCGACCAGGAAACGGTATGTTGTCTCCCTGGCGCTTTATGGCGATCAGTCGGAATGGATATTGCGGGAGGAGGCCGAAAACATCCGCGACCAGCTCCTTCTTGATCCCGAAATTTCCCAGGTCGAACTGCAGGGGGTCCGGAATTATGAAATAAGCATCGAAATTCCCCAGGAGGTTCTGCGGACCTATGGCCTGACCCTGGACGAAGTCGCCGGTGCAGTGAGGCGGGGGGCGGTGGAAATTCCCGGAGGCGCCATCAAAACCGAAGGCGGAGATGTTCTGGTCCGGGTCTCGGAAAGACGCGAATTCGGCAGTGAATTCGGCCGGATCCCGGTAATTTCTTCGGCTGACGGCACCGAGGTTTTTCTTGAAGACATTGCGACGATCCGGGACGATTTTGAAGAAACGGACAGCTTTGCCACCTTCAACGGCAAACCGGCGGTCATGCTGGAGATATACCGGATTGGGGAACAGTCGCCCATTGCCGTGGCTGATGCGGTGCACCGCCAGGTTGAGAAAATCAATGTCAACCTGCCGACAGGATTGACCCTGGTATCACAGAACGACCGTTCCGAAATTTACCGACAGCGTCTCAACCTGATGCTCACCAACGGTTATTTCGGCCTGGCCCTGGTCTTTATTCTGCTCGCCCTTTTCCTGGAGGCCCGGCTGGCTTTCTGGGTCAGCCTCGGTATCCCGATTTCCTTTCTCGGCGCCCTGCTGCTCCTGCCGCTTCTCGGTGTCACCTTTAACATGGTCTCCATGTTCGCCTTTATCGTCACCTTGGGAATCGTGGTGGATGATGCCATCGTGGTCGGAGAAAATGTCTATTTCAACCGGCAGCAGGGCATGGGTTGGCTGGAAGCCGCCATCAACGGGGCCCGGGGCATTTCCATGCCGGTGGTGTTCAGTGTTCTCACCAACATGGTAACCTTTATGCCCATTTTTTTCGTGCCCGGATTCATGGGCAAGGTTTTCCGTGAAATACCGCTGGTCGTTGTCACGGTATTTTTTATCTCACTGATTGAAAGTCTCTTTATCCTGCCCGCCCATCTGGCCCACCAGAAGACAAGGGAAAACCCGACCGGGATTCTTGCCTTCCTGCATCGCCTGCAGCAGCGCTTCAGTGATTTTTTTATCCGTATGGTGCATACCCGCTACGGCCCCTTTCTCGCTTATGTCCTCCGCTGGCGCTATGTTTCCTTTTCCGTGGGACTGCTGGTGCTCATGCTTGCCTTCGGATATGTCAAAAGCGGCCGCATGGGTTTTGAGCTGTTCCCCAAGGTGGAGTCGGATTATGCCGCGGTCACCGCGGTCCTGCCGTTCGGCACTTCGGTAAAAAGAACCATCGAGGTGGAGAAGCTCCTGGTGCGGAAGGGTAGAGAGGTGGCTGAAAAAAACGGGGGCGACCGGCTGATGGAAGGCATTTTTGCCCGGGTGAACAACAACCAGGCCGAGGTGCGCCTCTATCTGACCCCGCCGGACAGGCGGCCTATTTCAACCGCCAAGGTAACCAGGTTGTGGCGGGAGGCCACCGGCGATATTGCCGGACTTGAATCGATCAAGTTCGAGTCGGATGCAGGGGGACCCGGCAGGGGAGCGGCAATTTCCCTGGAATTAAGTCATCGCGACATTAATGTCCTGGAGTCGGCCAGCGCCGAATTGGCCGATTCCCTTGACTATTATCCCAATGTTATTGACATAGACGACGGATTTTCTCCCGGCAAGCAGCAGATCGACTTCAAGGTGCTGCCGGAAGGTCAGAGCCTGGGACTGCAGGCCGCGGATATCGCCAGGCAGGTCCGCCAGTCTTATTATGGAGCGGAAGCCCTGCGGCAGCAGCGGGGCCGCAACGAGGTTAAGGTCATGGTGCGGCTGCCCAGGGAACAGCGGATTTCAGAGTATAACCTCGAGGAGATGATACTGCGGACGCCCGGGGGCGGCGAGGTGCCGCTGCGCGAAGTGGTCGACCTGGAAAGAGGCCGCGCCGATACGAGCATTGAGCGGAGGAACGGCAGGCGGGTGGTAACCGTGTCCGCCGATGTCAATCCCCGCAGCCAGGCCGGGCAGGTCATGGAAACCCTGGTCGCTGATATTCTGCCCCGGCTGCAAAACCGCTATCCGGGCTTGAGCTACAGTTTCGAAGGGAGGCAGGCGGACCGGAAGGAAAGTGTTCAGGCCCTGCTGCGCGGCCTCATGATCGCGCTCATCATTATCTATGCCATGCTGGCAATCCCCCTGAACAGCTATATCCAGCCGGCCATCATCATGATTTGCATTCCCTTCGGTCTTGTCGGTGCGGTGATCGGCCACCTGATCATGGGATACAGCCTCAGTGTTCTCAGTCTTTTCGGCATTGTCGCCCTGTCCGGCGTGGTGGTCAACGATTCCCTGGTGTTGATCGATTTTGCCAACCAGCGGCGCCGCCAGGGGTTAAAGGTGCGGGAGGCCATTCATGATGCGGCGGTCCATCGTTTCCGGCCGATATTGCTCACCACCGTTACCACCTTCGGGGGATTGGCGCCGATGATCTTCGAAACCTCGAGGCAGGCGCGCTTTCTCATCCCCATGGCCATCAGCCTGGGCTACGGCATCGTATTCGCCACCGTCATAACCTTGATTATCGTCCCGTCGGTGTATCTGATTATTGATGATATGCTAAATCTGCTGGTGCATAAAAAATAAACAGGCCCGGAGGTATGAGTACAAAAATTTGTATTTCACAAATTACTATATAACCATCTAATATTTATCAAAAAAATAACAATACCTCTTTTTCTCTGAGCCTGGAGTGTAGTAAATAGCATGCACAAAAAGATGGTCCGGATGGGAGTATTTCGCTGAATAATGTTTTTAATTTAATAAAAACAAATAGTTATATTGCATTTTCAGGTGTGGCACACTCCTTGCAAAATGAAATTATGAATTACATGTTGCCCCAATCCAACCCGGGCGGGGGCAACGGTTATGAACGTTGATAAAGCGGGTTGCAGTACCGGCAAACGAGTCATAACTTATTCAGAGCCCGGCTCATATATTGAGTTCCCATGCCGCCTAAGGCCTCAGGCGGCATCTCCCCAGAGGCGGATCCTGGAACCGGATCCGCCTCTTTTTTTGTGCAGGGCCAGGAAAAAGGGAGTAAATAAGCAATCCTGTAGCGATATACATATTGGCGATAAAAATTGTCGCCGCCCGGGAAGTCTTATGTAATTCCGGTCAGGCCCGAGAAACCGTGCGGATGGGAACCATTCAGTTGAAGCGATGTCCTTGCATTGTAGGCAAAATCTGAAAATAACCCCGGAATGTCTGGGAGCACAAAAATATACCAAGGCGAGCTGGCCGGTGCGCTATGGTCGTTATGGAGAGATTGAATACGGTTCCTTCCGCTTCCAGTTTAATAAAAACGGGGCAGTCAAGTATATCGCCGGAACAGGCCGGGACTGGCCCCACCCGGCAGAATGGCTGAAAAGAACGAGCGGCAACGACTGGGTCTATTATTCAACCGGCAACTATTATACCGGTGTGATCGATCTGATCGGCGAGTATTACCTTCCCTGCCCCGCTTATCCTACCAACTCTCTTTTCAGGGAAAATCCCTTTGCCGGAAATCATGTTGCTAAAGCCCTGCAGGTATGGGCGGATATTGTTTCCCATGTTCGCCGGGTGGCGGCAAAAACACCTGCCGCAGATAAAGAGGTACAGGATTTTCTGGCCCTGGCGGCCAAAAACTCCCCGGAATATCTGCACCGCAGGGCAGCACAGCTGCGCAGGATAATGAAGGCCAGGATCAGCGTGCTGCCGCCGGACTGCCGGCATGTGGACTATGATGTCATACCGCTGATGATTACCGACGGCTGCCTGTATAACTGTTCCTTCTGTGAGGTGAAGTCCGGCATGGACCTGTCATGCCGAACCCGGCGTGAAATCGAGGAGCAGCTTTATGGACTGCACGAGTTTTTCGGAGCCGACCTGTCGAATTATAACAGCGTCTACCTGGGGCAGCATGACGCCCTTTGCGCCGAACCGGATGAGATTATTCATGCTGCTGAAAAGGCCTATGAAATTCTCGATATCAAAAATTCCTACCTGCAGGAACCCAGGCTTTTCCTCTTTGGCAGCGGTGAATCATTCTTAAAGATGGATGCGGATTTCTGGCAGTTTCTGGACGGGCTGCCATTTTATACCTATGTGAATCTCGGTCTGGAATCCCTTGATGATGCCACCCTGGAATTTCTTAAAAAACCGGTGAGTTCCGCCCTGATGCTCGAAGCTTTCAAGAAAATGCAGGCAATAAACAGACGCTATGAGAATATTGAAGTAACCGCCAATTTTCTCTTGGGAGATGAGCTGCCGGCCGGCCATATTCCGGCCCTGGCTGCACGTCTGGCTGAACCGGTGCGGGGAGGAGCGGGGAAGGGCTGTGTCTACATCTCGCCGTTAAAGGGAAGTCAAAATACAAAAGAACTCCTGGAGCAATTCAGAACCATAAAACAGAAAAGCCGTTTCCAGACATTGCTTTATCTTATCCAGAGACTGTGCTAAAAGAAGCCCACGGCCAAACCGGAGTCAGCAGTCATTATTTAATCAATTCAGGGTATGGGGGCAAATTTATGAAAAAAATAAGCCAGTACTTTCTGCAGGGGCTTCTCTTTCTGATCCCCCTGTTTGTGACGGTATACGTCATTTACTGGATTTTTATCAAAATTGACAACGTTCTCAACCTCCCGGTCCCGGGGCTCGGTTTTATTGCCACGGTTGTTTTTATTACCTTTATCGGTTTTGTCGCCTCCAATTTTCTGACCCGGAAGATCGTCAACCTGGTGGATAAGCTTTTTGCCCGGCTGCCGCTGGTTAAAATGATCTATTCCTCAATCAAAGACCTGGTGAATGCCTTTGTCGGAGACAGGAAAAGCTTTAACCGGCCGGTGCAGGTAATCATTGACCGGCAAAGCAATCTCAGGGTCCTTGGCTTCGCCACCCAGGATAATCTTGATTTTATCGGCATAGCCGACAGCGTTGCCGTGTACCTTCCCCAGTCCTATAACTTTGCCGGCAATCTTCTCATTGTGGCGGCGGAGCAGGTTATCCCCCTGGAAGCGGATCCCGGCAGGATAATGAAACTGATCGTTTCAGGCGGCGTCTCCGGCCACCGGAAAGGCGGATAAAGAATCGGTGATACGTGGCGGCTGCTGCCTGAATGGAGATGTATTTCCTGAAGCTGGGAAAGCGGCAGCGGGCATTAAAGTTCGGTATACTGGACGGAAGGTCTTCGAATGGTTATACTGAAAGAGCTGGGAGAATCGACGGGGTGCGCGACGGGACATGAGTGCTGCTGTCGATCTCTGTCTGTCTGCCCCCATGGGTTCCTGATGGTGCAGACACAGGACTGTCAAAAACATATCAGCAGCAGGCTCGGCAGAGGGAGCGGCTGTTTTCAGGGAGAGAAAAGAGATGAAACCGTTACTGGATAAACTTCTAATACTGGCAGCCGTGCTGTTGCTGCCTTTCATGCTCATATCCTGTGGAGGTTCCGGGGATTCAGGAACACCCGCTGCGACCGGCACTCTGGAACTTGGTCTTACCGATGCGGCCATCGGCGACTTTCAGGCGGTTTATGTGACGGTTGCCGAGGTTCAGGTCAAGAAGCAGGATGCGGGTGAAGGAGAGGCCGGTTGGGAAACCGTTATGGCGCCGGAGAAAACCTATGACCTGCTGGAGCTGATGAACGGGGTGGTAGCTACGCTTGGCGTAGGTGAACTCCAGGCGGGTCCCTACGATCAGATGCGGCTTATCCTGGGTGATGCACCGGAAGAAGGAGGCACCAATATTCTGGATCAAACCCACCCATATGCCAACTATTTTATTGACGACGATGAAAGCAGCATTGAACTGAAGGTGCCCAGCGGCTACCAGACCGGCGTTAAAATAGTCGGCGGGTTTATTATCTACTCCTCCCAGGCAACTGATTTGACCCTGGATTTTGATGTTTCAAGGTCAATTGTGCAGGCCGGTAAAAGCGGCAAATGGCTGCTGAAGCCTACCATTAAGACGGTGGAAACCATGGAAAATTCTGTGCAGGGCGAGGTAACAACCCTTGCTGAAGGCGGTGGTTCGGTTCCCGTTGAAGGGACCCTGGTCAGCGCCCAGGTTAATATGGATCCGCAGGATGAAGTGATTGTGGAGGCAACAACGGTAACTACCGACGAAGGGATGTATAAACTTTATCTTCCTCCTGATCTCTACAATATAGTGGTTACCAAGTCAGGTTTTCTGCCTGCCTGCCAGGAGGTGGAAGCCCAGTATTATGAAAAATTAGTTGTTGATTTCAGCCTGCTCCCGGATGACACTGAGAATATCACCATCAGCGGCACGGTAACGGGACTGACTGTCGAGGAAGGGGCTGCAGCCCGGTTGAGCATCCGGCAGATTATGGACTGCGGTTCAGGAAATGTGCAGGTTGAGGTTGCTTCAGTCAGCGTGGCAGAGGGCGGCAAATACAGCTTCACCCTGCCGGCCGGCACATATAAACTGGTTGCTTCTACAGCCGGAAAGGAAACCAAGGTATTTGCAACCCTGGCTATTACTGATGAAAATTTGGATGTAAATTTCGATTAGTAATTATTCAGCAATAGGAAAAAAGCTCCCTCGCATAAACCTGCAGGGGCGCTTTTTATTTGTCAGCAGGGCAGACTACTGGATGGTGACCACGATCGAATTTTCCACATTGCTGGCCGGGTCATACATATAACCGTTTTTGGTTATGCCGGTTACCCTGAAGCTCGTGTTTTCAACCGAGACCCTGCGCCCGAGCCTGATGCTGGTGTTTACAAGACACTGGCCGGCTGCATCCGTAACGGCGCTGCCGAAGTCGCCATTATCCCATAAACCTTCCACCACGGCACCGGCAACCGGGAGGTCATCCTGATCATGAACCGTTACGGCGACAAAGACATCCATGCTCCGGCGCTGGGCCTCGGTATACGAGTCCAGCCCTGCAACATGGATGGCATCCGTCTGGGTGGTGGCGGCATCTGCTGCAGCGGTAAAGTCTGAAACACCGGCAGGGTTGAAGGCCTGCACCCGGTAATAGAAAGTCACTCCTGTCGGCAGGCCCGTGTCGGAAAAGGTTGTTGTATCGAGGCCGGCGGAGCCAATCTGCTCCCAGCCGCCGGCGCCGCCGTCAGAGGACCGTTCGACAAGGAAGCCCATTTCATTGTCGGCGTTGTCGGTCCAGCTCAGGGCGATTGTATCGAAGCTCATGCCGGTTGCAGTAAGGCCATCCGGCGCTGCCGGCGGCAGACCGGGATCATTGTCGGTGCGGATGAAGAGGTGATCGACAGAGAGCGTCTCCCGGTCATAACTGCCGGGCGACCTGAGCGTATCCTTTACCCTGATATAGAGTGTTCCGGAAAAGTTTTCCGGCAGCGGGTAGGTGTAATAGCTGTCGTCATCAAAATCACCGGCCACCGTGAACATATCAGTGTAATTTTCGTCATCCGTTGAGTAGGAAAAGACAAAGGTGTCACCTGCCGCTGACGCCGTGGCCCAGACATTGGCAAACAATGTCATGGCCGTGCCCGATTCCACCTCGACCATCCACTTGTGCTCCAGGAAGCTGTACCTTCTGCTTGGACGGCCGCCTGAAGTTTCTTCGGTAATTGTCTGCAGCACGGAATCATTGGCCTGGGTGGCCTCGAATCCGTTGCTGACGGTGCCGGCCACGGCGGCTTCCATTGTGGCGATCTGCTCGATAAATTGCGGCGGCTCCCCGGTTGTTGCCACGGCCGTATTTGAATAGCCGGAAGCGCCTGCCGAGTTATAGGCGAACACCCTGTAATAATATGTGGTTACCGGCGATACCTCGTTGTCTGAATAGCCGGTGGTATTGGCGGCAGGCACGCTAATTTGCGACCAGGGGGCAAATCCGTCCGGAGAACGTTCGACCTTGAATCCGGTTTCGTTGGTGGAATTATCTTCCCAGTTCAATTGTATATGATCGGCTGCGGCTGCAACGGCAGCCAGGTTGGCCGGACTTTGCGGCGCCACCTCCGGAGTGGCGGCATCGGCAATATTGGAAAACCCGGAATTGCCGTTCGGGTTGTAAGCCGAAACCCGGTAAAAGAAGGTTGTGCCTGGAGCCAGGCCGTTATCAATGTACGTTGTAATATTATCGGCAACGGTGGTGAATTCTTCCCAGCTGCTTGTGCCGTTCGGCGAGCGCTCAATCGCAAACCCGGTTTCATTGGTGGAATTATCGGTCCAGTGCAGTTCAATCTGCCCGGCGCCAGCCGCGGCGGCCGTGAGATTGACGGGTGCGGCGGGCGGCAGCCCTAAGGTAGTGGCAGCCGCGGTGTTCGTATACCCTGAATTGCCGATAACATTGTAGGCGGAAACCCGGTAATGATAGGTGGTATCCGAAACCAGCCCGGTATCGGCGTAGGATGAGATATTGGCGGCGGCAAAACCTATTTCGGTCCAGCCGTCAATCCCGTTGGTCGAACGTTCGATGGAAAAGCCGTTTTCATTGACGGAATTGTCCGTCCAGAGCAGGTTGATCTGACTTGAGGACGCCGCGGCTGCCGAGAGGGCCGTTGGTGATGCCGGCGGAAACTGGGTGGTCGGCAGGGTGCCGGAAATTGTGTATTGTCCCAGACTGGCGTAGTCGGTATATCCGTCGTTCGGGTCGCCGGTGCCCACCCCGTCGATCAGGATATAATAGGTTCCGGCCGGCAGATTGAGGTTTAAGCTTGCCGGCAGAATATAGTAAGGATCGTCCTGGTTGATGATATTGCCGCCGTCATCAAGAATCTGCACCAGAATATCCAGGTTGGGATCAAGATTTGCCGGGTCAACGTTGATGGTGACGCTGCCGGCGTTGGTCTGAAAACCGAAGACGTCCGTATCCCCGGTTCTTTCAATTATGCCTGCCGCATCAAAGGTGTCGCCCGAAAACATGGTGGCACTGTCAATCCAGTTGCCGTGATCATCGGCCCGGTAGGCGGCGCCGTTGTTCAGCATGACCGCCAGGTCGTCCTGGGTGTTGTTGGCACCGGCATACTCACCCTTGCTCCACTGGGTGATGGAGCGGTAGTAGCCGACCCCCATTATCGGGGCCCAGTCGCCGTGTCCCTGGTAATAGGCGGAGCCGCCTGTTACCCCGTCATGGGACAGTCCCAGGGTGTGGCCTGTTTCATGGGACGCGGCATCGGTGACATATTTTTCATTGCCGCTGCCCAGCTTGTCGGAGAACACAAAGGTGGGGGTATCGCTGCCCCAGGCAAACGAGCCGACATAGGCAACGCCGCCGGCATTGCCGTACCAGCTGCTGGAAGGGCTGATAACGACGCGGACGCCGTAATCCTTATCTCCTGAGCCGCTGCGGCGTAATGCTTCCAGGCCGGGATCCTCGGTGGTGACGTCTATTTCATAAATGGCGAAATCTTCAGCCACCCGGGCCCAAATTCGCTGGATGCGGCTCAGTTCCGCATCGCTGAAGGAGCTTGTGTTGCCGTTGAAATCATAGGGCAGTGAAACAATGTCGGCGCCGCCGTTGAAATTGGTGTTCCACACCGTTCCCGAGGTAACATGGCCGTCAAAATCCAGATAAATGACCCGTGATGCCCCCGGTAGGCTGTGCAGCCGGAAGGTCTGATCCAGGGGCTGCGGCACTGTTGTGATGACTGCTGCGGCAGGCGCCGGCGCGGGATCCGCGTCGGAAATATCGAAACTGCAGAGATACAGGAGATTTTCGGCGGGATCGAGCCAGAGGTCTTTGTCATGTAAAAAGTTTTTTTTCAGTTTTTCGGCACTCTTGCCATAGCGGGAGGCAACCTGGGGCAGACGGTTCTGCAGGGCGGTTATGGCCTCCTGGCCCCTCTTGCCTCCGGGAAAGGAAAAAGGAGGGCCATGCGATTTAAACGGCTTTGCATGGGCTGCAGTCAGCAGCACCAGGAGGAAAATAAAGGTGAAATTGGTGATTATCAACCTGCGGACTAGGTTTTTTGCATAATGATTTTTCATGACGGCTTCATGCTCCTTTGACTGTTTTGTGCCGGAAATTACGTTGAAATATCTTGCGGGGGGCATACTGCTGCTGAACGTTTGTTTATGCTCCCCTATGTTTTTGCTGCGGTTCCATGACAACCACGATCATATGAGCAAGGAGCATGCCGGATAGCAAAGACTGGAAGAATTTTATTGCCGGAAGTGTAGAACGATACCGGGGAAAAGCCATAAGCTATTGAAAATATATAGTAAAGTTCGACATTTTTTTGACGCTACAGGCAGGGAACATTTACGGCAGCAGAAGAGAAAAAGAAAAAAATTTTCGGAGGAGAAAAAAAGAGTAAATTCAGTCACCCGTAATGGTAAACAACGTTTCCATTGCTGAGATGGGCTGCAGCGCAGAACATGCGGCGAAATGCGCCGGTGGCGGCGAGAAAAAATCTCTTTGTCGCCGGATGAGGATGGCGCATAGGGACCGAACGAATGAACCTCCTGCGATAGGATCCGATCATTGTAATTATTGCAGTGCGAAAGTCCCTTGTGTATCATGCGGGGGCCCGGGTACCGGAATCCCGGTTGCAATTTCCCGGGAAAGCAGCCATGCCCGATGTCGGGCTGTGCAGAATATGGTGCGGCGAAAACAAATTCCACGAGGCGATGCATGCAGATAACGGACAATATTCACGCCCTTAAAATACCCTTTCAGATACCGGTCGGCCCGGGCAGAACCCTGGAACGGTTTGTTTATGCCTATATCGTAACAGGGCGGGAAATCCGCCTGATCGACAGCGGCGTTCAGCATTCATACGGGATCATTTTTGACTATCTCAGAAACCTGGGCCGGGAACCCGGGGATATAACGCTGCTGATTCTTACCCACGCCCACCCGGACCACATAGGTTCAGCCCGGATTATCCGGGAAACAACCGGCTGCACGGTTGCCGCCCATCCGGATGCGCAGGCCTGGATAGAGGATGCGGAACTGCAGTTCAAAGAGAGGCCGGTGCCGGGGTTTCATACCCTTGTCGGCGACAGCACATCGGTTGACCGGCTTCTGCATGACGGCGAGATTGTTGACCTGGGTTCGATCTCGCTGGATGTGATCCTCTGCCCGGGGCATGCCGCAGGCTCCATTTCGTTATACTGCCGGGAAGAGGGTGTCCTGTTTTCAGGCGATGCCGTGCCGCAGAATAACGACCTGCCAATCTATGATGATGCCGCCGCCACTGCCGCATCAATAAAAAAGCTGCAGGACATCGAACCGCTGGAATATCTGTTGGCCTCCTGGACCGATCCCCTGGCGGGCGAGGCCGGCCGGAAGATGATGGATGACGCCCTCGCTTACCTGCAGCGGATTCATGATACGGTTCGCGCCATAGCCGCCGACGGGAATGTGGATGATCCCATGAAACTTTGCGCCCGGGCGGTAAAAAACCTCGGGCTGCCTGAGGTTGCCGTTAATCCGTTAGTCGCAAGGTCGTTTGCTTCACATCTAAAAATCATTGATCGGGAGAAACTGCTGTAAAGCAGGAAAGGCGGATACGCATGGTAAACGATCCAGGGCGGAAGAACCATAAGTGCAGTGAGCTGGAATACCGGCGAAAGTGGCTGCACCAGCTGCAGTCCGAGTTTAAGCAGATCTGCAGCTGGTATGGAATTTCTCTTGCGGTCCCCGCCTTCAGGATCAGTGACAGCAGGAGCACCCTTGGTTCGTGGAACCCTGAAAGCCGGACCATAAGCATCTCCGCAACCTTGATAGGCGAATATTCATGGGATGCTGTGATCAATGTCCTCAAGCATGAAATGGTGCATCAGTACGTGCATGAATATCTGGGCCGGTCCATGGAGCAGGCCCATGGACCGGCATTTGTTGAAGCCTGTCCAAAGTTTGGGGTGTTGTTTCCCTTCAATACGGCCACCGGTGACACCCCGAAAGTATTTACCGCAGCCGGTCGGGAGAGGTGCAATGCTGGATATGACGCCAAGGTGAACAAGGTTCGGAAAATGCTCTCCCTGGCCGGGAGCGGCAACAGGCATGAAGCTGCGGCGGCAATGGGCAAGGCCAACAGCTTTATCCGCAAATATAACCTGGAGAGGCTTGAAAGCAGGGAATCGTCGCGCTACAGCTATGAAATTATCTGCACCGGCAAGAAAAGGCTGCATATCATAGAGCGCAGAATAGCGAGTCTGCTGATGGATTATTTTTATGTCGATATCGTCTATTCCGAGCTATTCGATCCGGTGCGCGTTGATTCGTTCAAGACCATCGAACTGCTCGGCACCGCGGAAAATATCGCCTTTGCCAAACATGTCTATGAATTTCTCCGGTCCAGGGTCGAATTTCTCTGGCAAAACTACAGAAAAATCGCCCGGGTGCCCGGCAAGCTGAGAAAGACCTACATTCTCGGACTTCTGCAGGGATTTCGGGAAAAGCTCTCAGGTGAAGAGAAAAGACATCCCGTCCCGGCCGGCATCCCGGTAAATATTGCCGGACATGCAACCATAAGTGCATTGGTTGTTGCAGAAGATCGGGAGCTGCCGGAATTTACGGCGCTCCGTTTTCCAAGGCTGCGCAAGGTGCAATACCGTTCATCGGGCATCTATTGTGCCCGGACCTATAGTGCCGGCAAGACGGACGGCAGGAAGATAACCATATACAAGACGGTGCAGCAGCAGGACGGCAACCAGGGAAGGCTGCTGAGCAATTAAACAAAAAATTTCAGGAAGATAATCGGGTGGGTATTATTTTCCGGGTATATTTATTTGCTTGATTTGTTTAAAATCTGTTGTTAATATCAGCTAATTAGTTGTGCAGTGCCTGTTGGTTCCACGGCCTCCGAAAAGAAGAACCGTACAATCATTTATCGATTGTGTGGTTTTTGTTGTTTATGGCCGGATAATAGCGCCTGCCGGCCCGGTTGAGCGATCGGGTTATTCTTATTAAGTGGCTCTGGAGGAGCCGTATACAAAGGAGTTGAGAAGTGAAAGAAGGTACAGTGAAATGGTTTAATGCGTCCAAGGGTTTCGGTTTCATCGAGCAGGATAATGGTGGTGATGTTTTCGTTCATTATTCAGCAATAAAGTCAGATGGTTTCAAAACCCTTGATGAGGGAGCCAGGGTTCAGTTCGAAGTAGTCGACGGTCCTAAAGGCCCGGCTGCTGACAATGTTATCCAGTTATAAGACCAGGAACTAAAAAGCATAAAAAAAGCCCCGCTCATCGCGGGGCTTTTTTTATGTCCGGGCTGTTGAATACGAAAAAATATCAACCGCAGCCGCAGCCGCATGCACCTGTATCTTCTTCAGAACCGCAGCCGCATGCATCGGCATCATCTTCCGAACCGCAGCCGCAGCCGGCGCTGATGCTGGCAGCGGCCTGGGCCAGCTCCTCGGCCGTAGGTGTGCGCACTTCAACCACATTGACATCAAAATGAAGCTGCTTGCCGGCCATCGGATGATTGAGGTCAACCGTAACCGTATCGTTGTCGTTCACCTTGGCCACGGTAATCATGAATGGTCCGCGGGGACCCTGGGCCTCAAAGGCCATACCGGGTTTTACTTGAACATCACCTGGAAACTGGCTTTTGGGGATGTCCTGGAACAGATTGTCCTTAACCGGACCATAGGCGTCTTCGGGTTCTACAACCAGCTTGGCGCTTTCGCCTTCCGCCCGGCCCATAAGCGCTTTTTCCAGACCCGGAATTATCTGGCCGGTCCCGGTTATGAAGCCTAAAGGTTGTCCCTCGGGTGACTTGTCTATCTCCTGCCCGTTTTCCAGGGCAAGCGAATAGTCAATTGCTACATACATTTTATCTGCAATATTCATCGGTATCCTCCTGTAAAATAAAAAATATCCCGATGAAACCAGAAGAATCGGTTTCGTCGGGCTCCTTTGCTGCTTACTACTTTAAAACATAAGCGACCAATGTCAACCGTCCGGGATGCTTTTTACTTTCAGCCGCAGACCATGACCGCGGGCAGGGATCGATCGAGATGTTTTCTCGGCAGCAATTATATGGTATATTGAAAAAATAGGTGATTAAAATTGCATGGTATCTGCTGCAGCAGTGACCATGGATGTACATGACTGCAGCCATGCAGCGAACCGATGTATGACTTGAAAAAGGGGTGTTAATGCCGGAAAATGCATTAACCGGTGATCAGCTGGCCTGGGCCCTGGTGAACGGGGAACAACCATCCGTTATCGCCAGACGGGCGGGAGTGCAGTATGATTTTACCGTCCAGAGGTTTACCATGCCTTGCTTTGGGCAGGAAATTCTTATCGATCCTGCAAATTATACTATTACAAGTCACTCTCCACTCGGGGAGTTGCTCTTACATCGGTTGGGTTATTTTTTTGACCTGGCGGTGCTCTGGTACCTCGGCAAGGCGACCAATATTCTCCCTTCCGGCCGGATGATCAGGCCGTCCAGCCTGACCGGCGGCGAAATTTTTCAAAAAGGAACCCATGTACTGCCTCTGGATAAAATAGCCGCCCAATACGGCAATGATTTTGAAGGATTTTACCGGAGAGGCATGGAGCTTGGCGGCCAGCAGCTGGAGTATGGCGATGCTTCCCTGCGGTTGCTGCCCTTTCCCAGGGTTCCGGTGACCTTTATCCTCTGGGGGGCGGACAAAGAATTTCCGGCCCGCGCCGATATGTTTTTCGACTCGACCTGCGAGCGCCATCTGCCCACCGACGTTATCTGGTCCACGGCAATGACATCCGTCCTGATAATGTTGTAAATGCTGCGCCCCGATTACATCTGCTGATAAAACTATAACCACAACAATAACGAACAAGGAGTTTCTTCATGGAGTTTAAAGAACGTGTTCCCGATTACGGGGTGGAGTATCTCGGTCTCCACAGCTTGAATGAAATACACTGGAATTTTACCACGCCGGCCCTGTATGAATTTGCCATCCGCAGGTTTGAGGGCCAGCTTGCCCACCATGGCCCTTTGGTCGTCTCTATGGGCCAGCATACCGGGCGCGCGGCCAAGGATAAATACATCGTTGAAGAACCGGAAACCAGTGATGATATCTGGTGGAGCAAGGTCAATGTCAGCTACCCGGAAGAGCGGTTTGACTCCCTGTTCAATCGGATGCTCGCCTACCTGCGCGGTAAAACCATTTATATCCAGGACTGCTATGCCGGCGCCGATCCGACATGCCGCTATTCGGTACGGGTCATAACAACCTTTGCCTGGCATTCGATTTTTGTCAGGAATATGTTTATTCTGCCGCCGGAAGACAACAAGATCATCCGCAGCTTTGTTCCCGATTTCACCGTGCTTCACTGTCCTAACTTTCATGCTGACAGCGATGATGACGGCACTCGCAGCGGCACCTTTGTTGCGATAAATTTGAGCAGAAAACTGATAATCATCGGCGGCACCGCGTATGCAGGGGAAATAAAAAAATCCATTTTTTCGGCACTCAATTTTCTCCTGCCTGGCAAAGATATTCTGCCCATGCACTGTTCGGCCAACATCAATAAAAATGATCCCGGAGATGTTGCCATTTTTTTCGGGCTGTCCGGCACCGGCAAGACAACGCTGTCAGCCGATCCGAACCGGATTCTTGTGGGGGATGATGAACATGGCTGGTCAGAGAAGGGCATCTTCAATTTTGAGGGGGGCTGCTATGCCAAGGTGATCCACCTCTCCCAGGATGCGGAGCCGGAAATCTATGCCACCACCAGGCGCTTCGGCACCATCCTGGAAAATGTCAGCATTGATCCGGTGACCAAAAAACTGGACCTGAGCGATGACAGCCTGACGGAAAATACCCGCGCCTCATATCCGCTCTCGCATCTGCCCAATTATGTCAAATCCGGGATGGCCGGCCATCCGCGTACGATTATCATGCTCACCGCGGACGCGTTCGGCGTTATGCCGCCGTTGGCCCGGTTGTCAGCAGAACAGGCCATGTATCATTTCATCAGCGGTTATACCGCAAAAGTAGCGGGCACCGAGAAGGGGGTGACTGAACCGGTGGCTACGTTTTCCGCCTGCTTCGGAGCCCCTTTCATGATGCGGCATCCCTCAATATATGCCCGGCTGCTGGAGAAAAACATCCTGGCCCATAAATCAACCTGCTGGCTGGTCAATACCGGCTGGACCGGCGGACCCTATGGAACGGGGAAAAGGATGGAGATACAATATACCCGGGCCCTGCTGAATGCGGCACTGGACGGCGTTCTGAATGATGTTGAGATGTACGAGGATCCCATTTTCGGCTTCCAGGTGCCGGTTGCGGTTCCCGGGGTGCCGTCCGAGATTCTCAATCCCCGCAATACCTGGGCCGACAAGAGCGCGTATGACGCCCAGGCCCGGAAACTCGCCCGGCTTTTTATGGAAAATTTTGAACAGTTTCGGGAAGCCACTCCCGCCCATGTGAATGGAGCGGGACCCCGAATACTCTGACCCGCCTGTAATTCTATGGCGTGGAATCGGCGGCGGCAATCTGATAGGTTTCACCGCCGAACTCCACCCGGTCGCCGCTGCGAAGCTTCCGGCCGCGACGGTTTTCCACGTCACCGTTTACCCTGACCTCCTCCGAGGCAATGCGCAATTTTGCCTCGGCGCCGTCCCCAACAACACCTGCAAGTTTCAGGAACTGGGAAAGGCGAATGGTTTCAGTATGGATACTTATTGACACCATGGAAAACGGTTTATCCTGCGGGATCTCCGGCAAAGGGGTTTTCTTATTCGCTCTTGTTGAAACGGTCTGTTTCGGCTATGACTTCAAGCTTTGCAATCGCCTGGTCAAACAGCTTGTCCGCTTCAGCCTGCTGCCCCTTGGCCGCCAGTGCCTTGCCGTCTGCAACGAGCTGATTAATTGTCTGCTGCTGGTTTGCCGACATTTCATAGCCTTTGTTCATCATGCTGTTGATGGTGGCAAGTTTTCTGTTTTCCGGCGAACCGGATTTTTCACCTGAGGAGGAACAGCCGGCAACGGCCAGCAGCATGACAAGCAACAGCGCGATCAATTTTGATTTCATTTACCAATCTCCTACATTTAATAATGATGTATCTGCAGCGTTTACAGGGTATTAAATAGATTCAGCAGGCTGAAATAATCCGGCAAAACTAAGGGCTTTTATAGCCGGTTATTTTCGTTTGCGCAATCGAATTGCGGCAGGGGTGACTTCCACCAGTTCATCATCGTTGATAAAGGCAATGCAGTCTTCAAGACTGAGCTGGACCGGCGGGGTGAGAACGACATTTTCATCCGAGCCCGAGGCCCTCATATTTGTCAGCTTTTTGCCCTTGGCCGGATTGACCACCAGGTCGCCGACTCGGCAGTGTTCCCCGATGATCTGCCCCTTGTAAACCTTGACCCCGGGACCGAGAAAAAGGGTGCCGCGCTCCTGGAGATTGAACAGGGCATAGGCCACGGTGGTGCAATTCTCCATGGACACCAGCACGCCGCTGGTCCGGTTGGTAATTTCCCCGGCATGGGGTCCGTATCCGGCAAAAACATAGTTCATTACTCCCATGCCCTTGGTCAGGGTAAGAAACTCACCGCGAAAGCCGATGAGGCCGCGGGTGGGAACCTTGTAAGTCAGGCGAATCATTTCGTTGCGCCGGTTCATTGCCAGCATCTGTCCCTTGAGGCTCCCCAGTTTTTCTATGACCGGCCCCTGGTAATTTTCATCGACGTCTATGGTGAGTTCTTCGTAGGGTTCCATGGTCTCGCCTCCCGCTTCCCGCATGATGACCACTGGACGGGTTACCTGGAACTCGAAGCCCTCACGCCGCATTTTTTCAATGAGGATTGAGAGATGAAGCTCGCCCCGGCCCGATACCTTGAAGCCCGCCCCGCCGCCGAGTGCTTCCACCTGCAGGGCTACATCACCCAGGGTCTCGCGGAAGAGGCGGTCCTCGATTTGACGCGAGGTGACAAACTGACCTTCTTGGCCGGCAAAAGGGGAATCATTGGGAATAAAGTGCATGGCGATGGTGGGAGGATCGATATCAATGAGCGGTAAAGGTCTGGGGTTTTCCGGATCGGTAAAGGTCACCCCCACGGTGATATCATTCAGCCCCGCCACCGCAATTATTTCACCGGCTGACGCTTTTTCCGCCGGGACTTTCTGGTCTCGCTCAAAGGTGAAGATCTTGGATATCCGGACCGGCGAAAGGGTACCGTCCCTTTTGGTCACTACTATATTCTGATTTATATTGATGGTGCCGTTGACTACCTTGCCGATGCCGAGCTTGCCCAGGTAAGGGGAATAATCGATGGTATTTACCTGCAGTTGTAAAGTTCCATCCGGGTCGCCTGCCGGTGGCGGGATAAAATCGATAATTTTTTCAAACAGCGGGGTCATGGATGCCCCGTCCGGGGAATCCTCAGCATTATTAAGGGCATAACCACCTTTGGCAGAAGCATAAACAACGGGAAAATCAAGTAATTCGTCAGGCGCTTCCAGTTTGACAAACAAGTCGAATACCTGGTCGACCGCCCAGTTGGGACGGGCGGCAGGCTTGTCTATTTTGTTGATGACTACCAGGGTGGGCAGAGAAAAGGCCAGGGCCTTTTTGAGGACAAAATAGGTCTGCGGCATCGGGCCTTCCTGGGCATCAACCAGCAGGAGGCAGCCGTCCGCCATCCGCAGCACCCTTTCAACCTGGCCGCCGAAATCGGCGTGACCCGGGGTGTCGATGATATTGATCCGGTAGTCTTTGTAACGGAATGACCCGTTCTTTGCTGCAATGGTAATGCCGCGTTCCTTTTCCAAATCCATTGAGTCCATGACCCTCACGGTCATGGTCTGGTTTTCCCGGTACATGCCGCTCTGTTTGAAAAATTGGTCAACCAGGGTTGTCTTGCCGTGATCGACATGGGCAATAATGGCTATATTTCTGATCTGTTTCTGATTCATACGGAGAGATCCTCGGGGAGCAATTAAAAAAGAGCCCATCATTATAGTATTCTGCCGGGAATAGCAAGAAAATAATTGTCAGGAACATGGAGGAACAGTAATATTGCAAAAATAGGGATAAGCAAGCTTTAGGTCCGAAAAGGAGAACTAAAAAATGTGTATCGATGTAAGAAAAATGTGCGAATGCGGCAGTCATACGATGCAGTTTCACCTGCGGGACAATGTTATGACCGGGCAGGTAATCGATCGCCTTTATTGCCCGTCCTGTCCGGGCAACAGGAGCTTTGACTCCGAATCAATGCTCTGTGACAACGACTGGATTATCGAATACGATATGGAATTGGCCAGGGGCTTGCTGGCAAATAAACTGCAGATGGACCGGGACGAGGTGGAGCCCGGGTTTATATTTGACAGCGGTTATGCCTGCTGGCAGGAAATGTACCCCGGTGAAAAAGCGGACATCAAAGAGGAACGGGAAAAGATCATCGAGCTGCTGCAGGAGGATCGCAGCCTGTATCTGCAGACCATGCAGGAGTGGAATATTGCTCGGATTAAACGGCTCAAGGCAGCCGGCTGGCGTAAGGCGCAGCAGGCCTGATGCAGGAGCCGCGCCCCTGTTTTTCCCCTTTCCTGCCTGCCATTATTTCTGATCTGCCGTCCTGGTATACTCATGTAAACATTTTTGACATCGGACCCCATGTTGTGCGCTATATTAAGTAAACACATTTGGCATCCAATTGGAAATAGTGTTCTTTTGCCATACGGACAAATTGCCTGATAAAAAAATGTTGCCGACCGCAAAGGCGCAGCCTGTTTGTGTTTTTTTGCATCAAATCCCGCATAACAATTCGAAACAAAAGTAAAAATAAAATGACCGCCGGCGCTGGCAGCATAAAATTGAGTGTGGTAAAAGGGAAAAATGTCGTGTCCGGCATGGCTGATTATTGTTTTTTCATAAATAAAGCAGACACTTTGTCATAGTTATTGCATGCAGAATGAGAATGTGTATACTAGTATCTGCTTTAAGAATGATTTTTTCGCTGTTTATGTATGAAAAAGTTAAAGTGGTTTCATCCGAAAAAAATTTAACAGAGGAATCTGGCGATGCGTTGTCCCAAATGCGGCTTTATTTCTTTTGATCATCTGACTGCCTGTAATAAATGCGGCAAGGATATTGCTGATGTTGCCGCTGAATTGCAGGGTACCACCATAAAAGTTGAACCCCCGATGTTTCTCAGCTCGGCCCTGGCGGCCTTTGCCGATAGGGAGGCATTCTACGGCGGATCCGCCATGGATACCGGAGCAGGGGAAGGAATCGACTTTTCCATGGAGGATGAAGTCGTTGAGGAAGAAACCGGTGATATGTCCGGCGGGCAGGAGGATATTGACTTTTCCTTTGAGGCAGAAGAGGCGGAAGCTGACATCAGCATGGCTGAGGCGGCAGGTTCTGCCGGCATCGAGGATGAGTCTGAGATTGCGGTTGATTTAAGCCTTGAGGACGAAGCCCAGGGAGAGGCCGGGACCGAAGCAGCCGAAGAATCATTAGAGGAACTCGATTTAGTCAGTACCGTTGAAGTTGAAGAGGAAGATGAGGGCGGCCTGGAATTTGATCTGGAAGATTTTATCGATGACATAGACAGTGACGATTCGACATCATCCAGGAGCGAGGATATGGATCTCGATATGGACGATGAGGAAAAATAAACGGCAGCCCATTATGGATTGACATCCTATCCTTTACAATCCCCTTCCACCCGCATGTGGCCGGCCACGAGAAAACCATCTGCGGCAGGCTGTTACAGATCAGGCGCATTGAAATTTTCAGGCCTGTTATTTCTGAACCTTTTATTATGGAATCAGCAAACTTTAAAGCCAGAGCAATGGCTCTTGCCATTGATTCTGCTCTTCTTGCCGCAATCCAGAGCATCCTGTTTCTCCTGTTGGCCGGCAGACTGGTTGATCAATTGATGCATCTTGAGCTGGCCGCCATTCTCTTCCTGTTTTCCTGGTATGCTGCCGTTATATTTCTGAGTGTTATTTTTTTGCCCATGGTCTACTTTACCCTCTTTCATGCCTGGTTCGGGCAGACAATCGGAAAAATGATAATGGGTCTGAAAGTCGTAATGCAGGACAACGGGAAGATTTCCCCTGCCGTTTCCTTTTTGCGCTGGACCGGCTATATATTATCCCTTGTTCCCCTGGCGGCAGGTTTTCTCTGGTCGGCGGTGGATAAAGACCATTGTGCCTGGCATGACAGGCTGGCGCATACCAGGGTTGTATCGGTAGAAATGACTTGACAAGGAATTTAACCTTCCCTATAGTTGCCTCTCCATTTCGGGTGGCGCCGAGATAGCTCAGTCGGTAGAGCATCGGACTGAAAATCCGAGTGTCCCTGGTTCAAATCCTGGTCTCGGCACCATTGCATAGCAGAAGGAGCTGCTTTTTGTTTGCGGCTCCTTTTTTTATCACTCCCATGGGGGTTACCGGCAGCATCTTACGACTCGGGCCGACGGGGACGGGATTCTTTTTCCCCGGCAGCGGATGGTGCTGTTTTTGTCGTTTTTGCTTGACAGGAAGGGAGTAAACGTGTATACCGCACGCCGCGTATTTTTAAAGATCATTTCTTTGAGCAGAGATATTGTAAGGTAAATCAACTGGCTGCCTAACAGGCTGATGCTTGCATGCATTCAAGCCGCGCGGGCGGTTTCTTTTTTGATTCATTTCAGTAGAAGAAGGGATTTGGTTGGCGCCTGCTGCCACTTGGTTTGAAGTGGATAGCAGGTTATTTGTTTTTGGGCGATAACTTCTGTTCATCGATGCTGCACTGTCTAACAATTAAATAGATGTATTTTGGGGGTAAATATGCTACCCAGATATTACTAGAGGAAAGTTTGAGGAAGTAACAATGAAAGCGAATTTGGACAAATTAAGAAATATTGGGATCAGTGCCCATATTGACTCCGGGAAAACCACCCTGACCGAGCGGATTCTCTTTTACACCCAAAGAATCCACGCCATACATGAAGTTCGCGGCAAGGACGGTGTCGGGGCCAAGATGGATTCCATGGAGCTGGAAAAGGAACGGGGCATCACCATCCAGTCGGCGGCGACCTACTGCAACTGGAAAGGGTATCCCATCAATATCATCGATACCCCGGGCCATGTCGATTTTACCATAGAGGTGGAAAGAGCCCTCAGGGTTCTGGACGGCGCCGTCCTTATTTTATGTTCGGTGGGTGGGGTCCAGTCCCAGAGTATAACGGTCAATCGGCAGATGACCCGCTACAAGGTGCCGCGCATAGTTTTTATTAACAAGTGTGACCGCACCGGCGCCAACCCTTTCCGTGTTACCCGGCAGGTCAGGGACAAACTGGATCTCAATGCGGTGCTGATGCAGATCCCCATCGGCCTTGAAGCTGATATGAAGGGGGTTGTTGATCTGGTGACCATGAAGGCCCTCTATTTTGAGGGAGCCAACGGTGAGATCATCAGGGAAGCAGAGATCCCGGCTGATCTGCAGGAAGAAGCAGAGGCCAGGAGGGAGGAACTTCTGGATGCCGCTTCCATGTTTTCCGAAGAACTGATGGAGGCGATTCTGGAAGGAACCCCCACCGAGGAGATGATCCGGAAAGCGGTGCGGGCAGGTACGCTCAGCCTGGAGATGGTTCCGGTTTTCATGGGGTCGGCATACAAAAATAAAGCGGTCCAGCCCATGCTGGACGCGGTTGTCCAATATCTGCCCACTCCCAAGGATATTAAAAATACCGCCCTTGATCTCAATAATGATGAAAAGGAAATTTTCCTGAAACCTGATCCGGCAGCGCCTCTTATTTCTCTGGCCTTCAAGCTCGAGGACGGCCGCTATGGTCAGCTGACCTATATCAGGATCTACCAGGGCACCATGAAGAAAGGTGATACCATTATAAACAGCCGGGACGGCAGAAAGGTCAAGGTCGGGCGTCTGGTCCGGATGCATGCGGACGAGATGGAGGAAATTGAAGAGGCCGCTGCCGGTGACATTGTCGCCCTGTTCGGCATCGACTGCGCCTCGGGCGATACATTCACCTCCCCGGATATATCGGTTTCCATGAGCTCCATGCATGTGCCGGAACCGGTCATTTCTTTGGCAATACTCCCGATGGACAACAAGGCCCAGGTCAATATGTCCAAGGCTCTCAACCGCTTCACCAAGGAGGACCCGACCTTCAGGACCTATGTGGACCATGAGACCAATGAAACAATTATTTCAGGCATGGGTGAGCTTCACCTCGAGGTCTATATCGAACGGATGAAGCGTGAATATAATGCCGCAGTACAGGTGGGGCAGCCGCAGGTCGCCTACCGCGAAACAATTACCCAGCGGGCCGACTTTAACTATACCCACAAGAAGCAGACAGGCGGTTCAGGCCAGTTCGGCCGTGTGGCCGGTTATATGGAACCCATGGAAGAGGGCGAATACGAATTTGTCGACGGGATTGTCGGGGGGGCTATTCCCCGCGAATTTATCTCATCCTGTGACAAGGGCTTTCAGAAAAGCCTGGTTAAAGGGCCCCTGGCGGGTGCTCCCGTCACCGGTGTCCGGGTGGCGATCAACGACGGGGGATCCCATGCGGTGGATTCATCCGACGTTGCTTTCCAGCTGGCCGCCGTCGGCGCCTTCAAAGAGGGGTACCAGAAGGCAAAGCCGGTGATCCTCGAACCTATCATGAAGGTTGCGGTTGAGGGGCCCACGGAGTTCCAGGGCTCGGTCATGGGCAGCCTGAACCAGAGGCGAGGCATGATCGTCGGTACGATTGAGGAAGCGAGTTATACCTCGGTGGAAGCCGAGGTCCCGTTGTCGGAAATGTTCGGCTACTCAACGGTATTGCGCTCCCTGACCCAGGGGAAAGCGGAATTTACCATGGAGTTTGCCACTTATAAGCAGGTGCCGAAGTCGGTTTCCGAGGAAATAATTGCAAAATTCCAGAAAGAAAAACAGAAATCATAGATAACGACCTTTATTAATCAGGTTTTAGGAGTTGTATTATGCAGAAAGAGGATTTAATCAGGAATAACCCGCTACGTGTTCTCAATCCCCTGACGCCGGAGTCGCTGCCCGATCACCGTATGGGATTGATCATGGCCCGGGCCGGATTGGGAAAGACGGCTATCCTGGTGCAGATTGCCATGGACTCCATGCTGCGGGGCCAGAAGGTACTGCATGTCAGTATCGGCGAAGGACTGGAAAAGGCTAAGGCCTGGTATGAAGATGTTTATAAATATATCTCGGAAGGTTTTCATCTGGATAATGCCGCTGAAGTTGAAAGTGAGCTTATGCGCAACCGGATGATCATGACCTTTAAAGAGGCGATCTTCAGCAGGCCCAAGCTGGAGGAACGCCTCAACGACCTGGTGTACCAGAATATTTTCCGGCCTGACATTGTGGTGATCGACGGCTATGATTTTACTGGAACGGACTATGACTCGGTCATGGACCTGAAGGAGATGATGGCTGCCATGAACGTCCAGGGATGGTTTTCAGCCCTGCGACACCGGGATGACAACCGGAAGAGCGCCGCCGGGGTCCCTGCTCCCTGCCACGAGGTTGACGGCCTGTTTGACACGGTTATATTGCTGCAGCCCCAAAAGGAATCCATTCTCCTCAATATTATCAAGGATGAGTATGATGGCGCCGCCGGCAAAATCCTTAACCTGGATCCCTCGACCATGATGGTGCAGGAATCCTGATCCTTTTCCCGGCATGTTTTGCAAAGAATTATTCTGATATCTGTGCGCCGCAGGATGTATGCCGGGCCCAAGGAAGTGTCTGTCCGGCTGCGATTTCCCATGCCGGCGAGGCAATGACGCCGCAAACGGAGTGCAGCCTCCGGTCCCGGAGACCGATTCTTGGCAATATCTCAAAGTATTAAATGGTTAAAGACTCTCTAGATTTCTTAAAATTATTGAGATTCAAACGGTTTTAAAGCAAAAATCTGTCCAATCGTAAAAAGACCCGCAGTCAGTGACAGGCCTGGTAACATATATTGTATGATGGTCATTATGCCTTTCTGCATCATGCTTTTTACGATGCCGATAATAATTCCGCCACGTATTCAGGATTATGAAATTCAGGCCATGCATAGATTTGCATAATGGCAAGGTGAAGCAAATTGTGGGCTCCACCTTGAGCGACGAAAGTCCTGATGCGCTCAGGACAAATTTCACTTCAGGGTTGTCCGCCTCGCATTATGCCCGGATGTACAGCCGTGACGGCCTGTACGGCGGCCATGTCATCATGCTCGGACCGGGCAATGAAGCTGCGGCAAAAGATGCTTTTCTGGCCTTTCCCGGAGGTTTGCAGGCCGGCGGCGGCATCACCCCCGAAAATGCAGGATACTGGCTGGACCAGGGCGCTGCCGCCGTTATTGTTACTTCATATGTTTTCAGGGAGGGAATGATCCTTGCAGATCGGCTCCGGAAGATGCAGGCGCTGGTAGGCCGTGATAAGCTGGTGATTGATTTGAGCTGCAGAAAAAAGGGCGATGCCTATTACGTGGTCACCGACCGCTGGCAGAAATTCACCGACACCAGGATCAGCCCGGAAACCCTTGATTACTTCTCCGGTTTCTGTTTCGAATTTTTAATCCATGCCGCCGATGTTGAGGGCAAGAGCGGGGGTATTGCCGAAGACTTGGTTGCAGATCTGGCTGCCTGGTCGCCGCTGCCCACAACCTATGCCGGCGGCGTGCGCGACATGGACGATTTTCTGCTGGTCCGTGAACTCGGCAAAGACAGGCTTGACGTGACCGTCGGCTCCAGCCTCGATATTTTCGGCGGCAGCGGCATGAAATACAGCGATGCGGTTGCGTTCAATCGGCAGCAGGAGGCAGGCTGAACTTTCCCGGACCGGATCTCTCGTCGCATCGGTTTCCGGCGGCGTGAACTGACAGGAAAAGACAATTTGTTTTTTATCTTTCTGTCTGGTAACTCTTGTGAGGATGATTAAATCTTTCCAAGAGGAAGCAGAACGCTAAGCCGATGCCAGAGAGTTTATTGGAGCAAAACCCGCCGGATTCCATCACCAGGATCCAGGGAATTCTTGAACGAATTACCTTCCAGAACGAAGAAAACGGCTATACCGTTGCCCGTCTGCATGAAGATTCAAAGGAAAAAAATTTAATCACGGTGGTCGGTTTTCTGGCCGGCGTCCCGGTTGGTTCCACCCTTTCCCTGACGGGCATCTGGATCACGGATTCACGTTACGGCAAACAGTTCAAACTGCAGAATTACCGGATTGTAAAACCCAATACCATAAACGGCATACAGCGCTATCTGGGCTCCGGCCTGATCAAGGGGATCGGACCAGCCTATGCCGCAAGGATCGTAGACCGTTTCGGTTTAAATACCCTCGAAATCCTGGAAAATGATCCGGACCGATTAAATGAAATACCGGGCCTGGGAAAAAACCGGGTCGAGCGCATTAAAACGGCTTGGCAGGAACAGAAAGAGATTCACCGGATCATGGTTTTTCTCCAGGGACACGGCATCTCCGCCACCTATGCGGTCAAAATCTACAAGACCTACGGACGCAAGGCGCTGGCCGTTGTAAAAAGCAATCCATATCAGCTGGCGGAGGATATCTGGGGGGTGGGTTTCAGAATTGCCGATTCAATTGCCCTTTCGCTCGGAGTTCCGGCAAATGATCCCCGCCGGGCGCGGGCGGGTCTGCTTTTTGCCCTGGACGAGGCCGCCGGCGAGGGACACTGTTTCCTGCCCCGGGACAAACTGCTGCAACAGGCAGGGCTCCTGCTCCAACTGACGGGGAAATCAGAACAATTCCCGGCCCAGGAGGATCTTTACAGTGATCCAGGACTTATAGAGGCGCAGACTACGAGTCTGCAGCAGGATGACAAAATTGCCGTGGACGGGGATAACATCGCGTTGCCCCCCATATATTTTGCTGAAAAAGGGGCGGCGGCAAAGCTGCTCGATCTTGCCGGCTCCAAACCGGTTTATCATATTGAAAATGTTGACCGGGCCGTGGAATGGGCCAGCAAAAGGCTGCAGATTGACCTGGCCCCTGAACAGGCCGCAGCAATAAAAATGGGAATCAGCCGCAAGGTGTCGGTTATTACCGGCGGCCCCGGAACCGGCAAAAGCACGATTCTCAAGGCCCTGCTTCTTATTCTGGCCCAAAAGGGCATAGTGGTCAAACTGGCGGCGCCGACAGGACGGGCGGCCAAAAGGCTGTCCGAGGCCTGCGGCCGGGAAGCCAAAACCATCCACCGGCTGTTGGAATTTGATGCCGCCGTCCGGACCTTTAAACGAAACCGGGAGAATCCGCTTCCCGCAGATATGGTGATCATCGATGAATCATCAATGATGGATATCATCCTGTGCAACTCCCTGTTGAAGGCTGTTGCCCATGAAACAGCGCTGGTGCTGGTTGGTGATGTTGATCAGCTGCCCTCGGTGGGCCCCGGAAACGTGCTGAAGGATATCATTGATTCGGGCCGGATTCCCGTAACCCGTCTGCAGACAGTATTCCGGCAGGGACCCGGCAGCCTGATAAGTTTTAATGCCGCCCGCATCAATCGGGGAGAATTTCTGGAACTGCTGCCCGACTACGAAGGTGACAAGGATTTTTACTGCATATTCCGGGATGAGGCCGGGGATATTGAAAAGGAAGTTTTAAGTCTCTGCAGCCGGCGGCTGCAAAAACGCTATGGTTTTGACCCGGTCCGCGATATCCAGGTTTTAACCCCGATGCGCAAGGGAATTATTGGAACGGAAAATCTGAATTTACGCCTGCAGGAGACCCTGAATCAGCAGGTGCGGCTCGGTGCCGGGCCGCAGAGCAGACTGCAGGTGGGGGACAAGGTCATGCAGATCCGCAACAACTATGATAAGGATGTTTTCAATGGCGACCAGGGCTTTGTTTCGTCGATAGACAGCACCGAAGAAAGCGTGGAAATCAGTTATGAGGGCAGAAAGGTGCTGTATGAGTCCTCCGATCTGGGGGAGATTGTCCTGGCCTATGCAATCACCGTCCATAAATCCCAGGGATCGGAATTCCCCTGTGTCATTATTCCCTTGCATACCACGCATTATCCCCTGCTGCAGAGAAACCTTATCTATACGGCGGTGACCCGCGGCAAGCGTCTCGTCATTCTGGTGGGAAGTAAAAAGGCGATAAATATAGCCATCCGCAACGACCGGGTGGTTCAGCGCTACACCATGCTCAAGGAAAGGCTGCAGGCCGGGTCCCTCCCGCTTTATTAGTTTTGCCGGCCGGAGCTTCGGGGCTGGTGCCACAAAGTGGTCGAGCTGCAGGGCGCGGTGTTTTGGTTGCTCTCCAATGGAAAATTATAAAATTTGCCGGAATGATGTTTTTTCTTGTTGATAAATCAGTTTAAACATGATAGGACATCCGCTAATTATTTATGAATGACCATTCAATCATTGATTGCGGGAAAACCTGCACTGCTGGATAATTAGAGATGAATTTAGAAACCTTATTGGCCCCAAAAAAGAAAGCTATCACCGGCAAGTGGATTGACCGGGTACTGGACACATACGAAGCACCGGCTTTTTTTAAAAAGCAGAAAAACCGTTTTGCCAATCCGGTCGGCGCCACAGTATCCGAAAGCCTCCAGTCCCTTTATGCAATCCTGCTTGAAGACCGGGAGCTGGCTGAAGCTGTGAAACCCCTGGAAAATATAATTAAGATCCGAGCCGTGCAGGATTTTGCGCCGTCCCAGGCGGTTTCCTTTGTCTACCTCCTGAAGGGCATTGTCCGGGAAGAGGTGGCCCGGGAAAAGAACCGGCAGGAGGCAGAGCCGGATCTGGCGGTCCTTGATGGACGGATTGATACGGTTGCCCTCATGGCCTTTGATCTGTACATGGATTGCCGGGAGCGTTTACACCGCATAAGGGTGAATGAATTGATGAGCGGCAGGTCCGCATTGACCGATGGTACCAGATGTGCTTCGGCAATGCTCAAAAAGAAGCAAACAGAGTCGGCTGATAACATTTAAATCAACAGACTAACCTGAAGCGAGGTAACGATAAATGAAGCACGCACTCCTTGCAGTTATTGCCCTGATAGCCATATCATGGATAGGTTCCCTGGTAGGACTGGACTATTTGTTCGGGGTGGTTTTCCCCTATCTGGCCTTTGCAATATTTATCGGTGGTTTTATCTACCGGATTGTTCATTGGGCCAAGTCTCCGGTTCCTTTCCGGATACCTACGACCAGCGGCCAGGAGATATCCCTGGACTGGATCAAACAGGACAAGCTTGATAATCCCGCCACCTTCTGGCAGGTTATCGGCCGGATGTTTCTGGAGGTGTTTGCCTTCCGCTCACTGTTCAAAAATTCCAAGGCGGAAATTCATGACGGTCCGAAGCTTGTCTATGGCTCCACCAAGTGGCTCTGGTTTTTCGGCCTGCTGTTTCATTACGGCTTCCTGGTCATAATCCTGCGCCATATGCGACTGTTCCTCAATCCTGTGCCTGCATTTATCAGCAGGATAGAGTTTTTTGACGGACTGTTTCAGGTCGGTGTGCCGGTTCTGTATCAGACCGACCTGATTTTTGTTGCTGCGGTCACCTTTCTGTTCCTGCGCCGGGTGATTCTGCCGCAAATTCGCTATATTTCTTTTTCAGCCGACTATTTCCCCCTGTTTCTGATTTTCTCCATTGCCGGGACCGGCATCCTGATGCGCTACTTCTTCCGGGTGGACGTGGTCAACATCAAACAGCTGACCATGGGGCTGGTGACCTTTTCGCCCACCATTCCGGGAAACATCGGATCCATATTCTATATCCATGTATTCCTGGTTTCGTCCCTGCTGGTATATTTCCCCTTCAGCAAGCTCATGCACTTTGGCGGCGTCTTCATGAGCCCCACCAGGAACCTGGCCAACAACAACCGTATGGTCCGGCATGTAAATCCGTGGAATGATCCCAGTATAAAACCGCATTCCTATGCGGACTATGAGGACGAGTTCAGGCAGTTCATGGTCGATGCCGACCTGCCGGTTGAAAAAGAATTACCGCCTGAGCCGGAACCTGAACCGGAAGCCGAAGAAGAAGAAAAACCTGCTGCGCCTGCGGCTGAAGAAGCTGCAGCCGAAACTCCAGCTGAGAAGGAATAACGACTATGGCAGACACAAAAGTAGACCAAATGAGTGTTAACGTCGTCAAAGAGCCGTCTATGATGACGGGGGGAATTCCCCGCAAGAACTGGATGGACACTACGGTAACCTTCAAGCCCGGCAATTACTGCTATCCGGCCAAGAAAAGTATTGTTGAATACCTGAGCAAGGGTTTGCCGGGACTTTTCGGAGAACCGCGGGAATGGACGGTGGAGAGTGACGACTGGAAGCTCCCGGAGAACTGGGTTGAGATCATTCTTCAGGGCATGCGGGAACGGCTTGATAAGTTCCGGAGCTTCAAGGTGTTCATGGACATCTGCGTGCGCTGCGGTGCCTGTTGCGACAAGTGTCATTTCTTTCTGGGGACCGGCGATCCGAAAAACATGCCGGTGCTGCGGGCTGAGCTTTTGCGCTCCGTTTACCGCGGCAATTTCACCAAGGCCGGCAGGATATTGGGTTCCATTGCCCGCGGTCGGGATATGACCTTTGAGGTTCTGAAAGAATGGTTCATGTACTTTTACCAGTGCACCGAATGCCGGCGCTGCTCCGTTTTCTGTCCCTATGGCATTGACACGGCGGAAATCACCATGATGGCCCGTGAACTGCTGCACCTGGTGGGTGTTGGCACCAACTGGATCCTGGAGCCCGCCGCCAACTCGAACCGGACCGGAAACCATCTGGGGCTGCAGCCGCACACCTTCAAACAGAACGCCGAGTTTCTTCTCGATGATATTGAAGAGGTAACCGGCGTACATCTCAACTCCATGTCTTTCAATCGCAAGGGCGCCGAGGTGCTCTTTGTCATTCCGTCGGCCGACGTTTTTGCCGAACCGGGAATTTTCACCTTCATGGGATATCTGCTCCTTTTCGAGCATATCGGACTGGACTACACGCTCAGCACCTATGCGTCCGAGGGCGGAAACTTCGGCTCATTTACCAACAATGAACTGATGAAGAAGCTGAACGGCAAGATGTATGCCGAGGCGGAAAGACTTGGGGTCAAGTGGATTCTGGGCGGCGAATGCGGCCATATGTGGCGGGTTGTCCACCAGTACATGGAAACCATGAACGGGCCCCCGGATTTTCTGGAAGTCCCGAAATCGCCGATCACCGGCACCGTGTTTGAAAATGCCGCCGCAGCCAAGATGGTGCACATCTCGGAATTCACCGCGGATCTGATCAAGAACAACAAGCTGAAGATAGACAAGAGCAGAAACGACCACCGCATTGTCACCTTTCATGATTCCTGCAACCCGGCCCGCGGTATGGGGCTGCTGGAGGAGCCGCGGTATATCCTGAAAAACGTCTGCAACAATTACTATGAAATGCCGGAAAATACCATCCGGGAGCAGACTTTCTGCTGCGGCAGCGGCACCGGATTGAATACCGGCGAGATCATGGACCTGCGGATGCGGGGCGGCCTGCCGCGGGCCAATGCCGTGAAATACGTGGAAGAAAAACACGGGGTCAACATGCTTTCCTGCATATGCGCCATTGACCGGGCAACGCTTCTGGCCCTGATGGAATACTGGAATCCCAATGTTGGGGTGTGCGGGATTTCCGAACTTGTCGGCAATTCCCTGATCATGGATGGCGAAAAGGAACGGGACCAAGACCTTCGTTTTGAAGAATTGCCCGTAACGCAAGAAGCGGGTGAATCCGGAAATAAAGAGGAGGGTGAATAATGTATGACAAGAAATTAATCATCCCGGGGCTTATCATATTCGTCGCCCTGATGACATTCCCGATCTGGAAAAACATGGGGAATGCCGGCCCTGTTCCAAAGCCGGAGAAACCCGTCGGGGTAAAGAAGTGCATCGATACTGTTGATGTCATGCGCACCTCGCATATGAAGATCCTTGACCGGTGGCGTGATGAGGTTCTGCGCGACGGCAACAGGACACCCATCGAAGTTGAGGGGGTTGACTACCCGAGAAGTTTGATGAACGGCTGCATGAAGTGTCATGCCGACAAGAAGAAATTCTGTGACGAGTGCCATACCTATACATCTGTAAAACCATATTGCTGGGATTGCCATTACGTGCCTAAGGAGACGTTCTGATGGATATCAAAAGAAGACAATTTTTAAAGATCGCCGGATTGTCAACCATTGCGGGGCTTGGTGCGCCTGCGGCATTGAATCTCCTGCTGAAGGGACAGTCTTCCTCCGTGTCATTTGCGTCGTCTGAAGCCGGATTGGAAGAGGCCCATAAAACCGTAACCCAGGAAATAAGGTGGGGCATGGTTATTGACCAGAGGGTTTTTGACACCCATGAGGGTCTGGCTGCGAAATGCATCGATGCCTGCCATACGGTCCACAATGTCCCGGATTTCGGCAATCCCAAGGATGAGATCAAATGGATTTGGCAACTTCCCTATGAAAATACCTTTCCCGAGAAAAGCCATAATCTCCGAAGCGAAAAAGTGCATGAGTCCAGTTTCCTGCTGCTCTGCAACCATTGCGACGATCCACCCTGCGTGCGCGTCTGTCCGACCAAGGCTACCTTCAGGAGAAAGGACGGTATAGTTGCCATGGATTACCATAGATGCATCGGCTGCCGGTTCTGTATGGCCGCCTGCCCGTTCGGAGCCAGAAGCTTCAACTGGCGTGATCCCCGGCCCTTTATCGACAAGACAAAGCTCAACAGGGAATTTCCCACCCGCATGCGCGGTGTGGTTGAAAAATGCAACTTTTGCGTCGAGCGGCTGGCCAAAAAACTGCTGCCCGCCTGCGTTGAGGCAACCGGCGATACGGGCGGCATGGTATTCGGCGACCTGAATGATCCCAATTCGGAGATCCGCAAGGTCCTGAAGGAGAACTTCACCATTCAGCGGAGACCTTCACTCGGCACCATACCGTCGGTATTTTACATAATTTGATGATTGTTCGGTATTTAGGATTGAAAGGATATTACCTCCTGAAAAGATAATAGGAAAAAGAGATTTTTGAATTTGCGGAGGCATCATGTTAGAAAAAGCGCTTACAGGAAGTAACAGATACTGGGGATGGATTGCAGTGCTGCTGGCCTTCATGGCTGCTGGCGCCATAAGCTATGTGCAGCAGTACAACTATGGTCTGGGTTTGACCGGTATGAGCCGGGATGTATCCTGGGGCGTTTACATTGCCCAGTTTACATTTCTGGTCGGAGTCGCGGCCTCGGGCGTCATGGTGGTGCTGCCCTATTACCTACATGATTATAAGACCTTCGGCAAGATCACCATTCTGGGTGAGTTTCTGGCCGTTGCCGCGGTCACGATGTGCCTGATGTTTATTCTGGCCGACCTGGGGCAGCCGCTGCGGGCCCTGAATGTGCTTCTGCATCCGACACCACGATCCATCCTCTTCTGGGATATGATCGTCTTAAACGTCTACCTCTTTCTTAATATCTTTGTGGGCTGGGTTGTTCTGACTGCGGAGAAAAAGGAAGTGCCGCCGCCCAAGTGGATTAAACCATTTATCTATATCTCCATCCCCTGGGCAGTCAGTATCCACACGGTAACCGCCTTCCTGTATGCAGGTCTTCCCGGGCGTCATTTCTGGCTTACCGCCATCCTGGCCCCCCGTTTTCTGGCCTCGGCCTTTGCCGGCGGTCCGGCGCTGCTCATCCTGCTCTGCCTGATCATCAGGCGGGTGTCGAAATTTGATCCGGGCAAGGAAGCAATCCAGAAGCTGGTGACCATTGTCGCCTATGCCGCCCTGATCAACCTTTTCTTTGTCCTGCTTGAGTTCTTCACCTCATTCTACAGCAATATCCCAGGCCATATGCACACCCTGAATTATCTGTTCTTCGGCCTGGAGGGCCATAATCAACTGGTACCTTGGATGCGCGTCTCGACAATCTTCGGCGTTATTTCCATCATCATGCTGCTGGTGCCGGCAACGAGAAAGAGGGAGGATACCCTGGCCATCGCCTGCATCCTGCTCTTTATCTCCCTCTGGATTGACAAGGGCATCGGCCTGGTCATCGGCGGCTTTGTCCCGAACATGATGGAACAGATTACGGCCTATCACCCATCCTTCCAGGAAATCATGATTACCCTGGGAGTCTGGGCCACCGGCTTCTTCATCCTGACGGTCCTGTACAAGATCGCCCTGTCCGTAAAAGAGGAAAAGCTGATTTCCTGATTCATTTCTTGAATATCTTTTTAACCTTTGTTATGCCTAGCCCCTGAAAGAATATTTCAGGGGCTTTTTTTGTCCAGGAGTAAGGATGTGGCTGTCAGAGGCAGAAAGGAGAAAATGCTCGCGGAAAACCCGAAAATAAACAAACAAGTCCTGTTTATTTATTATTCATTCAGCGGGCAGACCGGAGTTTTGATCCACCGACTGGCCGCAGGACTGAAGGAACAGGGAGTTGAGGTGTTTTTCGAGAGACTGAAACCCGTCAGGCATTTACGCTTTCCTGTCGGCTCCGTGCTGCGGGCCCTCTACATGATGCTGTATACCTTTTTCCGCCGCCGCATCCCGATCAAAAAGCTATCCCTCAAATGCAGTCAGGAGTATGATCTTGTTATCCTGGCCGGTCCGACCTGGTCCTATAATCCCAGCGGTCCGGTGCTCTCTTTTCTGGACCGGGACGGCAAAGATGTTCTGGGAGGCCGCGAAGTGCTGCCGCTTATTTCCTGTCGGGGCTACTGGAAGATGCACTGGTGGGGCCTGCAGCGAAAATTGAAGAAGTGCGGGGCCCATTTCTCCAATATGATTGCCTTTTCCCACCCAAACCCCGAACCCTGGCGCACCATCGGTGTTTTTTTGAAGATTGCCGGAAAAAACCCTGAACGATCAGGAATAATCAGCAAACATTACAGCCATTTCGGTCATTCCAATGAACAGATGGAGGAGGCTTTACGTTTCGGAGTGCAGATAGGAAAATCCCTGAAGGAGAATGCCCCTCTTGGCGCGATAAATTTTCAGACGGAGCTTGCCCTGCCGTAACCTGAAGGCCTGAACACGATCAGCGAGCGCATTCCTCGCGGCTTGCCGCGGGGTTAGCGAGCGAATTTGATAAAGTCATCTTCCTTACGTAAGAAGATTCCCAGCAGGTTATGCTTCGCATGCGCAAGCGGCTGCGGGGAGCTTCAATATTTCAGGGCCGGCTTTATTCCCTGCATCGGCTATAGCCTGGAGGTACTGCATGATTGCAATTTTAAATCATGCTCTTATTTGCTATTGCGGCGTCAGGAAATAAAGCACCATGTAGTAGTTGATCAATTCCCGGTAAAACATAAAGAACAGAGCGGCAACGGAAAGAAAGGGGCCATACGGAATCATGGTTTTCCCCCCTTTTCGCTGTTTTACCATGGCGCCGATGCCGACAACAATCCCGAGAATGGAGCTGCCGAAAACGACAAAGGGCAGACTCTGCCAACCCAGAAAGGCGCCAATCATGGCAAGGAGTTTAATGTCCCCTCCGCCCATACCCTCCCGTTTAGCGAAAAGATAATAGCCTGCAGCCACTGCATAGAGGACGCCGCCGCCGACCAGCAGTCCGATGCCGGAGTCCTGCCAGGTCAGCTGCGGGTTGAAGAATGAAGATGCAAAACCGATGATAATGCCCGGCAGACTGATGCTGTCCGGGATTATTTTATGATTTGTGTCTATGACGATGATAGCGAGCAGGGCACCGGTAAAGACAAAATAAATCGGCAGGGCGGCAGTGAAACCGAACCTGAAGACCAGAGCAATGGAAAGAAGCGCCATGCAAAGTTCAACCAGGGGATATTGCCAGGAGATGGGAACACCGCAGTGCCGGCATCGCTTCTTGAGCAGAATAAAGCTGATAATGGGGATATTGTCATACCATTTGAGGGATTGGAGACATTTCGGGCATCTGGAAGCAGGGAAGACAATGGATTCGCCTTCTGCCGGAAGCCGCAGAATAACCACATTTAAAAAACTGCCGGCTGCAGCCCCGATGATAAAAGCGAACACAATTATGATGGCCAAAAGCATAATAATTCGTTTTTTCTGGTGAATATGTTAAAAAGTTAAAACGTTACGGACCAATGCCCGGAAACAATAAGAAATCCGGGAGGGCGGCATTGGGAAAGTACCATGAGACCGGCTTATACGTAAAGGCCTAGTTGATGATTTACCTGATATTAAATATATTTTCACTTGAACCGTTGTCGGCATGTGAAGCTGCCGACGATTGACAGATCCCTTGAACCCTTGTCCAGATCCATGCCGATATATCAGCAGAAAGCGGAAATTATCCGCACCGAAAAGCTTGCCGAGGATATTTTCCGGTTCACCGTAAAGATCCCGGAGGTAGCGGCCAACGCATGTCCGGGCCAGTTTGTCATGGTGCGCGCCGGAGAAGGTCTGGACCCGCTGCTGCGCCGGCCCTTTTCCATACACCAGGTAGCTGCAGAGGGCCTGGTCCGGATACTGATCAAGGTTATCGGCAAAGGAACGAAGGCGCTCTCGGCACTGCAGCCGGGGCAGCACATGGATGTATTGGGCCCGTTGGGGCGTGGATTTGCGTATGATCCGGAGCACCACCATTATCTGGTCGGGGGTGGCATCGGCATTGCCCCTCTGCTTTTTCTTGCCGAGAAGATACTCGAAAAAAACGAGCCCTCGGCCATAAATGTACTGCTCGGTGCCAGAACAGAGGCTGAGATTGCCCCCCTGGTGGATGAGTTCAGCCGGATTGGGCTCAGGGTCCAGGCGGCGACCGAGGACGGCAGCCAGGGCCGGCAGGGTCTGGTAACAGACCTCATGGTCCCGGGACTGACTGAAAACCCCGCGATGATTTATGCCTGTGGCCCTTATCCCATGCTGAGGGCGGTTGCGGCCATCTGCCGAGTCAGGAACCGGGCCTGTCAGGTATCATTGGAAACTATTATGGCCTGCGGGCTTGGAGCCTGTCTAGGGTGCACGGTTCTGCGGGCTGACATGAAAGGGTATGTCCATGTGTGCAAGGACGGCCCGGTATTTAATGCGGATGATGTGGCATGGCTCTAGAACACCCTGACATGAAAATCAGCATCGGCTCCATGGAGCTGAAAAATCCGGTTATGACCGCCTCCGGCACCTTCGGGTACGGAGAGGAATATGCTTCCCTGGTCGACCTGGACCGGCTCGGCGCCATAATCGTCAAGGGCATTTCTCTGCTCCCGAGGCAGGGGACCCCCCCGCCAAGAATAGCGGAAACCGCCTGCGGCATGCTGAATGCCATTGGCCTTGAGAACGTGGGGCTGGAAGGTTTTCTGAACCAAAAACTTCCCTTTCTGCAAGGCATCAGCACCCCTCTCATTGTCAATATTCTGGGGGAGACGGTGCAGGATTACGGGGCGCTGGCCGCCCGCCTGAACGAAGAAGAAAAGGTGGCTGCCCTGGAAGTGAATATATCATGCCCGAACGTCAAACAGGGCGGTGTGGCTTTCGGGACCGATCCGGACATGGCGCATGACGTGACGGCAAGCGTCCGCCGGCATTTCAAGGGGCCGGTCATTGTCAAACTCTCACCTAATGTGACCGACATTACAGAGATAGCCCGGGCGGTGGAAGCGGCTGGGGCCGATGCGGTTTCCCTGATCAATACCGTGCTGGGCATGGCGGTTGACATTGAAACCTGCCGGCCGAAACTGGCCAATATTTTCGGCGGGTTGTCCGGCCCGGCAATCAAACCCATCGGCCTGCGCATGGTTTGGCAGGTTGCTTCCTGCGTCTCCATTCCCATAATCGGCATCGGCGGCATCACGACCCCGGAGGATGCCATAGAATACATGCTTGCCGGAGCCTGTGCTGTTCAGGTGGGTACGACAAACTTTATTAATCCGAAAGCCGCGGAAGAAATAATCAAAGGTATTGAGACATATCTTGTTGTTCATGGCATGGCCTCCATCCCGGACCTGATCGGCAGGGCCAGGCAGGTGTAGAACCTGCCGCCGCAGTCTGTCTTTTAACACAGGGCGTATTCATCGGTCGGAGATAAAAATGAACAATTTTTTACAAAGGCTCAGGTATTACTTTCTCATCCTTTCTGACCGGCGAACACCGTGGTACGTCAAACTTATCCTGAGTATCGGCCTTCTGTATATCATCGTTCCGGTGGATTTTGTCGCCGATACCATTCCTCTGTTCGGCTGGCTCGATGATATGGCGATTGCCTCATTTTTAGTTGCCATGGCGTTGCGACTGGTGCCGAAAGAGGTGATGGACAGAGTAAAAACAAAGGTCTTTGGCAGCACGTGATGCAGCAGGGCATACGCGTGCCGGCAGTCCGGCAAAAAAAAGTGGTGCTGGCCGCTGTCTGCGATGTTTATTCCCGCTGGGTTGAAGGTTTGTCCCTGGCATGCCGTAAGGGTTGTGCAGCCTGCTGTACCCGGAGTGTTTTCATGACAGATCTTGAGGGCGAGGTGATCCTGGATTGGATCAGGAGAACAGGACGGGAGAAATGGCTGCAGGCAAAGCTTGGTGCCGCCGGTCCGGCAACAGGCGGGCCCGGGATGACCACAAACCAGTTTGCCGAAGCCTGTCTTCTGCACCGGGAGATCGACGAGGAGGCGGAGGGAAGCTGGGATTTCAGGCCATGTGTTTTTCTGGAGAAGAATGTCTGTTCAATTTATGGGGTGCGACCGTTCGGCTGCAGGAGCTTCGGCTCTCTTATCCAGTGTGCTGGAGACAGAGCGGCTGAAATGACCCCCATCCATCTAACGGTCAATACGGTTTTTACCCAGATTATTGAACATCTGAGCAGCGACGGCGGCTGCTGGTCCAACATGGCCGATATTTTACAGAACCTGGCAACCGGTGATGCCCTGGAGGCGGAACTGCACCTGCCGGCAGCCCGGCCCATACCCGGATTTCTGCTTGAGCCCTATGAAGTGCCGGTGGTAAGGATTCTGCTGCAGCAGGTATCCGGATACGCTTCCGCCAGGGGCATTGTCGGTGATCTGATTGACAACTGCATGCCGATATAATAGGGTGCTTTACCTCGGTTTATTGATGGGCCGCTGCTGTATTGGAAAATAAATCAGGAGAAAAGCATTTGAAAGTGGAACTTGCTTCCCCTGCGGGGATCTGCGTTTCCGTTGCCTGTGAAAAGGTTGGCGAGGCCATCGGCGTTGCCCGCGGGGCTGAAAACCATGCGGATGTCATCGAAATCCGCATCGACAGTCTGTCGCAGCCGGAAATTGAACCATTTGTAAAAAATCTCACAAAACCGCTGCTGTTCACCAATCGTCCGGAATGGGAAGGAGGACGGTTCAAAGGATCGGAAGCGGTTCGCATCGGCCTGCTGCTGCAGGCAATTCAGCATGGCGGCGCTCTGGTGGACCTGGAATTGAAAACAGCACCTGAACTGCGGGGAGAGCTGCTTGATGTCCTGATGCAGCACCCCCATACCGGCCTTATCCTTTCATGGCATGATTTCAACGGGACGCCATCGGGTGGTGAACTGGGAGAAATCCTGCAGCAGCAGCTGGAATCCGGGGCCCATATCGGCAAGATCGTCACCACGGCCAACGATTACAAGGATGTCTTGCGGATCCTGAACCTGCAGCTGATCGCCGCAGATAACAATTTTCCCCTTATTGCCTTCTGCATGGGAGCGGTTGGCAGAATAAGCCGACTGGCAACCTTAATGCTTGGCGGGTATATGACCTATGTTGCTCCCGACGGGGGCAGGGAGACGGCACCGGGCCAGATGCCGGTGTCGGTTTTACACCGGATGCTGTCGCAGCTATCGTCAACGTAAAAAACCGGACGCAGGGAACCACACCGGTATTATATTAATTTGTAAGACCCGGTGCCGGCAAAGAGATTTTTTTGAAATCACCAAGGTCGAATTATGCAGATAAACGGTGCAACTGAAATTTATGGCATCATCGGCAACCCGGTTGCCCATTCCCTGAGTCCCATTATGCATAACAGTGCTTTTGAGGCTCTGGGATTAAACAAGGTGTATGTGGCCTTTCATGCGACTAATGCTGAAAAAGCCCTGGCCGGCTGTCGGTCTTTAGGGGTGCATGGGCTCTCCGTCACAATACCGCACAAAGAAACGGTTCTGCCTCATATAGACTCCATAGAGCCGGTGGCTGAGAAAATCGGCGCCGTGAACACCCTGATCTTTGCCGAGGATAAAAAAATTCATGGCATGAATACCGACTGGATAGGGGCAAATCGGGCCCTGGCCGACAAGATTGATTTGCAGGAGAAAACAATCCTGCTTCTGGGGGCGGGCGGTTCGGCCAAGGCCATCGGCTTCGGCCTGCTGGAAGCCGGGGCCAGGGTCATTCTTGCCAGCCGCACGGAAAGCCGGGTGAAAAAACTGGCCGCAGCCCTTGCCTGCGACTGGATTAATCTTGCTGAAATCGATACGGTCCAGGCCGATGCTTTGGTCAATGCCACCTCGGTTGGCATGCGTCCCCTGGAGAATGCCACCCTGGTGCCTGCAGAGAGTCTCGGCAACTTTCCGCTGGTGATGGATATCGTCTATTCCCCCCTGGAAACGCGGCTGCTGCGGGAGGCCGGGAATGCGGGCTGTGATGTTATTAACGGCCTTTCAATGCTGCTCTATCAGGGTGCGGCCCAGTTTGAAGCCTGGACCGGCATGGATGCACCGGTTGCAGTAATGCGTACCGCCCTCATGAACGTGATCGCTGCATAATCCGAAAATATACAGTATACCAACATGATAGAGATCAAAACGGCAGGAAGGATCAAGGCAACGGTGCCTGTCCCCGGCTCCAAGAGCATCACCCAGAGGGCTTTGATCGCCGCCGCCCTGGCGGATGGTGAAAGCACCCTGGTTAATCCCCTGGAAAGCGAGGATACGCGTTATACGGCCACAGCCCTGGAGCAAATGGGAGTTGCGGTTGAAAAAAAAGCGGGAAAATGGACCGTCAAAGGCTGCGGCGGCCGGATCACCACCCCGGACCAGGAGATATTCCTCGGCAATAACGGTACGGCGACCAGGTTTCTGACTTCGGTCGCGTCCCTGGGATCAGGCACCTTCCGGATCAACGGCGACGCCAGGATGGCTGAAAGGCCCATTCAGCCCCTGATGCAGGCCCTGCAGGGATGGGGGGTCGATATTGCCAGCATCAACAATAACGGCTGTCCGCCACTGCTGATAAAGGCCAACGGTTTGGCAGGCGGCAAAACCGTCCTGCCGGCAGGCAAAAGCAGCCAGTACCTCTCTTCCCTGCTGCTGGTCGCACCATATGCCAGGCAGGAAGCTGAAGTTGAGGTGGAGGGGGATATTCTGTCCCTTCCCTATGTTATCATGACCCTGGTGGTGATGGAGGCCTTCGGCATAAGGGTGGAGGGCAATGACGCCTTGAGCAGTTTCAGGATTCCCCAGGGAAGGTATAGTGCCATGGAGTATGCCATTGAGGGTGATGCCTCCAATGCCTCCTATTTTTATGCCGCTGCCGCGATAACCGGCGGCGAGGTGACCGTGCCCAATGTTCCGGTCCCGTCCATGCAGGGCGATGCCGTCTTTGTCGCCCTGTTGGCGCGCATGGGCTGCCAGGTCAATAAAACAGGCGAAGGCCTGACCGTGAGCGGTCCGGAGGAGCTCAAGAACATTACCATTGATATGGGGGGGATGCCGGATGTGGTGCCGACCCTGGCCGTTGTCGCTTCCCAGGCAAAGGGAAGGAGCATTTTAAAAAACATCGGCCACCTGCGGATCAAGGAGTGCGACCGGCTCCATGTCATGGCTGTGGAGCTGGCAAAAATGGGAGCCAGGGTCGAGGAACAGGAAGACAGCCTGATTATCGAAGGGAAAGATCCGGATGCGCCTCTGCATGGTGCAGAAATAAATACCCATAACGATCATCGTATTGCCATGAGTTTCGCCCTGGCGGGCCTGACAGTGCCCGGGGTGAAGATACTCGACGAAGAATGCGTGGCCAAGTCATTTCCTGATTTCTGGGAAAGGTTTAATCTGCTTTATGCATAGATTAAGTTTCTATAATCAAGATTACCACTTGATATTTTGCATTATACAATATTTTTAATATACTTTTTCTTTGCTTGCCCGAAAGAAAAAGTATCAAAAAGAAAGGGCCGCCGTTCACTTGGTCTGACGTTGTCGGACTACCCTGCGCTGCCCGTAAAGAACGGGCGACATCGGGATGTCACGCCCTTTGGACGCTCTGGCCGAGTCGCTTTTCCGTTCTTTACGTACTGCTCGGCGGCGTGAAATGGCTATTTAAAAACCTCATGTTTTTTAGGTATGAGTATTCTACTCCACATCTGCTGCGGGCCCTGCGCCCTCCATCCCCTTGAGGTCTTAAAGGGGGAGGGGCTCAAGGTGCATGGGTTCTTCTATAATCCCAATATTCATCCGTACCGGGAATTCCGCAAACGGCTTGCGGCGGTGGAACAGCTTGCCGATCGGGTGGGACTATCCGTTGACTACCAGAGGGAATACGGGCTGCGCGACTATCTGCGCCGGGTTGTATTCAACGAGGAGAAGCGGTGCGGACTCTGTTATGATATGCGGCTGCAGGCAGCGGTTGCCCGGGCTAAAAAAATCAGGGCCGACGCCTTTACCACCACCCTTCTCTACAGCCGCTACCAGAACCATGAACTGATCCGGCACAAGGCGGAACAGCTGGCCAAACTACACAACATTCCTTTCCTTTATTACGATTTCCGCCAGGGGTGGCAGCAGGGCATTGACATGTCCAGGGAAATGGATCTCTACCGTCAGTCATACTGCGGCTGCATTTACAGCGAGCAGGAGCGCTACGACAAGCGGTTCCGCAACGGGAAAAGCCGGAGCGGCTGAGGGATTTTTCAGAGCAGATTCATGTGATCGATCTTGGTGCAGCGGTCCATGATCACTGCCAGGCCGGCCGCTTCCGCTTTGGCCGCCGCCGCTTCGTTCACGATTCCCTCCTGCATCCAGATATATTTGACCCCAATGGCAATGGCATCTTCCACTATCGGTAAAACCGCTTCCGGCCGGCGAAAAATATCAGCCATATCCACCGGTGCTTGAATGGCCCGCAGGTCAGGATAGCAGGCAAGACCCAGGATGATATCCTGTCCAGGATTGACCGGGATAATGGTATAGCCGGCCGCCAGAAGATAACGGGCGACCTGGTGGCTGGGACGGTGCGGCTTCGGGGAAAGCCCCACCACGGCAATGGTTTGGGTGTCCTGCAGGATCCGGCGGATGGCGGCTGTTTCCGGTATTGAGGGATTCATAGGGAAAACTCGGGTTTGTTTTTGAGATATTCAATAAAATAGACGGGATTCAGCGGCTCACCGCAGACCTTCTGCAGTAATTCGGCGGGGGGATAGAGGCCGCCATGGCGGTAAATATTTTCGGTCAGCCATTTTCTGATTTTTGCCAGTTTCCCCCGCTGCAGAGTTTGCTCGAAGTCGGGATCATAAAGACAATAGCTGTGCCAGACCTGGGCGGCTGCCAGATTGCCGATGGTATAGGTCGGGAAATAACCCAGACTGCTGTGGGCCCAGTGGATATCCTGCAGAACGCCGCTGACGTCCGAATCAACTTCAAGGCCGAGATATTTCCGGTATTTTTCATTCCAGAACGACGGCAGTTCAGCAACCTTGATATTTCCTGCCATCATCTCTTTTTCCAGCTCAAAGCGCACGATTATATGAAGATTGTAGCTCACCTCGTCCGCTTCAACCCTGATAAGGCCCGGATCTATTTTGTTGATATATCTTACGAAATCATCAAGATGCACATCTTGAAAAGAATCCGGAATATATTGTTGCAGCATGGGAAAGTAGCGGCGCCAGAAAAAACGGCTGCGGCCGACTATATTTTCCCAGAGGCGGGATTGGGATTCATGGATGCCGAGAGAAACACCTTCATCAAGCGGTGTGTCGGCATATTCAGGGCCGATGCCCTGTTCATAGAGGGCATGGCCTCCTTCATGCAGGGCACAGAATATAAATTCCAGCGAGTCCGGTCGATACCTGTTTGTCACCCGTCTGTCATTATGACCAATGCTGGTGGTAAAGGGGTGGTTTGACACATCCTGGCGTCCCCGGGTGAAGTCATAGCCGATCTCCTGCAGCATCTTTTCCGCAAATAATTTCTGCTCGGCTTCTGCTATGGGAGCAAAAGGAAAAACGGCCGCAGCCCCTGTTGGAGCATCTGTTTTCTGCTGCACCATTCTTGTCAGTTCAGGCTGCAATCCGGCGAACATCTCGGCCAGCTGTCTGCTTTTCAGGCCTTCCTCATAAAGGTCAAGCAGGGCATCATAAGGATGTTCTTCATACCCCAGGTAATCCGCCTGCTGCCGGGACATGAAAACTATTTTTTCGAGAAAAGGCAGAAAAATTTTAAAAGCTCCCTGTTTACGGGCTTCAACCCAGGCCGGCAGCGATTCCGATGTAAGGCGGGCGAAGTCGGCAACGAATTTTTCCGGCAGCCTGGTATTGCGATCATGCTCACGGGTAAGAATTCTTACCAGGGCATTATCGCTTTCCGTAAGTTGGTCGGTCTTTTCCCGGGCCTGTTGCAAGAGATCGCCTAAGGCTGCAGCCGTTAATTTCCGGTGAATAATGGTGCTCAGGACGGAGAACTGGCCGGCCCGGTCAACGGTTGCTGCCGTCGGCATGGACACTTCCTGATCCCAGTGGAGCAACGCCTGAATATTGTTCAGGCTTGTCAGTTCAACGGCCCGCAGCCGCAATTCTTTAATTGTTTTCATGATTATTTTTTATAATTAAGCTAAAAAAAATTTTGCCATCTCTGTTCACTGTGGTAATTTATTTTCTTTTTTATGTATTTTCATACAGTATAGACTATTTGAATCGGGAAAGGAATCGGGGGCGATATGTATTTTCAAGAAATTATCATGGAATTGAACAGGTTCTGGGCGGGTCAGGGCTGCGTTATTCAGCAGCCCTATGATATGGAAGTGGGCGCCGGCACCTTTCATCCCGCTACGCTGCTGCGGGCCCTGGGCCCCGAACCGTGGAAGGCCGCCTATGTTCAACCGTCCCGGCGTCCAACCGACGGACGCTATGGCGATAATCCAAACCGGCTGCAGCACTATTATCAGTACCAGGTGGTGATAAAGCCCTCACCCCTTGAGATCCAGGACATGTATCTGGAAAGTCTGAAGCGGTTCGGCCTGAACCTGCAGGAACATGACATCCGCTTTGTTGAGGATGACTGGGAATCGCCAACCCTCGGCGCCTGGGGCCTGGGCTGGGAAGTATGGCTGGACGGCATGGAAATCACCCAGTTCACCTATTTCCAGCAGGCCGGCAGTCTTGATCTGCAGCCCATCACGGTCGAGATAACCTATGGTCTCGAGCGCATTGCCATGTACCTGCAGAAGGTGGAGAATGTTTATCATTTGGCCTGGAACGGGGAGATAACCTATGGTGAGATTTTTCACCAGGCTGAGGTGGAATTTTCTACCTTTAACTTTGAAGAGGCCAACGTCGAGGCCCTGATCGGTTTTTTTGATACATACGAGGCGGAAGCTCACAAACTTGCGGCAAAGGGTCTGATCCTGCCGGCTTATGATTATTGTTTGAAATGTTCCCATACCTTTAATCTGCTCGATGCGAGAAAGGCGATAAGCGTGGCGGAACGCACCCGGTATATCGGCAGGATCAGAAATATCGCCCGGCTGGTTGCCACGCAGTATACGGAGCAGAGAAAAGAAATGGGTTATCCGCTGCTGAAAAGAGAAAAGGCTGCCTGAGAAAGAAAAATAAAGAAATGGCGGAAGTGCATGGGAATCGAACCCACCCACCAGGCTGTTAACCCGGTGCACCGGATTTGAAGTCCGGGAGGGCCACCAGTGCCCTTTCCACTTCCGCGTTAAATTATAACGTATTGCATAATTTATAGATTTTAAAGATATTTTTTTTCTTTTTTGCTATAAAGTTACTGTTCTTTATCGGAGGGAGAAGGTGGAAATAAAATGAAATGTGAACGTTTAATTTCTCTTATAAAAAACTGGTATGTAAAAGTCCAGGAGGAAGCCATGGCACCGGCGCGTATGGTGGCCTTCATGGAAAAACATATTTCGCAGTGTGAAGAGTGTCTGGCCGATCCGGATGTCAGGCAGGAAGTTGAGAAAATACGGGAGATTGTGCTGCCGCCGTCAAAGGTGCCGAAGCCGAAACTTGTCAGGGTTGTAAAAGAGGATGTCCAAGAGGACGAGGAAGCTCAGGAAGATGAAGAGGAGACGGCATCCGATGATGACGAGGAGGAAGATGAGGACAGTGAAAATGGAGACGAGGACGATGATGATTATGATCCGGATTTAATGGATGACGACGACGAGATTTAAATCCGTAATCTTGTCGAATCCCGAAAAGCGCTCCCGCTGGAGCGCTTTTTTTGTGGTGCGCCCGTGGACTTTCAGGCGGATGGCCCCTGGAGGGGGAAGCCGTCGAGTCCTGAAAGTTCATCTCGGTCCCGCATTACTGCAGGACTGCTTTGCATGTAAAAAGTCAGAAGTTTCGCAACCGAGAGCAGTGAATCCATATGGGTCCGTTCGTTGCCGTGCGAACTGTCAACGCCGAAGCTCAGCAGGGCGGTACGGATATCATTGCCGGCTTCAACTGCGGCGGCACTGTCGCAGCGGTAGTGAAGAAACACGTCGCGCTGATGGGGGATCTTGTGCTGGTGGCAGAGGTCAATAAGTTTGTGGGTCAGATGATAGTCAAAGGGGCCGCTTGAATCCATCATGGCAATGGTAACCCCGAATTCTTTAGAGTTCTGACCTTCTGCCGGGGTTGCATTGTCAACGGTCAGCATTTCGGCGACATCCTGATGCAGCACCGCGGAAGCACCTGAGCCGATTTCCTCCGTGATGGTGAAAAGAAGGTGGCAGTCAACCTGCAGTTCAACACCGGCATCAAGGACAGCCTTGGCGGCTGCCAGCAATGTGGCGGCGCCGGCTTTATCATCAAGATGGCGTGAGATGATATAACCGTTGTCCATGAACTCCGTACACGGATCCACAGCAACAAAATCACCGATATAAAAACCTTTTTTCTTAAGGCCAACATCATCGGCACATTCCAGATCCAGCCGTACCTCTACATGCTCCCACCCGATGGGCTGTTCGTTTATTTCCTCGTGAAAGGTATGTCCGGAAGATTTCAGGGGCAGAATGGTGCCCTTGGTCTGACGTTCGTCACTGAAAACCGTGACCCGCGCTCCTTCGGCAAATCTGCTGGACCAGTGCCCGATCGGCACTATCCCGAGACGGCCGTTTTTTTTCAGCTGCTTCACCATGCAGCCGATGGTATCAAGATGCACGACAATGGCACGATCCGGGCTTTTCAGTTTGCCGTTGAGGTTGGCTCGTATTGCTCCCCTGCGGGTAATTTCAAATTTAATGCCCAGCCGCCTGAGCTCTTCGCCGACAAAATGGACCACTTCGTCTGTAAAGCCCGTCGGACTGGGAATAGAGAGCAGCCTGCGCAAAATATTCTGCAGGTATTCCGCATCAATGTTGATTTTTTTATTCGCCATTTTCTTCCAGTTTCATCCTCTTATGGTATCCGGAAACAGAAAATCAATGAATCGTTCCGCGGTGGGCTGCGGTTCATGATTTGCCAAACCGGGCCTTTCGTTGGCCTCAATGAAGACGTATTCCTCCTGTTCATGGGACTTGACGATGAAATCTATGCCGACCACAGGAATATCAATAACCGCGGCGGCTTTTTTTGCGGCGGCCGCAAGATCGGGGTGCAGTTCCGCCGTTACATCATGAATTGTACCGCCGGTATGCAGATTTGCCGTGTTGCGGACCGCAAGAACATGTTTAGCCGGCAGGATATCGTCCAGAGTATAACCGGCTTCAATGACACTCCGTTTGGTTTCACCGTCAAGGGGAATACGGCTTTCACCGTCGGTGGCGGCAGCCCGCCGTCGTGACTGTTTTTTAATCAGATCCCTGATGGTATGCTGTCCCGTCCCGACAATCTGGGCCGGTTTTCTGATCGCTGCCGCGACAACTGCGTAGTTGATTACCACGACCCGTAAATCCATGCCGTCAAAAAATTCTTCCAGGATAATCTTCGTGTCCTGTTTCCGGCATTTCTCGACCGCCTTTTGAACCTCGGCGAATTCCGACAGCCTGACATGGACGCCGCGTCCCTGTTCGCCCTGGGCCGGTTTTACCACCACGGTCTTGTGTTTATCAAAAAATGAGCGGATGGTATCCGGGTCTTCGGCAATTATCTGATTCGGTACCTGCAGGCCCGCCTGTTTCAGCAACTTGGTCGTGACCTCCTTGTCATCGCAGCGGCTCATTGCAATAGCACTGGTTAATTCAGTAAGCGACTCTCTGCAGACGATTGACCTGCCGCCATAGCTTAAGGAAAAATAGTTGTTTTCCGCATCAATGACCTCGACGCTGATGCCGCGCCGGCGCGCCTCATTAATGATAAGCATGGAGTAGGGATTAAGATCTTCGGATAACTGGGGCCCGATAAAGAGCGGTTCATTGATGGGGTTTTTTCTTTTGACACTGAAGGCGGGTATGCGCTGAAACCCCATTTTCCGATAAAGGGAGATGGCCTCCGTATTATCGTGCAGTACTGAAATGTCCATGAAGTCACGCCCCCGGGCCTGGAAATGGGAGGCGAGAAAATTGACCAGCGCCAGGCCCAGTCCGGGATGCTTGGCCTGGGGATCTACGGCAAGACACCATAGGCTGGAACCGTTTTCAGGATCATCAAAGGTGTTTTTATGATCGACTCCTGTTGCCGTCCCGATGATTTCTCCGGTTTCCGCGTCTTCGGCCACGGTATAGGTCAGCGATTTTGAGCCCCGCTTATCCCAGATGAATTGCGGATCAGCCGGAACCATATGGCAGGTGATACAGATGCGGGTAATCTCTTCCGCATCGGCAAAGGACCGCAATCGCCGGATGATGAAAGACTTGGGATGCTTTTTCGGGGGGCGGTACTGGGCCAGCCATAAACGGTAAGTGTCGGAAGGATCAAGAAAAATCTCCTGTGGGGCCTTGGCTATAACCACGTGGGGATCCGGCACATAGAGGGCGATATCCCGCGTCCCCGGCTTTTCCTGACGGAGGGTTTCCGCCAGCCTGGCAGGATCTGAATAGGTATGGGCAAATATAAGACGGCCCCAGCCGCAGTCGACAAACTGCTCGGAGGGAAGATTCCTGGATTCCTGGAAATTGCTCTCATGCCAGCTTCTTGCCGAAGGGGAATGAAAGCGTTCAAGCCGGTGTTTTATTTTCTGGTATTTTTCGGAGGGCATGGCTTTGAGAAAACTATTGAATTTTATGGGTCTGGAACCAGTATTCCAGCAGGGTTATCTGCCAGAGCTTGGAGCCGCGCAATGGGGTAATGTGGTTTTCGGGATCGGCCAGTAATTTGTCAACATAGGGCCGGTTGAAGATATTTCGCTGCCGGGCCGCCGGTTGATTCAGGATGGAATGGACAAAATCCAAGACATCATCCTTGATGTATTTGAGGGCGGGCACCGGAAAATATCCCTTGGGCCGATCAATGACCTCATGGGGAATGATGCGCCTGGCGGCTTCTTTCAAGACGTATTTGCCGCCGCCCTCAACCTTGTATTTCCCCGGTATGCGGGCGGCAAGTTCAACAAGTTCATGATCCAGGAAAGGAACTCTGGCTTCCAGACCCCAGGCCATGGTCATGTTGTCAACTCTTTTTACCGGATCATCAACAAGCATAATCGTGGTATCAAGCCGCAGTGCCTTGTCAACCGGATCAGCGGCGCCCTTTCTTTGAAAATGGGCCTCGACGAATTGACGGCTGAAGTCACGGTCAACCAGCTGCGGATTGATTGCCTCCTGAAATTCGTAGTGGGAACGGTCAAAAAAGTAGGAAGTATAATCAGCTACCGGCTCGGAGCTTTGCAGCATGGGAGGATACCAGTGATAGCCGGCAAAAACCTCGTCAGCGCCCTGGCCGCTTTGGACAACTTTAATACTTTTAGCCACTTCCCTGGAAAGGAGGTAAAAGCCCACCGCATCATGACTTACCATGGGTTCCGACATCGCGGCCACGGTTTCGGCTAACATCTTGAGCATCTCAGCACTCGGCACATCTATTTTGTGATGTTCCGTCTGGAAAGTTTCAGCAATAATATCAGAATACTGGAACTCGTCGCCTTTCTCGTTGCCCACGCTTTCAAAGCCGACGGAAAATGTATTCAGCTTTTTCTGCCCCGCCTCGGCCAGCAGGCCGACGATAAGGCTGGAATCCAGCCCTCCTGAAAGCAGGACGCCAACCGGCACATCGGCAATAAGGCGGCGTTTTACCGCCAGCCGCAACATCTCCAGCACCATATCCTGCCATTCGGCAAAGGAAATTTTTTCATCCTGTTCCAGACGCTCGAAGCGGGGCTCCCAGAAGGAAAAATCGGTTTGCGTCCCGTCGGGTTCAATCGTGACAACGGTGGCGGGCTTAACCTTTCTGATGCCGAGCAGCATGGTGTGGGGCGCCGGCACCACGGCGTGAAATGTCATGTAGTAGTGTAACGCCGCCGGGTCAATGGCAGTATTGATGTCATCCGTCTGCAGCAGGGCCGGAAGCGTGGAGGCAAAGCGCAGCCAATTGCTGCTGCGGGCAAGGTAAAGCGGTTTTATGCCCAGCCGGTCCCGCCCCAATATTAAGCGGCCGCTGTCGCGTTCCCAGATGGCAAAGGCGAACATGCCGTTCAGTTTTTTGACAAATTGCGGTCCCCAGGCATGATATGCCTTCAGAATGACTTCCGTATCGCCCTTTGAAAAAAAGGAATACCCTTTTTGGATCAGTTCGTCCTTTAATTCCGGATAGTTATAGATGGCGCCGTTGAATACGATGCTCAGGCCCAACTGTGAATCTATCATCGGCTGCTGGGAACATTCGGACAAGTCGATTATCTTCAGGCGCCGGTGCCCCAGGGCGACAGGTCCCTGGGCAAATGATCCCTCGGCATCGGGCCCCCGGGCGCCCATGGCTTCGGTCATTTTCCGGATGTTGTTTATATCGGCTGGTGCGTTGTCAAAGCGAAATTCACCGCATATTCCACACATAAGTTTTTTTTTGGTTGAGTGATGGGCTGAAAAATCGTCAGGATCAACCCGGTAATCTGGAATTATAGTTTTGCCGGATGAGTATGCGTTCGTTATCAGGTTATTATACCTTGAGCTATATGCAATAAAATATATTGTTATAAACGTGTTTTTGCAAGGAATGAATAAAATTAAGAGGTTACGCCATGGTGGAATGGCGCGGCAGCAGGCGGAAATGTTCCCCGGCCCGGGGGCATCGGCAGATGTTAGGCAGCGGCTGCCAGGAGTGAGGTGCTGACCGGTATGGAAGGTAGTTTGGATAAACTTGTCGATGCATTGCACGTGACTGAAGAAGCCACCGGCTTAAAACCAATGGATCTGTAAAAAGGGTCGGAAAGGTGGTTCTTTAATTTGTCTTATGGCTGCACTACCATGCTTGCCATTATGGGGGAGGGGCATCAAAACACGGCAGAGTTTGCGGACTCTTTCGGGTCGTCTGGGGAGTTGTTTTTTCCCTGTTGCGGGTGGGTATAAGGGGAGTCAAGACAATTGCAACAAGGGATAAAGGAATGTCTTGAGTGTTTGCAACAGGGAAAAACAACATTTTATCGCCGGTACCCCTCCTCCATAAATTCAATTTTTGCGGAACTGTTATGTGGCCTCTTTCGTGACAGGCATGTCTGGTTCAGCGCTCCAGGATTTCGTCCACCTTTTCCTGACTCAGGTATTGGGCCTGGTAAGGGTATTCCTCGGGGAAGTTACTTTCAATCACCCTGACAAAGGCTCGCAGGTGATTTTTTGACCCATCCAGAAGATTCCCATAGCTTCTGATCAGGGGTTTTTCATCGGTGTACTCCATGCCGCATCCGTACTCATTACTGATATCATCGATCGTTGCAACTACTACCGAAGGGCAGAGGACAATGTCATGCATGTCCAGTTCTTCTATGAGGGCGCCGTTCAGCAGGGCTTGCAGCAAGGGATTTTCAGCTGTGGCAACATCTGCCAGTCCGTTGTACTTGTCGGTAAAATATGCGCCGAAATTCTCCGCATTAAATTCTCCGGGGCCATCATCGATGTTGGGGTCCGTCAGGCCAAAATGCTCGACCTTATTGATTAAATGGATGCAGGGACTTGAACTTTAGGTTGAATCTCTATCTATTGCTACGGATGCGATAGTTCGGTTTATGAAAGTACCGGCAAAAGTACTGTCATGGTTATGGTGCAGCTCACAATAAATACCAGGTTTATTGTGGATTATAATAATAATGTTACTCCATATATCCTGAGCTAACATACAATATGTAACACAGCTGCTATATCGTTACACTCTTGGATAATTCTTAAATTAGCAAGATTTCCAGTGCACATGTTGAGTCAGATTTTGTATGCCAAAACTCAAGATGTTGGCAAGTATGCGGACTTTGATATTTATGATTAAAGATGAAATATTTAGTGTTTCTTTCGGGGATGGTTGAAACCCCTCGCCTTCAGGCGAAGAAAAGTTTTACCTTGTCCCGAAGGGACTTTATAAGGATTATCCCCCGTCTAAAGACAACGGGTTTATCCTGATTCTATAAACTACCACCGCCTGAAGGCAGTGGTCTTAAATAGGCGGCGAATATTCAACTTCAGTTGAAAGCCGCCCGAACCCCTCGGCTTATAGCCGGGGGTAGTTCAGTTATGCGAAAAGAGTTAAAATAAAATATGGCATGGATACTTGAGTCAGCTGCTCTCTAATATATATTTTGCAAGGTCATCAACTTGGGGAAATTAAAATGTTAAAAATTATAGATATTGGATTTGAAAAGGCTGTTGCATATCGCTTGGGCGGCAAAATCACTGAAGAGGAGATGACATCCGTACTTGATATATTTAGGGCAAAAATTGCTAAAGGCGAAAAACTCATCGTTTACCAGGAGGTTGAAAGTATAGGCGGAGCAGAATTTGATGCCATGGTTGAGAAATTCAAGTATTTTAAGGATGTCGGTTTTGACTTTTCACATTTCAGTAAGATCGCAGTTGTAACACATAAAAAATGGCTCCATAAGCTTGTCGATATTGAAGACAAAATATTTAAGAAAGTAGAGATGAAAGGATTTCCTCTTGAGGAAAAAAACAAAGCCATTGAATTCCTCAAAAGTGCCTAGTTCTGAGGCCTGAGAAAAAATACGTTCTATCTGCATTTTCTTAATTCTCCATTTAATGCGCACCCACATGTACCAGGATTATTTTTATTCTCCTGATAGTCAGTTCAAGGGTGATACGGTAACTGATATTGATGGATGCGGCGTGCACCCCGGCCCGGCTCGCCGACAAACTCTCCTATCTTTAAACGATTTATGTAAACGTCAATCCCCGCGCAAAAGTAATGTGGCCTTTTGGCCGCCGGATTCCGGGGACATTGAATCCAGGCTGCAATACCGTTGACATTCCACCGGTGATATCTATATGATGAACATCATAAAATAGATAAACATATCAATTTATAAAAGGAGACATAATGATGAAAAAGCTTTTCCTGTTTGTCGCTGCTGTCATGCTGCTGACCGGCTTGAGCGGCTGCGGCTATAATACCATTCAGCAGAATGATGAAACGGTAACCGCTGCCTGGGGTGATGTTGAGGCCGCCTACCAGAGAAGGGCCGATCTCATTCCCAACCTGGTTGAGGTTGTAAAGGGGTACGCCGCCCATGAAAAAGAGACCCTGACCGCGGTTACCGAGGCCCGTGCCAAGGTCGGCAAGGTCCAGTTAGGTGCTGATGTTGTGAACAACCCTACGGCAATGGCGCAGTTCCAGGCGGCCCAGGGCGGTTTGACCTCGGCCCTGTCCCGGCTGATGGTTGTGGTGGAACAGTATCCCGACCTGAAGGCGAACCAGAACTTTCTCGATCTGCAGCACCAGCTTGAAGGAACTGAAAACAGGATCAACGTGGCGCGCGTCCGTTTTAATGACGCGGTCCGGATATTCAATACCTCCATCCGGACATTTCCGAATAACCTGACAAACAATTTTATCCTGAAGCTGCAGAGAAAAGAACCGTTCAAGGCAGAAGCGGGCTCGGAAAAAGCGCCGGCCGTCAAATTCTGATAGGAGCGGCTTACGGTGACGCAGATATCTCTTCATCCAGGGGGCCGTTCCATGCGGCCTACAGGCAGGACACTGCTTGCCATGTTCTGTCTGGCCTGTATCATGCTGCTTTTTTGCAGCAATGCTGCAACTGCGGCCGGCAGGGAGGTTCCTGGTTACAGGGGGTATGTCAATGATTATGCCTCCATGATGTCCGCCGCTACCAGGGCAAAGCTGGAGAGTGAACTGCGTTCTTTTGACCTTTCCGATTCAACCCAGGTTGCCATTCTTACCATCGATTCACTTGAAGGCGACGCTCTGGAAGAGTTTAGTATCCGGGTGGTGGATAAATGGCAGGTCGGCCGGAAGGGCAAGGACAACGGTGTGCTTTTCCTGGTTGTTAAAAATGACCGCAAGATGCGGATAGAGGTGGGCCGGGGCCTGGAGCACGTGCTGACCGATCTGGCCGCCGGCCGCATCATCGACAGGGTAGTATCTCCTCTTTTCAAAACAGGCCGTTTTGATGAAGGCTTCCAGGCCGGCACCCTTGCCATTATCCAGACCACCAGGGGGGAATATAAGCCGGAAGCCGGGAGAAGACGCGGACAGGGCGATGACGGACCGCCGCTTCTTTTCAAATACCTTTTTTTCGGTATGGCGCTCATTGCCTTTCTTGGCAGTAATTCCAAACCACTTGGTGTAGTTGCCGGCGGTGTTCTTGTGCCGCTCATGTTCTTTCTGGGGCTGCCGGGAGCGATCGGTTGGCCCTTACTGTTGATGCTGATACCCTTTGGCGCCCTGGGCGGCCTGCTGCTGCCACTGCTGTTAAGCAACATGATGCGGCACGGCAGGGGTGGTTTTTATATGGGCGGTGGCGGCTTTGGCGGTTCCGGTGGCAGTGGCGGCTTCGGCGGTTTTGGCGGCGGCGGCTTTGGCGGCGGCGGCTTTGGCGGCGGCGGTGCCTCGGGGGGATGGTGAACCATGAAAGCTGATAATTTTTTTACTGCTGAGGAAAATGTTCAAATTGCTGGAGCGATCGAGGAGGTGGAGAAAAATACCGCTGGTGAAATTGCGGTTATGGTGGTTGACGAAAGCGATTCTTATCCGGAGGGCAATATTCTTTCAGGCGTTATTATCGGCGGACTTGTGTCCCTTATTGTCACGGAATTCTTTTTCGCTGATTCTCTGACAATTTTCATGATATTTTTTGCCGCTTTCTCGCTTGCTATTGGCTGGATGACAGAGTACTTCCCGGCCCTGAAACGTACCTTCATACCCAGGAACAGGATGGACGAACTAGTCCGGGAACAGGCAGTCCAGTCTTTTTATGAAAAGGGTCTCCACAAAACCATGGATGCAACCGGAGTGTTCTTTTTTATCTCTCTCTTTGAACATAAGGTGTGGGTACTTGCAGACTCAGGCATTTACGGCAGGATATCCCAGCAGGAACTGCAGCTCTATGCCAGTGATATGGCAGACGGCATCAGGCAGGGCAACGCTGCTGAAATTCTCTGCCGGAAAATCACCAGCCTGGGTGAGGTTCTGGCGAAACATTTTCCAGTCAACCCTGATGATGAAAACGAATTAAGCAACCAAGTTATTGTGGAGTAATGGCTTTCTCCTCCATAATCCGGGTGGTCCGGGGTCACATTACTCACATACTTTGTCCTGTGCTCGATAGATTTTTCATAGGATTTTTGATACAAACAGACCTGAATTCAAATTCGAAGTGCAACTCTTCTGAGACGGCATGAAAGGCGAGCTGCGGTAGGCTCGTGCTTTTCTAACCGACCAAGGAAAGAGGAGCACTTATGAGTTATTACACGCAGCTCACCCGAGAACAAAGATACCAGATTTATGCACTTATGAAAGCAGGTCTTTCTCAAACCGCAATCGTCAGAATTATCGGTGTCCATAAATCGACAATAAGTCGAGAAATTCGTCGGAACCGTGGTCTTCGAGGGTATCGCCCAAAACAGGCCCGGCGTTTTGCCGAAATTAGACGGGTAAAAGCCGTCACGACAAAGAGGGCAAATGGATCCCATTCACCCCACCTTTCACCATAATAACCTGACCTTCAGCCTGCTCTACGCCTTTTCACGAGAATTACATCCTGCCCTTTTCTCATGACGAGGTGATGTACGGTGCTCCATGATCAACCAGATGCCCGGCGACGAATGGCAGCAGTTCGCCAACCTGCGCGTGCTCTATGGCTACATGTACACCCACCCCGGCAAGAAGCTTCTCTTCATGGGGAACGAATTGGGCCAGCGGCCTGAATGGAACCATGAACTGCAGCTGGAGTGGTCCGTTCTCGAGAATCATTTTCATGCCGGACTCTAACGCTGGGTTCGCGATCTCAATACCTTTCTGTGGAAGGAACCGGTCCTCTACGAGATCGACTTCGATCCCTCTGGTTTTTCCTGGATCGACTGCACCGACTCCCGGCAGAGCGTACTCAGCTTTTACCGGTGGGGTAAAAGTGTAAAGGATATCGTGGTCTGCGCCTGTAACTTCACCCCGGTACCGCAGCACAACTATCGTCTGGGCATACCCGAGGGCGGTTTCTGGGAAGAGGTGCTCAACAGCGACGCGACGCTCTACTGGGAGGGGGGGAGCGGCCAGGAAAACCTCAACTGAGCGGCCGCGACTCCGGTGGCGGCCCACGATGAATATTAGTCCATCAACATCACCCTGCCGCCCCTGGTCTTGGTAATATTCCGCTTCAGGGGACAAAATGTCGCCCGAAGACCTAACCTGGATATTCTTATGACCCGCCTACAGGACCATGCCGGACAGCATGATGATAAACAGCAGTATGCAGATAAGCAGGTAGCACAACCCCACCACTGACCAGCGTCCCAGGACCTTTTCCCACTTGCCCGGACCGCCGGTCACCGCGGTAGCTGGCTCGTAAAAACGTCTGAGCCGGCCGGGCTTCAGGCTGTCGCCCGCCCTGTCCACAATCCCGGTTACCGCTGTCAGCCCTTGCATGAATCCTCCGTAAGCCCGCCGGACCAGCGAATCGAAATCCGCCACATCCTTTCCTCTGCCCGGCAGCGGCGAACCCAGAAAAAACCAGGCCAGGGCCAGGACAAAGCCCAGGAACACGGGCCACAGCGCCTGCAGCAAAGCCTGGAGCTCCAGGGAATGCAGGCCGAGTTCCTGCAGGGGCGGCCACATCCACGGCACCGCGATCACCGCGCCAATGCTGATGAGCCAGCGCAGCGTGGCCATTTTCCGCACGCCGGCAGATTCTGTTCGGCCCAAACGCCTGAACAGCCTGGTACAGTGCAGCATCAGGATGGTGGTGCCCAGGGAACTGAACGGCAGAAACACCTTGCCGAAAATATACCATGGACCGTGCTCCAGGCCGGCAAGTTCCTTCAGGCCGCCCTTAAGCATGGCGCCGCTGGTGACCGGCAGTCCAGCCAGGGACAGACAGGGCACCAGGATGCCTGCCAGCAGTATCGTACCGCGCAGCCTGGTGCCGCGCTCTGCCATGTCGTAGCCCAGAAACAGGCTGGACTTGGCCAGGGAATGGTGCAGGCCGAACAGGGTCATGAGCACCAGGGCCGACCGGCCCCCGGCCTCGGACAGGAGGCCGTATCCGCCGATCATAGTCACCAGGCCCATCTGGCTGATGCTGGATGAGGCAAGCAACCGCCCGATCCTTTCCTGGTACAGCCCGAAAACAACCCCGTAGAGCGCTGCCGCGGCTCCCATAAGGATGAAGAATGCACCCCCACCGGGCAGCGCAACATGGCCAAAAGGCAGAAAACGGACCCATCCCAGGATACCGGCATTGACCATGGCGCCGGCCAGCGCCGTTGCGGCGGGTACCGGAATCTGCTGGTAGGACGGAACCATCCATGACTGGAACGGCAGGGCTCCCACCTTGATGCCGAAGGCGATGTAGAGAAGGAGCAGCAGCACCGTGGAGAAGCCGGCTGGTGATCCCTGCATTCCGAGAATGACCAGCCCGGTGAACATTGCCAGTTCGGAAAGAAAAACAAGCATGAGATAAACCCGGCCGGCCTTGAGGGATTCCCGGCTGCGGGTGTGGACAATGAGCCCGTAGGCGCTGAAGCTCATGAGCGCGAAGAAAAGATAGAATCCCAGAATGTCCCGGGCCAGGATCAGGCCGAAGTTGCCGGCCATCGAGGTAAAAAAATAACCGGCAAAGGCAAAGCGCCTGGCATCGTGCCGGAATTTCTCCATGACTGATTGGGCGGCGAAAAGCCAGATAACGGCGGTAAATCCGAGAAAAATCCTGCCGACGGCATCAAGCCCCATGGTGGAACCCATGAAGAACCAGGCCACGTGTGCCTCGATCTCGGAAGTGGCAAAGATCACGGCGATCAGGGCCGGCAGCGGCGACCAGGGCAGCAGCCGGAAACTTATGATGCGGAGGGCGGGGATGCAGCAGCCGGCGAACAGCAGCAAGGGTACACCCGCAACCAGGGACAGAAAAAAGCTGCTCACCATATGATTGGCAAAATAGAGATCCATCAGCGGGTGTATTCCTCCACGACAAATTTCACCCAGGCCAGGGGGCTCACCTGGGCGTTGGCCACGATCCCGGCCACAATAACGGCGATGGCCGTAACCAGCGGCGGGATCAGCAGCATCCAGTGGGTTTCCAGACGGCCGAACCGTTTTTCCCGGGGCCAGGGCCCCTGCTGCTCGCCAAACCAGGCCTTGGTCACAATCGGCAGAAAGTAGATGCCGTTGAGCAGGCTGCTTGTGACCAGCAGGCCGACCACCCACCAGCTACCGGCCGAAATGCCCCCGAGGCAGAGATACCACTTGGAGACAAAGCCCACAGTCGGCGGAATGCCGATCATGCCCAAGGCGCCCACGGTAAAGGCTGCCATGGTCAGCGGCAGGCGGTGCCCGACTCCGTCCATTTCGCTGATCCTGTGTATGCCGAGAGTTTCCGCCAGGTTGCCGGCACAGAAAAACAGGGTGACCTTCATTATACCCTGGTGAATGAGGTGGACCAGTCCGCCGATGAGCGCCAGGGGATGGTCCACCAGGCTGATGCCCAGGGCAATGTAGGAGATTTGGCTCACGGTGGAATAGGCCAGTCGTCGCTTCAGGCCGTCCTGCTGCATGGCCTTGAGCGAGCCCCAGAGAATGGTAACCGAGGAAACTGCCATGAGCCAGGGCAGCAGGTCGAGCTGCTTGATATTACCGATGCCGTAGACATCGAGCACGATGCGGGTGATGCCGAAGGCCCCTGCCTTGACCACGGCCACGGCATGCAGCAGGGCGCTCACCGGCGCCGGCGCGACCATGGCCTGGGGCAGCCAGCCGTGCAGCGGCACCAGGGCGGTCTTCACCCCGACGCCGGCGATCATCAGCAGGAAAATAAAGCGCAGAACCGGCCCGTGATTCTCCAGCAGGTTCGGGCCGAAACCGGCTGCGGTGAAATCGGCAGGGCCGGCCAGGGTGTGGAGCCAGATCACGGCAAAAAGAAAAACGCCGCCGCCGCCGAAGGCATAGATCAGGTACGTGCGCCCCGCCTTCAGCGCTTCCGAGGTCCCGCGGTGAATGATCAGGGGATAGGTGACCAGGGTCAGCATTTCGTAGAAAAGCAGGAAGGTGATGAGGTTGCCCGCCATGGCAATACCGATGGTCACGGTTACGCACAGACTGAAATAGCCGAAAAAATGACTGCGGTTGGGGGAATTCTCCAGGTAGCCTACGGCATAGATCGTGGTGAGCAGCCAAAGGGCGCCGGAAAGTGTGGCAAAAAGCGCCGACAGGGGGTCGGCGTTGATGAACATTTCCACTCCCGGCATGATCTCCAGCCGCATTTCAAAAACCCGGCCATTGTAAATGGCCAGGTCCATGATGATGATGAGCGCCATTTTCAGGCCGGCCCCGAACAGGTTCAGCCCCGTACGCAGGGCGGATTTTTCCTCCGGCAGCATGAAAATGATGATGCCGGGCAGAAAGGAACTCATCAGGATGGTTATTATCAGCAGGTTCTCCCAGCTCATGGCATTGCCTCCAGGAGTGAAACCACCTGCGCCACGGTGCCTGTATCGAGGAGATGGAGAGGATACGGGGCGACAAGCCCCAAGAGCAGTGAGATTACGGCCAGGACGAGCGCCGGCCATTCCAGCAGGGGTGCATACCGGTGCCTGGCGATCATCTCGGTGTCCGGCGGAATGACAAAGAGCTGCGACACGACCTTAAAGACGTAGGCTGCGGCCAGGAAGCTGCCGGCCAGAAGGACAACGGCCCAGAGCCATTGGCCGGCCGAGAGTGAGGCGATGAGCATCATCCACTTGGCGACAAACCCGCCCGAGGGCGGCAGACCCATGAGATTGACGCCGGCCGTGGCGTAGGCAAAGGAGGTTACGGGCAGATAGGCCCTGATGCCGGCCAACTCATCAATGCGGTCATGGCCGATGTGCAGCAGTATGGTGCCGGCCGCCATGAACATGGCACTCTTGGCACAGGCATGCCCGACGGCCATGAAAAGCACCGCGCTCCATGCCTGGCCGGTGCCCCCGGCAAAGGCCATGGGAAAAGCGATGAAAAGGTATCCCAGCTGCGACACCGTGGAATAGGCGATCAGGAGTTTCAACCGCTTCTGGCGCAGGGCCTGGACTCCCCCCCACAGTATGGCGCCCGCTCCGAGCAACCCCATGAGATCAAAGGCCGCCGGCGGCAACACCGGCGAGAATATATCGAACCACAGCCGGAAGAGGAGAAAGAAGGAGCCCTTGACAACCAGACCGGACAGGATGGAACTCACCGGCGCCAGGGCGTTGGCATGGGCCGGGGGCAGCCAGAAGTGCATGGGGAACAGTGCCGTCTTGAGCAGCAGCCCGACACTCATGACAGCCAGTGCCGCGATTACGCCCGGCTCGGCAGCGGCCAATGCCTGCAGCAGGTCCAGGTCCAACACGCCGTAAGTTTTATAGAGAAATACCACGCCCAGCAGGTAGCTCAACGATCCAAGCAGGGAAACGAGCAGATAGCGCAGGGCAGCGGCCCAAGAAGCCTTTTTGCCGGAAAGGGAGGCAAGGGCGGCGGCTGAGATGCCGATAAGCTCAAGGGTTACGTAAAGGTTGAAGATGTCGTTGGACAGAAACAACGCGTTTAGGGCGGTGAACTGCAGCATCCACAGCGGCCAGAAGAAGCGCTCTTGTCTCTCCGGCCGGCCGACACGGGACGGCTGGTCTATGCGGAGGGAAAAATAACCCCGGCCGTAGAGCGTTATGGCGACCCCGGTCAGACCGGTCATGACGAGCATGATCAGGGACGGACCGTCGGTGGTGAGCGAAATGCCGAGAGGCGGCGACCAGCCCCCGATTTCATACCTGGCCGGACCTTCAGCGAGAAAACGGCTGACAAGCATAACGACAGCTATCCCGTTTGCCGTCTGGGCCGCGAGGCATATGAAAGCAGAGCCGCGCCGCACCAGGAAGGACAGCAGGGCTGCCGCCAGAGGCGCAACAACCGGGACCACGATCCAGAATTCAGCTCCGGCCATTATGACGCCGCCTCATCTTTGCGCCTGCTCCCGCCGGGCTGCGGGTTTTTCGGGGCTGATTTCCGGACATGAATGGCCAGGATGAGCGCCACGGCAGTGACGCTGACCGAAACGACAATACCGGTGAGAACCATAGCCTGGGGCACAGGATCAATGGCCGTTGCGTCGGCACGGTAGGAGGTGGCGACCAGGAACAGGAATATGCCCGAGGCCATGATGTTGCAACCCAGGATCTTGCGCAGCGGATGGGCGCAGACGATAAGGGCAAAAAATCCGAAGATGAACAGGATCAGGCCGGTAAGGCTGTAAAGCAGGTTCGTCATGACTGTCAGCCCTCCCCCTCATCCTGGCCGGGGCTGTACGGTTCTTCGCGCAAGTCGTCAAGCGGTCTGCCGCCGGCAAAAAAAGCGGCCAGCGTCAAGCCGATGCTGACGGCGCAGGCCGCTTCGAGCAGAAGCAGCAAGGCTCCGGCTCGGTGCGGAGCAAAGCTGAGAAGTGATCCCCCGGCAATTATGCCCCACAGAGCCATACCGACAAAGACCAGGGGCCCCAGGGTGAATCCCAGGCGCAGCGGCAGGGATTTCACCCGCTGAACTCCCAGAAAATCAGAGATCAGGAGCAGCACCAGTCCGGCCGACAGCACGGCCCCACCCTGGAACGCCCCGCCCGTATGACTCGCGCCCTGCCAGACAAGATATCCGCCAATAATGCATACAAGCGGTGCCAGCAGTCGCACGGCGGCAGTCTGTATCGGGCTGGTATCCGGGATCTTCGGTGGAAACGGTGCATGGTCAATGGACCATATGGTGATGGCGCCAAGCAGGAAGACCATGACCTCCAGCATGGTATCGTAGCCCCTGAAATTAAGCAGCACCGCTGTTACTGAATTATCAACCCCGCTGGCGCCAAGGTGGTTTGCAACTTCCGGCGCCAGGCTCGGCAGCGGCCTGGGAATTTTGAGCACCGTCCAGATAAGGAGCCCGGCAAGAAAGGTGCTGAGCAGCAGCACAACCCGCATCAGGGGAGCCATCTTTGTTTTTTGAACCTGCATGCGGCTATCCGTTTTCATTCCTCTCCTCCGGCGGGCTTATGCGGCGTTCCTTTCTCTGTCTCCTCTCCATTCTCCGCAGGGCCGCGAGAAACAGCGGTCCTGTCAGGCCGGCCCCGATGGCCGCTTCGGCCAGGGCCACGTCCGGGGCATGCATCCGCACCCATGCAATGGACATGAGCAGGCCGAAGCTGATGAAGAAAATAATCGCTTTGAAAATATCGGCTGAACGGAGCAGCTGCCAGGCCAGCCAGAGCAGGGTACCCGCAAGCAGGATATCGAAACAGGTGATGATTATTGTCATTTCAGGGCCCATGGCTTGATGCCTTTCTGCAGGGCCCGCCGGGCCACGAGATGGCAGGAGGTGGAACTGGCCAGCAACACCAGCAGCCAGATGAGTATGAGCTTTGCAACTGTAAGCCAGTCCGGTGCCTGCAGGCTGAGCCCGAGAATGAGCAGGCCGAGGCCGACGTTATCGGCCTTGGTCAGGGCATGCAGCCGGGTATATATATCGGGGAACCGCAGCAGGCCCACGGTGCCGGAAAGAAAAAACACCATGGCGGCTGCAATGAAAAACAGGCCGGCACTTTCATGAATGTTCATCGTCGTCTCCCTTGTACCAAGTGCGCCGGACAAAGGTCATGGTGGCCAGAGTGGCCAGCAGTGAGAATGCCAGCGCGATATCTATCAGCTCGGGCATGTTCATGCCACGGGCCAGTACCAGCAGGATGGCCAGGCCGCAGGTGCCGAACAGCTGGGCGGCCATCATGCGGTCAGCCACCGTGGGGCCGTTGATGATACGGACCATGCCGGCAATTACCGTCAACAGGAGAAATAGAGCCACGCCGTTATAGATCACAATGAATCCTCCGTCATCACCTGACGGTGAAATATGCGGTCAATGCGGTCCTCAAGGCTGCGGATGTTCTTTTCGGCCGGAATCTCCCGGTCCAGGACATGAACCCTGATCTCGTCCCCCTGCAGATCTGCGCTCAGGGTGCCGGGCAGCAGGCTGATGATATTGGCCAGCAGGATGCGGGGGCTGCCCTCCAGCCTGGTCTTGAAGGAAAAAACAGCCGGGTTAATCCTGGGAACCCGTGAGAATGTGCGGCGCAGCACATCTATGCCGCTCATGGCGGACAGCATGATAAAATAGGGAATAAAGGTCAGGAGGCCAACGGGATTGAGGCTGAAAAAGGCAGTCGGCGCCAGAATAACCGAGACAGCAACGGCCAGGAGGACCGCGGGAACTCCCAGGACCCAGCTGGCCGAATCACCCCCGGTCAGCACGAACCAGGTAAAGCTATAAAGGAGAAGCAGCCGGAATGTACGCCAGCCGGCCCATGATCTTCGGTCGTGTGGGGGTGTGGTCTCTGGTTGCGCCATTGTTCCCAGTTTTCAGCCTGCCGGAGAGCAGGAGTTTGGACTGCACATCAGCTGCAGATCTTCCGGCCATGACCATATCATGGTGCGTCCGGATTACCTTTGCAATAACAACGTTTCCGGCAGGCGGGACAGTCCATTGCCGTATGCATCCACAGTACTCCGATTGTAAACGCATCCGCTAAAGCGGTCAACCGGATTGTTGGCAAATCCCCTATCATTGCAGCTGTTCCGGCCCCATATCCGCCAAAACGGCACAATGCCCCTTCCCGGTATAAAGAGGAACGACGAGTCAGGGGGCCCGGTTTAAAACCTGGCCATGATATTTTAACGGAGATCGAATAATGGCAAAAATATGAAATAGTGCGTAATGATTTTTTATTGGTCCGGATATTTGGGGTGTTTCTTGACTTTACTTATCATGGATGTCCGTTGGACATCTTGATAATAGATATTATTGGAACACCCTGGAATGAGAAAACCCCGAAATCCTTTTCAGGTTCGGGGTTTTAAAATTTTATCGGACTGTGCCGGATTAGTTTATGGTGGCGATGCAGGGACTTGAACCCCGGACACCACGGATATGAGCCGTGTGCTCTCACCAGCTGAGCTACATCGCCATGTTTAGAGGGGACAACTATGTTCAATTTCCCCTGACATGTCAACAGGAAAATGACTCTTTTGTCCCGGCAGAAAGCCGCTTCAGGTCAAAGGGCAATACAGAAAGCCGGCAAAAATAAAAAGAGCCCCGATTGCACCCGGGGCTCTTTTTATCATATATAAACCTGGCTTAACTGCAGCCGGGGGAAGGGCTTACATCATGCCGCCCATACCGCCCATGCCTCCCATGCCGCCCATGCCGCCTGGAGGCATACCGCCGCCGCCGCCCTTGTCCTCTTCAGGATGTTCCGCAACCATGCATTCGGTGGTCAGGAGCAGTCCTGCAACACTTGCCGCATTCTGCAGGGCAAAGCGGGTTACCTTGGCCGGATCAATGACACCTGCCTTGATAAGGTCTTCATACTCTTCGGTATCAGCATTGAAGCCCATGGCGCCTTTCATTCCCTTTACATGCTCGACAATGACCGAACCTTCACGGCCGGCATTGTTGGCGATCTGCCGTACCGGCTCTTCCAGGGCGCGGGCAATAATCTTCTTACCAAGGCTCTGGTCGCCTTTGAGTTCAAGCTTGTCAAGTACTTTAATGCAGCGCAGATACGCAACCCCGCCGCCGGGGACAATACCCTCTTCAACCGCGGCGCGGGTGGCATTCAGGGCGTCTTCAACGCGGGCCTTGCGCTCTTTCATTTCTGTTTCAGTAGCGGCACCGACATTGATCACCGCAACGCCGCCGATAAGTTTGGCCAGCCTCTCCTGCAGTTTTTCACGGTCGTAATCGGAGGTTGACTCATCAATCTGGGCCCGGATCTGCTTAACGCGTCCTTCCAGTTTTGACTTGTCGCCGCCGCCGTCCACGATGGTGGTGTTGTCCTTGTCGATGACGATGCGCTTGGCGGTGCCAAGATCATTAATGGTTACATTTTCCAGCTTAATCCCAAGATCTTCGGTAATGACCTGGCCGCCGGTAAGGATGGCAATATCTTCCAGCATGGCTTTCCTGCGGTCGCCGAAGCCGGGAGCTTTAACCGCCGCAACGTTCAGGGTGCCGCGCAGCTTGTTGACCACCAGGGTGGCAAGCGCCTCGCCGTCGATGTCCTCGGCAATAATCAGCAGCGGTTTTCCCATCTTTGCAACCTGTTCGAGAATGGGCAGCAGGTCCTTCATGGAACTGATCTTCTTTTCATTGATCAGGATGGCGGGATCCTCAAGGTTTACCTCCATTTTTTCCGGGTCGGTGACAAAATAGGGGGAAAGGTAGCCCCGGTCGAACTGCATACCCTCGACGACATCCAGCGAGGTTTCCATGCCTTTTGCCTCTTCCACGGTAATGACCCCTTCCTTGCCGACCTTGTCCATGGCCTCGGCAATGATATTACCGATGGTCGGATCGTTGTTGGCGGAAATTGTACCTACCTGGGCAATTTCCTTTTGTTCTTTCGTGGGCTTGGAAATCTTTTTCAGTTCGGAAACAATGGCATCGACGCTTTTATCGATGCCGCGTTTGATGTCCATGGGATTGGAGCCTGCGGCAACCAACTTGGAGCCTTCAGCGTAGATGCCCTGGGCCAGGATGGTTGCGGTTGTGGTGCCGTCACCGGCAACGTCGCTGGTTTTGGAGGCCACCTCTTTTACCATCTGGGCGCCCATATTTTCAAATTTATCTTTTAACTCAATTTCTTTAGCAACGCTGACGCCGTCCTTGGTAATTGTCGGAGAGCCAAAGGATTTTTCCAGAAGTACGTTGCGGCCTTTGGGCCCCAGGGTGACCTTGACAGCATCTGCCAGGGTATTTACGCCCTTGAGAATTGACTCACGGGCTTTCACTCCGTATTTGATATCTTTTCCAGCCATAATTATCTATCTCCTCTTTGCCAATATTATCGATTGGTAAACTATCCAGTATGGTTTGTAAGGTTATTGTGCATCGGTGCTGTTACTTTTCAACAATGGCAAGAACATCATCCTCACGCATGATGAGGTGATCCTCGCCGTCTATTTTGACATCGGTGCCGCCGTATTTGCTGAATAAAACACGGTCGCCGACTTTTACATCGAGTTTGATCCGATCGCCGTTATCGTTGATTTTGCCTTTGCCGACCGCAATTACTTTACCTTCGGCAGGTTTTTCCTTGGCAGAATCCGGAATAATGATACCGCCTTTGGTCTTTTCCTCCTCTTCCAGACGTTTGACCAGTATTCGGTCATTCAGTGGACGAACTTTCATGTTTTTCCTCCATATACTTGTTAGTTTGCTTGTTAATTTTTTCCCGTTTAAAGGGGTGCAGACCCAACCTCTATGAACAAGACAGTTGCAATTACACTATCTAATAACACCTTGAAAAATAAAGTTATTGTGACATACATGCCAGGATTCGCGAAACTATAGGCATGTTATCGGAAAAATCAAGAGAAGATTTTAAAAAAAATTATACCTCAACCACCCAGCCGTAGGGATCTTTCTTGTAACCGTTCTGGATGGCCTGCAGTTCAGTGAATAGTTTTCGGGCGAGTTTCCCGGTTTTCCCTTGATTAATGGTGCAAACCTGTCCCTTGTAATTAAGTTCACCGACCGGTGAAATCACTGCAGCCGTACCGGTGCCGAATATTTCCTGCAGGCTTCCCTTTTCATTGGCGCTCAGAACTTCGTCAATGGTGATCCTTTTTTCCGCGACTTGCAAGCCCCAGTCTTTGGTCAAGCGCAGAACGGAATCGCGGGTGATGCCCGGCAGGATGCTGCCGGTCAGGGGCGGGGTGATAAGCTCATCATCAATCAGGAAGAAAATATTCATGGTGCCGACTTCTTCTATGTATCTCCGCTCAAGGGCGTCAAGCCAGAGCACCTGGGTATATCCCTGTTTCTGCGCTTCCACGGCAGCCATTATGGAGGCGGCATAATTGCCGGCCGTTTTTACATGCCCGACACCGCCGGCAACGGCCCGGACATACTTGTCGGTCACAAAGATTTTTATTGGATTGAAGCCTTCAGGATAATAGGCACCGACCGGACAATTGATGATGAAGAAAAGATACTGCGCCGCAGGCCTTACCCCGAGACCGGCCTCGGATGCGATCATGGTCGGCCGTATGTAGAGTGTTGCTCCCTCGGCCCCGGGAACCCAGGCCTTGTCAATGGCAACAAGTTTTTTCATGGCCTTGTAGACCAGGTCCACCGGAATTTCAGGCATGCACATCCTGGCGGCTGAAATATTCATTCTTTTCAGGTTGTCCGTCGGCCGGAAGAGAAAGATCCTGTCGTCTTTGCCGCGGTAGGCCTTGAGACCTTCAAAAATAGCCTGGCCGTAATGCAGGACCATGGCCGCTGGATCCAGGGAAAAATTTTCATAGGGTTTTATTACAGCATCATGCCAACCAATACTTTTATCGTACAACATGACGAACATATGATCGGTCATGTGCTGTCCAAACCCCAGAGAGTTTTCATCCGGCTTCGCCTTCAGGAGGTCGGGAGCCGTTCTTTCCACCCGGATATCCATGCGGTACTACTCCTTCCAATAAGCTTCTTTTTACTTTTCCTTTTCAGTACAGTATATTAGAAAACAAAATATTATTTTCGTGCATTAAAAAATGAAAATATAGCCTATACCTCCAACAACATCAAAATGCAACTTTATATACAGAAAATTGCTGGCGGGTAGTATAAGGTAACAGCGGTGGATGAATAACAGGATCAGGTATTGCCGGAAAATAAATTGTCTGCTAAGCCGATGGGATATACAGGGTACGCATTAATCTGCAAGGATCAAATTTATGGAACCACAACCTGATACCAGGCGTAAAAAACCTTTCAGCCCGCTGGTCTTCCGGTATTTTCTCCTGCTTTTTCTGGTCTCTTTTCTGCTCTTCGGCCGGATTCTCTGGCCCTTTTTTTCCATCCTGGTGCTTTCCTTCCTCCTGACTGGGCTTTTTCAGCCTGTTTTCGACTTTTTTAACGAGCGTCTCAGGTTTTCCGGCCAGTTTTCCTCACTGGTAACCTGCTGCCTCATTGTCCTGGTCGTCTTTGTGCCGCTGATGGTATTTGTTGTCGCCCTGTCCCGGGAAGCGGTGGGGTTCTATCCCCTGATAAAGGGCAAAAATCTGGCTCTAATCCTGCAGCATCTGCTGGAAGAAAATCAAACCGTCGGCAGAGTATTGGAGATTTTTGCCGGCTTTGGTATCGACCTGCATCCGGAGCGGTTTTCTGAGTTTTTTTCCGAGTTCGGCCAGGTGGCCGGTCTCTTTCTTTATAACCAGGCAAGCTACTGGGCTGCCAACATAATGAATTTTGTCTTCAGCTTCTTTATGATGGTTATCGTTATATTTTTTCTTCTCATCGACCAGGAACGTTTTATCTCCTATATCCTTGAACTCTCGCCTCTGCCGGACCAGCAGGAACGGCAGCTGTTCAGAAGGTTTGAAGAAATCGCCAAGGCCCTTCTTGTCGGCAATGGCTTATGTGGACTGCTGCAGGGATTTCTGGGTGGTGCGGTCTTTATGTTCTTCGGCTTCAACTCCCCCATTTTATGGGGCGGGTTGATGGCCGTTCTGGCGTTTCTTCCCATTGTCGGCATTGGATTGGTCCTGGTGCCAACAGCGGTTATCCTTTTTCTCAAAGGCAGCATAGGCCTCGGTATTTTCATGCTGCTGTTTTATGCAGCTCTCTCCTTTTCCGTGGAGTATCTTTTAAAGCCATGGATGGTGGGCGAACGGGTGAAGATGCATACGCTCCTGGTTTTTCTTTCTATTCTGGGGGGATTGAGCGTCTACGGCGTTTTGGGAATAATCTACGGCCCCCTGATTGTGACAACATTCCTGTCCCTGGCGGATATTTACCGTAAAAACTACAGTGAATATGTGCGGAAGGCCACCTGCTGATAAAAAAATAGACATTCCATTAGAATTGCATCGACCGGCATAAGACGGAGTCAGGAAACGGGCTGGAACCGCACGGCATGGCATCACCGGCAACGGTGGTGAGAAGATTTTTATTGCAGGGTGATGATATACATCCCGCCGTCGGTAAAAAATCGATCCCCGGTAAAATTATCTCCGGTCATAGGCTTCACAAGTTGTATCTTCTGCTGGTCTGCAATCTTTCCGGTTTGTTTCAGATCCTGATACAAGAGCTTCCGTTCTTTATCCAGATCAGGATCAATTTTGGGAATGATGCCCCATTTGAAACCGGTATTGGCATTCACCAGGCCGGCATAGATCCTGTTTCCATCCGGCAATAAAAAGTTTGTCCGCCATATCTTAATGTGACGGGCATTGCGGATCCAGCTTTGCCCGGGCACTTTGGCAAAACTTAAATCCTGTACCTGGGTGTTCCAGAATGACGGTGCGACCGGCGCCGTGGGATGGGACTTTTGGGTTATCAGGGCAGACATAGCCTTGAACAGGGCCCGGATATTCGCCCGGTCGGTCAGCGTCCAGCCCGCCTGCCGGAGGACTGCCGTCAGGCGGTTGTCGTTCGGGGCCAGAAAAATATAATTGAGCGGCTCCTGTTTATTGCCGAGCAGGGTTTCGGTATATTTCATCTGTTCTTTCGTGAAAATATCCGTACTTTTGGCGACGGTGACGGGGGTTTTTGCTGGGACGGCTACGGGCAGCGGCTTGAAGTATATGGAAAATACGGCATAGAAGAGGACGGCGGCGCCGACCAGGGCCAAAGTGATCGGCCGGGCACCCCGTACCGGGGATGCGGTCCGGGTGTCCTTTTTCTTATATCTGAGCCATTCAAAAAAAGAGATGCCGATGATCAGCCACATTGCTCCGATAAGATAACCGCCCCATATATCGCTTAAATAATGGAGTCCAAGGTAAATCCTGCTGAAGCCGATGGCCAGAATGAGAACAAGGGTGGTGAACAGGATATTGATCTTTCGGTTCCAGCTCCGGACAAAGTGGAGCAGAAGATAGGCCGCAAATCCGTAGAAGGCGACCGCTATGGTCGCATGCCCGCTGGGAAAGGAGAAGGAATGTTCCATATAGACGGGCAACTCCGGACGGGGCCGGTGAAACGCCAGTTTGCTGAGATAGGTGAATGCAGCACTGCCGGCGGCAGCGGTAACCAGAGGCAGAATGCAGTATTTTTTGCGCCACAGCCAAAGCATTGATGTTGATACCGCGACAAAGAACACGATGACCTCGCTTTTGCCGAGCATGGTTATCCAGGTAAACACATCCGTCAGGGCAGAGGTGCGAAACAGGGGCAGGATGTTCGCCATGCGGACATCCAGGGCAACGATGGTGTCAGTCGTCAGGACGTCTTCCACGATGCCGGCGAAAAGTGCCAGAACATAAAGAAAGGCCAGGCTTAGTATGGTCAGGGGCAGCCTTGAAAATAGAGCGGGGTCGAACCGTTTCTTGACATAGGAGATGATGCGGGGGTGTTGCTGCACCCAGGCATGTACATGTTCATTTTCCCGCAACGCCTCCATCATGGATTGCCGGAGCGAATCGAAAAGCATCAGGAACTGCCTGCCTTTTTTGACTATCAGCCATTTGCAGAAGTAGAATATAACGCCGGATATCAGGAAAAAGGCAAAAAACAGACCGGCGCGTGAGAGCCACAACTCGGCAAGATTAAGGGATTGTGCGAACAGATAGCCGGCCAGAACCCATTCAAATCCCCATCCGACCGCGCCGAGAATATTCCAGAAAATGAATGATTTCCTGTTCATCCTCACGCTGCCGGCAATAAACGGGATGATTTCCTTGATGGTCGGGATGAAGCGCCCGAGAAAAACGGACTTTGCGCCGTGCGTGTCCATGAATTGTTTTGCTTTTTCGACATGGCCGGCCTTGAGGAGCCAGAACCCGTTCTGCAGCCATTTATGGAAATATCTGCGCCCAAGAAAGTAGTTGGTATTGTCGCCGAGAACGGCGCCGAGGACCGCAAACCAGATAAGGTCACCGACATCAAGATAGCCACGCGCCGCAAGGGCCCCGAGGAGAAGAATGATCGTTGAGCCGGGCAGGAGCAGACCGATGCCGATGGTCGTCTCCAGCAGGGCGGCAAAAAAGGCGATCCAGTAGCCTCCGGCGCGAAAATGCTCCAGCGATGGGAGTATGCGGTTGATCTGGTCCAGTAGCACGAAATGTCCGTATTATGCTGCCACAGTGCAGGAGCGTTTTATGTTGCCGGTGGTTTGCACATATTTTTACGGCATGCAGACAGCTGCCCGGGGCAGCGGGCCGGCTGCGGAAAAGGGTTCAGAGAGGCAGTGGATTTGCCGCAATTCCAAAGTCTGCCCATTCCTATCATTGCATCAGGGGTAATGGTGTTATTTCCCGGATCCGGACTTGGTCTCAGCCAGGGTCACCGCTGCTGCAATCTGGGAGAGATGGGTCAGAGCCTGGGGAAAGTTCCCCAGCATTTCCCGGGCGGCCGTATCATACTCCTCGGAAAAGAGACCCAGATCATTTCGCGTGTCCAGGGTCTGCTGAAAAACAGTATGGGCCTCCTCCATCCGGCCCTGACGCGCCAAACATTCCGCCAGCCAGAATGAGCAGGCCAGAAATGCCCCCTCCTTTCCCTGCAGTCCGTCTCCTTCGCCCTTATAGCGTCTGATCAGGCCGTCATCCATAAGATCATCCCGGATTGCATCCGTTGTCCTGACCATGCGTTCATCCCGGTAATCGACGAACCCGGTAAGCGGAATCAGCAGCAGCGCCGCATCCATCCGGGGCTGGTCGAATGCCTGGATAAAAACGCCGCGTTTTTTGTCATAGCCTTTTGTTTCGACCGCGTGCCGTATTTCATCCCGGACCTTTTTCCATTTGTCCAAAGGACCTTGCCGGTCAAGATCCTTGGCCAGTTTGATGCCGCGGTCAAGGGCGGACCAGCACATAACCTTTGAATGCACGAAATGACGGGGCGCATCCCGTATTTCCCAGATGCCGCAGTCCAGCTCTTGCCAGTTTTTTGCGGCTTCATTTATAAGCTCAATAAGAAATTCCCAGTAATCGTTATCCGGTGAATAGCCGAGTTCATGCCAGCGCCATGCCAGGTTTAGGAGTTCACCGTATACATCCAGTTGCATCTGAATACGGGCATCATTACCGATTCTGACCGGTGCAGCCTTCCGATAGCCTTCAAGTTCCGGGATTTCAATCTCCTGGATCCGCCTTTCCCCTCCGAGACCGAAAAGTATCTGGAGTTCCTCGGCGCTCCCGGCGGCGCTCCGTTCGATGAACCGCCTGAAACCGTCCGCTTCCTTGCTGAATCCCAGTTCACGAAGTGATCTGACCGCAAAGGTCGAATCACGGACCCAGGTGAAGCGATAATCCCAGTTCCTTGTCCCACCGGGTGTTTCGGGCAGAGAAGAGGTGGCGGCGGCAGCGATGGCGCCGGTGGGAGCATTAGTAAGGCCCTTTAACACGAGGGCGGAGATCATGGACTCGGAAGCGTAGACCCCGGTAAACTTCCCCTGGGAGGACCAATTCAGCCACCACTCCCTGGTTTCTTCCAGGCGCCTGTCCAGTTCTGAAATCTGCACCACTTCCACCGGACCTTCATCCAGACTTTCCGGCTTCTGCCAGAGCATCGAGAGATACAGACGCTGTCCTTCCTTCAGTTCGGTTTCAGCCGTTATATCATGGCGGTCACGGATTTTCATGGAAGAATTACCCGAAATGAGCAGACCGTCGCTGCCGCCGATAGCAACAAATGAGCCGTCACCGTTTGTTTTTATCCATGGTTTGATCGCGCCGAAATCAAAACGGGGGACAATCGACAGCAAGAGGTTCATGCTTCCTTCGAGGCCTTCCGCAATTCTCAGAATCTGCCTGTATGGTATGAGTTCTCCCCCTTCCCGCATGGGGAAAAAATCAAGCAGCCTGGCACTTCCTGCATCATTTTTGAATGTTGTTTCGAGAATAAGGGTGTTTTTGAGGTATTTTCTCGAGGTTGTATAACTTCCCTGCGGCGATATCTGGCAATAACCGCCGATTTTCCAGCCCAGGAGACGGCCGAAACAGCTCCGGGAATCCATGCGCGGCATGCAGCACCAGTCGATGGAACCGTGACTGGAAATAAGGGCCGCTGCGTGACAATCCGCGATATAACCGTAATCGCTGATGGGGGGATAGGTGTCAGACATGGGAAACTCCTTTTATTTTTGGCATTATTTTAAGGCTATTTCACGGAATCAGGGTGGATAGCGGCAAGTCGGCCCCGGCCGACAGGTATACGATTATTATATGGAAAGTGCCTGAATCTGCAAGGGTTCTGTTGCATGGGAAGATGCGGTCCGTTCCATACGGGATCAACCACCGTGGGCAAAGCCGGGATAGAGCATCATGCCGCCGTCGATGAACATTGTGGTTCCTTGTATATAAGCGCTTTCATCCGAGGCAAGCCATACCGCCGCCCGGCCGATGTCTTCGGTTTTGCCTATGCGGTCGCAGGGTATCAGCTTGAGGAGATTTTGCCGCGCCTCGGGGGTTTCCCAGGCATCACGGTTGATAGGGGTTTTTATGGCCCCGGGTCCGATGCTGTTGACCCGGATATTCCGGGATGCAAGTTCAAGGGCCATGCTTTTCATCAGCATTCTGATGCCTCCTTTGGAGGCGGAGTAGTTTACATGTCCCGCCCAGGGAATATCCTCGTGCACCGAACTGATGAAAATGATCTTGCCCGCCGACCTGGACCGGTCTGCAACCACACCACGGCGCAGAAATTCCCGTACGGCTGCCTGGGCGCAGAGGAAACCACCGGTGAGATTTATGGCCAGGACACGATTCCAGTCATCGAGGCTCATTGTCTCAAACGATGAATCCTTCTGTATCCCGGCGTTGTTGACCAGAATGTCAACGGTGCCGAAAGTATCAACAGCCCGCCGGAAAAGGGTTTCCACCTGGTCCCGGCGGCTTACATCCGCCTGCACCACAATGCCGGTGCCACCCGCCTCCTTGATGGTGCTGAGAACTTTCTCCGCACCATCTTTGCTGGAAGCGTAGTTTATTATCACATTCGCACCGGCGCCTGCCATGGCCCTGGCAATCCCGGCACCGATCCCGGAACTGGAGCCGGTAATAATCGCGGTCTGTCCGCTGAGAAGCGCATCGCATCCTTTTGACTTCGGTTTATCCGATTCCTGCATCATGCCTAAGTCCTCCTCTGACGACGGCCGAAAAGCCGTCATTATAAATATTCTGCTGTCATTGATCCATAATCAAAATACGTTCCAGTTCTAAAAAAATGCTGATGAAGCGGGATTAAAAACCATGGTCAACGCATTCTTCCTGCGGTCGGGAAAAAGTCCGGTACCGCAGGACGCCTTCCCGGAGTAATCCGGTCAAAGCCCTACCTTCGGGGAGATTTCAGGCCGCATCTCTTTTTTCTATGAGCAGGGATGATTGCAGCAACGGGGATAGGATATGTCATTCCCGCGATGCATACTATCGGCTGCTGCCGCTCAGGAGCCCTGCTCTTTGGCGAATTTCATCCACTCGGTATGCACCGGATCATCATCGGGCCGGTCTTTGCGGCGATAGGTATGGGAACCGAAGGCATCGCGCTGGGCCTGGGTCAGGTTCTGGGGCAGACTGCCGGTGCGGTAGCTGTCGTAATAGGCAAGGCTGGCCTGCATGGCGGGTACCGGGATGCCCAGGCCGACAGCGGTCCGCACCGCATGGCGCCAGCCGTTTAATGCCCGGTTTACCAGATCACGGCAATTGTCGGCGAGCAGCAGATTATTCAGCCCGGGCTCCTGTCATAGGCATCCATGATTAAATCAAGCAGCCGGGCCCGGATGATGCAGCCCCCTTTCCAGATGCGGGCGGTCTCCACCAGGTTGATGTGCCACCCGTATTCATTTGATGCAGCACCGATGAGCTGCAGACCCTCAGCAAAGGCGCAGATTATCGAAGCGGTCAGCGCGTCATGCACCGCCTGGATCAGTTCGGGCTGCCCGCCGTCATAACGATGCCGGGTCCGGCCCGGTAAGAATTGCGTCGGCTGCTTCCCGTTCAGACTTCATGCTGGAGATGTTGCGGGCAAAGAGGGCGGCCATGATGGTGGGCACCGGAACCCCAAGTTCCAGGGCTTCCTGTGCGGCCCAGCGTCCCGTTCCCTTCTGTTTGGCCGCATCCAGGACCATATCGACCAGGAAGTTATCGGTTTCAGGATCCTTGACCCGGAGAACCTTGGCGGACAGCTCAACCAGAAATGATTCCAGAATTCCTGAGTTCCATTCAGAAAAGTATGAAGATATGGCCCCGGCATCAAGGGCAAGAGGCCTCCGGAGCAGGTCGTAACTTTCGGCCAGCGCCTGCATGATTCCGTATTCAATGGCATTATGAATAAGTTTAACAAAATGGCCGGCACCATCCGATCCCAGGTAGGTGACGCAGGCACCGGAATCCGTCTTTGCCGCTATCGCTTCCAGGATCGGCGCCAACTGTTCATAAGCTTGCTGCGGGCCTCCCGGCATGAGGGAAGGTCCGTTGCGGGCGCCCTCTTCCCCGCCCGAGACCCCCATGCCGATATAATAGATGCCCGCTTTACCCAGTTCCTCTTCCCTCCGGATGGTATCCTTGAAAAAAGAGTTGCCGCCGTCGATCAGGATATCATCGGCGGAAAGCAGGGGCTTCAGCTTTTCGATCATCGTGTCCACGGGTTTGCCGGCCTTAACCAGCATCAGCACCCGCCGCGGCCGGGCCAGCTGCCTGATAAAATCTGCAGGCTCTTCGGCCCCGGCAAACTTTTTATCCCCGTGCTCCCGGAGAAAATTCCGGACCTTGTCGTAATGCCTGTTCCATACCGCAACAGGGAAACCGTGCTCCTCGATATTCAGCGCGAGGTTGGAGCCCATAACGCCGAGTCCGATAACGCCGAATTCATATTCTGTTTTCATAATTATCCTTTCCTGGAATGTGTTTGAGCTGACTGTTTAAAAGTTCCAACAACTTTTTATGCCGCAGCGCCACGCTTTATTGCCCTGCTTTTATCCGAGTTCCCGCCAGTTTCGACCGTCCCGGCCGATGAACTCCCGGGCTGCATCGGGCCCCTGACTTCCCGGTTCATAATGATGTACTGACAAGCCGTCGGGGCCTGTTCCGGCAGCAAGAATCGGGGCCACGAATTTCCATTGTTCCTCCAGGGTCTGCGCTTCGGCAAAAAGCGTATGGTCGCCGCGCATACAGTCAAGAAGCAGACGTTCATAAGCGGGCCTTGATTTTTTGCTGAAGGTTCCGGCATAGGAAAAATTCATGTCGACCTTTGTCACTTTCAGGTGGTCCCCCGGTTGTTTGCAGGAAAATGAAAGCCCGATGCCTTCATCCGGTTGAATTCGCAGGCAGAGCACATTGGGGCTGATATTTTGACAGGTTTCCCGGTCACCGAAAAGGCAGGTGGGAATGGTTCTGAAATGAACGGCGATTTCGGTCAGTTTTCGGCTGAGCGACTTGCCGGCCCGGATATAGAATGGCACATTCTGCCAGCGCCAGTTATCGATTATGACCTTCAGTGCCGCATAGGTCGGGGTGTTTGAATCCTCTTCAACACCGTCCTCATCCCGGTAGCCCCGATACTGTCCCAGCAGCACCCTGTCATGCAGGTCATCGGCGGTTAAGGGCCGCAGCAGGCGGAATATTTTTCTTTTTTCGGCATGAAAGTCATCGGGCGCAAATGAACTCGGCGTCTCCATGGCTATCAGGGCGAGGAGCTGCAGAATGTGGTTCTGGATGACATCCCGCACCACGCCGGTTTTGTCGTAAAAAGAACCGCGGTTGCCGATACCGAAATCCTCAGCCGCGGTGATCTCAATATAATCGATATGCATGCGGTTCCAGATAGGTTCAAAGATGGAATTGGCAAAGCGGAAAATCAGGATATTCTGCACCGTTTCCTTGGCCAGATAATGGTCCACTCTGAAAATCTGGTTTTCATCCAAGAATTTTTCCGCTGTCCGGTTTAATTCCTGGGCCGATTCCAAGTCGCTGCCAAAAGGTTTTTCAATCACCAGTCTGGTCCAGGGCCCGGAGTTGCCGTCTTCAGAAGAATGAATGAGGTCGGCCTCGTGCAAATTCCGGAGGATGCCGGGGAAAAAATGGGATGGGGTTGCCAGGTAGAAAAGCCGGTTTTCGCCGACATTACTTTCTTGTGCAAGTTTTTTAAGCCCCGATGCCAGGCCGTTGTAATCGTCGGCCCGGCTGAAATCACCCCGGATATAATGCATGGAGCCGGCGATCCTGTCCCATACCGTTCCATCAAAATCCTGCCTGAATTTATCCTGCAGGCTTCCTGTGATCAGATTCCGGAAGTCTTCGGTTGTTCTATCGGTGTGGCTGAAGCCCATGATTTTTATATCGTCGGGGATTTTTCCGTCAACGGCAAGACCATACAGAGCCGGAAATATTTTATTGCGGGCCAGGTCACCGGTGGCGCCGAAAACAGTCAGTATGCAGCAGGCCGGAGAGGAATCTTCAAGGATAAGGGTGTTTTCCTTCTTATCATGTTTGAAGCTGATGCCGTTGCCGTCGCTCATTATTTTGTCCTTTGCCTGAAAATTAACAGTATACTTGCCAGCGCAAACCAAAAAGAATGTTGCGGGCCAGGGGCGCAGACCGGATGGCGATCATCGGCGGCTGCGGGCATGAAGCCCGAGAAGAACATCATACCCATTCATCCCGGGTACGATCAAAAAATACCGCATTTTTGCGGGAGGAGTGCAGCAGTATGATATCAGGTTGCATCCTCCGCCCTCTGTTTAATACTCTGCATGAGCTTGTCAAAAGGCTTGTTGAATTTTTCCACGCCTTCATCCTCAAGCTGCCGGGTGACCCGATCTATATCTATACCGACAGCGGCAAGGTCGGCAAGCACCTTTTCGTATTTGTCAAGATCCTCTTCCAGCCGGGAGGCGGGATTGCCATGGTTCCGGTAGGCATCGAGTGTTTCCTCGGGCAGGGTGTTTACGGTTTTCGGACCGATCAGGGGTTCAACATACTTTATATCGCTGTAGTCAGGATTCTTGGTGCTGGTACTGGCCCAGAGTACCCGCTGCGGACGGGCGCCCTTGTCGGCAAGACGTGAGAACCGTTCGCCTGTAAAGAGTTCCTTATAGATCTGGTAGGCCTTTTTGGCACTGGCAACCGCCACCTGGCCGATGAGTGATTCGGCCAGGTCTCCCTCCCGGCCGCCGGCATTCTTTTTTTCCTTTAACAGGGGATCAACGAGCACATCGATCCGGCTCAGGAAAAAACTCGCCACCGAAGATATATGGGCCAGGGGTTCGCCGCGGGCATCTCTTTCTTCCAGGCCGCTGATATATGCTTCCGCCACTTTCCGGTACCGGGGCAGGCCGAAAAGCAGGGTGACGTTAACGTTAATCCCTTGGCTGATAAGGCTGCTGATGGCCGGAAGCCCTTCCTTGGTTGCCGGGATCTTGATCAGGACATTGGGCCGGTCGAGGAGGGACCAGTATTTTCGGGCCTCGGTAATGGACTCCTCGGTTTTATGGGCCAGGTGCGGATTTACTTCCAGGCTGATAAATCCATGCGTACCTTCGGATTTATCATACATTTTCCGGAAGAGGTCTGCGGCCATCTGTATGTCTCCCACTACCAGCGTCTCGTATATTTCGTCGGCGCTTTTGCCTTTTGTTGCCAGACGTCGTATTTCTTCGTCATAGACATCGCTGTCGCCGATGGCCTTATAAAAGATGGCCGGATTTGAGGTTACGCCCTGGATGTTGTCCTCTTCAATCAGGCGCTTCAGTTCGCCGGAATTAAGGATGCGGCGGTGCAGAAAATCCAGCCAGATACTCTGTCCGAACTGCTGAATTTCAGCCAATGGATTGCTATGCATGATCTACTCTCCTTTTCCGCTGTTTTTATAAACCATCATCGGCCGGATAGATACATCCTTTGTCCGGCCGGATGCCGTAAGTTCTTGGGGTTGAACACCGGTAGCTATTTTGCCGGCCGTATGTAACTTTCCGGGTCATTTTTGGAGAAGTTCCCTGACGCGGCGGGCAATGGCCCCGCGTGATATCTCCTCAAAATCCAGGAGCTCCTCGGGTTTGCCGCTTTTCGGTTTTTTGCGCACAGCCAGGCTGGCAACCTTTGCCTCGGTGTCCCAGAGGGCGGTCCGGACCGCTTCGCCCATTCCGCCTTCAGCGAAATGATCTTCAACCGTCAGGATAATGGCAGTATCAGCCGCTGCCTGCTTAAGGGTTTCTCCATCAATGGGCTTGATGCTGTATAGATCAATAACCCGGGCCGCAATGTTTTCCCCGGCCAGGATTTCGCGGGCCGCCAGGACTTCATGCAGAGTGATACCGGCCCCGACCAGGGTAATGGCATCATTGTCGCTCCGGTGCAGAACCTTGCTGCCCCCGATGAAAAAGGCTTCATCCGGGCCGTAGAGTATTGGAGTGGAGCCGCGCGTGGTCCGGATATAGACGATGCCCCGGTGTTCGGCGGCCAGCTCGACAAGCCTCTCCGCGCTGAAGGCGTCACCCGGATAGAGGACGACACCGCCCAGCAGGGTGCGGAAGAAGGCGATATCCTCCAGGCCCATCTGGCTTGGTCCGTCCTTGCCGATGGAAACGCCGGCATGGGATCCGACGTACTTTATGTTGGCATCCGAATACTGGCTCATGCGGATCTGGTCATAGGCGCGGCTCATAAATGCGGCGAAGGTCGAAACAAAGGGAATCTTGCCCCGGCTGGCAAAACCGAGAGCCGCGCCGGCCATGTTCTGTTCGGCGATATACATTTCAAAAAAGCGCTCCGGATATTTATCCTTGAAATATTCAGCCCGGGTTGAATTGCTGACCTCGGCATCGAGACTTACGATCGCGGGATATTTGGGATATATGCGCTTCAGGGCCTTTCCATAGGCGTTGCGGGTCGGCACCTCTTTGGCGCTGTCATAGTCAGGACCCGGAATATTTTCCGGCTGCCGGACAGGCGGCTTCTCATCCGCCGGCCTCAGCATGGTGCCCCGCACAGATTTGTCAATTTCACCCAGTTCGTTCAGGGCTTTGTCCAGGTCTTCCTCAGGCAGCGGTTTGCCGTGCCAGCCGTTCTTGTCGGCGAACTTGGAGACGCCTTTGCCCTTGATCGTCCTGGCAATGATCATGACCGGACGCCCGGCGGCGTCCATTGCTTCACGGTATGCCCCGATAACTTCCTGGAAATCGTGTCCGTCAACCATGATGGTCTGCCAGCCGAAGGCGGCAATTCTTGTCCGGTAGGCCTCAAGATCATGGCCATACATGGTTTCGCCCCGCTGTCCGAGACGGTTCACGTCGATGATTCCGGTCAGGTTGTCCAACCGGTAATGGGCAGCGAGTTGAATTGCCTCCCACTGGGAACCTTCCGCCATTTCGCTGTCGCCGAGAAGAACATAGGTCCGGTAGGAAAGCTGATCCAACTTGGCGTTCAGGGCCATGCCCAGGCCGATGGAAAGACCCTGGCCCAGGGAGCCGGTGGCGGCTTCAGTATAGGGAAAGGTCATGGTGGGATGCCCTTCAAGGGGGCTGCCGAACTGGCGATAGGTCAGCATCTCCTTTTCAGAAAGCTTGCCGGCGGCGGCCCAGAGACTGTAAAACAGGGGCGAGGCGTGTCCCTTGGAAAAGACCAGCCGGTCATTGTTGGGATTATCCGGCTGGTCGGGATCGAAGCGGAAAATATTACCGAACAGGAGACCGGTCATCAATTCCACAGCGGACAGGGAGGAGGTCGGATGTCCGGAGCCGGCGTTGGTGGTTGAGATCAGGATGTAATACCTGATAAGTCTTGCAATTTTTTCAAGCAGTTTGCTGTCGAAGTCAGCCATAGCAGATTCTCCCTTGATCAAAGAAATAGAATGGTCATGGCGAATATTTCCCCACGATATTTTATGTTTACTTTGGTTGTGATTACGCGGCACCACCATGCGCCGAGTTTATATATCTGGATGGAATGCAAAATACACACCAAACGGGAAAAACTGAGATAAAACCGGCGGTTTCGGCGCAGCGTTATCAACAATACATTGGTCGCCTGCATCAGTATGGTATTCGCCGGACTGCAGCCGTGATTGCCGCACCGGCGGTAATTGCAGCGTGAGCCGGGCAAAAAGAAACTGTCTTGTGAAAGTGGATTTATCCTACCGGATAGGACATCTGCCCCTTGGATTCATCCTCTGTTTTTTCTGCTTGATCGATAAATTATCCGGGCTGTTTTATTTTTAAAGCCCATGTTAATGCTGGATTGCGGCGGCGATGCCTATCCGGCTCCGGGGCGAAAGGGTATGGTCTGGATCAAAAGTTGCAATTCCTGATATTGAAAAATAACCGGCCGATTTCATGGGCCGATGGTAATGGGCAGAAAAATTATTGCAGGAGTTTCCAGTGGGAAAAATAGGAGCTTCCGGATTGGGGGGGTTTACTTCCTGGCACCCGGAATTCTGGGATATGGCGGTCTACGGCCTAATCGTCCTGGTGCTGATTATGGTGATCCTCTTTTTGACGAGTTGGCTGGGAGAGCGAAAGCCGACAACGGAAAAACTTGCGCCTTATGAATGCGGCATACTGCCCACCGGGGATGCCCGCTTTCCCTATCCGGCACCATTTTATCTGGTGGCAATTTTTTTCCTGGTTTTTGATGTGGAGTCCGCCTTTATATTTTCATGGGCCATCGCCTTTGACCGGCTGGGCTGGGTCGGCTGGCTGCAGATAAGTTTTTTCATAACCATACTGCTGATCAGCCTGGTGTATCTCTGGAGAAAAGGAGGACTCGAGTGGGGATAATCAACCCGGCACAGATAGACAGGGAGCAGAATTTTGTCCTGCGGAATCTTGACACCCTGATCAACTGGTCCCGGAAAAACAGCCTCTGGCCGTTTTTCTTCGGCCTGTCCTGCTGCTTTATCGAAGAGGCGACCACCTTTACATCGCGCTACGACATAGGACGTTTCGGGGCCGAGGTGTTTCGCGGTTCGCCGCGGCAGGCGGATTTGCTCGATCATTTCCGGAACCGTATTCAAAAAAATAGCTCCGATTGTCCTCCGCCTCTATGAACAGATGGCCGAACCGAAGTGGGTCATATCCATGGGATCCTGCGCGAATACCGGCGGCATGTATGATGTCTACAGCGTTGTCCAGGGCGTTGACCAGATCCTGCCGGTGGATGTCTATGTGCCCGGCTGTCCGCCCCGGCCGGAAGCATTCCTGCACGGCCTGGTAACGCTGCAGGAAAAAATTGCCGGGCAGGAGCGTCCGAGCCGCAGGGTTCTCCATCTGGAAGGCGGCCGGCAGGGATCAACATCTCCGGTCCTGGCAGATGGCCTGACCAAATGCCGTGACACCCGCGGCCCCGGTTTCGGCCGCAATAAGATTCGCGGCAGTTCGGTTTCACCGCCGTCTTTTTACGGCAACCGGGCGGACGGGATGTGGACCCCTCCGCCTTCCTGGATCACTCTGGAGGAGCGGGATCAGAAACTTATCAGGGAGCTGGAGGTCAGGTTCGGCAAGGGGATTGAGTCCGAACAGTCGATAGACATTCCGACCATCAAGGTTGCACCGGAAAAATTGCACCCGGTCCTGCGTTATTTAAAGCATGAAGCAGCCCCTGCGTATCAGCGGTTGGAAGACCTTACGGCCGTTGACGAATCGGCCCGAAGGGCCCCTCGGCCGGAGCACGGTTTCTCTCTGGTCTACCATCTGCTGTCCTTTGATACGGCAAGCCGTCTGCGGATCAGAAGCCCTCTGGCGGCAGCCGATCCCAAAGCCCGCAGTATCTGTGATATCTGGCCGTCGGCCAACTGGTATGAACGGGAAGTCTACGACATGTTCGGCATCCGATTCAAGGATCATCCTAACCTGCAGCGCCTTATCCTGCCCCATGACTGGGAAGGGCATCCTCTGCTGAAAAGCCATGTATCCAGGGCAACCCGGATGGATCCCGATGATCTTGCCGGAGGGGTGAAACATCAGCCGCTGCCCGCCGATCATTACATCACCAACATCGGTGACCACGAGTATCTTCTCAACATGGGTCCGCATCATTATTCGACCCACGGCGTAATCCGTTTTATCCTGGCACTGCACGGCGAAAAAATACGCGACATGGAAATTGACATAGGCTATCACCACCGCGGTGTGGAAAAGATCGGGGAACACCAGTCCTGGCACCAGTTCATTCCCTATACGGACCGGGTCGACTACCTGAGCGGGGTGGCCAATAACCTTACCTATCTGGGGGCCGTTGAAAAGCTGGCCGATATCAAGGTGCCGGACCGGGCCCAGTATATCCGGGTTATGCTGTCGGAGTTTTTCCGGCTCAGCAATCATCTGCTCTGGTACGGCACCGCCGTGCAGGAACTCGGCATGATGAGCCCCATATTTTATACTTTCCGCGAGCGGGAAATGATCATGGACATTGTCGAGTTCATCACCGGCACCCGTCTGCATCCCGCCTGGTTCCGCATCGGCGGCGTCGCCCACGATCTGCCGGAGGGCTGGAAGGAGCGGGTTGATGCGTTTTTGCAGATATTCCCCCGGCGGCTGCGGGAGTATGAGGCCCTCACCACCAACAACCCGATCTTTAAGGCTCGCACCAAGGGGATCAGCAGAATTTCCCTGGCCGACGCCATGGATTGGGGTGTCAGCGGGCCGAATCTCCGGGCCTGCGGGCTGGCCTGGGATTTGCGCAAAAAGATGCCCTACAGTGCCTACGAAGCATTTGACTTTGAAATACCGACAGCTCCAGACGGCGACTGTTACAGCCGCTATCTCGTCAGGATGGAAGAAATGCGCCAATCCATGCGGATTATATCCCAGGCAGCGGCACATATGCCGGAAGGTCGTTATATAAGCAGCGATTACCGTTATACCGTGCCGAAAAAGGAAGAGACCCTACACGACATAGAAAGTCTTATCCATCACTTTATAACGGTGAGCCGCGGCCCGAAAATGCCGCAGGCAGAGGTGTACTTTGCCACCGAGGTCGCCCGGGGTGAACAGGGATATTACCTGGTGAGCGACGGTCTTAACAGGGCCTACAGGCTGCATGTGCGTTCGCCCGGCTTTGCCAATGTCCAGGCACTGCCGTTTATGGCCAGAGGCGGAACCATATCCGACCTTGTCGCCACCCTGCCGTCCCTTGATTACATAATGCCCGATATCGACCGTTAGGACCAGTGAACCATGATACCGCAAGAGCTGCAGGATAAAATTGCTGAAAAATTAACCACCACGAACCATCCCAGGGAAAAGGCGGTGGATGTCATGTACCTGCTGCAGAGCCATTACGGGTATATGAACAATGAAGCAGTGCACGAGGCGGCCCGCATCCTTGATATGACCCCCCTGGAGGTAGATGAACTGGCAACGTTCTACGATTTCATCTACCGGCAGCCGGTGGGAAAATACGTCATTCATGTCTGCGACGGCGTTGTCTGCTGGATGCACCATTACTGTTCGATTTTCAGCTATCTGTCCCGAAAACTGGGGGTGGATACCGGGCAAATGACCCCGGACGGCCTTTTTACCGTGCTGCCTACGGCCTGTATCGGCGATTGCCATAACGGCCCGTCCATGCTGATTAACGGACAATTTTACGGCAAATTGACCCCGGAAAAGATCGATAAGATCCTGGACCAACTGGCGGGGGAACATCTGGAATGCATTCCGAACAGGTGAAATGATGTCGGAACTCGTACTTTTTAAAAACCGCAAGGACGACCGGCCCGCAACCTTTGAGGAATACAGGGACAGCGGCGGTTATGAGGCCCTGACCCGGGCGGTCAGGGAGCTGTCGCCCGAAGGAAGTACGGCAGAAAGTGGCTGAATCCGGTCTGCGGGGCAGAGGCGGCGCCGGTTTTCCCACCGGCAAAAAATGGGAAAGCGTCCCGGATGACGGTCCTGCCACCCGGTATATTCTACCCAACTCGGATGAAATGGAGCCGGGCACCTTCAAGGACCGTGTTCTGGTCAACATCGATCCGCATCTGGTCATTGAGGGCATAATCCTCGCCGGCTACGCAGTTTCGGCGAAAAAGGCGATCTTTTTTATCAGGCCCTCGTATGAACTTGATGCCCAACTGATCGAACGGGAACTGGATGTAGCCCGAGAGCATGGTTTTCTGGGGGAAAACATCCTGGATACCGATTTTTCCTTCGAGATAACGGTGCATCGCAGCGGTGGACGGTATATCTGCGGCGAGGGCTCAGCCCAGGTCAATGCCATCCAGGGACGGCGGCCGAATCCCCAGAAAGGCGGCCCCCATCTCACCGAGGTCGGACTCTGGTCCAAGCCAACGGTGGTCAACAATGTTGAGACCCTCTCCTGTGTGCCCCATATCCTGAATCGGGGCGCCGAGTGGTTTCGCGACCTGGCCCGGACGGAGAATGGCGCCGGGACCAAGCTTTACTGCCTCAGCGGCTGTGTTCAGCGGCCGGGATGTTATGAGCTGCCCATCGGCACCAGGCTGGGTGAGATTATTGAACAAAGCGGTACCGGCTTGACCGCGGGTTCCGAATTCAAGGCCTGTCTGCCGGGCGGGGCGTCGACCGCGTTCATCCCACGTAAATTCTACGATGTGGCGATGGATTTTGATGCCATGAAAGAGGCGGGGCAGCGGCTGGGGACCGGAGGAATCATGGTTTTCGACCACAAGACCTGCCTGGTGGCGGCCACGGTTAATCTCATTGAGTATTTTGCCCGTGAATCCTGCGGCTGGTGTACGCCGTGCCGGGAAGGCCTGCCCTATATTCTGAAGCTGCTGCAACTCATAGAACAGGGCGAGGGCCGCGAGGAATATATCACCATGATCAGGTCCATGGCCGGACATATGAATAAGGCCTACTGCGCCTTTGCCCCTGGAGCCGCCGAGCCGGTCCTGGGGTTGCTGAACCATTTCGAGGATGAGGTGCGGGATCATATCAGCCAGAGAAAATGTCCCTTCGGCATGCCGGAAATTTCATTGAGTCCCGACAGTAAGTGGTTCCTGGGCGGCAACTTCAAATATCCCGGAGCCGCTGATACGGACGGCAAGGGGGGTTCATGCCCAATCTGATCATAGACAACATGAGGGTCGCGGTTCAAAAAGGAACCAGGGTGATCGAAGCTGCGGAACAGCTGGGGATCATGATTCCCCGCTTCTGTTACCTGAAGGTTCTGGGGGCGGTGGGTGCCTGCCGCATGTGCGCGGTGCATTTTGTTGGCGGTCCGGTAAAGGGCGTGGAGATGAGCTGCATGGTCGAGGCCGAAGACGATATGGTGGTTTCCACCAGCGATTCAGAGGCCGTCGAGTTCCGGCGCCAGGTAATCGAGTGGCTGATGATGAATCATCCCCACGACTGTCCGGTCTGCGACGAGGGCGGACAATGTCTGCTCCAGGACGAGACCGTCTCCGGCGGCCACGGTGTCAGGCGTTATCCGGGCCGCAAAAGGACTTACCGGAACCAGTATCTCGGCCCCTTTATCCAGCACGAAATGAACCGCTGCATCCACTGTTACCGCTGCGCCCGTTTTTATCAGGAATATGCCGGCTACCGGGATTTCGGGGTGATGCAGATCGGCAACCGGGTATTTTACGGACGTTACGAGGACGGGTCCCTGGAAAGTCCATTTGCCGGCAATCTGGTGGATATCTGTCCCACCGGCGTGTTCACGGATAAGCCGGCCCACTACCGGGCCCGGCGCTGGGACATGCAGCGGGCCCCGTCGCTCTGCCTCAATTGCGGCATCGGCTGCAACACGGTAGCCAGTGGCTTTCACCGGGAAATTATCCGGCAGGAGGCCCGTGAAAACAGCCGGGTCAACGGTTCGTTTATCTGTGACCGTGGCCGGTTCGGCTGTTTTTATGCCAGCCATCCCGACCGTCCCTGGCGCCCCAGGGCACATAATGAAGAAGTTGACTGGGACCGGGCCGGGGAGGATGCTGCTGCGGCCATACAAAAAAACCTTGGCGACTCCGGGCCGCAGGCGTTGGCTTTTCTCGGGTCGCCCCGCATCGGCCTGGAAACCGCCTTGGTCCTGGAGCAGGTCAGCCGCCGGATTGGTGCGGCGGAGCCTTGCTATTTTATCGATCCGATGCGGGAATCCAGAATCCGGCGGGCCGCTGCAAGGCTTGATCCGCAAATTGGTATATCTTTGGCTGAAGTTGAACAGGGTGACTGTATCCTGGTTCTCGGGGCTGATCCGATCAATGAAGCTCCCATGCTTGCTTTGGCCCTGCGGCAGGCAGTCCGTAGCGGGGCTGCAGTTGCGGTCATCGATCCGCGTCCCGTATCATTGCCCTTTGATTTTTCCCTGCTGGCCGCGACACCGGCTGAAATTTCCGACTTATGCGGCCTCCTGGTGCACCGGGCCTTTGAGGGGCAGGACTTCGGCAGCCGGGATAATGAATTTTTGCATTTTTTCGATGCCCTTGCGACCGGCAACAAATCCAATATTGTTGATGATGACAGGGCAGGCAGGATCAGTAAAAAAATTGCCGCCTGCCAACGTCCAATAATCATCTGTGGCACGGATATTGTGCAAAACACCCTGCCGGATTTCGCCGCGAACCTGGCCCGGATGTTTTTAGAAGTTAAGGGCAACTGCGGCCTTTACTATGTTTTTCCGGGCCCGAATGCCTTTGGCACGGTTCTGTTTGCCAAAGAAGGCAGGAGAAGTTTTGTCGATCTCCTGGAAGGAATTGAAAATGAGGAGATAAAAACCCTTATCGTGGTTGAGGCGGACCCCTTTCACGGTTTCTGCGACCGTAAGCGTCTGGGTAATGCCCTGGATAAGCTTGAATTACTTGTCTGTCTTGACTATCTGCCGACGGAACTGTCCCGGCGGGCTCATTTTCTCTGTCCGGTCACAACCCATTTCGAGACCGGTGCAAGTTACGTTAACCAGGAAGGAGAAATGCAGTATGCCCATCCGGTGCATCCCGGCAGCCGGCCGTTGTCTCAGGTTACCGGTGGAAAACACCCGCAACGGGACTTTATCTTTAATGACGACAGGCACGATCCAAGGCCGGCCTGGCAGATCCTGCTTGATCTGGATAACCGGCTGCAGGGGGAGATGGGTCATGGTCGTACCGGGCAGGTGGAGACGATCCGGGACGCACTCCGGCAGCAGTTGCAGGAGCTCGGATATTCTGCTGCCGACAGCAGGCTGCTGCCGGAGTCTGCCGGTGAGTGGTTCCATTATACCGGTGCCGTTCCGCCTGATAAAGACCAGGGTAAGGAAGACATGGAGCTCATCCTGACGGAACTGCTGTTCGGCACCGAGGAACTTTCCCTCTACTCCGGGGCCGCTGCCGAGGCGATCCAGGAACCATCGGTGATGATGCACGGTGAGGATGCGGCAAAGGTCGGACTCAACAGCGGCGACAACGTCATCCTGCACCTTGACATCGGGGAACTCCGCCTCCGTCTGGCAACCTCGGAGAATATGGTGCGGGGATGCGTGATACTGCCACGGCACCGCGATCTTAAATGGCAGCAGCTGAAATACCGGCAGGAGATGCCGATTCTGTGCCGTATTGAAAAGGAATGATCATGCAGCAGACGAATGAAGGGTATATGAGGTTTTGATGTGGCACCATTATTGATAAAAATTGTTTTGGCCCTGGGTGTGGTTATGCTGCTTTCCGCCTACATGGTCCTGATCGAACGCAAACTCCTGGGACGCTTCCAGATCCGCTACGGACCGAACCGGGCCGGCTACTTCGGTCTGCTGCAGCCTCTTGCCGACGGCATCAAGCTTTTGCTGAAGGAGGATATTATCCCAACGGCAAGCGACCGGGCTCTGTTTCTATACGTCCCGGCGGTATCCGCCGCCATGCCCCTGCTTATCCTGGCCGTTATCCCGTTCGGTGACACCTTTGATTTTGCCGGGGGCCGGGTGCCCATGGTCATTGCCAACCTGAATGTGGGTCTGCTGTATGTCCTGTCCCTGTCTTCCCTTGCAGTATACGGTGTCGCCCTGGGAGGCTGGGCCTCCAATGCAAAGTTCAGTCTCCTGGGGGCCGTTCGGGCCACGGCCCAGATGATCAGCTATGAACTGTCCCTGGGCCTGTCCCTGGTGCCGATTGTCATGCTGGCCCGATCATTCAGCCTGGTGGATATAGTCACCGCCCAGCATCGGTATCCATTTTTTCTGGTGCAGCCGGTCGCCTTTTTCATATTCTTGGTCAGTGCCGTGGCAGAAAGCAAGCGGCTGCCCTTTGATCTGCCGGAAGCGGAAAACGAGCTTATGGCGGGCTATCATACCGAGTACAGCGGTATGCGTTTTGCCCTCTACTTCCTGGGGGAATATGTCAATATGGTGATGCTCGGCGCCCTGGTTGCCGTCTTTTTCCTGGGCGGATGGTACGGTCCGTTCCTGCCCGGCCCTTTCTGGCTGCTGCTGAAAATTCTGCTGGTGCCTTTCCTGCTTATCTGGACAAGGGCAACCATGCCCCGGCTCCGTTATGACCAGCTTATGCACGTCGGCTGGAAATATCTCGTGCCTCTGGCCCTGGTTAATATCGTTGTCACCGGCGGGGTTATTCTATGGCTGGGAGGATAGACATGCAGAAGGAACAGGAAAAATTTTTCAGCCGGGTAGTTTCATCGGTGGCCGGTTTCTTCAGTGCATACAGGATTACCTTTCTGCACCTGCTGCGAAAACCGATCACCGAGAAGTATCCGGAAGAAAAAAGAGAGCTGCCGGCAGGAAGCCGGGGCAGAATTATCCTCACCGTCAGTCCCGACGGCGAGGAGCGCTGCGTTGCCTGCTATCTCTGTTCCGCCGCCTGCCCGGTGAGCTGTATTTCCATGGCGGCGGCGGAAAGGGAAGACGGCCGCCGCTATGCCGCCTGGTTCAGGATCAATTTTGCCAGGTGCATCTACTGCGGGCTCTGTGAGGAAGCGTGCCCGACCCTGGCCATTCAGCTCACCCCGGAATATGAGTTCTGCAGCCGTTCGATCCTCGATCTCATCTATGAAAAGGAGAATTTGCTGGTCGATCACGGCGGCAAGAACCACGATTATGATTTCTACCGCCATGCGGGGGTCGGCGGTCCGGAAGAGAAGGGCACCCATATCAATGAAAAACCCCCGGTCGACATCAGAAGCGTTATGCCGTAGCCGACATGGGAATGAGGATAATGCATGACTCTATACAGTAGCCTTTTTTATATGCTTGCCGCAGTGACAGTTGCAGCTACTGCCATGACCATTACCAGCCGCAGCCTGGTTCACGCCGTGGTCTATCTCGTTATCTCCTTTCTGGGTACGGCCATGCTGTTTTACCTGCTGGGCGCCCCCATACTTGCGGCCCTGGAGGTTATCATCTATGCCGGGGCGATCATGGTCCTGTTTTTGGTGGTGGTCATGCTGATGGCGGATGAAAAACAGGAGGGCGCATCAGCCCTGCTGAACAATTTTTTCTTTCTCCTCACCGTCGGCGGACTCAGCTTCGCACTGGTTCTGATCTTTATCATGTTCAACCCGGACAGGCTGGTGACGCTGCAGCTGGCGGTGGTCATGCCGCGGGAATTCGGTCATTTTGTTTTCAGCCGCTACTGGCTGGCCGTGGAGATTGTCTCCTTTCTCCTGTTTGTGGCGCTCGTCGGCGCCTATTATCTGGGCCGGGACCGGGAACAGGTGCACGAAAAAGGAGAGGAATCATGATAGTTACTTTTGGAGAAGTACTGATTTTAGGGGCTGTTCTGTTCTTCATGGGGCTAGTATGTGTTATGACGCGGCAGAACCTGATCATGATCCTCATCGGGGTGGAGATCATGCTCAACAGCGCCGGACTGGTCTTTATCGGCGGCGCCCTGCGGCACCATTCGCTGGATGGCCAGGCCTTTGTCCTCTTCCTGTTCGGAGTGGCGGCTGCCGAGGTGGCGGTCGGCCTCGCCCTTATTGTTTATGCCCGGCGGCTGCAGGGCACCATTAAGGCTGACCGGTTTAACCGGATGGGAGGATAAGATGCATACTGTTCTAACCCTGCTCTTATTTTTTCCCCTTGCCGGCGCCGTAATCCAGGTTCTGTTCGGCGGCGGTATGCCGAGAAAGGCGGCGGAATTTTTTGCCTGCGCCGCAATTATCGGTGCATTTATCATGGCAGCGGCTGCCTTTATGACTGGAGCTCAACCGGAAACGTATACCCTGTACCGATGGTTCGGCGTCGACAACTTCATCGCCACTGTTGATATCCGCTATGATTCCCTGGCCGCAGTCATGTCCCTCATGGTCACCTTTGTTTCAAGTCTGATCATGGTCTATTCGGTGAGCTTCATGGACAGCGACCGGGACTACCGCCGATTTTTCTGCTATCTCAACCTTTTCGTGTTTTTCATGCTGGTAATTGTCCTGGCGGACAACCTGGTCTTTCTTTTTCTCGGCTGGGAGGGGGTCGGTTTCTGCTCTTACGCCCTTATCGGTTTCTGGTATGAAGACGAAGCCAATGCCACCGCAGGACGCAAGGCCTTCCTGCTGACCAGGATCGGAGACCTCGGTTTTGTAATTGCCCTGGGGCTTCTCTTTGTCGGGTTTAACACCCTGTCCATATCGGCTATTAATGGCGCGGCCCATACCCTGACCACCGGTTCCGCCATGCTGATCGGCCTGCTGCTCTTCTGGGCCGCTACCGGGAAATCGGCCCAACTGCCCCTCCTGGTCTGGCTGCCGGATGCCATGGCCGGGCCGACGCCGGTATCAGCCCTTATCCATGCGGCAACCATGGTAACCGCCGGAGTTTATCTCCTTGTCCGGCTGTTCCCGATCATTTCCCTGGTGGAGGAAGTCCTGCGGATTATCGCTCTGGTGGGGGCAGTCACAGCGCTGTATGCCGCCGTTGCCGCCCTGGTGCAGCGAGATATCAAGCGGGTTCTGGCCTATTCCACCATCAGCCAGGTGGGTTACATGTTTCTGGCGGTAGGCGTCGGCGATATTGTCGGCTCCATTTTTCATCTGCTGACGCATGCCTTTTTTAAGTCACTGCTGTTTCTGGCCGCCGGATGCATTATTCACGCCCTGCATGATGAACATGATATTCTGCATATGGGCGAACGGGTCCGGCACAAGCTGCCGCTCGTCTTTCTGCTTTTTCTGGCCGGCAGCCTGGCTCTCGGCGGGGTGCCGCCAACCGCCGGATTTATCAGCAAGGGACGGATTCTCCTTGCCGCTCTGGAACACGGGTCTGTTTTTTACCGATCGGTCTGGGTCTGTGCTACCGTGACCGCCTTTCTGACCACCATGTATACCTTCCGCCTGGTATTTCTGGTATTTACCGGCAAGCCGCAGAATGGCGGCGAAAAACCGCTGCAGCCGGTGCCGGCGGCGATGCGCATCACTCTCTGGCCGCTGGCCGTCATGGCCCTGGCCGCCGGGCTCCTTAACCTGCCGCAGATCCAGCAGGGCGGAGGCTGGCTGGCAGGCCGCCTGGCCGATCTGCCCGGATCCCTGCCGGAGCTTGGTGCATCAAAGTCTCTCGAGTGGCTGGTGGAGATCGGTGACACCCTTCTTGCCGTTGGCGGCGTGGTGCTGGCCTATTTTCTCTATGGGCCGCGGAATGTTCTGGGCTGGCGGGGAGAAAAACCGTTCGGGCCGGGGTTGACTGATTTTCTGCAGTCGGGTTTCGGGCTTGACCGGCTGTATGGGTTTATTGCGGTGCGGCCGTATAAATGGATGGCCCGTTTCTTCTGGCAGGAAGTTGACGAAACCGCCCTGGACCGGACGATCGTGGGCTCGGTGCGGTTATTGCCGATCCTTGGGGCAGGCCTGCGAACCTGGACCACGGGCTATCTTTCCACCGCATTGAAAATGATGTTGGTTGGTTTTGTCGTTATTCTGATCTTCCTTGCTTTTTAACAGGACGGACTGAAAAAGAGTTATGATACGGTTTCCCTTGCTATCGCTGATTATTTACTGGCCCCTGGCCGGCGGTCTGCTGTGCCTGGCGTTCCGGCGCTCTCCGCAGCACTGCCGCTGGACAGCATTGGGAACCGCTGCAGTTGAAATGGTGCTGGTCCTGCTGCCCCTGTTTTCGGGCCTGCATCCCGACCCGGTGCATGGCTGGCTCCTGGTGGAGGATTTCAGCTGGATAGAACGATTCAACATCCGCTACAGCCTCGGACTCGACGGCATAAGTCTGGTGCTGCTGCTGCTGACCGCACTGCTCGGCATAATGAGCGTCCTGGTCTCCTGGCAGCAAGTGACGACCCGGGTGAGCTTGTTCTACTTCATGCTGCTGCTGACCCTGACCGCCGTAATGGGGGTCTTTCTGGCCACCGATATTTTCCTGTTCTATCTCTTCTGGGAACTGCAGCTGGTGCCCATGCTCTTTCTCATCGGTATCTGGGGCCATGAAGGGCGGGTGCATGCCGCGGTCAAGTTCTTTCTCTTCAATATTGGCGGCGGGCTGCTGATGCTGGCCGCCCTTATCGGGTTGTATCTGGTTCATGGCCGCATGACCGGCAATTATACCTTTGCCCTGGACCAGCTCCTGCAGACCCAGGTCGCTCCGCATCTGCAGATGTGGCTTTTTAGCGCCTTTCTCCTGAGTTTTGCCATTAAGATCCCGGTGGTCCCGCTCCACACCTGGCTGCCCGACGCCCATACCGAGGCGCCGACCGCCGGCAGTGTTATCCTGGCCGGGCTGCTGCTCAAAACCGGATGCTACGCCCTGCTGCGCATCGGCGTTCCTGTTTTTCCCGGGGCCGCGGCCAGGATCCTGCCCGTTCTCATGGTCCTCGGTCTGGCAGGGATCATTTATGCCGCCTGGATAGCACTTGCCCAGCGGGATATGAAGAGACTGGTGGCCTATTCCAGCATAGGCCACATGGGGCTGATTGTCCTCGGTCTGGCGGTCTGGAATACCATGACCCTGACCGGCGCCGTACTGCAGATGATCAATCACGGCATTACCACGGCCGCCCTCTTTATCCTGGTGGGTATGCTGGATGAACGCTTTCAGACCCGGGAACTGGCGGATTTCGGCGGCATCTGGAAATCCATGCCGATATTCAGCGGGTTTTTTCTCCTGTTTGCCATGGCTTCCCTCGGCATGCCGGGCCTGAATAATTTTGTCAGTGAAATAATAATCCTGATCGGCGTGTTCAAGGCGAATCCGCTGGTTGGTTCAATCGCCTTTGTCACCATTGTCGTCACCCTGGTTTATGTATTGAAGCTGGTACAGGATACCCTGTACGGAACTTTAGGGGATGAACATCGTGGCCCTGATATAAACGGCCGCGAATTTCTCATACTGCTGCCTCTTGCCCTGGCGGTCCTGGGAATCGGGCTTTATCCAGGTCCGATCCTGGCAATGGTGCAGGACCCGGTGAACCGGCTGGTACAACAGGTCGGGCACTTCATGCTGGCGGGGCTGATGTGAAAAGATATACGGGAAATCATTATGCAGTCTGAACCGATATTGCTTCTGCCCTATATCCTGCTTGCAGCGGGCGGGACCGTTATTTTCAGTCTCGGGGCCCTGCGGCCCGGCCGGTCGGTAGGAGCTCTTTTTGGCCTGGCAGTGCTTTTTACCATTGGGTCCGGCATTGCGGCGGCATTATTGCGGCCGGTGTCGACCCCGGTTGACAATCTCCTGAGCTTTGATGGTTTCAGCCGTTTTTACATGATGCTTTTTGATGCCATAACCGCAATTGTTCTCCTTTACTCCTGGCGGTATACCGAAAAACGCAATTTTGCCGGGGATGAATTTCCGGGTATTGTTCTTTTTGCTGCGCTCGGCATGATGCTTATTGCCAGCGCCGCCAACTGGCTCATTTTTTTCCTCGGGCTGGAACTCTTCAGTATATCGCTGTACATTCTCATTGCCATGCGCCGCGAAAACTCAAGAGCCACGGAGGCGGCGGTTAAGTATTTTATTCTGGGCGCCGTTGCCAGCGCTTTTATGGTTTTCGGCATCGCCTTGATTTTTGCGGCGACCGGCACTCTTTCCCTGCTGCAGAGTCTTGATATTGGCGCGCACCAGGACAGCGGCTATATCCTGCTGCTGGGTCTTGGCTTTGTTCTGGTAGGGTTGGGCTTCAAGGTATCGCTGGTCCCTTTTCATCTGTGGACGCCCGATGTCTACCAGGGAGCACCGGCACCGGTGACCGCATTTCTGGCCACCGGCTCCAAGGTGGCCCTGTTTGCCATGCTGCTTCGTCTGGCGCTGTACAGTCCCGACACCATCGCTACCGCCTTTTTCCCTTTCCTCTGGGCGGCGGCGGCGCTGACCATGACAGTGGGCAATATTACCGCCATGGTTCAGGAAAGCGTCAAACGGCTGCTGGCCTATTCTTCAATCGCCCACATGGGGTACCTTTTAATGGCCCTGCTGGCAGTCGGACATGGCGGAGCCGCCGCGGTCATCTTCTATTCCGCGGTTTATGCGGTTTCAGATCTTGGCGCCTTCGGAACCCTGGCTATTTTATCGCCCCTGGGTGAAGACCGGGATAGCCTGGATGATTTCCGGGGCCTGGGATACAGGTATCCTGGCAGGGCGGCCCTTTTTGCCCTTTGTCTGTTTTCCCTGGCCGGATTACCGGCAACCGCAGGCTTTATCGGCAAATTCGTGCTTTTTCAGGCCGCCTTTGGCCGCAACCTGATTATCCTCGCCCTGCTCGGCATCATCACCGTCATAATTTCCATGTATTATTATCTGAAGGTTGTGGTGACTCTGTATATGCGTGCCGGGACCGATGAAGCCCAAACTCTTGGAAAACCGGGAAGTGCAGCCGTTGTTGCCAGTGTTGTTGTGGCGGGAATTATATTCTGGCTCGGCCTGCTGCCTTCTTCGATATTAAACTTGATTGCCTCCATAGTATTGCCATAAGATACGATGGCAAATTCCCCTGTTTACCTCGACCGTGAACCGGTGCGACACTATCCGACCACCATGCATCCCAATCACCAATAACCCGTAAAGAATCAACGGACAGGCGGTTAACGGCTGATTCCGGCAGGGAGATGAATTCATCGCAAGTCCCTATGGCAGTCGGATATTGATTATTGCCGTCCAGCCGGGATGACATCGCCCGTGGCAGCGGAAATCGCTGTGAGGGATATAAAACGGGACAAGGTTCATATCCTGAAACCTCTTACATATAAATCAACCAGTTAGATGCAGTTTATTTTCTTGACAAGCATGGCTATTTAACCTATAGAAAAACACGATTGGTTGTTTCTTTTTTATATAATAAACCTTTGTTTTAATGCGCTTATCCAGTCGGCCCGGGTTCCGACCCACAGGTACAGGAGCAATCTTATGCCTATTACCAGAAACGAGCTTATGAATCGGATCCATGCATCTTATCCGAACCTTACTAAAATCAAAGCCCATGAAGCTGTCGAAGCCATATTGCAGATAATGAAAGATACCCTGGCAAACGGCGAGGATGTCCTGCTGTCGGGATTCGGCAAATTCAATGTCAAGGATAAATCAGCCCGTAAATGCAGGAATCCTCTCACCGGTAAAGAGATGCTGCTGGACGCCAGAAGGGTGGTTACCTTTAAACCCAGCGGCAAGCTGCGGCAGAAGGTCAATGGGAGGTAGGTCCATGACGGCTGGCGGGAAAACTTCTATTAGCCGTACCCGGGCTTAAATTTCACGGCAGAAAATTGGAGTAGATTACAAGAATGACTATTGAAGTTAACTTTCTGGATAACGGCATTGGGATAGAAATAATTGCTTCTGGAATCGTGACCGGTGATGAGATTATTGAGGCCCAGAAAGAGATTTATCATGCTGATAATCTGAATAAACAGAAATACCAGATAATAGACAGAACCGATTGCAAAAAATATCAGGTATATGCTGAAGAAATACAAGTAATAGCTGATATGGACAATGATGCTGCCGATAAAAATCCCAATATAATAATAGCCGTCGTTGCCCCGACTACGCTTCAGTTCGGTATGACCAAGATGTGGCAGGCCTACCTGAAAAATGATTGTTTTATCACAAAAATTTTTCACGACCGCAAAAGCGCCGATAGGTGGATTAATACTTATATTTAAAGCCGTAGACAATCGCCGGTGAGTAGTCAGTTTTCCCGCACATAGAAGTTTCGATGTTCTGATGCCTACAGCAATCCCCTGCCTGCCTGCCCGCTCGCTCAAAATCCTCTTGTCCCGGGACACAAACCGGACAGCTTCCCGCAAGTCAGTAAAATTAATCCTGCAATCTTTTTGTATCAGGACTATAAAAGAACAACGATCCTCAAAAAAGGCTGAGGGGCTTAATATCCCCTTCCGGGGAGTAAGAAGCTGGTTGCCCCGGGAGGTAGCATTGAAAGAAAAAGGGATCAGGCGTACAAACCTGATCCCTTATAATATTCTGGCTCCCCGGGCCGGACTCGAACCAGCGACAGGGTGGTTAACAGCCACCTGCTCTACCAACTGAGCTACCGAGGAACACTGGTTGAAGCGGGTTCTATAGTATATATAGCCCGATTCGTCAATACCTTAGCAAGGAAGGAATTTAAATCTTTTTCCGGTGAAGATCAACCTTTTTCCTTGACGCCAAACTGTGTCTAATGGTAGGGAATATGGTCTTCAGCCGCCGGAATAATCGGGGCGTAGCGCAGCCTGGTTAGCGCGCCTGCCTTGGGAGCAGGAGGTCGCAGGTTCAAATCCTGCCGCCCCGACCACAGAGTTGGATTATCTTCCAGAATTACCATATAAAAAAGCCCCGGTTTTCATTCCGGGGCTTTTTCTGCATATACTGTTATGTGGCTTACAGGAAGCGATACTCCAGGCTAAGGGCCAGAAAGAAAACATTCTTTTCATACTCGACGGTGGCACCTGTTTCCGAAGAAACAAAGGAATCATCTACATAGAAAGAATTGCCGATCGAAAGATTGGTGTGGAATTTTTCGGTAAATGCATAGGCAATGCCGGCCCCGATGGTATTGGCATCAAGTTCCGGGTTTTCCGGCAGCATGTTTTCCGGATCGACCCCCAGGTCTGTATGGAGAAAACCGACGCTGGCGGTTAATTTGTCGGAAAAGAGATATTCGAGGGCGATACCCAGATCATAGCCGTTGTCAACATTCTCTTCGGCCCCATACCAGTCCGCATCTTCATTGAAGTAATAGGTAAAGTTGACTTCGGTGCGCAGTTTCGGGGTAATCCGGTAGGAAAGTCCAAGACCGAGCAAGGCAGGCAGATCCCGCGGCAGTGACTTGCCGTCATTAATGCCGAGATTCGGCAGGATATTTTTATCATCCTTGTTGACGGTTGCCTTAAGATCCAGGTTTGTCTTAGTTTCATAGCGCACGCCGATATTGACAACATCGTTCGGTGCCAGGTTCACTCCTATGATGCCGGTCCAGCCGGTCCCGTCCTGATCATAGTCAACATTGGCGGTAACATCGGTGGCGCCGACGGCGGCGCCGGTTGGGGTGGGAGCGGTTGTCACCGTACCGGAAGCTGATCTGCTGGCGTCAACAAAACGGGCACCCAGGGAGACCGAAACCATATCGTTAAAATTGTAGGCGCCGCCCAGAGTGTAACCCAGGTAATAGCTCTCGCCATTTAAACGCTGCACCGGGAGATTGCCGGCATAGTAAGTACCCAGCGGGGCCGCGGGGCCGCCGCCGGCCTGGACCATCCCGTCAACTGTTCTGTCCGCGGTAACGGTCATCAGGGTGCCGATCTGGTAGGTCGTATAATTGCCATCGCTGAAGTCGACTTCACCGCCGCCGCCGACAACGGTAAAGGCCCCGAAAAGAGACCATTTTTTTGTGTTATAGACGCCGAATATCCCGGGAACGTATGACGGCTCATCAGACTCGTAGCTTGAGCCGTTGATGACATTTTTATAATTTTTCGACAGGAACTGCACCGAACCGTTAATGATGAACCCTTCATCGAGTTTTACCGTTCCCGCCGGATTGTAAGCCGCGATGTCGGCATAGTCCGTTGCCGCATTGCGGTTCAGGGTCCTGATGTATTCAGCACTCCAGTTCGTCTTGTTTTCAATGGCTCCGGCAAATACCGTTGCAGCAACGGTACAGGAAAGAGCCAATCCCCCAACTGCCAGTACAATCTTTTTCATTCTCATTTCTCCTCCTGGTTAGTTTTTCACTCCATGCCATGTTTATTCTCGGCGGTGTTACTCGGAGTTTTGCAATTCCCCTCACAGCTTCTAACTAATATCCGGGCAAAATGTCAAATGTAATTTAGTTCAACTTATTGATTTTCTGGCTTATTTTTAAATATTGCCAACGGAACCGTGAGAGTACACCGTTCATCGCAAGCACATAAAACAGTAAATATTTTAGAGGGTTGAGCCATTTTCCTGCAGAGAGTCGACAATTTCATGGGCCGCATGGAGAACAGCCTGGGGTGAGCGGAGCAGCCGGCTTGCCAAAGGTACCATGAGCCTTGCATCGGGGGTAAACCTGATCCGGTTTTTTGATTTTTGGACGAGATCAAGAATCTTCTGCGGGCCGATGTCGGTTTTTTCATGAAAGGAAAAAATAAGCATATCCTTACCCTGTTCCAGCCTGGTGATCATGCCCCTTTTCATTTTTATCTTAACGGCAATGATGTCAAAAAGGTTCTGCGTTTCCCAGGGCAGCGGCCCGTACCTGTCCTGCAATTCCTCCGTGAGATCCGCCATCTGCACGTTATCCGTTACGGCGGCGATTTTGCGGTAGGCAATATAGCGCTGCGGCGTATCTGGAATGTATGTTTCCGGGATATAGGCTGAAATCTGCAGGTTTATCTCCGGTTCAACAGTTTCAACCGTTTCTTTCTCAGTTGTTTGGCGTTTCAGGTCCGAGACCGTGTTCTGCAGAAGTTCCAGGTACAGGTCATAACCAACCGCGGCAATATGACCGCTCTGTGAAACTCCCAGGATATTGCCGCCGCCGCGTATCTGCAGATCACTCATGGCGAGCTTGAAACCGCCGCCCAATTCCGAATGGTCAAGGAGGGCGCGGAGCCGCTCTTTGGCCTCTTTGGCAAGTCCGTCAAGGCTCGGGACCAGGAGATAGGCATAGGACTGTTCACTGCTTCTGCCGACCCGGCCGCGCAGCTGGTGAATTTCTGCCAGGCCTAATCTGTCGGCCCTGGTGATCACGATGGTATTGGCGCTGGCGATATCCAGGCCCGATTCGATAATCGTAGTGCATACCAGGACATCTATTTCCTTGTTGACAAAGCGCACCATGATTTCTTCCAGCTGTTTTGCCGCCATTTGGCCGTGGGCCACGGCGATTCTTGCCTGCGGGGTCAACTTTTCAACCCGCCGCGCCATTTCACCGATGGACTGCACCCGGTTGTGAACCAGAAAAGTCTGGCCGCCCCGCAGCAACTCCCTGGTTATGGCCTCCTTGATGACCAGTTCGTCGTAACGGGCGACAAATGTCTTTATCGGCCGTCTCTGCTCCGGCGGGGTGTTAATCACCGAAAGGTCCCTGATGCCGAGGAGAGAAAGCTGCAAGGTCCTGGGTATGGGGGTGGCACTCAGGGTAAGGACATTGACCTCGGCCTTGAACCGCTTGATCTTTTCCTTGTGACTAACACCGAAGCGATGTTCTTCATCAACAATGAGCAGGCCGAGCTTGTTGAACCGGACATCTTTGGAAAGAAGCCGGTGGGTGCCGATGATCATGTCAAGGGTGCCGGCCTTAAGGCGGCTGAGAATTTTTTTCTGTTCCGCCCCGGTGCGAAACCGGTTGATGCTTTCAACCAGCACCGGAAAACCGGCAAAACGCTCCTTGAATGTCTTTGCATGCTGTTCAGCCAAAACAGTGGTCGGCACCAGCATGGCGACCTGAAAGCCGTCCTCAATGGCCTTGAATGCGGCCCGGACCGCTACCTCGGTCTTGCCGTAGCCTACATCACCGCAGATAAGGCGGTCCATTATCTGTTCGGAGCTGAGATCGTCAAGTACCTCGGAAATAGCCTTCTGCTGCCCGGGAGTCTCATCAAAGGAAAACGATTCTTCCAGTTCGTTGAAGAGTTCGCCCGGATGGGAAAAGGCCAGGCCCTGCTGCAGCTCCCTTTTGGCATAGAGTTTCAAAAGATCCTGGGCAACCTGCCAGACGGATTCCTTTATCTTCTTCTTCGTCTGCATCCATGTCTTGGCTCCCAGTCTGTCGAGCTTCGGTTTCTTGTCGGAAATACCTTTATACTTGCTGATGGAGTTCAACCGGTCCACCGGCACATACAGTTTATCGTCTCCCTGGTAGTGAATTTCCAGGAAATCATTGGTGATATCCTTCAGGGTCAAAGTCACCAGCCCCTGATAAATCCCCAGTCCGTGTTCCCGGTGGACAACAATGTCGCCCCTGTTCAGTTCATCAAAACGAAGCAGGCCTTCTCCGGCCGGCTTTCTTTTTTTCCTGGAACCCAGTCGCCGTTCCCCGAACAGTTCATTTTCCGACAGAACATGCAGTCGGATGTTCGGGGCCAATTGAAGATCAAATCCCTCGGACAGGGGTTGGTTCAAGAGCAGTATCGTTTCGGATTCGTTGATTTTCTTAAAAGCGGTAAGCTTCAGCGGTCCGCCTTGAACAGGTGCCGCGATATCATAATGGCTTAACAGTTCAGCAAGATGAACCGCATGACGCTGGGAACGACAGGCCATGGCAACGAACTCTTCCCCGGCATTCCACTTTTTAATCACGGCGGCCAGGGGTATAAGAAGACCCTGTTGTTGGCGCTGCAGATCAACTTCCTGTTTGAGGAGCAGGTGGTTTTGCGAACTGAAGTGGAAGTTTGCCCCACCTTTTTCAGCCTTTTCCTGAATATCAAAGGAATTGATCCGGGTATACGCCAGCAGATTTTCAGATAAGGCATCGGGGGAAACGAAAACTGTTTCAGGGGGCAGCGCCGGAGTCCGGGAGGACACGGACTCATGATAATTTGCCAGGATCCTTTCCCAGGCCAGCTCAAACGAGCTGGCCATTTCAAGCGGATCATCAATGAAAACAACCGTGTCTTCCGCCAGGTATTGCAGAGGGGAGGGACACTCATGCGATTCACCGTAAAAGAGAGGCAGAAAAAATTCGATGCCGGGAAATCGTCGGCCGGAGCCGACTTTTTCCAATACGATATCAAGTTTATCCTGCGGCCAGTTCAGGGTTGCCGCCTTTTTTTGCAGCCGGGACATGATTTCGGCATATGGCGCTGAAGCAACCGGAGGAAACAGGATGTTGCTGGCCGGCAGAATCACCGCTTCATCAATTTCCGTGATGGACCGCTGGGAGATGGGATCAAAGGTACGGAGCGACTCCACGGTATCGCCGAAAAAATCAAGCCTCAGCGGGGCATCGTACCCTGGAGGAAAAATGTCGATAATTCCGCCCCGGACGGAAAAGTCCCCGATAACCTGGACCAGAGAGACATTTTCATACCCCAGATGTACCAGGCTCCGGATCAGGCCGTCCAGTTCAACATCTTCACCACGGAGAATCAATTCTGCCAGAGATCCGAGGGTGCTTTTGGGAATGACCCGCCGCAGCATAGATTCACAGGAGGCAACAAAGATTACCGGGCCGTCGGTGGTCAGGAGCCGGTAGAGGGCATGGAGCCGTTCGGCAACGGTGCTCTGATCAGGCGACAACGGGGTATACGGGGGGATGTCAAACCCGGGATAGAGGATTACCGGCACCGTGGCAAACAGGCTGATATTTTGCGCCGCCAGCTCGGCCCTTCGCTCTGATGGCGCGACAAAAAGGAGAGGCCTGCCGGTTTCGGCTCCAATCCGGGCGGCGACAAAGGCATAACTGCTCCCCCGTAAGCCGGTGAGATTGATATGCTTATGGCGGGCGCCTAATAAAGCGAGGAATTCTTCCATCTGATGTAAAAAACCCCCAAGGGGTGTATTTCTTCTCTAAACGAGGGTGACCCTTGATATGTATGCGCGGTTTTCTTTGTTCAGCGGTAAAGGGAATGGATGTGAAGCAAACTGTATGCAGCAAAAATCTATAAACTCTCCAAATGTTCTAATGTTCTTTACAGGTACCCATAAATTACTTGCACTGGCAACAGCCGTCGCGATCCTTGACCGGCCAGTTCAGAAATGCCGGACAATGGACGACTGCTCAACCGGATCTGCTGCGTACCGGTATCTCCGCCGTCAGCTGCAGGAAAAACCGGTTTTCATGCAGTTGCAACCAGCAAGAAATCGCGCCGTTTGGCGGAAGCTAAAAAAAACCGCCCATGCTGAATTCCCAGTTATTTGTGTCTTCATCCGGCTCAGGATTAAGGACATAGCCCCATTCAAGCCGCATCGGTCCCATGGGTGAGGCCCAGCGTATTCCGGCCCCGACACTTTGCTTGATATTGCTGAAATCCCATTCGCTTTCATATACATTTCCGGCATCGTAAAAGACTAATCCCCGTAATCCACCCGCCTTAACAAGCGGGAAATGATATTCCAGGTTGGTGAACCACATGATATCACCGCCGACCTCATATTCTCTTCCTGTTTCCGGGTCAGTGTAGGTAACGGCAACGGTTCGCGTTTTGTAGCCACGGATGGAGTTAATGCCCCCGAGGTAGAATTTTTCATAGTCAGGGAGTGCGCCATCTTCGTTTTCCCAGACCTGCCCCGCCGAAAGTTTAATATGAAAGGCGGTCTCATCAATAAAAGGAGCGGGAAAATACCAGCTTGTAAATCCCTCAACCTTGGTAAACTGGCTGTCACCTCCAAGAACACCACCGGCGAATTTTGTATTAATAACGTGTTGCGAACCGCTGGTGGGGGCATATAAATTGTTAAGGTTCTCGTAGGATAGACCGAATGTCACATAACTTGTAATATGAATATCCTGGGACAGGATGATGGAGGGTGCTGCATTTATCAAATCCACGTCGGTCAGGTCGGTATTATCATAGCCGTAAGAAAATGAAGCATTCCAGTCCCTCCAGATCGGGTAGCCGAAACGGAGCGCTCCTCCCTTTGAATCCCTGGTATACGTATCATATTCGCGTTTCCAGTTGTAAAAATCCAGTCCCACCAGGAGTTGGGTGTCATAAAAGTGGGGTTCGGTGAAACTGAGGTTGTACCGTGCGGATGTGCCGCTGATAGCGCCGGATAATGCCAACCGTTGGCCTTTTCCCAGGAAGTTCTTCTGGCTGATTTCCGCCATGAACATCAGCGAGTCAACTGAACTGTAGCCTGCCCCGATACTGAATGCCCCGGTAGGCTTTTCCTTAACCTCAACCACCAGATCCATCTTGGTTTTATCCGGGGTAGGTTCAGGGTTTATGGATACATCCTCGAAGTAATCCAGCCGTACCAGACGTTGATGGCTCATGCGCAGGGCCTTGGAATCAAAAACCCCTTTTTCACTGATAAGAAGTTCCCGGCGGATTACCTTGTCCCGGGTCCTGGTATTGCCCTTGATGGTTATCCTGTTGATATAGACAAGATCACCCTTGTTTATATTTATGGTGATATCAACAATCTTATCTTCCCTGTCGGTATTGACTGTCGGGGTGGTTTCGGCAAATGCGTAGCCTTTTTCAGCATAGTAGTCGTTCAGCCGCAGGATGTCTTCGCGCAGAACATTGCGGCTTAAATATTCCTCATCACGGATTTGCAGCAGGGAAAGCAGGTCTTCCTTGTCGCCGATAATATCGCCGGTCAACTCTATTTTGCCGACCTTATATCGGTTGCCCTCGGAAATTTCAATGGTGATATAAAGCCATTGCCCTTCCTGGGTGATTTCCGGCATGCCCACGGTTGCCTCAATATAGCCGTGATGATTATAGAACGAGGCAATCCTGGAAATGTCCTGTTCAAGGATATCGCGTTTCAATACACCTGAGTCGGTAAACCATGACAGCAAGCCTTTTTTCTTGGTGCCCATAACCTTTTCAAGTTCGCTGTCTGTATAGGCTTTGTTGCCGACAAAGCGGATATCCTTGATATAGACCTTTTCACCCTCTTTGATATTGAAAGTGACGTCCACCCGATCCGCTTTAGGGTAGCTAAGTTCCGGGGATACTTCGGTATTATAGTACCCTTTTGACTTATAGAGCGATTTGATGTTGTCGACAGCTTCACGGACTTTCTGGGGATTGAGGATGGTGTTGGGGATGACTGATATGACCTCTTTAATGTCATCTTCCTTGAGTTCATCATCACCGCTGATGATGACCCGGTCGATAACCGGTTTTTCCTTAAGTTCAAAGATAACCGCTTTGCCCTTTTCCGTATCTTCCACCCTGAGCCTGACATCGTCGAAATATCCCATCTTATACACGTTTTTCATGTCATTGCGCAGCTGCTCAGGATTATAAATATCACCGGCACGGCTGGAAATATTTCGTAAAATTGCGCCGCTGTCTATTCTGACATTTCCTTCCGGGGCAATGCTGGCTATCAGGAAGGATCGGCCGGTATACGCCAGCACTTCCCCGTAGATACTGTCCATGGCGCGGTCGATATTTTCCAGGTTCTGGCCGTCCAGGTAATAATAAGTCTGGGAAGTGGGATCGAGCAGGTCATATACTTTAATATCAATACTGATGCTGTCGCCAAGTCTGGTAAGGGACCCCACGGCTATATAGTTGACATCAAACTCGGTTTCGGCGCCGAACTTCTGCAGCGCTTCATGAGTGGGAGGCCAGACCGTGGAATAATCAAAGATTTTTTCAGCCTCGACTCTCGGCACCATTTTGAAGGTCCGTCTGTATGCAGGACCAGCTTCCAGTGCCTTTGCCAGGGCGGTGTCAACGGTGCCGGTCAACCCGGCCTTATCTGCCGGGGTATTGATTTTTAAAGGCAGGACAAGGGTATTGGGTTTTTCTGCTGCCAGGGAGGAATGGGGAGCGGCAATCAGCAGGGCGGCAAGAAAAAAAATAAGGGCGTATAGAGACCGGCCGGCGAAATTGGTGCCCAACAGGAAAGGGCCCGGGTATTTTGGTTCCATGAGAGGATTGCATAGCAAAGATTTCATTTTTTTTCAGCCCTTTTCTCCGGTCAAGCGTTTGCAAAAAAGATCTCTAACTGTTTCATTTCCATATAAAACCGACACATTATTTTATTCTGCTACTAATTGCAAAGGTTTGCATGTCAAGGCAAAATTAGCCTTATCGTATAAAGGCTTAATAGTCAACTGTCATTAGTTTTTCACTGAAGAATCACGGGTTGAAAAGTTCGGCCACCGCGGCCTGTGTTACTCTTGCCAGTTCATGTTTGTCACCGGCCCGGTAATTCTTTGTTTCTATGGGCCGGCCGACGCGAACCTGAACCTTGCCTGGATTCATCAACAGCGTGCCCTTGGGCAGAATTTCATGGGTGCCCAGAATGGCGACCGGTACTATGGGGACGCCGGATTTTAAGGCCAGAACCATAGCGCCCGCTTTGAATTCATGCAGTTTTCCGTCCGGGCTGCGGGTGCCTTCGGGAAAAATAATTACCGAAGTGCCGGCAGAAATTTTGTGGGCAGCTTCGGCAAGGCTCTTTATGGCCTGCCTGCCATGGCTGCGGTCAATCGGGATATATCCCGCCCTCCGCATGGCGGGTCCCCAGACAGGGACGGTAAAAAGTTCCTTTTTGGCTAGCCAGCGAAAATTGACCTTCAGGAAGCCCTGCAGAACAAAAATATCAAACTGGCTCTGGTGATTTGCTGCAAATATGTATGGATTATCAGGATCAAGCTGCTCGGTACCGGTAACCGTTACCTCCACGCCGCCGACCCGGCAGATGGATCTGGCCCACCAGGCAGCTATTCCCTGAATCGAATCAGCCCGCCAGCGTAAAACTATGGTGGCAAAGAGGGAAATCAGGCTGATCAGCAGGGTCAGGAACAGGGCAAAGGGAATTACCAGTACTGCCCGGAGAAAGTGCAATAACTTCATCAGCATAAAAGGGATTACTGAAGCTCTTTTAGAGGTGTGATATCCTCATTATGGATGGCATCGAGCAGTTCCGCCGGAGAATTGTTGAACTTTGCCGCAAGTTTTTCTGCCCGATCGACCTTTTGCCTCGTTGGGTACGGCAGAATGATATCCTTGCTGTTGAAGGAGGAAAACAGGTTCAGGTGTTCCCAGCGACCAATGTAATATTCAATAAGATATGGAAGTTCTGTAAAAACCGTGGCCTGGGGATCGGGATCGACAAAACTGGAGTTTTGTAGTTTTTTGCAGGACAGGGTCTGGGTTTTGTAAAAGTTTTCCAGAAAGATCATTTCGGCCGGCATAATGGCCTTGTATCCCAGCCGGTTGAAAAGTTTGATGACCCAGGTCATTAAATTATTACCTGCCTTGGCGACCGGGTACGGAATATAAATCTCCCGCGGAGTTTTAAGATTCATAGCGGATTTAATGGTCAAAATAAGTTTGGCGAGTTCCACCGGTTCCGGGTCGACAAAGTGGTAATGCTGTCCGGAGAACTCCTGGCTGTTTTTCAGGATATGATGAATAAAATAGGGAACCTTGCTGGCATTGGAATATGAGTGGAGCACCCCCTTTTTCTTAGTCAGCATAAAGGGCATGGCCCGGTCGACTATATTGAATAACAGCCTGTTGATTCCCTGTATCTTATGGTCATGCGCTCCGTAAACAATGGCCATCCGAATGAGAGTGTAGCGCAGCCCGTACTTCTCGTGCATGTGCTTCAGGGTCAACTCGGTCATCAGCTTGGACTTGGCATAGTTGGACAGGGTGGAATTCAGGGGCAGGTGTTCATCTTCGGTCAGATTTTCGCCGGGCGGCAGGGTGGCTGCTGAACTGATGTGAATATAGGGAATATTCAAGGCGAGGGCCGCACGGGCCAGGTTGATGCTTCCCTGGTAATTGACCTCGTAGGAGAGCAGGGCATCGCTTCTGATTGCCGTAATAGCCGTATTGATAACGAAATCAGGTTTATGCTTCTTAAAATAGCTGATGATATCGTTAAGTTCCCGCAGGCTCAGTTTTTTGCTGTTCGGGGCCCTGACATCAATATCAGGGGTCTTGGTCTTGAAATAATGGAGCAGGTAGCCGCCGATGAGGCCGGAGCCCCCGATAAGCAGACCGCTCATTTTGGGTGATGCAGCATTAGTATTCATAATGTTAAGGAGAATAAGTATCTATGACGAATGCATGGCGCTGAAATGTGATGCATTCGTAAATAATTCAGTGGTTATCATCCGGGCCTAGGGATAAAAATTCCGGCCGTAATATTCAGCCGCATCATCCTGCAGGATGCCGGCTGATTTTGTTCATAATTAATGCATACCCCAGGGAGATTTTCCGGACGTCGGGCAGTATCCCAGTATGCATGTCCACAGTTCTTACCCTCTCTATTATTTGAAGTCAAGCTCAAGCTTGGTATGGATATTCAGGGTAATTCTTGCCAACTAAACTCTATTGCGGTATGAAGACGATCAGTGAGCATCAGCGCATGAACACGATCGGTGCCCGCATGCCTTGCGGGTTACGCTGTCCATGCGCAAACCGCTGCGGGCAGCTTTACATTGCCAAGGTAATGCTTTTGCGGAAGAAAATTCTTCTTCTCTGTTTACCTTTGCAAGGGCGGGCGCTCCCGCGGTGATCATTAAAAATCAAGGGTTGTCGGGCTGTATTGCCTGAAGCGGTTCAGTTGAAAAAATGACGATGCAGGATGATCAAAAAAACAGCCTCAGCTGCTTCAAGGCATATGATGTCAGGGGACGGTTTCCTGAAGAACTCGATGAGGACACAGCCTTTAAAATCGGCCGGGCCTTTGTTTCATTTCTCCGGGCTCGGCAGGTTGTCGTCGGGCATGATATCCGGCTTTCCAGCCCTGCCTTGAGTGCGGCTTTAGCAGAGGGACTAAAGGGCAGTGGGGCGGAGGTGCTTGATATCGGGCTCTGCGGCACCGAGGAAGTCTACTTTGCCACGGGTGCGCTCAAGGCTGACGGCGGGATAATGGTGACCGCCAGTCATAATCCGGCGGAATATAACGGCATGAAGTTTGTCGGCAGACAGGCCCGCCCCATAAGCAGTGATACCGGATTGCTGGAAATAAAAAAAATGGTGCAGGACAATTGCTGTGCCAAGCTCAAACCATCGGGAATCATAACCCGGACCAGTATCCGCAAGCAATATATTGACCATATCCTGAGCTATATAGAACCGGACCTGTTAACACCGGCGAAGGTTGTTGTCAATGCAGGCAACGGCTGCGCCGGCCCGGTGATTGATCAACTTGCAAGCCGGCTGCCGATAACCCTTGTCAGGCTGCAACATGAGCCTGACGGCAGTTTCCCGCACGGGGTTCCGAATCCGCTGCTGCCGGAAAACAGGGAGAATACCGGCAGGGCCGTCATTGAGGCCGGAGCTGATTTCGGTGTCGCCTGGGACGGTGATTTTGACCGCTGCTTCCTGTACGATGAAAAGGGAAATTTTATTGAGGGGTATTACCTTGTGGGCCTGCTGGCCGGGGAACTGTTGCACGCCGGAGGTGCATCCCAAAAGATAATCCACGATCCCAGGCTGGTATGGAACACCCGGGAGATTGTCCGCAGGGAGGGCGGCATTCCCATTATGGCCAGGACCGGACATGCCTTTATCAAGGCGGTGATGAGGACTGAAGATGCACTCTATGGCGGGGAAATGTCAGGCCATCACTATTTCCGTGATTTCAACTACTGCGACTCCGGCATGATTCCCTGGCTTCTGGTCTGGCAGCTTATGAGCCGGAAGAGGATGAAACTGTCGGCAATGGTTGCAAAGCGCATGAAACTTTATCCGATAAGCGGTGAGATCAACCGCAAGGTTGCAGACCCTGATGCAGTACTGGCAAGTATTGAGAACCATTTCAGGGATGCTTCCTGCGACAGGGATTATACCGACGGCCTCAGTATTTCCTGTGACACCTTTCGGGTTAATGTGCGAAAGTCCAACACCGAACCGGTGCTGCGCTTGAATGTAGAAAGCAGAGGGGACCGCGAATTATTGGCGCGGAAAACAGCGGAGATCCTGGCCTTGATCGATGAACGGTGTTGCAGTGATTAGCAGCCGCAAGTCCCCGGTCTGCAGGAGACAGCCGGGAGCTTGGCAGGCGGCACCGGGACTGCGGAAGACGAGAGCTACAGGGTATCCACTATCGCGTTAAATGTTGCGCTGGGCCGCATCGCATCATCTGTTTTCGCAGGATCCGGCCGGTAATACCCGCCGATATCAACTGCGCGGCCCTGGGCGCCATTGAGCTCGGCAATAATTTTTTCTTCATTGGCGCCAAGCTTCTGTGCCGCTTCGGCAAAGCGTGTCTGCAGAACGCTGTCCATATTCTGCTCGGCCAGGGTCTGGGCCCAATACAGGGCAAGATAGAAGTGACTGCCGCGGGTGTCCAGTTCATGCACCTTGCGGGAAGGCGACTTGCCGTTTTCCAGATGCCTGCCTATTGCCGAGTCAAGGGTCTGGGCAAAAATCAATCCCTTTTTATTGTTAAATGCACTGTAAATATGTTCGAACGATGGGACAAGGGCGCAGAATTCGCCAAGGGAGTCCCAGCGCAGATGGCCTTCCCGGAGAAACTGCTGGACATGCTTGGGAGCCGAACCGCCTGCCCCGGTCTCAAACAGCCCGCCGCCGTTCATCAGGGGTACGATTGACAGCATTTTGGCACTGGTGCCCAACTCAAGTATCGGAAAAAGGTCGGTTAGATAATCACGCAGAACATTGCCGGTCACCGAAATAATATTTTCACCCGCTCTGATCCTGGCCAGGGAGGCCCTCATTGCTGCAACCGGCTGCATGATGCGGATATCCAGGCCGGAGGTGTCGTGTTCGGGCAGACAGGACTTGACCTTGGCAATAATCTCGGCATCATGGCTTCTGTTATGATCAAGCCAGAAGATCGCCGGTTCACCGGTCGCCCTGGCCCTGGTTACGGCCAGCTTCACCCAGTCGCGGATCGGTGCATCCTTTGTCTGGCACGATCTGAAGATGTCGCCTTCTGACACCTGCTGTTCCAACAGGGTCATGCCGGAGTCGTCTACAATGCGGATTGTGCCTGCGGCCGGGGCCGGGAATGTCTTATCGTGGGAACCGTATTCCTCTGCTTTCTGGGCCATCAGACCGACATTGGAGACACTTCCCATGGTAGCGGGATCAAAGGCCCCATGCTGTTTGCAGTCATCAATCACCTCCTGGTAGATGGTCGCATAACAGCGGTCAGGGATCATGGCGACGCAGTCGTGAAGCTGGCCGTCAGGTCCCCACATTTTGCCGCCGTCACGAATGAAGACGGGCATGGATGCATCGACGATGATATTGTTGGGGGCATGCAGGTTAGTGATGCCCTTGTCGGAGTCGACCATTGCCAGTTTCGGGTGTGTCCGGTAGACAGCTTCAATGTCGGCTTCTAACTCTGTCCGCTGCGATTCCGGCAGGCTCTGAAGCTTGGCGTAGAGTTCGCCCAAACCGTTGTTGACATTAACTCCTAGCGCTGCAATGAGAGAGGCGTGTTTTGCCAGGACATCCCTGTAGTAGACAGTGACGCAGTGCCCGAACATGATCGGGTCCGAGACTTTCATCATTGTCGCCTTCAGATGCAGCGCCAGCAGAACGTTGTCTTTTAAGGCCGCGTCAATCTGTTCGGCATAGAATTTCCGCAGGGCGCGGACATTCATGACCGAGGCATCAAGAACCTCTCCGGCCAGCAAATCGATTTTTCCCCTGAGTACGGCGATCTGCCCATCATCATCGACAAATTCAATGCGGACCCGGCAGGCATGGTCGATAGTAATCGATTTTTCACTGCCATAGAAATCGCCATCCGTCATGTGAGCGACCCGTGATTTCGAGTCTGCAGGCCATTCCTTCATCAACCGATGCGGGTTTTTGCGGCCGAACTTTTTAACTGCCGCCGCCGCCCGCCGGTCGGAGTTTCCTTCCCGCAAGACCGGGTTTACGGCACTGCCGAGCACCTTGGCATAGCGGGCCTGAATCGTTTTTTCAGCAGCAGTCCCAGGCTCCTCAGGATAGTCAGGGATGGCGTAGCCTTTTCCCTGCAGCTCCCTGATCGCCTCTTTCAGCTGCGGAATGGAAGCGCTGATATTCGGCAGTTTGATGATATTGGTTTGCGGCAGCTTGACAAGTTTCCCGAGTTCAGCCAGGAAATCAGGGATCTGCCGGCTTTCGGCCAGTAATTCCGGGAAATTAGCAATAATCCTGCCGGCCAGGGAGATATCCTTTTTCACAAAGACGATGCCGGAGCCCTTTGTATAGGCCTGCAGGATGGGAAGCAGGGAGTAAGTCGCCAGGGCCGGGGCTTCATCGACTTCAGTATATATTATCTCTTGTTCTGTCATGTTGTTTCCTTTCTTTGTTTAATTGTAACCTAGCCGGGTCGGGAATATTCGCGCCTGTGAATTGTCAGGTCACGAAGCTGTTATGTTTATGAGAGCATCTGCACAAAATCTATCCATCTGGGGTACAGAAGCCGCAAGAATTAGCACAAACGCTCCGGTATTGCAACACTGCAGCAATTCAAAATCTTCGCGGTTATTTACAGGGGCTCCATCCTGTAAATTAATGGCCTGCGCAGCGCCTGGCCCTATCATGCTTCTGGCCATGCCGCAATTATGATGAAACCGTATATCGTCTCTCTCACTATTATTGTCTGGTTTTATCCTATCAGTATATTAAATGCATCCCCCTGTCCGTAACGTGCTATTTACTATGCTGAAGATTTCATGCTGTCGAATTTTTCACAACAGGAAACCGGTGACCGATGCTGCACCGGAAGGTATTAGAATGCATATCATTATCCACAAAAAAATGAGTAATATAGTAAAAACAGAACTCTTGCCGGCGCTGCTTGACATCATATTTCCGGAACGCTGTCTTGGTTGTTCGGAGGTACTGCAGAAGCGCCGGGAAATTTCCTACTGCCCCGCATGCCGGCAGGATGTCCGGCTGCTGCAAGAACCTTTCTGCAGCAAGTGCTGCAAACCATTTGACGGGGCGGCCGGGGAAAATCATCTCTGCGGCTACTGTCTTGAAAATACCTGGCATTTTAACCAGGTTCGGGCGGCTGTGCATTACCGGCCGGCTGTGGCTGAAGCGGTGAAAATGTTCAAGTACAGGGGAAAAATGCACGGCCTGTCCACCTTTGCTGCCTTGTCGCAGCGATACTTGCAATTGCAGCCGCTGTCGCCGCCCGATTTAATCCTGCCCGTTCCCCTTCATGTAAAGCGGCTGCGTCAGAGAGGCTTCAACCAGTCCCTCCTGCTCTGCCGGAAAATATTTCCGGAATACAGGGACAGGATAGCTTCCCATATTCTGGAGAGGCGTATTTGGACCCAGCCCCAGACGGGATTGAGCGGCACGGAACGACGCAGAAATGTCAGAAACGCCTTCAGGGTATGCGTTCCGGAAAAAACACAGGGCAAGAGAATTCTTCTCGTTGATGATGTTTTTACCACCGGTGCGACGGTAAATGAATGCGCCAGGGTTCTTATGCAAAGCCGTGCATCCGGGGTTGATGTCTTTACCTTTGCCCGGGCCCTGCATTAACAATTAACAACTTTCATGAAATTTTTGCCCCTTTGCGACATGACCGGTGGTTTGCGTAAGTGTCTGAATGCACGATAACAGGCACTTTTTTCCTATCATGCAAATGCAGCATTTGGCAAAATTGCAGAATTTTCAGAGAGATAATAAAGAGTATTACAATGTGGCACTTTTGTGTTTTTGAATATAAAATTTTTTGTTTTATAACTTTTTTAGTAAAAAAAGATGAAAAATTAGTTTTTGAGAGAAAAAAGGAGAAATTGGAAGATATTGAGATCTAATTTTTATTAACAACATTTTTAAAATCGATCATCCTGCCTCATAACCCCATATAATCTTAATACAAATCTAACATTTCCTGAAAAGTATGAATTTTTGCACAATTAGCGGGGAAGTTTTTGGCAAATTCAGCAATAGACTGGAACAGAAAATTGTTGATAACTGCACCCCGGCAAAAACTAAAATCATCGTAAATCGTCTTTGACGTGCATCATAGTTTCTATTAAAAAAACTGCCCAAAGAGGTAATTGTTGCGTCCGGTTGTTACAGCATAGATTTCATCAATTACCGTCTTATTTCCTCTGTAGCCACTACAAGCATGGTTCGTTCCACGGAGAAAGGAACACTGCAGTTGGGAACTAACAAATTTTCGGGCACAATTTGTAAAGCTGGTATTATATTCTTAATGGAGCTGCCTCTATGCTTTGGAACGAAGTCAAAGAACTATTGAAACATAAACTGCCGGAAGCGGTTCAGCATTTGTGGATTGAACCATTGACCTGCATCAGGGAGGATGCGACTCATATTGAGCTGGCATGCCCTGACAAATTCTACTGCAGCTGGGTCAAAGAAAACTACCTGAAAATAATCCAGGAAAGTCTGGTGCAGTTGGGTAAGGGTTCCGCCAAGATTCATTTTTCAGTTTTTCCCCCCGGCAGCGGCGAGTCGACGCAGCCGCTGCTGGAGAATAACCGGGGTGCTCAGCTTCGTCTGCCGTCCATACCCGAAGTCAATTCCAATATACGATATCTGCATCCCAGGTATACCTTTGAAGAATTCATGGTGGGCGATTCCAACCTCCTGGCACATTCAGCCTGCAAGGCCATTGCCAGCGGCGAAACCTCATTTGGATCATCACTGTATATTAATGCCGGAACCGGTCTGGGCAAAAGCCATCTAACCCATGCGGTAGCCCATAACATAATAAATAACTTTCCGGGGACCAGGCTGTACTACCTAACAGCCCAGCAGTTCTCCTCCGAGATGGTTGCCGGCATCAAGACCAATACCATGGATGAGTTTAAGCTGAAATATCACAACAACTGTGATGTCCTGCTCATAGAAGATGTCCAGAGTTTAACCGGCAAGGTCAAAACCCAGGAAGAACTTAATGAACTGCTCGATGTTTTGATCAAAACCGGCAAACGCATCATTTTAACGGGATCAAATGCCCCCCGCGATCTCAGTAATATCGATGAGGGTTTCCGTTCCCGCATGTCAGCCGGCCTGATGTCGACGATTAATCCTCCCGATCTGCAGACAAGCAGGCTTATTATCAAGCGCAAGGCGGAAAATTACAAACTGCAGCTTGAAGAGGACCTGGTGGAATATCTGGCCGGGTGCATTAAAGGAGATATCCGCAAGATTGAAAGTGCAATTGTCGGGCTTAAGGCCAAATCCTCGCTGCTGCAGAAAACTCCTGACCTGGCCATGGCCAAGGAGGTGGTTTCAGAGATCATCGGCAACAGCCAGGAGCTTTCCGTCGAGCTGATCCGGGATTTTATCGCCCGGCAGTTCAAGATCAGCGTATCAGATCTGCGGTCAAAATCGCGAAAGAAGTCCGTTGCCTTTCCGCGTCAGGTTTCCATGTATCTGGCAAGAAAATATACTGAACAGGGATTGATGGAAATCGGCAGGGCCTTCAACCGGGATCACTCAACAGTGCTGCATTCAGTCCGGGTGATTACCGAGGCTATGTCGCGAAACGGCAGCATCCGCGGGCAGGTTGGCCTGCTGGCCAAGAAGCTGCAGAAATAAGAACAACAACAGGCAAGGGGGCAGGGTTCAGAAGCCGGGATTCCGGAAACAACAATAAAATGTTTGCCTCCCCGTAAGCAGTTCACCATTTGAGCTGTTTTTGTCTTTCATTTAACCTTGAAAAAATTCTTAGCGGTTTTTCCTGGTACCTTCCGGCTTCTGAACCCTGCCCCCGGCTGACTCTCCTGTAATAAATCCCTTAAAGCCCCGCAACAAACAGTGCAAACCAGCAGCAATGGCCGCCAACTCCTCCCGGTGGTCATCGGCCATAACGTGCTATGAAAATTAATAATCTGAAAGGATTTTAGTCGGCGAAACACAGGGTAATGCCGCACAACCGGCAACGAAGAATAAAACTTAAAAATACACGCCCTTGACCTCTGTTTCCTCCTTTGCTGCTTTACCGGCAGCGATGGTAGCAGCAACCTGCCGGGCGGATTTGGTCATATCATTGATTCCAATGCCTTCCCAGCCGAAACCGCAGACGTATAATCCCTGGTTGCTTTCAAGCAGCCGGCCGCGCCAGGCAAGCAGCCTGGGGTAGCCTATTTCAAGCTGGGGGATACCGTGCGCCGGCCGCAGCACCTTGGTAAACACCGGCGGATCAGGCAGGTGGATGAGCTGTTTAAGGTCTTCATACGTCTTTCGCACCAGGGCATCATCATCCAGTTCCAGCTTTTCCGGGTGTCTTCTGCCGCCGACCAGAGCCTCAAGCAGCACATGTCCTTTCGGAGCCCGGCCCGGGAACATATGGGTTGAAAACAGTGCGCCCAGGGCAAAGCGTTTTTCCTGTTCCGGCGCCAGGTAGCCAAAGCCGAAGGGGATTTCGGCGGTTTCCCCGAAACCCAGGGCAACCGTGGCGATTCTGGCTTCGGGTATGGATGCCATCGGCGGTTTTTCTCCCTGCAGTCCGAAGCCATTTTGCAGCAGGGAAAGAGACTGGTTGATCGATAGGGCCAAAACCAGGGAACCGGCCCGGTAGTTTTGCGCCGCGGTTTTAACCTCCCAACCGTCTTCATGATGATGGATACTTTCAACCTCGTCGGAGCAGATCAGGTTTTTATCGCGTGCCAGCACCTCGGTCAGCCGCCCCATGCCCTGGGGAAAGCTGATCATTGCCGGTAATTTTCTTCCAGGTGCATTATCGGGTTTTTTCCCGGCCGCCCTTTTTTTCTGCAGCAGCCCCTTGATAACAGAGCCCTTTTCCAGTTCCAAACCCCGTATGCCGGGAAAGACGGCATCGATGCTCAAGCGGTTTAAATCACCGGCATAGGTGCCGGTTAAAACCGCATCGACAAAGGGCAGGAGGCTGGCCCCGAAACGGTATGCAGCCCAATCGGCAACGGTCTGCTCCTCCGGGCGGGGTTTCTTCCAGAGATCGGCCAGAACGCGGAGTTTGGCGGGCAGTGAAACCAGGTTGGACCGGATAATTTTTTTGGGATTCTGCGGGATCAGGTTCAGTTTGCCGTTTAAGCAGACATAGCGGACAAATTCATCCAGCGGCGCCTTCTGGGCTTCCCGGTCCAGGCCGGTGTCAGCCAGGAGTTCCCTGCTGGCCTCCGCATTGTCGAGAAAACCGTGGGCGCCCCATTCAGCAAGAAAACCGTCCTGTTGGAAAGAATGGATCGCCCCTCCGGCCGATGAGGATTTTTCCAGGATGACGATTTTGGTCCCCGGCTGGAATTTCTGCAGAAAATGGGCCACCGTCAGACCGGAAAGGCCGCCGCCGATAATCAAAGTATCAATGGAATTTTTCATAATGATGATAACCCTTTTTAAGGATGAAGTTCGACGGCAAGATCACCGTTATCGTAAGTGGCCTCAATGTAGCCGCCGTCTTTCATCATGCCCGGATTAAGCACGAGAGTCCGGCCGATATAATCCCGTCCCCGTGATTCATGGATGTGACCGGTCAGACAGAGGAGCGGCTGCCTTTTCTCGATGAATGCTCTTACTGCCTTGCTGCCCACATGCCTGCCGTCCCTCAGGCGGTCGGTTTCTGTCTGCATCGGCGGCGGGTGCGAGACAAGAATAAAATTTTCCGCCTCTTTAATTCGGGCAAATCCGGCAGACAGAAAGGCAGCAAGCTCCTGTTCACTGTATTCAAGAGGGGTATTAAATGGAGTATGGTTGGAGCCGCCAAGACCCATGATACCCAGCCCGTCTACTATCCTGCCCCTGCCATGCAGGCTTATATCCTTATCTTCCAGATAACGGGCCACATCCGGCTGGTCAAGATTGCCGGCTACGCCGAGGATGGAGTTGTTAACGGCCAGCAGTCTGCTGAGCACGGCCGCAGCATCCGAACTGAAACCATAGTTGGTAATGTCGCCGGTGATGAGGACAAGGTCGGCAGAGTCTATGTCCGGGATGTTTGCCGCATTTCCGGGATCCATGTGAATATCCCCAAAAGCAATAATTCTCATGAGATGGTTCTTGCCCCGTTTTTTTTCCGCCGGAAATTCCGGCCAGGACTCCCCGCACGCTATTCTTGACAGAGTGTCCATGATGATTACCGTGTTTGTCGGCAGTGTAATAAACACGATACGGACAGGTATTGCGATCGTATTCTTATGATTTTATCAGGCCCCGCTGATATCAGCGAGACTTTTTACGATTTCATCATGGTTGCCGGCATTATGATAAACGCGATGCGGACAGCTATTGTACACCTGATGCTTTGAATTTTTCTATATGGTTCCTTTACCTGTCAACTATTGCAAAACTGTGCAGGATTGGTTGTCAAATGAAAATATTTAACTATTAAAAGACGTTAAACAAGAAAGTAAATAATAGGAGGCAGCGAAATGGCCAAGCAAAATAACGGAAAGGAAACAAAAGAATTTCAAGCGGAAGTCAAGAAATTACTCGATATAGTTATCCACTCTCTCTATACGGAACGTGATATCTTTGTGCGGGAACTGATCTCCAACGGCGCTGATGCCCTGGAAAAATTCAGGCATCAGAGTCTCCTGGAGGAAGAGGTGTTTGACAGCCATGTGCCGCTGGAAATTTCCATTGACGTTGATGAAGAAAATCATACCCTGACCGTCGCCGACACCGGCATCGGCATGACCAGAGAAGAACTGGAAACAAACCTCGGCACCATTGCCCATTCCGGCTCAAAGACCTTTCTGGCAGAACTGGCCGAGGCGGCCAAAAAGGATATCAGCCTTATCGGCCAGTTTGGCGTCGGTTTTTATTCCGTCTTTATGGCGGCCCAAAAGGTGCGGGTCCTGTCACGCTCCTATAAACCGAAGGCAGAGGGCTACGAGTGGTCCTCGGACGGCGGTGGCAGTTATACTCTGACCCCGGAAAAGGGGCTGCGGCGCGGCACCCGGATAATAGTCGAGCTTAAGGATGATGCCCATGAATTTGCCGATGAAGACAAGATCAAGCAGATAATCAAGCAGTATTCTAACTTTGTTCCCTTTCCCATCAAGGTGAAAGGCGAAACGGTCAACACGGTCCAGGCTCTCTGGGCCCGAAATAAAAACGAGATCAAAGAGGAGGAGTACAGCGAGTTTTACAAGTTCATCGCCAACGCCTTTGATGATCCCCAATTCCGCCTGCACTTCACCGCTGATGCCCCCCTGGCCATCAATGCCCTGCTCTTTGTGCCAAAGGAAAATATAGAGCGGCTGGGCTTTGGACGGATGAAATCAGGGGTGAATCTTTACTGCCAGAAGGTGCTTATTGAACAGCACAGCGAAAACATCCTGCCGGAATGGCTGCGGTTCCTCAAAGGGGTGGTTGACAGTGAGGATCTGCCGTTGAATATTTCGCGCCAGGCCCTGCAGGATTCTGCCCTGGTGGCAAAGCTGAAACAGGTGCTTACCAAGCGCTTTCTCAAGTTCCTCGGCGAGCAGGCCAATGAGGATGCTGAAAAGTACAATACCTTCTTTGCTGAATTCGGCATCTACCTGAAAGAAGGAGCAACGATTGATTATGCCTACCGGGACGAGATCGCCAAACTGCTGCGCTTTGAGTCTTCAAAATCGGAAATAGGCAAATTGATCTCCCTGGCGGAGTATGTGGAACGAATGCTGGAAAACCAGAAGGAGATTTACTACATCAACGGTCCATCCCGGTCAGCGGCAGAATCAGGGCCCTATGTAGAGGCCTTTAAGAAAAAAGATATCGAGATCATTTACACCCTGGAACCCATTGATGACTTTGTCATGAACCATCTTGGGGATTTTGAAGGGAAAAAACTTGTTTCCGCAGACCGCGCCGACCTGGACCTTTCAACCATTACAAGCACCGAAGAGGGTGAAGAAAAGGAAGCTGAATCGGCCATGGAACCCGAGGTGGTCAAGTCCCTGACGAAATGGATCAAGGATACCCTGGGGGAACAGGTGAAGGAGGTGATTGTTTCCAAGCGGCTGGTGGACAGCCCTGCCATTATCGTCAACCCGGACGGCTACATGACCAGCACCATGGAGCGGGTTATGCAGGCGGCCCGGCTTGAGAAGGGTGAGCCGCTGCAGGAGTTGGGTAACAAAAACCTGGAGATTAACCCAAAACATCCACTCATCAGGCAGGTTTCCCTGCTGCGCGGCATTGATGAGGAATTTGCCAGAAACGTTATCGAGCAGGTATTTGATAATGCGCTTATCCAGGCCGGTCTCATGGTAGATCCTCGCAAGATGGTGAAACGGAGTTATGCCATCCTGGAAAGGGCTACAAAGGTCTGATCCTGAAATACATTGACATATCTATTGAAAAAGGGGGATGATCGGTATATCCTTTTTTGATTTTGAAGGTACAGTCTGATCAGGGGCGGCCGGGCTCCTGATTTACTCTCATTCCGGCAGAAATATGCCACGGAGAATAAGGATGGTTAAAAAATTATTTTTTATGGCGGTTGTCATCTGTATGGTATTTTCCCTGGGCCTGGCTGGCTGCGCCAAAAAAAATGTCAGGTACCTTGCATCTGACGTATGTCTGATAACCCCTGAACAAACCACTAAGGCGCAGGTTCTCACCTATCTGGGACAGCCTGACGAGCAATATGAAATGGCGGACGGCAGCGAGACCTGGGTCTACTACGATATTAAAAAGTCAACCCTGGCTGAAACTCCCTACATCGGGGACAGTATCGGTGACAAAAAATATGAAATGGCCACGATAACTTTCGGCGGCGATATCGTTAAAACCCGTATATACCGGTCCCTGACAGAGGAGGAATACCAGCAGGGCGGGTTGGCCAAATGATCATGCCGGCCTCCGACTTTGCTAAGGCACGCACCAGGATGGTGGAGAAACAGCTGCTGCCCCGCGGCATCCATGATCCGAAAACCCTGGAAGCCATGCGCAGGGTTCCCCGCCATCTTTTTGTCGAAGATGCCATGAAGGACCAGGCATATGGCGATTTTCCCCTCCCCATCGGCAGGGGCCAGACCATCTCCCAGCCGTATATCGTTGCACTCATGACCCAGTCCCTGGGCCTGCAGGGCCATGAATCAGTTTTGGAGATCGGCACGGGCTCTGGCTATCAGGCCGCCATACTTTCTCAGATCTGTCAAAAGGTTTACACGGTTGAGCGCATAGATTCCCTCCTGGTTCAGGCCAGGAAGATTTTTGACTCATTGCATTACCTTAATATCCTTACCAAGCTGGATGACGGCACCCACGGCTGGCCGGAGTACGCCCCCTATGATGCGATCATCGTAACGGCGGGCGGGCCGAAGGTGCCGCAGCCCCTTCTGGAACAGCTGGCCGACCCTGGAACCCTGCTTATACCAGTTGGCGACCGGGGAGTGCAGGATTTGCGCAAGGTCACCAAAAAAGACGGAAAAATCACGGAGAAAACCATCGAGTATGTGCGCTTTGTAAACCTGATCGGCGATCATGGCTGGGAAAAAGACTGACATCCGGCGGCAGCAACTCAGAAAAAATGACGAAACCTGAAGCGCAGCGGGACGACCAAGATCCACAGAAGACGGGCTGGGTCCGGCGGATTTATGACAGGTCGCTCCTCTGGGTCCAGTCTCCTTCCGGGGTCTGGGCCCTGTTTTTTATAGCGGTTGCCGAATCATCATTTTTCCCTATCCCCCCTGATGTCTTTCTCATGGTCCTTTGTCTGGCGGTGCCGCGGAAAGCGTTTCGCTATGCTGCGGTCTGTGCGGCCGGGTCGGTTCTGGGAGGTATGCTGGGCTACGGCCTTGGTCTAGGCTTTATGGATACCATCGGGGTGAAAATTCTTACCTGGTACGGGCTGCAGGACAAGTATGAAATGGTACAGAACCTTTACCGGCAGTATGACGCCCTTGCCGTCGGAGCCGCGGGTTTTACGCCGCTTCCCTACAAACTGTTTACCATTACCGCCGGCGCGTTTAAGATAAATTTCGTCACCTTTGTCCTGGTCTCGACGGTGTCCCGGTCGGCACGTTTTTTTCTGGTTGCGGCCTTTATCTACAAGTTCGGCCCACGGGTGAGAGATTTTATTGAGCGCTACTTCAACCTGTTGAGCATTATATTTTTTATCCTGCTGATAGGCGGCTTTGTCGTCATCAAGTTGTTTTTTTAAGATGAGAAAATTTTTGAAATCTGCTAGAGTCTGCCGCTGAAATTGTATCTTGTCCCCGTTGAATAATGCAAACACAGCTTTGGAGGAAGAAGTATGTCAGCCAATGACAGTGAACATGCCCACCATGAACCGGAAGATGAAAGCGTCGGCGTCAAAGTCGGTATCTTTTTTATCCTGGTTCTCGTAGCGCTTTATTTTATCGCCTTATAATCGGGATAAAATTTTTGTATCTACTGTGTCATTAGCTGATTCGCGTAGCTTAAACTACAGCGAATGAGCTTCTTCCTTGTATCTACAAGAAATTTTATCCCGATTAAATTGATTCGGCCAGTTCCTTTACCTTTGTCATTGTTTCATTTATATCAAAGGTCAGAATTTTTCTGTCCTTCATGACAATCCTGCCGTTGATGATAACGGTGGTCACATCGCCACCAGAGGCTCCATAGACCAGGATGTCGGGGTGGTAAAACGGCTGCAGGTGCGGTTGTTTTATATCAAGCAGAATAAGGTCCGCCTTTCTGCCCCGGGCCAGACAGCCGACATCCTTTTCCAGGCCGAGAACCTCGGCGCCGCCAGGGGTGGCCATCTGCAGCAGAACAGCAGCCGGAAGCGCCGTCGGGTCATGGTCTTTCACCTTGTGGATTTTGGCACCCAGATCCATTTCAAAAAACATGTCCAGCCTGTTGTTGCTGGCGCAGCCGTCTGTTCCCAGGCCGACACCTATGCCGGCATCAAGCATCGCTTTGAGCGGTGCGGTTCCTGAGCCGAGCTTCATGTTGCTCTGCGGACAGCTCGAGACCCGTACCCCGGTCCGGGCCAGGATTTCTATTTCCTCTTCATCCAGCCAAATACAATGGACGCAGATGGTATCGCTATCGAGAAAGCCGAGTTTATCCAGATGGCGAACCGGTGTTGTTCCGTATCGGTTTCGTATCTGCTCGACTTCACTTTCTGTTTCCGCCAGATGAATAAAAATTTTGCAGTTGTGTTGCCGGGCCAGTCCCTTGGCGCGTTTCAGGGTTTCGGGCGAACAGGTGTATGGTGAATGGCAGAAGACCGCGGGCTCCAGCAGTTCATTCCTGTTCTGCCAGCCTTTGATAAATTCTTCAGCAACGGCAATATTCCTGCCGGGGTCCGAGACGCCCGGAGCCGGGAAGTCGATGACCCCCTGGGCCGCTACAGAACGGATGCCTGCCGCAATAAAGGCCTCGGCCACCCGGTCTTCCAGGAAGTAGCCGTCCGCCACCGTCGTAGTCCCCGAGAGGATCATCTCGGCGGCGGCAAGTTTTGCACACCAGTACACCATATCAGGATTGACACTTTTGGCCTCCGCCGGGAAGATGTGTTCGTTGAGCCAGGTCATGAGAGGCAGATCATCGGCCATGCCCCGGAACAGGGTCATGGGGGCATGGGTGTGGGTGTTGACCAGGCCGGGCATGAGCAGTTGGCCGCTGGCATCGATAACGGTTTCAGCCGTTTCTGCGCCGGAGAGATCTTCCATGGACCCCAGAGCGGCAATTTCCCCATCCTTGATGGAAATATAGCCGTTTTTGACCAATTCGGGAAAATCCGGGGCAAGGGAGAGTATGGTAGTATTGGTAATCAGGATGTCATGGTTCATACCTTTTGTCCGCCCCCATGTTATAAAAGAGTTAGAATGAAAAATTTCCTCGCAAGGTTTAAAAGCTGTTGTTAATTTTGGAAAATACTATTCCATAATTCATGAGAGGTGTCCATGGCGGAAAAAAAGAAAATCAAGGTGTTGTTCCTCTGTACGGCCAACGCGGCCAGGAGCCAGATGGCCGCCGGGATTGTGAAGCATGATTTTGGCGACCGCATCGAGACTTATTCTGCCGGTACGAATCCCAAGGGGGTAAGCCCTCTTGCCGTTAAGGTGCTGCAGGAGATCGGCATTGATATCAGCGGAGAAACCTCCGATCACCTGGATAAATATGCAGACCAGCAGTTCGACTATGTCATCACCCTGTGCGACGATGCCAATGAAAACTGTCCAATGTTTTTTGGTGGAGGCAAGCGCTTGCATATGGGTTTCCCCGACCCGCCCCACAGCAGTGAGGCCACTTCGGAAAATCTGCGGAAATTCCGGGCGGTACGGGATTCTATCCGCAACCATACGGAAATCTTCTTTACCGAGGAATTCACCAGGAGTGAAATGCCCCCCCTTCAAAAAACAAAGAAACTGCCTGCCCCAAAACTCTCTTTTTTTGACCGATTCCTGACCCTGTGGATATTTCTGGCCATGTTCATCGGGGTCGGTTCCGGCTTCTTTTTCCCCGACATCAAGGATGTCATCAACTCCTTTCAGGTGGGCACTACCAATATACCCATTGCCATTGGCCTGATCCTCATGATGTATCCTCCCCTGGCCAAGGTGAAGTATGAACAGCTGTACCAGGTGTTTCGGAATACCAGGGTGCTGGTTCTGTCACTGGTGCAGAACTGGCTCATAGGGCCGGTACTCATGTTTCTGCTGGCAGTAACCTTTCTTGCCGGACACCGGGAATACATGGTGGGTCTCATTCTCATCGGCCTGGCTCGCTGCATCGCCATGGTTATCGTCTGGAACGACCTGGCAAATGGTGATGCGGAATACTGCGCCGGACTGGTGGCGTTTAATGCAATCTTCCAGGTGCTGTTCTTCTCGGTCTATGCCTACTTTTTTATAACAGTTGTGCCGGGCTGGCTCGGCATGCAGGGGATGATCGTCAATATCACCATGGGAGCGATCGCCAAAAGCGTCTTCATCTATCTTGGCATTCCCTTCCTGGCGGGCATGTTTTCCCGCTTTATCGGTCTCAGGACCAAGGGCCGGGCCTGGTACGAAGAACGATTTATTCCCCGGATAAGCCCCATAACCCTGGTTGCCCTTCTTTTCACCATTCTGGTCATGTTTTCCCTCAAGGGCGAAATTATTGTCAAGCTCCCCCTGGATGTAATTCGCATAGCAGTGCCGCTTATCATTTATTTCGTGGTCATGTTTCTGCTCTCCTTTTACCTTTCCCTGAAGGCAGGGGCGACCTATGAACAATCCACTACCCTGAGCTTTACCGCGGCGTCAAATAATTTCGAGCTGGCAATTGCCGTGGCGGTTGCCGTGTTCGGCATCAACTCGGGCCAGGCCTTTGCCGCGGTCATAGGACCGCTGGTCGAGGTGCCGGTTCTCATCGGCCTGGTGGCCGTAGCCCTGAAATTCAAGGAGAAATATTTCCCCCATGCGGTTGATACACCTTCCGGTGTCTGTCATGTATCCTGCAAGCCTTAGAAGTTATCTCGGAGGTGCAACCCTGATAATTTGTGCCTAGTGGCCGGCAGGAATAAACAATGAAGCGTACATGATGGGATAAGCAGCAATGCGGTGTGATTCTTTGTAGAGAGCTCTTTAGTGGAAATTATACAGTTATGAGTCGTTAAACCGGTAGCCGATGCCGCGCACCGTTTCCACTTTTTTGCCGGCTTCTCCCATTTTCTTGCGCAGACTGAAGACCTGGACATCAATGGCCCGAGGGGTGATCATGTAGTCATACCCCCGGACGTCATCAATGATCTGCTGCCTGGAGAAGACCCATCCCGGCCTCTTGGCCAAAAGTTTGAGGATGCCGAATTCCGTGGGTGTGAGACTGACAGGTTGACCATCAATGGTGACCTCATACCTGCCGGGATGAATGACAATATTTTCAGTTTTTATAATTTCTCCACTTTCTGGAACCACGGGTGCAGTCTCTTCCTTTACCTTGCGCCTGAGAACCGCCTTGATGCGGGACAGGAGAACCTTGGGACTGAAGGGTTTGGTAATATAATCGTCGGCCCCCACCTCCAGGCCGTCCACTATATCGGTTTCCTCACCCTTGGCAGTCAGCATGATAATTGGAATTTCAGCCGTCTGGTTTTCGCTGCGCAGAACCTTGCAGATATCTATGCCGTCCATTCCCGGCAGCATGATATCAAGGAGCATGAGATCCGGGTGCTGTTTTTTTATCTTCTCCAGCGCCTGTTCACCGGAATCGGCGTATTCAACCAGGAATCCCGCTTTAATCAGGTTAAAGCCTACCAGCTGTTGAATGTCTTCATCATCTTCGACAACGAGGATGTTTTTTTTACTCATTTTCCTATACTAGTAGACATGTTGTTTTTGCATTTCAGGGTTGTCAATTATATGCCGGACAATTTTTCCTTCCAGCATGTAGATGATATCTTCACTGATATTGGTGGCATGGTCGGCAATACGCTCCAGGCTTCTGGATACGCTCAACAGCATGCCGGGGGAAACATTTTTTTGCGGGTCACTCTGTATTGTCTCTTCAAGGAGGGTCCGGATCATGTTTTTTGCTTTGTCAACCTTGTCATCGGCCAGAATTACCCTGAAAGCCAGATCGGCATCCTCCCGGGCAAAGGCGTCAAGACACTTGTTTAGCATCCAGGCGGTAGAATTGCACATTTCATTCAGCTTGTCATTTACAAGCGAATAATGGTTGGAGATATTTATTCTTTTTTCCGGAAAAGCAAGCAGCAGAACCTTGTCGGCAATTTTTGCCGCAAAATCGCCGATGCGCTCAAGATCGATATTTATTTTAAGAACCGTGACCAGGAAGCGAAGATCTCCGGCAACCGGCTGGTGCAGGGCTAGAACCTCAAGGCATCGATCTTCCAGGCTCACTTCGGTTTGGTCAATTTCCAGGTCGCTTTTCTTCACTTCATGGGCAAGCTCGACATCATGGTTCTGTAATGCCCTGATCGCCCGAAGCAGGTTGTCTTCTACAGATGTTCCCAGAAAAAGAATTCTTTTTTTGATCTTTTCCAGCTCTTTTTTTATATCACTGGCCACCGGTTATCTCCCTGGCATGAATTCGCGAAAATATAACAACCTCATGATCTCTCCCGATGACTGATCCATGATCATCAACGATGAGATGCAGAGTAAAGTCAAACAATAATACAATGTACGTGTTAAATTTGTATTAAATTTATATTTAAAATGTATTTGTTACGGGTTTTACAGTTCATTAAAACAGGGGATGAAAACCGCGAAGATGGTGGTGCCGGCTTGAGTAATCATGCAGCGTGAAGTTGCCGTTGAAAGGGGAATAGACGGCGGTGCGGCAATAATCAACCGAAACGGCCGGTGATATAGTCTTCGGTAAGCTTGTGGCGGGGGTTGGTGAAGATTTTCTTTGTTATGCCCACCTCGATAAGTTCACCGAGATGGAAGTAGGCGGTCCGCTGGGAAACCCGGGCAGCTTGCTGCATGGAATGGGTGACAATAACAATGGTATACTGGGTCCGGAGTTCGTCGATCAGCTCTTCAATCTTTGCGGTGGCAATCGGGTCCAGGGCGGAACATGGTTCATCCATAAGGATGACCTCGGGGCTGACCGCAATGGTCCTGGCAATACAGAGGCGCTGCTGCTGGCCGCCGGAAAGGCTGGTTCCCGGCTGCTCAAGCCTGTCCTTCACCTCTTCCCAGAGCCCGGCCCGCTGCAGCGAGGTTTCAACTATTTCATCCTCTTCAATTTTATTCCGCACCAGGCCATGGATCCGGGGCCCGTAGGCAATGTTGTCATAAATGGACTTGGGAAAGGGGTTGGGTTTCTGGAAAACCATGCCGACCTGCGCCCTGAGGGGAACCACGTCAACATTTTTATCATAGATATTCAGGTCATCAAGGAAAATTTCGCCCGTTACCCTGCAGATGGCAATGGTGTCATTCATCCGGTTGAGACAACGGATAAAGGTTGATTTGCCGCAGCCGGACGGACCGATCATGGAGATTACTTCATTGCGGCCTATATCAATGGATATATCCTTTATCGCCTGGTCGTCACCGTAAAATACATTCACATTACGGCAGATCATGCGGGGATTGTCGGCATGGATTTCCCCGACCGTTCCCCGTTTATCCCGGTCAAATTTTTTCAATTCACCCATGACGATAGATCTTTCAGTCTTTTTAAATGTATCAGAGGCAGTATCCCAAAAGGAAGTGGAGCGCCGGTTGATTATATTTTCCATGGCAACTATACCGCAGGATAAAATTAATCCAATAAAAAAGAAAACAACGGGCCGGGTTCAGGCCCCGGCCCGTTGTTGGGAGGAATACTTCTTACATGCTTAACGGGATCAGGTTAACAGCATCCTGGCGGAATTTGGCGCGTTCATCATCGGGCATCGGGATCATGCCTTTGTCAGCCAGGTAGCCGTCCGGCCCCCAGGCCTTTTCGCTGCTGAACTCTTCAACATACTCAGTTATCCCCGGGATAGTGCCGACATGGGCTTTCTTGATATAGAAGAAGAGTGGCCGGGATATAGGGTATCTCCCATCGGCGATGGCCTCGAAGGTTGGCTGCACGCCTTCAACGTATGAGCCCTGAATTTTGTCGGTGTTCTGGTCCAGGAAGCTGAAGCCGAAGATACCCACTCCATCCGGATTTACATCGAGCTTCTGCACGATGAGGTTGTCATTTTCACCGGCTTCAACAAAAGCACCGTCTTCCCGGATAGTCCCGCAGGTTCTCTTCATTTCCTGTTTGCCCAGGTTTTTGATGAGGTCGAATTCCTTGCAGCCTTCATCCATGACCAGTTCTACAAAGGCATCGCGCGTTCCGGATGTGGGCGGCGGGCCAAGGACCTCGATCTTCGTGGCCGGCAGGGAGGCGTTGACCTCCTTCCAGGTCGTGTAGGGATTGGGAACCAGCTTGGCGCCGTCTTTGGGATCCGGAACGTCCTTGGCCAGCGCCAGGAAGATGTCCTTGGGGGTTAAGTGCAGCGGGTCTGCCTTCTTGGAGTTGGCCAGAACTATACCGTCATAACCTATCTTTACTTCCACAACCTCCTTGACGCCGTTGGCGTTGCATTTGTCAAATTCTGATTTTTTTATGCGGCGGGAAGCGTTGGTAATATCGGGATGCTCGGTCCCGACCCCGGCACAGAAGAGTTTAAAGCCGCCGCCTGACCCGGTGGATTCAATTTTGGGGGTCTTAAACCGGGTTGTTTTGCCGAACTGCTCTGCCACTACCGTGGCAAAGGGATAAACCGTCGATGATCCGACAATGCTGATATAATCCCTGGCTTCAGCCCTTGATACGCTTATCCCGGCAGCAAGAATTGCCGCGGCGGTAAAAATGACACTTTTTTTAAACATTTTTTTCTCCTTTTTCATGGATCGTTAAATTTTAAATACATATAAGTTTAAGTTGATACCGAAAAAGTACGATGCTGACAGGTGCTGTGCATGTAATATCTTGATATTACAAGCCTCCGTCGCTGCCCGCGAAACTTTTTTACCGTTACGCCATAACCGGGGATGCATCCAATTATTCGGTTATTATAACGTTGATTTATTAAGAATCGGTTATAAAAAAATTAAAATCAGGTTTGTTTCCGGTGATGAATTGCCGGGTGCAACGCAGAAAAATCAGGGAATTTTCTACCATCTTTTTTCAAAGCGGTTCCGCAATATGACAGCCAGTGAATTCATGATAATGAGAAAAGCCAGGAGCACAATAATGGCGGCTGATGTTTTCTCGACAAAGGCGCGTTCCGGGCTGTCGGCCCAGAGAAAAATCTGGACCGGCAGTGCGGTTGCCGGGTCCGTAAAACTGGTTGGAATATCGACTATAAAGGCGACCATGCCAATCATGAGCAGTGGGGCGGTTTCACCCAGGGCCCGTGCCATGCCGATGATGGTCCCGGTGAGCATGCCGGGCAGGGCGAGAGGCAGAACGTGGTGAAAGACCATCTGCATCTTTGAGGCCCCGACACCTAGAGCGGCCTCCCGGATGGAAGGGGGCACCGACTGCAGGGAGACCCTGCTGGCTATAATGATGATCGGCAGGGTCATGAGGGTCAGGACCAGACCTCCCACAATAGGGGTGGAGCGGGGCAGATGAAAAAAGTTAATAAAAACGGCGAGGCCCAATAATCCGAAGACGATGGATGGCACTGCGGCCAGATTGTTTATATTGACCTCAATAAGATCAATCCATCGGCCCCGGGGGGCAAATTCCTCCAGGTACACCGCGGATGCAACCCCGACAGGAAAGGAGAGGGCAAGGGTAAGCGCCAGGGTCAGGAGAGAACCGGATACGGCGCCCAGGATGCCGGCAAGTTCAGGTTCGCGGGAGTCGCCGGCGGTAAAGAAAGTCGTATTGAAACGTTTCCTGATCTTGCCTTCCTGCTGCCAGGTATCCAGCAAATGCAACTGAAAGTCTGTCAGTCTTCTTTCACTTTCAGGGACATCGCGGGAAATGTGTCCTTTGAATAACATATCCACATCATCATCGGCCGGGACCCATATATTTTCTGTTTTGCCTATCAGGGCTGGATTGTTTTCCACCATGCGCTGCAGCTGAAAGGATGCCCCGGTGCTGACCAGCGAATAAAGCTGCTTTTTTTCAGTGCGTGTTTTTGCCCCGGGAAACTTCTCCCGCAGGGTTTGCTTCACCAGGCCTGGGAAGTTTGCAGAAGCCAGATTGTGTGCATCAATCTGGGCGGGGTCAAAGTGAATTTCAAGCTGCACATAGGTCTGTTCAAAGGCGGAGTAGCCATTACCGATGATGCTGACAAATAATAATAAAAGAAAAAACAGGCTGAGGAAAATGGCGGCAATGCCATAAAACTTAAAGCGCATTTCCGCCCTGTAGCGTTTCTTCAGTCTTCTGGTGATTATGTCAATGGGTTTGACTCTAACATTGGGGGCGTTATTCATATTGTTCCCTGTATTTCCTGACCACGTAAAGGGCAATAATATTAAGAATTAGCGTCACGACAAAGAGTAGAAGTCCCAGGGCAAAGGCTGCCAGGGTCTTCGGGCTGTCAAATTCCTGGTCGCCGACCAGCAGGGTGACGATCTGCACCGTAACGGTAGTAACCGCCTGCAGGGGATTGGCAGTCAGATTGGCAGCCAGCCCCGCAGCCATGACCACAATCATGGTTTCGCCGATGGCCCTGGAAATGGCAAGCAGGACACCGCCGACTATACCGGGCAGGGCTGCCGGCACCACCACCTGCTTTATCGTTTCACTGCGTGTTGCTCCCAGGGCGTAGGCGCCGTCACGCATGGCCTGGGGCACGGCATTGATGACATCGTCAGACAGGGAGGAGACAAAGGGTATGATCATAATGCCCATGACAAGGCCGGCGGCCAGGGCGCTTTCGGATGAAACGTCAAGGCCCGTTGATACGCCGAGGTCCCTGATAAATGGAGCAATTACCAGGGCGGCAAAAAATCCGTAGACCACCGTCGGGATGCCGGCCAGGATTTCAAGCAGGGGCTTGGCTACGGCCCGGAATTTTTTATTGGCGTACTCAGAGAGATAAATGGCTGACATCAAACCCAACGGCACGGCCACAAACATGGCAATGCCGGATATCATCAGGGTGCCGGCAAAAACCGGTATGGCGCCGAAGGCCCCGGATGAACCCACCTGATCCGCCCGTATTGCCATCTGCGGACTCCAGTCGAGACCGAAAATAAAGTCCGTTACTGGCACAATCCTGAAAAAACGGATGGCCTCGAAAAGAACCGATAAAACAATACCGATGGTGGTAAAAATGGCAAAGGTTGAACAGGCGATGAGAAAGTAAGTCATTATTTTCTCAACCTGGTTGCGGGCCCGGAGTGCAGGATTGATTTTCCGCCATACCAGGAGGATGCCGGCAAGAGCCAGACTGATGATAAGAATGGAGAGTGCACCATTGCCTATGGTCTGCAGATTTTTATAATGATCGGCCGCCTTTTGTATTTCAGGTTGTATGTCGCCGCTGACAATGTTGCCGCTTACCAGGTTTTTTATGTCATTAATGACCAGGTTCATTCTGCCGGCAGGAAGGTTGCGGATTTTTTCCGGCAAATCCGAGATAAGCATCCTGGTGATAATGGTGGGCTCAACGGCCTGCCAGACAAGGAAGATGAGCAGCGCTGGAACCGCACACCACAATGCGGTCAGAAGGCCATAGTAGACCGGTCTGGAGTGAAGCAGTTTCACCCCGCCTGATTTTTCGGCCAGGGAAAAAGCTCTCTTGCGGCCCAGTTGATAGGCAAAAGCAGAAAGCGCCAGGACGGTTATGATAAGTGCGGTAGATGACATGCGGAACTCGTATGACAGCAGCAATCCTTAAATAGTATATACCAATGAGAATGAATCATCTCTTGCTTCATTCAGCGTAGTTTTCCAGAAAACATCCGCATGAATATGGCATAGTTTTATTAAGAAAGTGTTAAGAAACCGTTAAATTTTATTCCTGTAATGACAGATACATTATTCTGGATTATTTACAGGCTATATCTCACGTTGAGTCTGGAAACGGTATTTATCAGAAATTCAGAATATACGACAACGCCCCCAATTATCCTAATCCAAGGCAATTAAATGCGCGAGCCAAAACTTATCTGGCAGTTATTCCCGGTCAACATTTTTATCCTGCTGTGCGCCATATCGGCTGTCGTCTGGTACGGCACCTATTCGCTCAGGATCTTTTATGTCAACCAGATGACCGCCAGCCTTGAATCGCAGTCATATCTCATCCAGCCCCGGATCAGCCAACTGCTGGCAGAAGGGGATTTCGCCACCCTGAAGGGTTACTGCACCGAAGCCGGAAAAAGCGTACCGACGCGCTTGACGGTTGTCGACCTGCAGGGCAGGGTTCTCTGTGACTCGTCGCATGATCCCGCGACCATGGGAAATCATAGCGACAGGCCGGAAATCAAGCGCGCCTTGAAGGAAAAAGTCGGCAGTTCCCAGAGGTACAGCGCAACCTTGAAACAGCTCATGCTTTATGTTGCCGTCCCTCTCATTTCGCAAGGAAGAACCACAGGGGTGCTGCGGACATCAATCCCACTCACCTCGATTAACAAGGAACTGCGGCATCTTTTTGCCGGAATGTCCCTTGGGATCATCGTGGTAATAATATTAGCCGGCGGCGTTACCCTCATGGTGGCCAGGAAAATCAGCCGCCCGCTGGAACTCATGAAGCAGGACGCCCAGCGCTATGCCAACGGTGATTTCAGCCGGAAGGTCAATGTGACCGGCTCGGAGGAGATAGTGAGTCTGGCCCGGGCCATGAACAAGATGGCCGTACAGCTTGATGAAAGGATGCGGGCGGTGCTGGGCAAACGCAATGAACTGGAGACCGTGCTGGCAAGCATGATAGAAGGGGTTATTGCCGTTGACCCGGAAGACAGGGTTCTGTACATGAACAGGTCGGCCATGGAACAGCTCGGCGTAGATCAAACAAAAACCGAGGGGAGCAGCCTCCTTGAACTTGTCAGGAATATCGATCTGCTGCGTTTCATCCAACAGACCATTATACGGGATGAGTCCGGTGAAAGAACCATTGTCCTCAACCAGGATCGGAGTGATGAGAAGATACTCCAGGTGCATGGGGCCCAGCTTTATGATGCAAAGAAAAAAAGAATCGGGGCCTTGGTGGTTATCAATGATGTAACGCGACTGCTCCGCCTGGAAAATCTGCGGCGGGATTTTGTCGCCAACGTGTCCCATGAACTCAAGACCCCGATAACATCCATCAAGGGATATGTTGAAACATTGCTGGATGAAGCGGAGGAGCATCCGCAGCATGTCCGGGATTTCCTGGAAATTATAAGCAGACAGGCAAACAGGCTGCAGGCGATTGTTGAGGACCTGCTTGCCCTTGCCAAGATCGAGCAGCAAAGCGACAGGGATGAGATACCTCTGGAACGGGGCAGGATCAGGGGCGTGCTGCAGGCCGCTATCGAGGCATGTTCCGTAAAGGCTGCCGAGAAGGGCATACAGGTCAGCCTTGATTGCCCCGATGAACTGTATGCCATGATAAATGGTCCCATGCTGGAACAGGCGGTCATCAACCTGCTGGACAACGCCATAAAGTACAGCAAACCGGAGGGAATCGTAATCATTGATGCCCGGGTGGCTGAAAAGAATGTTATCATTAATGTCAAAGACAGCGGTATAGGTATTGCCCGGAATCATCTGGACAGGCTTTTTGAGAGATTCTATGTCGTTGATAAGGGAAGGAGCAGGGAGTCAGGCGGCACAGGTCTCGGGCTGGCAATCGCAAAACACATTGTCCAGACCCATGGGGGCAGGATAGAAGTGCAGAGCCGGCCGGGCACGGGGAGCACTTTTGCCATAGTTCTTCCCGAAGCATAATCATTTTTGGCGTTGATTTGAGAACCGCAGGAGATGTGGCCGGAAAATTAACAGACCTGTAGTCTTTTCCACCAATTATGCTATAGTTGCTTCTATTTCCGGGTTCGTACAGTCCTGGACATAGCTGCCTGCAGGGACAGGCGCTTTAGGAACCGGTTGTTTCCTTCCCAAAAACTCAGAGAGTAGAGCCATGCAGAAACATCTTCAGAAAGATATCGACAGTCTGAAAAACAAGATCATCACCATGGGCAGCGAGATTGAAGACCGGGTCTATAAATCTTCTCTTGCCCTGATCAACCGTGACGAAAGACAGGTAAATGAAATCCTCCAGTCGGACAGGCAGATTGACAAAATGGAGGTCGACATCGAGGAGCACTGCCTGAAGATACTTGCATTGTATCAGCCGGTGGCCATAGATCTTCGGTTCATCATTGCCGTACTCAAAATCAATAATGAACTTGAAAGAGTGGGGGATATCGCGGTCAATATTGCGGAACGAGCGGCCTTCCTGGCCAAATACAAGGATTTTGAAATTCCCTATGATGTCCGGAGAATGGCGACCAAGGTTGAATCCATGCTCACCAGGAGTATTGACGCCCTCGTCCATATGGATGTGCAGCTTGCCCATCAGATCCGGGCGGAGGACGATGAGGTGGATGAATACAACCGGGAAATGTATGCCCGGGCAAAAGATCTGCTGATAAAGAGCCCGGAAGACATAAACTGCACGCTGCATGCACTCTCTGCCGGCCGTCATTTTGAAAGAATCGCCGACCATGCCTGCAACATTGCCGAAGATGTCATCTATCTGGTTGATGCGGAAATCGTCCGGCATACACCGGAAGTTTTCGAGGAGTAATGGTTTGCGTCCGGCAGCTGATTCTTTTCCTCTCTGTGCAATACGATACCGGTAAGGCTTATCCTTCCCCATGCTGGCATAGGGCACTATTGCTAGATTTCATTATTATGTTGCCCTCAATATCAGTTTTTTGTTAGTTTTTTGTTTCGTTTCAGGCACAATGCATTTTTCTATTAGGTTTGGTTTTAATCCCATGATTTCTCTAAGAATTTAAAAATTTCAGGTGCAAATAGATGAAGATCATTCAGGAGTTGTTCGGCAAGTCGCCCTTCGGTCCGCTGGTGGAACATACCAAGAAGGTGCATGAGTGCGTGGAGGTGATCCGGCCCCTGATGGAGGCCCTGGTAAACGAGAATTATGATGAGATCCTGCGCTTGCAGGACAGGGTGTCCAGGCTGGAATATGAAGCTGATACCATTAAGCACAACGTCCGTGATTATCTGCCGCGGCGCTATTTCATGCCGGTTGACCGGGTGGATCTGGAAAAATTCATCAGCAGCCAGGACAATATCGCAGACAAGGCCCAGGATTTCGCTGTTATTCTCACCCTGCGCAAAACTAAGCTCCATCCCTTTATCATGGATAAGTTCTTTGAATTTGTGGAACAGATCTTCCAGGTGACCGGGACCCTGCTTACCGCGGCCGTGGAGTTGAATAACCTTGCCGAGGCATCGTTCAGCGGGGCCGAAGGCAAAGTGGTCCTCAACCTGATCAAGGGTTTGGGGGAAGAGGAGTGGAAGGCCGACCGCATGGCCCGCAGCCTGAGCAAGGATGTCTACAGCCTTGAAAAGGAATTGGATCCCATCACCATAATTTTCTATGAAAAAATGATCCTGACCCTGGGAGCCATAGCCAACGAGGCGGAAAATGCCGGCGACATGCTCAGACTCATGATCCTCAAATAGCTCCCAACGGCTCATACCGGACTTCATGGATATCCTAATACTTGCCGCCATCGCCTTGCTGGGGCTTTATATGGCCTGGAATATCGGCGCCAACGATGTGGCCAATTCCATGGCCGATGCCGTGGGTTCCAAGGCGTTATCCGTTCGGCAGGCGGTTATTGCCGCCGGTCTCTGTGAGTTTTCCGGGGCGGTGCTCGTCGGTTCGCACGTTACCGATACGGTGCGCAAGGGAATCGTTGACCCTTCAGCCCTGGCGTCCCTGCCTAACCTGCTGTCGGGAGAGGCGGCAGCGCTTCTTATTATCGGCATGTCGGCAGCACTGCTCTCCGCCGCCCTGTGGCTCAACTTCGCCACCTGGACCGGTATGCCGGTTTCCACCACCCATTCGATTGTCGGTGCGGTTGCAGGTTTCGGTATCGTGGCAGCTGGTTTCGGGGCGGTTAACTGGATTAAAATGGGGCAGATAGTGGCCAGCTGGTTTATTTCTCCGGTTGTCGGCGGCATCACGGCCTTTATCATCTTCAAAATCATCAGCCGGCTGATCCTGGGACAGGAACAGCCGGCAAGGGCCGCCATCAAAGTAACCCCGTATATTGTTTTTTTTCTGGCCCTGGTCGTCACCCTTGCCACCATCTACAAGGGGCTGACCCATGTCATTAAGAACGTCGATTGGCTGACCGATAGAAATACCCTTTTTATCGCCCTTGGCATCAGCGTGATGGCAATGATTGTCTCGAAAATCTTTGTGAAACGGAAACTATCAGGGAAGAACGCACTGCCCATTCCACAGCAGCTGGAACTGGTTGAGCAGGTTTACGTTCCGTTGGTTATTGTCAGTTCCTGTGCCGTGGCCTTTGCCCACGGCGCCAATGACGTAGCCAACTCGGTGGGACCGCTGGCCGCGGTGGCAAATATTTTACGGACCGGCACCGTGGAGATGAAGGTCCCTGTTCCCCTCTGGATTTTAATGCTGGGCGGCGGCGGCATCGTGCTGGGACTGGGAACCTTCGGTTACAAAGTCATGGATACGGTGGGCACCAAGATTACTGAAATTACCCCCTCCCGCGGTGTTGCCGCCGATATTGCCGCGACGGCCACGGTGCTGGTCTGCACCAGGTTGAAACTGCCGATCTCCACCACCCATGTACTTGTCGGCGCTATCCTGGGAATCGGCCTGGCCCGAGGGCTGGCAGGTATTGACAGCCGCATCGCCAAAAAGATTTTCAAGTCCTGGCTGATAACCGTCCCGGCCGCGGCCGTGGTGTCAATAGTCCTTTTTCTTATCGGCCGGGCCTTTCTGCTTGATTTTGTCCGGCAACTGGTATTGACGGCCAGGGTAGGCTAAAACCGAAATTCATGCAAACGAGATAGTCATATCCGGCCGATTTCCTGTTTCTTTTATCTGCTGCAATCGCACGCGGAAGAAAAATCGGCTGCAATTATTTTACCCCAGTAAACTTCTTAACAGGGTCAGGTTTTCAATGTCTTCCTTCAGGTCTTTTCCCTTTGGTGTTTCCAGCACCATGGGGTGATCGGCGAAGCGGGGATCGTTCAGCAGCAGCCTGAACCCCTGCAGCCCTATTTCCCCCTTGCCGATGTGGGCATGACGGTCAACCCTGGTCCCCAACTCCCTTTTTGAGTCGTTGAGGTGAAAGAACCTGAGGCGATCCAATCCTATCAGTGCATTAAATTCATCAAAAGTTTTCCGGTATCCGGTCTTTGTGCTGATATCATAGCCGGCGGCAAAGGCATGGCAGGTGTCAAAACAGACCCCCAGCCGCGCACTGTTGTCAGAGTGGGCTATGACCTGGGCCAACTCCGCAAAGTCGGCACCGAGGCCTGTACCTTGGCCCGCAGTAGTCTCCAGCAGGACCATGACGGATGATGTTGCAGCTGCCAGTTTAAAGGCCCGGTCAAGATTTACTGTCAGCTGCCGGACCCCTTTTTCGCTGCCTGCGCCGACATGGGAACCGGGATGCATGATAAGGTAAGGGATACCCAGCCGCCCGGCCCGGATGATTTCATCGGCAAAGGCCGCAACCGCCCTGTCTGCCTTTGTCGCATCCTGATTTGCCAGATTGATCAGATATGAGTCATGCACGGCAACCGGACCCCTGCCCCATTGCCGCCAGGCTTCCCTGAACTGTTTGATCTCTGGTTCCTCCAGGGAGGGTGCATTCCACTGGCGCTGGTTTTTGGAAAAAATCTGCAGGGCTTCACCCTTGACCGATGCAATCCGGGCAAAGGCCTGGTGCAGACCGCCTTCTATCGACATGTGGGCGCCAAGTAGGGGCATCATTTCTTCCCGGTTAAGTGTATAAATCCCATGGGTAATGTCTTGGTGCTGTTTTATTACATGTTTTTTTAAAAAAAGCTTAAATTTATCTAGCTTTATGGCTCGCCGATTGCATGTCAGGTATATGTTTGTTGTTGCTGCAAGACAGGTATGCAAATAAAAAAATCACTGAACGTAAAAATCTTTTTGTTTTCCGGCGACATCTGTAAACTATCTTGTTGACCTGAAAACTAAAAAATTATAGGGTAACTAACTTGTTAGCATATATTCACGACAAGTTGATAGACTGCCTGAAAAAAATGAAAGGAGGACCCTGATGAATGCGAAAAGTATGACAGGCCGGAGAGTGGTTTTTGGGGCCTTGATATTTTTGCTCGCACTAATCCCACAGCTTGCTGCAGCACAGTCCTGTGAAGATAGCGAATTATCCCTGCAGCAGGCGGTTACAGTCCAGGACTATGAGCAGTTCATCGCTGACAACAGTCCCTGTGAATTGGCTTTTGTTGCCGTGCAGAGACTTGCAGCCGCCGATGTCAATAATAAGAGATGGATGGCTGCGGCAGCCATCTATAAAAAGTACAAGCCCGGCTTTCCGGACATGGCGGAGCGGTTTGACAGGGTTATAAATATGCTGCAGACCCCTGACGAGTATCTCAATAAGGCAAGCCTTGGTCCCGGGGTGAATACCAGGGGGGCAGAATTCAGACCGATCATAACGGCCGACGGGCTGACCCTTTATTTTACCCGCAACAGGGGTGAAGCAGCCGGAGGCGAGGATATTTACTATTCAACCATGTCCCGACGTACCTGGCAGAAAGCCGATAATGTCGGTCCACCGATTTCAACCCCGGACCATGAAATGATGTTGGGCATTTCGGCCGATAACAACAAAATGACCCTCATGGGCAATTACCCCGGTTCTTTCGGGCGCGGCGATATCTTTTACGCGGAAAGGGGCAAGAAATGCTGGTCCGAGGTCAAACATTATCCGGCTCCCATCAACACGGAATATTTTGACTCGGACGCCATGCTGCCTGCTGACGGCAGAACCATCCTGTTCGTCTCCGATCGACCGGGCAATGTCGGTACCTTTAATCCCAAAGAGACGCTGTTCCATGGTGATTATGCCGGTAATACGGATATCTATGCATATGTGGAAACTCCCGACGGTGAAGGCCAGCTGATCAACCTTGGCCCGACGATCAATACCCCGTATGCGGAGTATGCACCATTCCTGCATCCGGACGGCAGGACGCTGTATTTCAGTTCTTCAGGACATTACGGCCTTGGCGGCCTGGATGTTTTTGTCGCCACCCGCCTGAGCGATTCATCATGGACCGAATGGAGTGAACCGGTCAATCTGGGCAAGGAAATAAACGGCCCTTACAACGACTGGGGCTTCCAGATAACCACGGCGGGCGACCTGGCCTATTATGCTACGGCGGAAAAGAAGTCCGGCTGCTGGGAGGGAGATATTGATTCACCCAGGATAGGATGCGGTCCCAGTAATATTTTATCCACCGAACTGCCTGCAATCGCCAGACCCGCGGTTGCGGTCACGGTTTTCGGCACGGTGACTGACCCGGACAAAAACCCCCTGGAAGCGGAGATTACCTGGAACGACCTGACCTTGAACAAGTCTGCAGGTATCGCCAAGAGCGATCCGGATTCCGGCAAGTACGTCACGGTGCTGCCCGCCGGTCATAAGTATGGCTACTCGGCGGCAAAAGAAGGATACATGGGTTCCTCTGAAACCCTTGATTTTACAGACATAACCACCTTTGCCAAGTACCGGCATGATATAGTGCTTTATCCGTTGGAAAAACTGATCAAAGAGAAAATTGCCCTGAGAATGAACAATATTTTCTTTGATTTTGACAAATCAACGCTGCGGCCGGAATCCCACCATGAGTTGAATCGCTGGGTGGATGTTTTTAAAAAGTATCCTGACCTCAAAGCCGAGATTCAAGGGCATACGTGTTCCATCGGCACCGAACAGTACAACCAGAAACTTTCGGAGCGGCGGGCGGCGGCAGTTGTCAACTACCTGGTCGACCAGGGCGTGGACAGGAGCCGGCTCACCATGAAGGGTTTCGGCGAAACCATGCCGGCCGCCAGCAATGCCACCGAGGAAGGGCGTGAATTGAATAGGCGGGTGGAAGTTCTGTTTACAGAATAGTCTCAAGTTGTATACGCTCAGTGCGCATATTTCCCGCGGGTTATGCCAGGCATATGCCAAGCGACCGCGGGGCTAGCGAGCGGATTTGATAAAGTAATTTACCTTGCGTAAGGAGATTCTCCGCAGCAAGCGGCGGGGGAGCTTCAGAAAAGTTAGGAAGCCGGCCACAGGGTGTGTGGCTGGCTTTTTTTATCCTGAGTGCAGGTGCAGCAGATCAGACCAATCCTTTTGCAGGGATCTGAGGGCTTCATAGTTTGTCGGATCCAGATGCATGGGAGTAATGGAAATCTTGTTTACACTTATGGCGGCCGAATCCGTATCCTCGCCGGCATCGAATGAAGGGGTGCCCCCGCCAATCCAGTAATGTTTGCGGCCCCAGGGGTCGTACGTTTCCTTTATCGCATCCTCGTAGAGTCTTCTGCCCCGCCTGGTAAAGGCAACGCCTTCAATTTTATCGAAAGTTGTATTGGGAACGTTGACATTGAGCAAAGTATCCCTGGGCAGCCCCTTTTCCAGGATTATTGTTGCCAGCTTGGCGGTAAAGGTCGCCGCAGTTTCATAGTACAGGGGATCTGATGTTGCTGCCAGGGATACGGCAATGGAGGGGATGCCCATCATGGTGGCCTCGATAGCGGCTGAAACGGTACCTGAATAGCTCACGTCATCGCCGAGATTTGGTCCCGGGTTTATGCCGGAAATGACCAGGTCCGGCCGTTTTGGCAGAATTTTTCCTATACCGATGGTAACGCAGTCCGTCGGCGTCCCGTTGATGGTATATATATTTTCATCAACCTGCCTGACCCGCAGCGGCCGGTTCATGGTCAGCGAATGGCTTGCGGCGCTGTTGTCATGTTCAGGGGCGATAATCACCGTTTCCCCAAGCTTCCGGCTTTGGGTAAAGAGTATCTCCAGGCCCGGGGCATGGACCCCGTCATCATTGGTTACGAGTATATATTTCATGGTAAAGGCCGGGGTGAATTTGTTTTTCCCGCTTGCTTGGCCCAGCTTTTAAGGTCCGCCGGCCAGGCGTTGTTAAGATAAAAATCCATCTGGTGCCGGTAAAAAGATCGGTTTTTCGGATCCCGTTGCATGGCCGCTCTTTCGGCATCCAGGGCTGCATCTATCATGTTGTTGGCCCAGTAGGCTGCTGCCAGTGTATCAAGGATATAGCCGGCTGTCGGCCGCAATGCTGCAGCCTGTTTAGCCAGCTCCAGGGCCCTGTCGGCATCAAGAATTTCCGGATCATTGCCGGTAACAAGCAGCCAGGCGATATTATTCATGGTTTCCGGGTTGTCCGGTTCAAGGGCAAGTGATTTTTCATAGGCGGCCAGCGCCTCCGTCTCCTGCCCCTCTTCCTGCTTGATATCTCCCAGCAGCCGCTGCCAGATGGCCTTACCCGGCTCCCGCCGTGCTCTTTGCTGCAGGACCGATTCGGCAAACTTGATGTTTGCCTCGGTATGGAGCTCCAGATCCATATTCCAGAAAATTCCGGCACTGGAAGCCAGCAGGAGTATAAAGAGGATAAGGCTGCCGTAGACTTTCCGGTCATGGCGTCTGATTAATGATCTATCCCGGCTGCATTTTTCCAGAAAATCCACGCGCTGGCCGATGCCGAAATGGTGCCAGCTGGGTTTTTCCCGTATGTTGCCGCTCAACCAGCTGATTTTTTCCAGGGAGGTTATGAGCGGAGTGCTGTCGCCAATTGCCTTGAATACCGCCAGGTCTGCCTGGCGTTCAAAATTACGCATGAAATAACCAAAGACAAAACGGAAGTAGACCAGCATTATGACAAACATCGGCGCCGTTCCCCAGAATGCCAGGGCGGTTTCCGGATCAATACCGGCAAAATTTATCACTCGGTAAAATATGTTTGAGTTTAAAAGAAAATAGAGCATCGGGTTGGTAATCAGGCCGGCGACAAGACCGAATCCCAGGAAAAGCACGAGATACAGCTGCAGATGGTATTTTTTGACATGGCCGATCTCATGGGCCAGAACCGCCTCAACTTCACGGGGGGTAAGTGATTGCAGTAAAGCGGGAGTGATAAGAACATACCTGTATTTTTTCGATATGCCCATGACCCCGGCTGTCAGCATTTTTCCTTCATACAGGGGCCAGAGCATAATGTCGGAGTACTTGAAATTCTGGTCGCGGCAGAATTGTTCCATATGGGTTCGGGCTGGACCTGCAGGCATGGACTTGCAATTCCAGAGATATTTTATGAGAACCGGGAAAATGACCGCCAGAAGTATAAGAAACAGCAGGAAAAGAATGGTTTCTCCCCATTCTGAAGAGGCAAGCATTCTCGACAGGGGGAAGGGGAGAATTTTGAGAAAATCGGCAATGAAGCTGATAATAAGCCAGGGCAGTACAATGGGTAGATTGAGCTTGATATTGCTGACCACGAATTCCCGAGCGCTATAACGGTGGCCGAATATCTTTTCGTAATTCTCCCGTGCCGCCAGCCACAATATGGACAGATAAAAAAAGAACAGGGACATGCCCGCAAGACTGAGAAGCGCGGGTAAATTCCCATTGAGAGATAAAAATGACAGGTAGTACTTGATGTCAAGTACGTAGACATCAATGGCAAAAAACAAAATGGCCAGGAGTGAAAATTTCTGCTCAACAGCAAAATATCGTTTTTCGTTTGAGATGCGGCCGTGGGCATGGGTTCGATGCACTAAATACTGGAAAGCAGCACCCTTGAGAACGAAAATAATGAGGGCGGCGGCAAAAGGGGTCTGCGGTGCATCAGGAATGCTGCCGGTGGAGAAAATGATGATGACCGTGATAAAGTAGAGAAGGTTGTTGTATATCAAGGGATTAACCGGAGGTTGACCTATGTTTGTTATGGGTATGCATGTATAAGTTGTCTGAAATTGAGCCAAACTTAAATGAAAGCACGGTGCCGGTCAAGGGAAAGAGTTCTATTTATTGCATTGGCACGTGGCAGTCAATTTCCAGCAACGTTCAACGATTTATCGGTTGACAAAAATATCGTACTGGAGTAAAAAAACAAATTCTATTTTTCGGGATGGGCCTATAGCTCAGTTGGCTAGAGCCACCGGCTCATAACCGGTCGGTCCCTGGTTCGAGTCCAGGTAGGCCCACCAGCTAGGCCATCCATGAAAATTGAATAATTGTCAGTTGCGGGAAAGTTTTCATCCACCAGGTATAACCCCGGACAACTGCATGATATTATAAGGTCTCGGCGATGCGCGCGAGGCTTTTTATAATTGTAACCAATAAATGCGCTTTCAAAAATGTATGCATTGTCCCGGCGGCGGTCGGTATGCAGCCTCCGGTCCAATTGCAGTAAGATAAAATGAAATGGCACGAAATTTTTAATATAATCAAAGTTTCCAGGTTCTATCGCCTGAAGGAGTGGCCCCGGAGGTTTATTCTCCGAGGGACAGCCGCAGGAAACTCTCTGGATCTTTAAAAAGGTACACCCGAACAAGAGGTGTGCCTTTTTTCTTTTAGGGTATCTGGCAGCAGAATTTTACCAATGGGAAAAATGAGAATAAAAGACCTGCTGGGGATTCTTGACGAGATCGCCGCATTCAGCCTGGCGGAGCAGTGGGATAATGTCGGCCTGATGCTGGGTGAGCCAAACAGAACCGTTAAAGGTATCCTGGTGGCACTGGATCCCACTGAAGAAGTCCTTGCCGAGGCAAGGGAAATCGTTGCTGACTGTATTATTACCCATCACCCCCTTATATTCCATCCCTTGAAGGCGATATATACCGATGAGCCGATCGGCAGATTTTTACGGCAGGCGCTGGAAAACGAAATATCGGTAATCGGCTGTCATACCAACCTCGATCAGGCTGCCGGAGGTGTCAGTGATGTTCTGGCCTCCAGTCTCGGGATGCTGGATTGCCGCCCCCTGGTGTCGACGGAAGCAGGGGTGGAGGCTTCGTCCGTTCCGGGTTTTGGTCGTGTCGGCCACCTCGCCGATCCGTTAAGCGCCGAAGCATTCATCGGATATTTATGCGATTTTTTCAAACTGCCGGTCCTGCGGGTTGCTGGCCGTCTGCCAGAGGAAATAAACACGGTGGCGGTGTGCGGCGGCAGCGGTTCTGATCTGGCGGCGGCGGCATATGCCAGTGGCGCCCAGGTTTTTGTTACCGGTGAAGTAAAGCACAGTACCGCCAGATGGGCGGAGGCCGCAGGGTTCTGCATCATCGATGCCGGTCATTTCGCCACGGAAAATCCGGTGGTGGAATCGCTGGTTGAGGTTTTACAGGATATTTTTACCGACAGGGACATAAACATCCCGGTCTCCTTATCCGTAAGACAGCAAAACCCGTTTGTCTATCATCAACCGGAATCTTGATACATGAGATGCAGGATCTGGAATCCGGTTGTTTAATGAGAGTACTATAATTGAACTTACCATATATAATAATGAGTCGTTAGATGACGCTACCAATCAAGGAGACAACCAATTGAATGAAGAGATAAGGCAGTTGACGGAACTGCAGATAATTGATCTGGAAATCGCTAAGTTTGATGCTGAAATTAATGCTGAAAAAGCGGCACTCACGAAGAATGAAAAGGCTTTTAATGAACGCCGGACTTTAATTGAGGAATTAAAGGAGAAAATTGAAGCGGCGGAAACCCAGCGCCGGGAACTGGAGGCGGAACTGGCGGATGAATTGGGCCGGATCAAGGAGCGCCAGTCCAAGATGATGCAGGTCCAGACAAACCGGGAATACCAGAGCCTGCTGAAAGAGATTGAAGACGGCAAGAAGAAAACCAAAGAAAAGGAAGAGGAAATTGTCAGGATCATGGAGGTCAGCGAGGCCAATGCCAAAATAATGGCGGAGCAGGAAAACCTGATCAAGGAAGAACAGGATGCCCTTGCCGAGGAAAGGGCCCGGGTCGAGAAGCACGCGGCGGAAATTGAAGGCAAAAAAGCAAAGATCGTCGGCAAGCGTGATTCCATGGCAAAGGATATCAAAACAGGCGCCCTTAAAAAATATGACATGTTGCGCACCAGGCGTAAAGGCAAGGCCGTGGTTGCAGTTATCAACGGCATTTGCCAGGGATGTTTTATGAGTATCCCGCCGCAGCATTTCAATGACATATTAAAGGGAGACCGGATGCTCAATTGTCCCACCTGCCAGCGTATCCTTTTTTATCAGCCCGAGAGCACAGAGGAGTGAGCCGCCGCCTGAAAGGTGCCGACCCCATGGAGCAGGCCGGTGATATTCTCGCTACCCTGGCCGGGAAGCTGCCTGACGAGGTCCTGCAGGAATATTTCCGGGATCTGCCGCCGGAGCAGGTAAGACAAATCCTGCGGGAAGCGGCAACGGTTATTGCTCCCCAAAAGAAGGGTAAAGCCGCGCCTTCCTCCCAGGCGGCACTCTGGCAGGATACGGTGAATGACTGGCAAGGAAAGCTGCAGGGTGAAATATTGCACCTTTACACGGATGGGGCCTCCAGGGGTAATCCCGGTAAGGCCGGGGCGGGTATTGCAATTTTTGATGAGCAGGGGAATGAACTTGTCGGCACCGAAGAATACCTGGGGTTGTGCACCAATAATGAGGCGGAATATAAAGCGCTGCTGTTGGGGCTTGCCAGGTGTGGGGAATTTGGCGGGGGCCGGATAAAAATTCACCTTGATTCGGAACTCGTGGTCAAGCAGATTCTCGGAGTATACCGGGTAAAACATCCGAACCTCATCCCGCTTTTCCGGCAAGCCAGGCAAAAATTGTCTGAATTTGCCTCCTACAGCATTATCCATGTGCGACGGGAAAAAAACAGCCGGGCCGACCAGTTGGCCAATCGGGCCATAGACAATTTTGAAAAATAGTCTTTTCCTCCAATTTCTGTGTCGCTTCATTTTTTTCAAATGCTCATGAACCTTAAGTTCACTGCGCTTTTAAAAAAATTTGCTCCTTAAAAAATCCAGAAGCAGCTTTGGTTAATTTTTAGAAACAAAATTTATAACCCTTTACACCTGAACGGTAAATTTTTACTATTACCTTTGGAGTGGGTGCATGATCGCCGGCCTGCTTAGGCGGGCCGGAGGAAAGTCCGAACTTCACAGGGCACGGTGGTTCGTAACACGAACCCGGTGCGAGCCGGGGAAAGTGCCACAGAAAAGATACCGCCCCGCGAAACGCGGGGTAAGGGTGAAAAGGCGAGGTAAGAGCTCACCGCTTCCATGGTGACATGGAAGGCAGGGTAAACCCCACCGGAAGCAAGATCAAATAGGGAAACGATTGAGGGCGGCCCGTCCGATGTTTCTGGGTAGATTGCTGGAGGTGCCGGGTGACCGGCATCCAAGATAAATGATCATGACCCCTTGCGGGATACAGAATTCGGCTTACAGCCCACTCCAATTTTATCTACAGTTCTTGTGTCTGCTCGACGTTCAAAGCACCTTAATCCTTAACGGCGAATGATGATGGATAACAGGGTTTATAGCTGCCATGCCGTCAGCGTGTTTGTTCGCTGACAAAAGGGCACTTTCCTGTTCGGACCCATCGGGGTGCCTTTAAAAATCTGGAATCACATGACGCCATGAACCCGTCTAAAGTCGCTGCAATCATTCCGGCCGCCGGCAGCGGCAGCCGTATGGGGCTGCCGGCTCCCAAGCAGTTCCTTGACCTGGGAGGAGTTCCCGTCCTGGTCCATACGCTGCGCATTTTTCAGCAGATTGAGGCCATCGGGCGTATCATAGTGGTGACGGCGCCGGAGAACTGTTCCAGGGTTGAAGAGATGGTGCGCCGTTATCAGCTTGACAAGGTGTCCCGGGTTATTGAGGGGGGCGAGGAACGGCAGGATTCTGTCCGGGCCGGATTTGAAGCATTGCCGGCGGAAGTGGAGCTGGTTCTGGTGCATGACGGGGTCAGACCTTTTGTGCCTGCAGCAGTGGTCGAAAGCTGTCTGCGAGAGGCGGAAAAAAGCGGTGCCGCCATGGCCGCTGTCCCGGTTAAGGACACCCTGAAATCCGTCTCCGGCAATAACGTGATCGAGAAGACCATCAGCCGTGATGGCGTCTGGCAGGCGCAAACCCCGCAGGCGGCGACTAAAACGCTTTTAAGAGCCGCCTATGCCATGGCGGCAGGGAAAGAGAATTTTATTGCCACGGACGAGGCCGGTTTCCTTGAACTCCTGGGCCATCCGGTGAAAGTTGTAGTGGGGTCTGAGAAAAATATAAAAATTACCACACCGGAAGACCTCATCCTGGCCAAGGCTATACTCATGGAAAGGGGCGAAGACATGAACGGTTTTGCCGGCGGCTTCCAGTATCGCAGCGGCTATGGCTATGATGCCCACCGCCTGGTAACCGGAAGACCGCTTATCCTGGGAGGTGAAGAGATACCCTATGGAAAAGGACTGCAGGGACACTCGGACGCCGATGTATTGACCCACGCGCTCTGTGATGCCATGCTCGGTGCGGCCGGGGCCGGCGATATCGGATACCATTTCCCGGACACGAGTGATAAATTAAAGGGTGTCAGCAGCCTAATAATCCTGGAGAGGGTTGCCGCCCTGGTTGCAGACAGGGGATATCACCTGGTCAATGCAGATATAACCGTGGTGGCGCAGGAGCCCAGACTCGTATCCTATTTTGAGGCCATGAAGAAAAATCTTGCCGCTGCCGCCGGGGTTGATCCCGGAGCTATAAACCTCAAGGCCACCACCACAGAAGAAATGGGTTTTGCCGGCAGGGGTGAAGGGATGGCGGCCCATGCCGTGGTGATGCTGACTCATGCATAAAACAGGCTGAAAAAATGCAATAATCTATCGGCTATCAGTTTGCAGCTGTTTATCCCCAGCCCCATCATGGTTCATTTTTTATGCTGCATTCATATTTTAGCCAATAGCCGTCAGGCTAATGGATAAATCCACTCCACCTTGTGATACGCCCCTTTGGAGGTGAGGATACTGGAATAGAGTTTAAAATCTTCAACCAGGAAAGGTTCCTGACTGAAAAGTCCGTTGCCGGCAAGGAAATTTGCTACTTTCCGGACCGGGCTGTTTCGCAGGCGGGCCATGGTGATATGCGGCGAGAATTTCCTGCCTTCGGGCTGCACTTTGATCCGGGCCAGGGCGGAATCTATTTTTTTCCGCAACAGCTGCAGTTGGTCGCTTTTCCCCAGGCCCACCCAGAGGACGCGCGGCGCCCCCCGGGGCGGGAAACAGCCTACTCCCTTCAGCTGTAGCCTGAATGATCCCATGTGTATCTCTTCCAGTATATTTTTGATATCGTGGAACAGCGCCCCATCAACCGCACCGATAAAACGTACGGTGAGGTGCAGCTGCTCGGGGCCCACCCATTTTGCGCCCGGAATGCCGAATGACATCGATTCCAGGTTTTCTTTTATTGTTTCCGGCAGGTCAACGGCAATAAATAATCTGGGCATGGGAAGCAGTTATGCATTTTGAGTTTTCAGTGTTACGGCATAGGGTAAATAGAAACAAAAATGGAATCCTGTCAATGCAGAATGCAGAATTCAAAATGAAAAAATAATTATATAAAGTATGCCATGCACAACAAGGAGAAAATGCAGGTACCCGACCTCGGGCTGCCGGTATGGAACAGGATAGATACCGTTCTGCTGGATATGGACGGCACCCTGCTTGACAAACACTTTGATGATTATTTCTGGGAGCATTATGTGCCTGAAATTTTTGCGGGAAAAAACGATCTGACCCCCAGGGAGGCGAGAAAGGAGCTGCTGGCCCGTTATAAAAGTATTGAGGGCACCCTGGCCTGGACCGACCTGGATTACTGGTCGGAAAAACTGGATCTTGATATCCCGGCCCTGAAACTGAAGATCAATCACCTGATCCAGGTCCATCCCTTTGTTGTCGATTTTTTGAAATACATCAGGAGCCTCCATAAGGAGGTCCACCTGGTGACCAATGCCCATGGCAAGACCCTGGATATCAAGATGCGCAAAACGCAGATCGGCCCATATTTTGACCGCATTATCTGCTCCCAGGAGATCGGCCTGCCAAAAGAAGACCCTGCATTCTGGGGGCACCTTGAATCAATACTTGGTTTCGAAAGGCAGCGGACCATGCTGGCGGATGATAATGAAAAGATTCTTCTGGCAGCGCAGGCCCACGGTATCGGGGTGCTCATATTCGTCGCCAGGCCGAGCAGCAGGGCGGATGTAATCAGCTCTGAAAAATTTTCCTCCATTATGTATTTCAATGAACTTATGGATTGAAAAGCTTTCAGTGGTGCAAAGGTAATGGGGCAAGACCCGCAAGTCCGACAGTTCAACCGGCAGCATCCCCGGGGATGTTGCCGGAGTGGACTTGAAAATAGTTGATTAATTTTTCCCGGTGCGACAAAATGTCCGGATTCGAAGCCCGGTTTTCCCGGGCATATAAGAATCAAATGGACACAGAGGTAAATAATGACTCCTGAGGAAATGCGACAGAAGGCAATTGATCTTTTCAAGAAACGGTTTCATTGAAGCCAGGCGGTTCTGGCCGTGTGCCAGGAAAAAGCAGGAATGGCGGATGAATCGGCGGTCAAGGCAGTCGGAGCATACGGTGGCGGTATCGCCAGTTCAGGGAGCGTGTGCGGTATTCTGCTGGGAGGCGTTGCCATGATTTCCCTCATGTACAGCCGGGGCAACCTTGATGAGAAGGAAAATCCGCGCATCTGGGCGTTAAGTTCCAAGTTTTTGAAAAAATTCGAAGAATTGACTGAGCCATTCGACAGCATGAACTGCCGGGATATTGCCTGCGTCGATTGGAAAGACCGGGATGCGGTGAAGGAATATTACTCCAATCCGGAAAGCAGGCGTAAAATCTGTTCCGAACTTGTGGGGGAAGCCGTCCATATCCTTGGGGACCTCATAGAGCAGGAAGTAGCGAGAGAGGCAGCAGAAAAATAACCGGAATCCGGTCTGACTGTATAATTGCCGTTGCTGTCAGAAAGCCGGCTCCCTTCCCAGCACGGAAAGAATTCCGGGAATACTACGCATTGACCATGAATGGAGGAACCTTAACGGATCAACTGGTGCGTTGTGCATGCTGCCCGCGCCGGTGCGGGGTGAACCGGCTTGCCGGACGGCTCGGTTTTTGCAGGATCCCTGCGGGGATAGCGGTATGTCTTGCCGATCTCCATTTCGGCGAGGAGCCTCCCATCTCCGGCGCCAGAGGCTCCGGCACCATTTTCTTCGCCGGTTGCAATCTTGCCTGCGTATTTTGTCAGAACTACCAGATCAGTCAGGAGTTTCACCGGCACCCGTACCGGATTCTCGATGTTGACGAGTTGGCGTCCGAGATGCTCCGGCTGCAGGAACAGAGCGCCCATAATATCAACTTTGTCTCGCCGTCGCACATGGTCCTGCAGATGGCGGATGCCATCCAAACGGCAAAGAGAAGGGGACTCACGGTCCCGGTTGTATACAACACCAACGGCTACGACTCCCTGGAAGCGCTCAGGCAGATCCGGGGTCTGGTCGATATCTATCTGCCGGACATCAAATACATTGATGACGCGCTCGGTATGCGGTTATCCGGGGTGCCCGACTATGGAGCCGTCATCCCCGGCGTGCTGCAGGAGATGCTCGCCCAGGTGGGCCACCTGGAGACGGATGATTCGGGCATAGCGGTACGGGGCCTTCTGGTCCGGCATCTTGTTTTGCCCGGCGGCGAGGAGAACAGCCGCAGGTGCCTTCAACTTCTGCGGGGGCTGTCATGCCACACCTTTATCAGCATCATGTCGCAGTATTCCCCCCGGTACAAGGCCGGCGGTTATCCCGGGATAAACCGGCCCCTGACCCCGAATGAATACGAAAGAGTTACGGAATATGCTCTAGATCTCGGGCTTGAGAACGTTTTTGTCCAGGAACTTGCAAGCCATGATCACTATCTGCCTGACTTCTCCCGGGAAAAGCCTTTCGGTCCAGCTGCATTATCCCCAGGTCCAGGGATTCCATAAAACCGCAGAACCACCGGGAACCCGTCACACTTTCCTGTCCGCACATGATCAGCGTGTATTTTTCAAGGCCGACACCGCATCCCTGCCGGAAGTTGAGGGTACTCCCTCACGCATTCTGAATAATCTGCGATTGCAGATTATTCAGGTTCTTATTATAGAAAGTTTATATTGTTTAATTTTTATTAATAGTATATTTCTATTATAGTCTCTTTAAAAAAAACATTGAGGAATACAAATGGAAATATTCAAGAAAAAAACCCTTACAGGCTTGGCTAGAACTTGTGGTTGAGCAGCAAAAATCGGTCCGACGGCTCTGTCGGAAGCACTTGAAGGCCTGCCACCCCCAACTGATCCCGATCTTATTGTAGGTATTGAAACAGCTGATGATGCTGCGGTTTACAGGCTGTCTGATGATATAGCCATGATCAATACCGTTGATTTCATCACACCTCCAGTTGATGACCCATACTGGTTCGGTCAAATTTCGGCAGCTAATTCAATCTCAGATGTCTATTCAATGGGAGGCAAGCCTGTCACAGCTTTAAATGTCGTTATGTTTCCCAGCAGGCATCTTGATATGGGTGTGCTGCGAGAAATACTTCGTGGAGGACACGACAAGGTTGTTGAGGCAGGGGCGTGTTTGGTCGGCGGCCATACGGTCGATGACGAGGAACCGAAATACGGTCTCTGCGTTAACGGCATTGTCCATCCGGACCGGGTAATCACCAATGCAGGCTCCCGGCCGGGTGACGCAATAATCCTGACTAAACCGATTGGATCAGGCGTTCTCTTCAATGCAGTGCGGTCCGGCAAATTGCCTTTCAAAGAATTGGAACGCGATGTATTACCCACACTGGCTGCATTAAACGGTCCGGCCATGGAAACTGCCCTGCAGTTTGATCTTCACTCCTGCACTGACCTTACCGGCTTCGGTATCCTGGGGCATCTACTCGAAGTTGCCCATGGCAGTGATGCATGTGTTTTGGTTGAATATGCAGCCCTGCCTTTTTATCCTGCCGCCCTGGAGATGTATAAGAAAGGAGAAACAACCGGCAGCAACAAGGGAAATCGGGCTATCGTGGCTAAGCATAACTTACAGATGTCCACCAAGTTGACTTCATCACAGGAGGAACTGCTCTTTGATCCGCAGACATCAGGCGGTTTGCTGTTGTCTGTTCCGCATGACCAAGCGGATGAACTGATGAACCGGTTGAAAAAAGACAATATCCCGGCATATCGGATCGGGGAAATAACCGATGATCCGGTCGGAATTACGGTCACCTGATATCATGGGCATTTATCTGCTTATAGCTTGTCTGGGAGTAATCTGCGGCTTCTTCTCCGGTTTGCTGGGAATCGGCGGCGGCATCCTCATGGCACCGCTGCTGCTATACGTGCCGCCCATTTTCGGGTTTGAGCCGCTTTCCATGCATATTGTTGCAGGCCTTACAATCGTGCAGGGACTGGTTGCCTGTATTTCCGGCGTCATTGTTCATAAACGCTTTAAGTCGGTCTCCGGGAGACTCGCAGGATGGATGGGAATAACCATTTTCTTTGCAGCTCTTCTCGGCGGAGCCGGGTCGGGATATGTCTCACAACATTTTCTGCTTCTGATATTCGGAGCACTTGCTTTTCTTGCAGCGGTCTTGATGTTGAAACCCAACAAAAAAGACGGCGATCCCCCAGCAATTGAGGAGTTGCCTTTCAGCCGTTGGCGAGCATTGGTGAGCGCCGGCGGGGTTGGAATACTTGGCGGGATGGTCGGCCAGGGGGGCTCTTTTATTCTCATACCCCTGATGACATCTTTTGTGCACATCCCCACCCGCATAGCCATAGGGAGCAACCTGGCAATCGTCATGCTCTCCACAACAGCAGGATTTATAGGGAAAGCGGCTACCGGCCAGATTGAATGGCTTTTTACCATTCCTATTATACTCACCGTAGTTCCTGCAGCTCAAGTTGGGGGTATAATGAGCCAGAAGGTACCTGTTGCCCAATTGCGCAAGATTCTTGGTGCCATAATAGCGGTCGCGGCTGTCCGAGTTCTGATTTCCGCATTCTGGGGTTAGGTCATGAAAGTAACTATTTTTTATGGTCTCATTGAAAAACCAGGCATAATTATTTCCCTCTCATCTCCTTAATAAGACAGGGTCATTATTGGCCCCGTTTTTTTATGTCAATACTTGCGATAGCTGCTTGAATCCTGTCCCGGGAAAAAAGAACTGACCCGCCAAAATCTTAATTTCTGCCCTGGAGAAAGAATATCTGGTAGGTCACCCTGCAGGTACCATAGGTTTTCTGAAACCATTCATCCAGCTGGTTTATCCGGGACGGGGTCAGGGGCTGTTGTATCTTCTGCTGCCAGCCGGAAGTGCCGGTTTTTTTGATATGCAGCAGGAGGTCGTGCGCTGATTTGTACTCCCTGACGATCAGCTCCTCTTCTATTGAGCAATCCTGAAAATTCTTGTGCAGGGCCCGCAGGAGTCTTTCCTGCACCGGAAATGACCGGGCTGCCAGGTTATTTGACAGGACCCGGACGGCCTGCAGGCCTTTCCCGAGTTCCTGCAGGCTCCGGGGCCCGAAGAGGGTGCAGGACATGGTGCCGTCCGCGGTCAGAATACGGCCGATATTATGCAGGGCCCGCTCTATATTCGAAAACCACTGCAGGGAACCGTTGGCAGCTATCAGATCAAAGGATTTTCCCGGTGCCGCCCCTAAAAAAGCTTCTCCCTCAGCGCAGAGAAATTCAACGTTTTTGTTCAACGGTTTACGGCGGGCCACAACGAGCATCTCCGGAGAAAAATCAAGGGCGACTATCCTGGCGCCGGGGAATTTTGTCGCCAGCAGAGCGGTGAAATTGCCAGTGCCGCAGCCGATCTCCAGAATGGTCCTGATGCCTTTTTCTGTATCGAACGGTGCGAGTTTTGCCTCCAGTTTGCGGGCAACATCGGTCTGGACTTTGGCATAGTCGTCGTATGAATCGGCGGCCCGGGAGAATTTCTGCCGGATAGCCAGCTTTTTTATCTCGCCCTGCAGGGAAAAATCTTCATGCAGAAAGACAACGTGACCCGCGTTGTCAATAATTTCGACAGCAGTCCCGGGAAGTTCAGACATTTCTTTTACCGGGGCGATGATATCCTGCCTGCCGTGCACCAGCCGGATTGGGATTTCCGGCGGCGGATCGGGGGTTTTAAATGCGGCGAGGAAATCGATGCCGCGCCGCAGCCGTTCCATATTTGCGGGTAAAGCACGGAGGTAGGAAGATTCAAGAGTGGAACTGAAGTTTCTGTAGGCCTGTTTGTTGCCGAGAAAGCATTTACGATAAAAACTTTGCAGAAATGCTTCCGGCTTGCGGAAAAATTCCGCTCGAATTTCCCTGATTTCATGCGCGGGCCAATGGTCCCGGAGCGAGACGAGGAGCAGCGAATCGATCAAATTCCGGTGTTTTACGGCAAATTCCAGTCCCAGCATTGCCCCCATGGACCAGCCGACCAGCTGGACTTTGCCGATTTTTTCAGCGGCCAGCAAATGCAGTAGGTCCTTTTCAATGGTATCGGGATCAAGGAAGGTATCCGGGTATATCCAGTCCGGTGCCGGTTTGAACAGCTGGATAATTCCGCCGTCAAAACCCCAGCCGGGCAGAAACAGGACAGGTGGTCCCGCGTCGGGCCGGCGATCAGTATTTTTAAATGAATGGCTCATGGAAAGTAATCTGCAGACGCTCAGGGAAAGAGGGGCGGGAACCGGCACCGACAGGCATCAGGCTGATATCTTGCGGAAGGAGTTTGACAGCAGCCGGGCGCATCTTTTCAGGTCCTCCTCCCGGTGATACCTGGTGATCGAGAACCGCAGACGGGCTGATCCTTCCGGTACGGTGGGCGGCCGCACCGCCTTGACGTAGATCCCGTTTTTTTGGAGTTCTGCCGCTATGGCTAGGGCTTTGGCACTGCCGCCAACCATGACGGGAATAATCTGGGAAGAGCCGAAAGGGTTGGGCAGCCCGTTTTTGCGCAGCTGCTTTCTGAACAGGGCCACCTTGGCATGCAGGTCCATGCGGAGCTGTGGTTCTGATTTAATCAGATAGAGGGAAGCAAGGGTAGCGCCGATGACTGCCGGCGGCAATGCCGTGGAATAAATGAAGGTTCGGGCCTTGTTGACGAGAAAATCAATGAATTCCCGCGAGGCTGCAGCATAGGCGCCGTAACTTCCCAATGCCTTGCCGAAGGTGCCCATGGCGATATCCACCTCCTGGTTTACCTGGTCCTCTTCGATGATGCCGCCGCCATTTTCGCCGTATACTCCGGTTGCATGGGCTTCATCAACCATTAGCAGGAAGCCAAACCGTTGCTTCAGCTGCACCAGTTCGACCAGGGGGCACCGGTCCCCGTCCATGGAATAAATGGATTCAACCACGACCAGGCAGCCGTTGAACTGACTGCGTTTTTCCTGCAGTATCTGTCCGAGGTGTGCCAGATCATTGTGCCGAAAACGTATGGTTCTGGCCCCGGAAAGCAGACAGCCGTCATAAATGCTTGCATGGCTCAACCGGTCGGTAATGATCAGGTCTCCCCTGCCGGCCAGAGCCGGGATAATACCGGTATTGGCCAGGTAGCCGCTGCCGAATACCAGGGCGGCTTCCTTTGCTTTTAACTGGGCGATTTCCTGTTCCAGGTGATGGTTTATTTCCAGATCACCGCTCATCAGCCGGGCGGCTCCGGCCCCGGCTCCGAACATTTCCAGGTATTTTTGGGCCCCGTTGACAACTTCAGCGTGTTCGGACAGGGCAAGATAGTCATTGGATGAAAAGTCCAGCATTTCGTCTTCGGAGTCCAGCAGCCTTACCCAGCCGCGGCCAAGACGGATCAGGGGTGTCAGAGAACGCAGTGTTCCCGCCCTTTTCCGCTCTGAAAGAAATTGTTCCATCCGTGCCATGAGTCAAATCCCCGGAGTGTAAATTTCGGCCTACTTTTTCAGTCCGAAAATTCCACCGTTCTTTTTGCCGCCAAATGCCGGTCCGGAAGTACTTCTTTTTTTATACCTGCGTTTTCTGGAAGTTTTTTGTTTAGGTTTTGGAAGCAGCTGTTGGAAGGATTCCGCAACAATGTGCTCCGGTATTTTTTTGCCGCCGGTTGCTTCGGAATAAATGCGGAAAAAGAGATCGCATTCCCGGTAGTAACTTTTGCGCTTCAACCATTTCGGCCAATTGTTGTCCCTGGCAAAACGGATAAACTGCGGCAGGGTAACCAGGTGCATCGCTATGCTTTCCTTGTGGGACCGCTTAATGCTCATGGGACCCAACAGGGTGTCGAGTTGTTTTTTTATTGTGTTCAGGAAACGATGAAATTCAGGTCCTTTATAATTTTTAGCCAGCAGATCATTCTCTGCAATCGCCCAGGGAAGGAGAAGCAGGGAGAAGACAAGTTGGTCGGGAAGTTTCATTTCCCCGGTCTGCAGTCTGGCGGCAACTTCCTGGACGGCAAGAAGCAATTCCCTGTTCCGGGCATTTTCAGGCCCTTCCAGAACAGGCCGATAATAGGGGAAAAGCATGTAAAAAATACCCGAATCCATGGCAAGCTTGGCCCAGTCACCGCATGCTGAACTGCGCAGGTCTTTCATCAGTTCATCACGGAGGCGGGAAATGGGGCAGAGTATCAGCTTTTCCCTGTGGGAAGTGACGGCCTCCCAGGTCTTCGGTTCAATGGTGAAATCATTGCGCGCTGCATGGCGTATGACCCTCATCATTCGGGCCGGGTCACGCTGCACCCTTCTTTCCGGTTCGCCGATTAAACGGATAATGCCCTGTTCCAGATCCTTGACCCCGTTTGCATAGTCAATAATGGTAAGATTTTCTATCTCGTAGAACAGGCTGTTGATGGTAAGATCCCGCCGGAATGCATCATCGGAAGGGGTGCCATAGGTATTGTTGGCTGCCAGAACTTTTTCCCTGCCGTTTTTGGTGCCATCGTTCAGGTCAAATTCACTCCGGCGGCGGAAGGTGGAAACCTCGATAATCTTGCCGCCATGGAAATAGATCTGCACCAGCTTGAAGCGTCTGCCGATCAACCGGCTGTTTCTGAAAATTTTACGGAGCTGTCCCGGCTTTGCATCGGTGCTGATGTCAAAATCCTTCGGGATTTTATTAAGATAAAGGTCACGAACTCCACCGCCGACAAGGTAGGCCACATGTCCGGCATCACGCAGACGGTAGAGGACTTTCAACGCCTCCCGGTCAATGTTTTTTCTGGAAATCGGGTGTTTCGACCTGGGGATAATACGTGGTGCGGAGGTAAAATCAGCCGGCGTGCTTGCAGTTCCCGGATCAGTTGGCATAGCTACTTTATGAGAGATAACTTCTGGATTCAGGAGGCAACGGTTTCCTTGTAGACGGACTCGGCCTGGGAGACGAACATATCAAAAACCTCTTTGACCGTAAGTATTTCATTCATCCTGTATACATTCTCCCCGGAAAATACAAGGCCTTCCTCAACGTTCCCATCCTTGGCCATTAACAGTCTTTCGGATATGCAATAAAAGTGATCGCATTTTTTCAGACATCTATATTTGCAATCCTTGGCCTTCAGTTCTTCCCCCGCCTCCATTTGCGCAACAAAAGGGGTTCTGATGGCCCGGCCGGGAAGGCCGACCGGAGAACGGATAAGGGTGATATCTTCTTTTTTGGCATTGAGATAGGCCTGTTTGAAGGCATCGGATACCGAACATTCCTTTGTCAGAACAAAGCGGGTGGCAACCTGGACCCCGTCGGCCCCGTACTTGTCCATCATTTCCGCCATTTCATAACCGTTGGTGATGCCGCCTGCTGCGATCAGGGGCACTTTTTTTATAACCTCGCGAATCTTTGGAAAGAGTTCGCGCAGGGCGATATCGGTTCCGAGGTGGCCGCCGGCTTCCTTGGCTTCAACTACGATGGCGGCGGCACCGAGCTTTTCTGCAAGTTTGGCAAAGGCAGGAGAAGAAACAATGGAAACGATCGGTGTTTTGGTCTCCTTGCCGATTTTGAAGATATCCCTGGAAAAACCGGCCCCGGTAATAATCATGTCGACACCGGCTTCAATGGAGGCGCTGACCAGATTATAAAAATTTTTCATGGCGAACATGATGTTCACGGCGATAATGCCCTTTGTCGCCTTTTTGGCCTTCATGATATCGGCCTTGAGTTCATCAATGGGGATGGATGAACCTCCGATAGTGCCAATGCCGCCGCATTCGGCAACGGGAATGGCCAGGGATGATGTGGAGACCCGGATGGACATTCCTCCCTGGATAAGGGGAACAGGGGCTGTATATGGGCCAATGGTTAAGGGGGGTAATTTCATGTGGTATTTAAATTACAAGGAATATAAAGACCTTATGCAAGGTTCTACGCAGCGGCGGCTTAAACGATAATATAATAGTTACTATATTAATTTTAAAACAATAATAAGACAGCATGAAAATATAAAAATATATTTAATAACCAATAAGGCACGACTATGCCCGGCTTCAGGCACTTTGTCAAGTCAAAGCATGCCGGAAATGGGGACATTGCTTGACTTTTTGCCGGTGGTACGAGTAAAGTTGTCCGTTTATTTTTTTATATTAATACATTTCAGTTGTAATGAGGAGAAGATTTTGAGTATCAAGGCTTTAAAGGGCTTTAAAGATATCTTGCCCGATGAGGTTGGCACCTGGCAGTTCATAGAACAGACAGCCCGGGAGATATTTCACCGGTATGGATTTGCCGAGATTAAGGTGCCGATCCTGGAAAAGACCGAGTTGTTTGTCCGTACCATTGGCGAAAGCACTGATATCGTCGAAAAGGAGATGTACACTTTTATCGACCGCAACGGCTCTTCAGTAACCATGCGCCCCGAGGGCACGGCATCGGTTATCCGGGCCTATATTGAAAATGGCCTGCATGTCCGGGGGTCGGTCCAGCGGCTCTATACCCTCGGTCCCATGTTCAGGCATGAAAGGCCCCAGAAGGGCAGGCTGCGCCAATTCCATCAGATGGACGTTGAAGTGCTCGGTTCAGACAGCGCCAGGATTGACACTGAGGTAATGGCCATGGCCTGGCAGATTCTGCAGGATATTGGGCTGCAGGCAAGCCTGGAGATAAATTCGCTTGGATGTGCGGCCTGCCGCCCTTCATTCAGGCAGGCGATGGCGGAATTTCTGCAGGAGCGCATCGACAGCCTGTGTGAAGACTGCCGGCGTCGCAGCAGTACCAATCCGCTCCGCGTTCTTGATTGTAAAAATGAACATTGCCAGGCCCAGTATGTTGCTGCACCGTCAATCCTGGATCATCTTTGTGATGCCTGCAGGACTCACTTTGAAGAGGTGCAACAGGCTCTGCACCAGCTTCAGGTCCCGTTTGCCGTGAATGCGAAAATGGTACGGGGGCTTGACTACTATACCAGAACGACTTTTGAATTGATTACGACTGAACTTGGTGCCCAGGGGGCGATTGGCGCTGGCGGCAGGTATGACGGACTGGTCCGGCAGCTTGGCGGTCCGGAAGTGCCGGGTATCGGGTTTGCCATGGGCATGGAGCGGCTGGTCATGCTCTTGAACCAGAAAGAACAGCGGAAGATCATGCCGTCTTCCGATCTTTTTCTTGTCACCCTGGGAGATGCAGCCGCTGAGAAGGGGTTTGCTCTGCTGCAGCATTTCAGGTCACAGGGAGTTCGGGCCATGATGGACCATGAAGGCCGGAGCATGAAAAACCAGATGAAACAGGCTGACAGGCAGAATGCCGGGTTTGTCCTTATCCTGGGCGAAAACGAACTGGCAAACCGGGAAGCCCCCCTGAAAAATATGCATACCGGAGAACAGGAATTGATTGCAATCCCGCCGGAACTGGAGGACTGGGCTGCATCTGTCAGGGAAAAAATAAGGCAACAGTAATTCAAATTACTGCTCACAGCCGGAAAAGACTGAATTCAGGCATCTTGAGCGGTTTAAAAAAATAAGGAGCAACAACATGGAATCGATGGGGGGACTCAAGCGGAGTCATTCCTGTAATGATCTTGCCGCGGATAATGTCGGCGAGATCGTCACCCTGATGGGTTGGGTGCTGCGGCGCCGCGACCACGGCGGTGTTATATTCATTGATCTTCGCGATCGCTGGGGCATTACCCAGGTGGTTTTTAATCCTGAGATCCATGCCGATGTGCATGAAAAGGCACACCAGCTGCGCAGTGAATGGGTCATCGCGGTACAGGGCCGGGTGGAAAAAAGACCGCCGGATATGGAAAACCCCAGTTTGAAAACAGGGGCCATTGAGGTTTTAGTGGATACCTTGCGAATATTGAACTCCAGTAATACCCCGCCCTTTCCCCTGGATGAAGAAGTGGAGGTCTCCGAAAACCTGCGGCTCAAGTACAGGTATATTGATCTTCGGCGCCCTTCCATGACCGCAAATCTTATTATGCGGCACCATGCCTCCCGGTCGGTGCGGACCTATCTCGATCAGCATAAATTTCTGGAAATTGAAACCCCGGTCCTGACCCGGTCCACGCCGGAAGGGGCAAGGGATTATCTGGTTCCCAGCAGGGTCAACCCCGGGAAATTTTATGCTCTGCCCCAGTCGCCGCAGCTTTTCAAGCAGCTCCTGATGGTATCGGGCCTGGACCGCTACTACCAGATTGTCCGCTGTTTTCGTGATGAAGACCTGCGGGCCGACCGGCAGCCGGAATTCACCCAGATAGACATGGAGCTTTCCTTTGTTGTTGAGAATGACATCTATGAAATTATCGAAGGCATGATGCTGAAGCTGTTCAAGGATGTTTTAGGGATTGAGCTCACCGTCCCTTTTGCCAGGATGAATTATGATGAGGCCATGGCCCGGTTCGGCACCGACAGGCCGGATACCCGGTTCGGCCTTGAGCTCGTTGATTTGACAGAGACCGTCAGGAATTGCGGTTTTAAGGTTTTTCAGACCGTTGCCGGAAAGGGCGGACTGGTTAAAAGCATCAATGCCAAGGGTTGCGGTGATTTTTCCCGTAAGGACCTGGACGATCTTACCTCTTATGTCGGCCAGTTCGGGGCCAAGGGGCTTGCCTGGGTCAAGGTCAGGGAGGGAGGTGAGTGGCAGTCTCCCATCGCTAAGTTTTTTACCGCAGAGGAACGCGAAGCAATAAGCAGAGCTCTTGGGGCTGAGGTGCATGATGTTCTTTTTTTTGTGGCCGATACAGGACCCATTGTCCACCAGGCGCTTTCTGAACTGCGGTTGGAACTGGGTCGGAGGCTGGGTTTGATCAATACATCCACCTATAATTTTGTCTGGGTGGTGGATTTTCCCCTGCTGGAGTATGACCATGACGAAAAGCGGCATGTTGCAGTGCATCACCCCTTTACCGCTCCCAAAGAAGAGGATATCGAATTCCTGGAGAATGACCCGGGACGGGTGCGCAGCAAGGCCTATGACCTGGTCCTGAATGGGATCGAAATCGGCGGCGGCAGTATCCGCATCCACCAGAAGGAAATGCAGGATGTGATCTTTACCGCCTTGGGGATAGCCAAAGAAGAGGCCGATGACAAGTTCGGCTTTCTGTTGCAGGCGCTGGAACTTGGTGCTCCACCCCACGGCGGCATCGCCTTTGGGCTCGACCGGCTCCTGATGATCATGGCGGGTCGTGATACAATCCGTGACGTTATTGCCTTTCCTAAGACCCAGAAGGCAACCTGTCCGTTGACGGAAGCCCCGGCGTCGGTGGCAAGGAAACAACTGACGGAGCTTTATCTCCGGCCGGACTGGGAATAGGGCCCGTAAACAAAAGTTCTCAAGAGTCGTCAAGCTGTCCGACAAAGGCTGTTTCCCGCGTCCAGGGGAACAATTTATTACAGGGAGCTTCACCTCTCAATAAATTGTTCAATGGCTTGGTAATCATCTTCATTTTGCCGGTGACAGCAGATTATCACAAGCTGAAACAGTTGCAGATACACGGCGCAGAGAATCTGGTTACCTGTATGAATATACCAAATTCCCTGCGACAATGTTGGGAGTATCGGATTGTGTTAGGCGCGGGCTAGAGAAACTGCTGGTTAATCTCGATCGTTGCCTTTTCTCGCACATTAGCAAGCCAGGAAGCCAGTATTGCTGCTTTTTTCCGTTCAAGCAATTCTGTTTTGAATGCACTCTCTTTGCGGCTGAAGATTTCGGAAGAAGGCGGTCTCTTTTCCAGGACCTTGAAAACATAAAACATGCCGTCAGCAGTCACAGGTTCCCCCGGGTAAGGATTTTTTTCAGAGAGTTCAAGCCCTTGGCTGACAATCTCCTGAGGTAGCTTTGCCCCCGCAGAATCACTGCGGGTGATATAAGAAGACGATTTCGGGGACTTGTGGAATTTTTCGGCCACGGCGCTAAAATTTTTGCCGCCCTCATCTTTCAGTGCACTCAGCATCGATTCCGCCGTTTCCTGGGCCATCTCTTCAGCTTTGGAAATGATGTAGTCCTCCCGAACCTGGTCTGCAACCTTCTGGTATGGAGCGATTTCAGGATCCTTTCTGTCGGCGGCAAAGATGATGGCGTATCCCTTTGGCGTTTCAACGATTGAACTGAGTTCTCCTTTGTTTAGTGAAAAAGCGGCATTGAGAAAGTCGGGATCGGTGAGCATGGGAACCTTGGAACCACTCTTTTCCGGAGATTTTCTGGAGAAAAAATCCGTCTCGTCAATCCTGATATCGGATTGCTGGCCGAATTTATCGAGGCTGCCGGCGCGGATGATATCTTCATAAGCCTGAGTTGCCGCCGTAAAGGCGAGTTCTCGGGATTTTTGTTCCTGAATCCCGGCTTTGATCTGATCTTTTACCTCGGCAAACGGTTTAACATGGGCCGGCTCAATCTTTTCGAGCTTTATGATGTGGAAGCCGTAGGGTGTTTCCACAATATCGCTTATCTGCCCCTTTTCTTTTAATGAGAATACCGCATCCTCAAATGGTTTTACCATCTGGCCCCGGCTGAAGGTGCCCAGATCTCCGCCTCTTGGCGCGGTCGGCCCTTCGGAATACTGTTTTGCAAGTTCGGCAAAATCTTCGCCGGACCTGGCAAGTTCAAGAATTTGTGCGGCGCGCTGCCGTTTCTCATTTAAGATATCCTCGGTATCATCCGCCGAGGTTTTAATGAGGATGTGACGGGCACTTCGTTGTTCGGGAATAGTGAACCGGTTGATATTCTGCTGATAGTAGGATTCCAGGACTTCATCGGAAATCGGATTTCCCTCTTGGGTATAAGGAAAGACCAAAAAGTGCAGCTTAACCTGCGGCTCGGTCATGTAGTTTTCCTTGTTTTCCTCATAGTATGATTGCAGCTGTTCTTCATCCGGCCGCACGGTTTTTTTGAAATCTGAGCCGCTGAACGAGACATATTCAATTTTGATTTCCTCATTGTCGTAATTAAATTGATTGTTGATCTCCAGCGGGGTAAGTTTGGCAAACTCTGAGAGATATTCTATTACCTTGCCGGCTAGAAGGTCTGTCCGCATGGTATCTTCGAACGACGCAGGGGTCATGCCTGAACTGGAAAGAATATTTTTGTACTGGGCTACGTTGAAGGCCCCGTTAGTCCGGAAGGCTTCCATTTTTTCAACTGCCTGGCGGACTTCAAGGTCACTCACCCTGATGCCCATCTCCCTGGCTCCCTGGCGCAGAAGGGACCGTTGAATGAGCTGCTCTACGGCTTGGCCTTCCAGGTCAAGGTTTTCCAGCAATCCTTTCGGGATGTTGCCGCCGAATTGGTCACGGAATTGATTTGACAAGCGCTCGTAGGTCTTTTGGAATGCTTCATAGGTAATAACATCATCATTGACCTGCGCCACGGAGTTTTTGGTGTTGCGGTAACCGCCTACACCCCAGAATATAAAGACAAGGGCGATAATTAGGATGGTGGCTTGAATAAGGGGTGATTGGGCTTTTTTCCGAAGTAAATCAAGCATATATTCTCTCCTTCCACGCCGGATGAAATGGCGCGGCGGTTATCGGTAACAGATTATCCATGCAATACGTTAGATACGGTGGTATTTTCAGCAAAATAAAATAATAACATTTTATTTTATCCGAAAGACTGTACTTAATACCAGCGAAAAAAAATAATGCAACTAAATGAGAGCCTCAAGAGTAAAAAAGATCGTGCATAGAGAGCAGAAATATATTTTTATCATGAATTGAAAAAATATATGGGGAAAAATCTTTGCATATGATAGGGCTAAAGATAATTTTTTTTTCACAAAATCATGCCGCGACAGGGAGTGAAAAAAATGTTAATGATTACTTGACAAAGAATAGCCGCTATATTATGAAGGACTATTCATAATTTGTTTTGAAAGTTCGGTAGAGACTGGAACAAACAACAATATACAGACTGACAGCAAGGAGGAAAATCAAGATGGCAAGTATCGAGCATAATGGCAAAGCGTATGAAGTAGATGAGGACGGCTTTCTGTCCAAGGGTATGGAAGACTGGGATGAAAACTGGGTTGATTATGTTAAGGGAATTGAAGGCATCTCCGAGATGACCGAAGAGCATCAGAAAGTTATTGATGCCCTGCAGGAGTACTACAAGAAAAACGGTATTGCTCCGATGGTTCGTATTCTCTCCAAAACAACCGGTTTTCCGTTGAAAAGAATCTATGAACTCTTCCCGTCAGGCCCGGGAAAGGGAGCCTGTAAAATGGCCGGTCTGCCCAAACCGACCGGTTGTGTATGATTTGTTTTGCAGCGATTTTATAAAGGTATAAAAACAGGGAGAAGGTTAACCTTCTCCCTGTTTTTTTTCACCACCGCAAATAGTTATTTCCTGAAGTTGTCCAGCAGCTGTAGGTGAATAGCATCCACCCGCGAACGATATTCCTCCGGACTGATTTGTGCCCCGCGGATACCGCCCCGAAGATTTATTTCCCCCAAATAGGAATTTCCTTCTTTTGTTACAATAATATCTATGTGTCCGTAAGGGAAACGGCCGCGGGCCATTACCCGGCGGCAGAGGGTAAGTTGCTCACCTGCTAGGTCACAGGAGTTGCTGCTTCCCCCATGATGCAGATTGTTGCGAAAGTTGTGAGGGTTGTGACGTTGATATGCCTCGATATAGTCATGCAGTAAAACGACCCGGATATCATGACAATCAGGTGCAAAGGGCTGCAGGACAAATGGAAAAGGGATATTGCCGAGAGAGGCGTGGGTGAAAACCTCTTCAACCGAAGACCAGAGATGCACGCCCATAGCGGCATTCCTGCGGTCCAGCTTGGTGACCACGGCAGTGATGGAGTTTTTGTGATAGTCGGAAATTGCCGCAATTATGTCATGGTGGGAGTGGATGGCGCGGGTCAACGGCAGCATGAATGGAGCAAAAACGACGGCCTGCAGAGTTTTGGAGCGGCTGAGGAGTTGAGAAAGTCCTGATGGTATCAGCTGCACGCCCCGCGCGCTGAGATCCAGGAGTAAGGGTTCTTCCGATTCCCGCAGGCGTAGACGGCCGACGATAATATCTCCGGGCTGTAGAGAATTAAATTGAGCCTGCAGGGTGGAATTATCACGAATGACCTGCTTCTTGGTGGACAAATCATTAATCTCCCTGGAGATACAATTTAATCTTGGGGTACTGCTGAACACGATCTGCGAGGATATTCCCCGCAGGTTATGCTTTGCATGCGCAGACGACTGCGGGGAGTTTACACCTAGAAGAGCATTTCCAGAAAACGTTTATGAAACTGGGTGAGATCGGCGCCGCAATCACCACAGTAAAATTTTACCTGGCCCAGAACCTGGGAGTCATCGAGCTCCTGACTGAAACTGCCGTCATTGTGCTGGATGAAACGTGTAGTAAGAATAACCCCGTCTGATACTTCGAGAAATTCCTTCTTATTGCCGCATTCTGGGCAGGCTATTCGTTGGGTGCTTGGAAAGGTTGCCACTTTAGAGCGTGTCTTTTTTTTCTTGAGTTTGGTTGTATCAGAATAACTCATTATAAGAGAAATCCTCCTTTAGAAATGATTCGCTTTTCTATAAAGCAGTACCTGCTTATTGTCAACACTTGTAGGGATTACCGGGTTAGACATTCCCGGGCCAAGGAAACATTTTTTTTGTAAAAATTAATGATTACAATAAGTTGTATGTCAAAGAAAGGAGTGAAAATTTCGCGGAAAACAAAAAAAATATTTCACCGGATAAAGACTACAGGTAACAACGTGATATCAGTAATAATGTATTTCAAAGGTGTCGGCGTCTCCAACCGGCGTTTCTTCGGTGGCATGTACTTTTTTAACGACCGAGTTTGGCGATCCTTGGCGAAACCATTGCATCATTTTTTGCACCCCGCTTTTTTCCCCTTCAACCAGCACCTCAACCGTTCCGTCGGGCCTGTTCCTTACCCAGCCGGAAAGACCGAGTTTGACAGCTTCGTCTCTGGTGTGAGCCCGGAAAAAAACACCCTGTACCCGGCCTTCGATTAGTACATGCATTCTTTTTCTATCAGCCATGAGATTCCTCTTCCTTCATTTAATATGTATCGCCACCCCTTTTGTGTTCTCAGGTGAAAGTGATTTCCGCGCCGGATGAAAATGTCTCAGGTTCTTCCAGTTGCAGGTATTGTAAAAAACTCGATGCTGACATCAGTTCTTCCTAAATTATTTACGTTGACGGGCAACGCAATTGTCGTCGAATTTTACAAAAAAATCGACAACAATGACAGCTGCCGGTTTTGGCGGGCGGGTCCCTTACCGGTAAGCAGTTCAATAAAGTTTTCCTCCGTCAGTATTTTCAAACCAAGTTCTTCGGCCTTTTTCAATTTGCTTCCAGGTTTGTCGCCAACTACAACATGGGTAACCTTCCGGCTGATCTGGGATGCAACCTTGCCCCCTCCTTCCTTTACCCTGAGTTTGGCTTCGTCTCTCGACATTGACGCAAGACTGCCGGTGAAAAGAAAAACAAATCCGGCAAAAGGGCTTTCTTCTGGGCTTTTTGCCCCGGAGACAATGGTAAAGCCGTGATCCAGCAACCGCGACACCATTTTTTTTACTTCAGGATCATGGAAATATTCTGCAATGCTTTGCGCTGTCTGCAGCCCGATTCCTGCAATATCAAGAAGTTCCTCACGGTCGGCCTGCATAAGTTCTGCGAGAGAGCCTCCGTAATGCTCATCAAGCAGTCCGGCAACTTCTTCGCCAACGTAGCGAATCCCGAGGCCGCGGATCAGCTTGGCCAGGGTTGTTTCACGGCTGGCCGTGATGGCTGCAACCACATTGCGGGCGGATTTATCCGCCCAGCCGTCTAAAGGGGCAAGATCAGCAACCTGTAAATCATAGATGTCCGGGATGTCCCGGACCAGTTGGAAATTGAAAAGCTGTTCCATCGCCTTTTTGCCGAGGCCTTCAATATCCATACCCGCCTTTGAGGTGAAATGGATCAGCAGCCGCAGCCTTTGCGCCGGGCAGTGCAAGTTGGGGCACCGGGTTATGGCTTCTTCCTGCGGCAGTATAAGACGATGCCGGCACACCGGGCAGTATTCCGGCATCCGGATTGATTTTTCGCGGCCGGTCCGCTGTTCAACAACAGGTTTGACAATTTTCGGTATGACATCGCCGGCCCGCTGCACAAGCACGTGGTCGCCCAGCTTCAGGTCTTTCCGCCTGATCTCACCCTCATTGTGCAGGGTTGCCCGGCTAACCATAACACCGCCGATATTCACCGGTTCAAGGATGGCCACCGGCGTTACCGCCCCGGTTCGGCCCACCTGGAAATCAACCTTATTGAGTATGGTGGTAGCCTGGATCGCGGCAAATTTGGCGGCAGTGGCCCACCGGGGGCTTCTTGCCTTGCTGCCGAGCCGCTGCTGAAGTTCGAAGGAATTGACCTTGACCACCATGCCGTCAATATCATACGGCAGTGTCGGTCTGATATCCTGCAGATGGGCGAAATGGGCAATGACCTCTGACATATCACGGCAGAATCTTGCCAGAGGGTTAATCCGTAAGCCTAATTTTTGCAGATAGTCGAGGAGCTCCTCCTGACTGTTGCAGGGGGGTTGGGAGGTGTCACTTACCCCGTAAGCAAAGAAATCGAGCGGCCGCTGCGCAGTGATCTTTGGATCCAGCTGGCGCAGGGAGCCTGCCGCCGCATTCCTGGGATTGGCAAAAACTGCTTCTGCAGCAGCAAGACGCTGTTCATTCAAGGTTTTGAAGCCTTCCAGGGTGAGATATGCTTCACCCCGAACTTCCAGCAGTACAGGAATTTGCCCGTTATCTGCTCCGGTTAGTCTCAATGGAATTGACCGGATGGTTTTGAGGTTTTGGGTAATCTCCTCGCCGATATAGCCGTTTCCCCGCGTGGAGCCGATGGTGAGCAGCCCCTTTTCATAGACCAGTTCGACCGCCAGGCCGTCAAGCTTTGGTTCCGCCATGTAGGACAAAGGCGTTGCAGACTGTAAAAAGCGCTGCAGGCGTTCTTCAAAATCAAAAAGTTCGGTTTCGTTGAAGGCATTTTCAAGGCTGAGCATGGGATGGGTATGGCGTACGGATGTAAATTCCGTCAAGGGTTTACCGCCAACCCTTTGCGACGGGGAATCCGGAGTAACCAGCTCAGGATGCAGTTCTTCCAGCCGCAGCAATTCCTGGAAAAGCCGATCATATTCTGAGTCGGCGATCAGCGGATCATCCAACTCATAATAGCGGTGCGCATGAAAGTTGATCTGCCGCCGCAGCTTTTGAATTTTTTTCTGTGTGTCCATTGCCATGACAGGCAATATTATTTGGGTTTTTGCAGGAGTTTGCCGCCCACAGCTATGTTTTCGTGCTGATCCTCATCAATAAAGACAAGAATGGAATCTTTCGGCTTATTGGCCACCCTGGCAATGACATCGGTGACCCCGCTGCATATTTCCTCTTTCTGCTGCCGGTCCAGTTTGCCGGCAACCCGGATGTTGACATAGGGCATGATTTTCTCCTTCGTTTTTTTGTGAGTTGGCAGACGATTAAACTATATACTCATTTCAAAGAATCTTGGCTATGTTTTGCCAAAGATGCTATCGTAAATCAACCTGGACTGCAGTGTTTACTGAAATGATATCTAACTGAATTGATGATTTCAGATGTAAAACCGGCAGTTCATGATCTGAAATGAATAATACATTTTTGCAATACAACTTCTCTTGTGAGCAAAAGTTATGCGAATACTTGTAACAGGCGGCGCAGGGTATATCGGCAGTCATACCTGCGTCGAACTGCTTGAGGCCGGTTATGATGTCACCGTGGTCGACAGTCTCATTAACAGCCGGGAAGAAGCGGTCAGGCGCGTTATGGAAATCAGCGGCAGAAAGCTGCGTTTTCATCAGGTTGATCTGTTGGACAAGACCGCTCTTGCTGCAGTGTTCCAGGAGGCGGCGGTAGATGCGGTTATCCATTTTGCCGGATTGAAGGCGGTCGGTGAATCCGTTGTCATGCCCTTGCGGTATTACACGAATAATATTGCCGGCTCTCTCGTTCTTTTTCAGGTCATGGCGGAATACGGGATCAAAAATCTGGTTTTCAGTTCTTCGGCCACGGTATACGGCGATCCAGCCTCGCTTCCGATCACGGAGGAATTCCCTCTGCATGCCTCAAATCCTTATGGCTGGGCCAAGGTGATGCTGGAACAGATCCTGCAGGATCTGTTCCATGCCGATCCAGCATGGAACATTGCGCTGCTCCGGTATTTCAACCCGGTGGGGGCGCACTCTTCCGGCCGGATCGGTGAAGACCCGCGCGGCATTCCGAATAATCTGGTGCCCTATATCTCGCAGGTGGCAATCGGTAAATTAGATGAACTGCAGATTTTCGGGGATGATTACCCCACACCGGACGGTACCGGAGTCCGTGATTATATCCATGTCATGGATCTGGCCGCCGGCCATGTGAAGGCCCTGGAAAAGCTTGCAGCGAAACCGGGGCTGGTCATCTATAACCTTGGCACCGGAAGAGGTTATTCCGTGCTGGAGATGGTAAACGCCTTTGCAAAGGCGGCTGGGAAAAACATCCCTTACAGGATTGTCGGCCGCAGGTCCGGTGATATTGCAAGCTGCTACGCCGATCCCTCAAAGGCGGAGAAGGAGTTGTCCTGGACGGCGGGCAGGGATATTGATGCCATGTGCAGCGATACCTGGCATTGGCAGATGCTAAATCCAAACGGCTATGAAGATTAGTCTCTTCCCTGAAAACCGCTACTCTGCTTGATTCCCGATCTTATTTCCAGCCGGCAGGCCATAACCCATCCGTACCTTTTGGGCAATTTCATCCGCCATTTCGGGATGTTCTTTCAGGAACGTTTTGGCATTCTCCCGGCCCTGACCGATACGCTCTCCTTCGTAGGAATACCAGGCGCCGCTTTTTTCCACAATATCCTGGGATGCGGCAAGGTCGAGCAGATCACCGATCTTGGAGATGCCCTCGCCGTAGATAATATCAAACTCCGCCAGTTTAAAGGGCGGAGCAACCTTGTTTTTTACCACTTTTACTCTGGTGCGGTTGCCGATGACCTCCTGTCCGTCCTTAAGAGTGGCGATCTTGCGAATGTCCAGCCGCAGGGAACTATAGAATTTCAAGGCGTTGCCGCCCGGGGTGGTTTCCGGGTTGCCGAACATCACCCCGATTTTCATCCTGATCTGGTTAATGAAGATCAGGGCGGCATTGCTGCGTTTCAAAATGCCGGTGAATTTCCGCAAGGCATGGGACATGAGCCTGGCCTGCAGACCGACATGGTGATCGCCGACATTGCCGTCAATTTCAGCCCGGGGAACCAGGGCGGCAACCGAATCAACAACAATAACATCAACGGCGTTGCTGCTTATAAGGACCTGGGCAATTTCAAGGGCCTGTTCCCCGTAATCAGGCTGTGCAACAAGCAGGTTGTCCACATCGACGCCAAGACGGCTGGCGTAGGAGACGTCCAGGGCATGTTCCGCATCGATAAAGGCGGCGGTCCCCCCCCGCTTTTGCGCTTCGGCAATTATGTGCAGCGCCAGGGTTGTTTTGCCTGAAGACTCGGGACCATATATCTCGGTCACCCTGCCAACCGGAATGCCGCCGACGCCGACTGCAATGTCAAGACTCAGTGCTCCGGTGGGAATAGCGGGTACTTCTACGGCTTCATGGGATCCCAACCGCATGATCGCCCCCTTACCGAACTGTTTCTCAATTTGATACATCGCACTGTCAAGGGTTTTGCTTTTCTGCTCACGGGTTGCCATAGTGATTGCTCCTTATCTGAAAAGTATCGCGTCAGCTGAATATTTAATCGTATGATGAGAGGATTAGTGGTGCATGAAATGCATGTTAACCTGTCACCTTAATAAATAAGTCAAAACTTTAAAATAGATTTTGCGCTGGCTGCAGATATTTTGCATGGCGCACCATCTTTTTAATTTTATCAAGCAATATCAATGAATTTGCAGTTTTTTGCCAAGAAGAAGACGCCGGATAAGGTCTAAGGCGGTTACAGCGGTTATCTCCTGTACCTGCCAGCGGTTGCCGGAGAAACGGCAGGGAATGTCAGTGGTTTCATCCGGAGTGGAAAGACCGATAAAAACGGTGCCGACAGGTTTTTCCGGGGTGCCGCCTGTGGGGCCTGCGATCCCGGTGACGGACAGACCAATATCAGCAGCGGCGCCGGTACGGATGCCGGCCGCCATTTCTCTGGCCACAGCGGAACTGACCGCTCCATGTTTGGCGATCAGGTCCGGCTCCACCCCGAGAAGTTTTTCCTTCAGATCATTGCTGTATGCAATAACTCCGCCCGCATAATAATTCGAACTGCCGGACACCGAGGTTATTTTATGCCCGATCAACCCCCCGGAGCAGGATTCAGCCGTGGCCAGGATTTTTCCCCGATTCTGCAGGAGTTCCCCCACCACGCTTTGCAGTGTATCATCGTCGGTGCCGAACAGGAAATCTTCCAGGGCTGTTTTAATCTCACCCTCAAGGTGCTGAAATATGTTTTTCAGGGACGATCCGTCTTCAGTGGTGACAGTCAGGCTGAGATGCACTTCCGGGAAAACCGGGTAATAACCGATGCGGATCCGGTCGTCCTCCGTCTTTTCAATATGGGCCATGCGGCGGTTTATTTCGGTTTCACCGAGGCCGAATATCTTATACACCCTCTGTTTAACCTGTTTGGTCCCATTGCCATGCCATAGGTCCAGTCTGGGAATAACCTTATCCACAAGCAATTCCTGCATTTCATAGGGGACGCCCGGAAGGAAAAAAACAGGTTTCCCTTCATGCACCAGGAGATATCCGGCCATCTTCGCCTCAGGATTTAAGATTTCAGCTCCTGCCGGCAATAGGGCAAGTTTTTGGAGGATCCCGAGGGGCTGGCTGTCCAGATTGGGGTGACGTGCCTTTATCTTGGCAAAAATCTCAGGATGAAAAACAGGAGGACGCCCCAGCACCTGTCCCACAACCTCGCTGGTCAGGTCATCGCTTGTCGCACCCAGGCCGCCGGTGACGATAATAAAATCGGCGCGCCTGATCGCCTGCAGGAGAGTTCTGCTGATTTCTTCCGGGGTATCACCAACCGTAGCCATGGAAATAATTTCGTGGCCGGCTCCAAAAAGCAGGCCGGCGGCAAAGCCGCTGGTGGTGTTAAGCACCCGGCCGGAAGTCAGTTCATTGCCGATGGCTATTATTTCTCCGATCATGCTGCAATTATATCCCACATTACTTTTTATATTGAACGGTTTTGCAGAGGAATCTATCGATCCTGCCTTACAAACGATTTATATCCGCGGCTTGACAGGAGACCCGAGAACAAAGCGTTCCTGAACGGTCTCCAGCTTCACCGGAACCACCCGGCCAGCATCACCCGGTTCGGCTTTGAAACGAACCGGTATATAGTTATCGGTGAATCCTCTCGCCGGCCCGGCCGCCGTTTTTTCAGCTTCAACCAGGACAGGATGCACCGCACCAATTCTGCTTTTGTAGAAAGCGGTTCTTTTTATATGATCTAATTTGCGCAGAACCGCAACTCTCTCTTCCTTGATTTGGCGGGCAACCTGGTGCTCCATCTTCGCAGCAGGGGTTCCCGGTCTTCTGGAATAGGGAAAGACATGAAGATAGGTAACCGGTAACTTCTTAAGAAGTTCATTGGTCAGCAGGAAATCTTCTTCGGTCTCGCCTGGAAAGCCGACCAGCACGTCGACCCCGATTGCCGCCTCCGGCAGCAATTCCTTGCACCGGAAAACTTTTTCCATGAACTGTTCCGCCGTATAACGGCGGTTCATTTTTTTCAGAATCGCATTTGAACCGCTCTGCAGGGGGATATGTAAATGGTCCATCACGTTTTCCGTAAGCGCCATGAATTCAATGAGTTCACGGTTGATTTCAGTCGGCTCGAGGGAGCTTATGCGATACCGGATTTCAGGAGCAGTGCTGCTGAGCTTCTGCAGCAGGTCAAGCAGGGTGCTGCGCGGCTGCAGGTCCAGGCCATAATGTCCCACATGTATGCCGGTAACAACTATTTCCCGGTGGCCCTCATTGGCATAGTGCCGGGCCTGGCCCAGAACCTCGTCCTCTGCAAGGCTTCTGCTGCGGCCTCTGGCATAGGGTACAATGCAGTATGAACAAAAATTATTGCAGCCGTCCTGAACCTTTAAATAAGCCCTGGTACGGCCGGGAAAGCGCTTGACGGGCAGATGGCTGATCTCATTCTGTTCAGAAATATCATTAAAATAGGCAACAACCCGGTTTTGCAGAACTGGTTGCAGATCATCAGCGGGGGCTGCTGCAGCTGCGACTATCTGGTGCTTATTGGCATTGCCGACAATCGTGATGGTTGAGGGCGAAATTTCGCGGATCTTTTGCGGAGCAATCTGGGCATAACAACCTGTTACCAGGATCCTTGCCCGGGGATTGGTACGCTGCGTGCGGCGAATAAGCTGTCTGGACTGGGCCGCAGCCTTTGCCGTAACCGCACAGGTATTAATGACGTAAATATCTGCAGGCGCATCACAGGAAGTGACCCTGTATCCCTCCGCCTCAAAGCAAGATTGAAATGAGGCTGATTCGTACTGATTGACCTTGCAGCCAAGGGTGGTCACGGCCACGGTTGCAGGATTTTTTTTATTCTTTTTCATGCCGGGCTTAGCTTACGTAAAATCTGGGAGGAAAGCAAGCAGCCGTCACCGGTAATAAACTGTCAGCAAAATTACCGGGGTTTGAAGTATCTTTGCTTGAATAGACGGGGTAATTGTAATAAATCAGAAGGAAGGGACATGCCTGAGCAAGGGAGGGATGCGAATGAACTTAATTGTTTCTTGCTCCTCTATAACATCGTGAAATAAAAGCAGCATACGACGATATTTTCAAAAAAATCCTGGAACAGCTCAATGGTTTTACATAATATACAACCCGTTGACGTGCTTTGCGTCGGCGCCGGCACCTATGATCTTGTCTATTCCGTAGACCGCCATCCCCAACCGGATGAGAAAATTCGGGCCCATTCATTTATCGGCTGTGGCGGCGGTCCGGCGGCCAATGCCGCGGTCACGGTTGCACGCCTCGGCCTGCGGTCCGCCTTTGCGGGCTATCTGGGCAACGATATCTTCGGCAACGCCCATATTGACGAGCTTCAGCAGGCAGGGGTTCATACGGATCTCGTGACAAGGGGAAACCACTCCTCGGCCCTGTCAGTGGTTATGGTCAAGCCGGACGGCAGCAGGGCCCTGGTTAATTACCGGAAACCTGAAAGTTTTCTGGCCGCCGGTTCTGTAGATTTCGCCACCGTGGATCCCAGGGTGATTCTGTTCGACGGGCATGAGCCATTAATTTCACCGGCCCTGGCAAAATCAGCCCGCCAAAAGAATATAATCACCATGCTGGATGCAGGATCAATTCACCGCGGCACCGAGGAGTTGGCAGGTCTGGTGGATTATCTCGTCTGCTCGGAAAGTTTCGGGCTTAACTTCACCGGTGAAAGCGACGAGAAGAGAGCACTTGCCAAGCTGAGCCTCTATGCGCCTAATGTTATCATCACTTTAGGGGCAAGGGGACTTATCTGGCAGGGAATTTCAGGCTCAGGCCACCTGGAGACTTACAAGGTCAGGGCTGTTGATACTACCGGGGCCGGAGATGTTTTTCATGGGGCATTGGCAGCATGTCTGGCCCGGAAAATGGAATGGGGTGAGAGCCTGAGCTATGCCAGTGCGGCCGGGGCGCTGTGCTGTACGAAAATCGGCGCCAGGCTGGGTATTCCCACAAAAGATGAGGTAGATGAGTTTCTGGCCGGCCAGGGGGTGAAACCCTGACATTATCCAGGGTTGATGAGAGTTTGACAGGTTTTTTTCTGCGCAGCCGGACGGGGTATAGCGTCAATCATATAATTTCAGGGGCAGGGGAAAATCGGCCTTCAGCCCCTAAATCCATAGTAGATATAAGACGCCAGAATGACACCAAGCACACCTACTATGGCGTTGAACGCAACCGCGGTCCAGAGATTATAGCCCTCCGGGATTTCCGTACTCCGCAGAGTGTGGATCACATGCCGGTGCTGGAGTATGGAAAAGAAGCTCAAGGCAATGGAAAGGAGGATGAACGTCAAGCCGATATAAAAGGAAAACTCCCGTTCAAACAGGGTCACCCCTTTGCGGCCCAAAACATTGAGAAACAGTCCGAAGCGTTCAACCACGAAACCAAAGGCCATGAGTGAGACACTGGTCCTGTTCCATGCCAACAGGGTTCGGTCAGCTGCCAGGAGGACCCGGGGGTCGTGAAGATCAGACATGATGCGTCTCCTTGGTCATAGTAAAGTTCAGGATATCCGGCAGACCACCTTTCCGGAAAGTATCATTGTATAGCAAAACTGCTGTAAAATACAGGGGCATAACAATTTGACCTCGCATAACCCCGCCGTTAGACAACGTTGAGCTGTTGACCAGGTACCGGGATACAGCTTTCCTGGTTATATGGGTTTTCACAATTCAAGGTTCTTCCTGGAGCAAATTATTGATACTTTATCGCGCAGTTGCTTATACTATTACACCGCCGCCCATCACCTCGTCATTTTTATAAAAAACTGCAAACTGGCCGGGGGTGACGGCCAATTGCGGCTCCTGAAAGCAGACGGCATGCGTTCCTTTTATTGAGGGCGCCACCCGGGCCGGCGCACCTGTATGACGATAACGGATCTTCGTAATAAACTCGGCCGGAAGTTCCGGCTCTTTCCCTGCTATCCAGTTTACCTCTCCGGCCAGGAGCCTATCCTGCCGCAGATCTTCCTTCTTGCCGACAATCACTGTATTTCTCTGTGAATCAAGTGCCACAACATAGTAGGGAGTGGCATCCGGAATGCCCAGCCCTTTCCGTTGCCCCACAGTATAGAAATGAATGCCGTCATGTTGGCCCAGCACCCTGCCCTCCAGGTTAACAATGGATCCTCTCCCGGCTTCCGGTCGGACATGGCGGGAAATAAAACCGTGCAGATCACGGCCCTGCAGAAAGCATACATCCTGGCTTTCGCGGCCGTGCACCCCGGAGATCCCCAGCTCTGCCGCCAGCGAATAGACGTTTTTTTTTGTCTGCTCTCCCAGGGGCATGATGATTGCGGCCAGCTGCTCCTGGGTTAAGCGGTGCAGAAAATAGGACTGATCCTTTTTGCGGTCAAGCCCTTTGTAAAGATGAAAGGTGCCGTCGCCGGCCTGGACAATCCTGGCGTAATGACCGGTTGCCATGCGTTGGCAGCCTGCTTTCAGGATTTCTTCCAGCAGCCGGCCGAATTTGATCCCGGGGTTGCAGATAATACAGGGGTTTGGGGTTTTTCCACAGCAATAACTCTGGATGAAGTAATCGATGACCGTTTCTTTAAATGGATCTGCCAGGTCAACAACATGCAGCGGTATATCCAGGTGGGCGGCCACCATCCTTACGCGGTCGATCTGACGGTCCAGATCCGGTTGGGCCAGGGCCATGAAAAAACCATGGACATCAAGGCCCATGTTTTTTAAAAGGGTTGCAGTGACGGAACTGTCCACGCCGCCGCTCATGGCAACCCCAACTGAATTTTGTGTTTTTATTTGCCTAAGTCGCATTTTGGGAATATGAATGTAAACTGATGTCTTTGGCCTTTGACCTTTGACCTTAACTTCTCATAACATCATGGCAGCAAAAGCAGCAACAGCAAATAGAAAAGACATCAAGAACAGGTCGGGCAGAAAAATTCCGGAACTGCTGGCACCGGCGGGCAGCTTTGAGAAAATGACTATTGCCATCCATTACGGCGCAGACGCTGTCTATTGTGGCGGCAGAAAATTCAGTCTTCGGGCCCATGCCGGCAACTTTTCAGATACAGAACTGGGGGCTGCGGTTTCCTATGCCCATGAAAAAAATGTAAAATTTTATGTTACCGTCAATATCTTTGCCCACCAAAAGGATTTGCAGGGGCTGGAGGAATATCTGCAGTTTCTCCAGGGTATCGGTGTGGACGGGATTATCATATCGGATCCCGGTATACTTTCACTGGCCCGGGAAACCATTCCTGACATCCCGATCCACCTGAGTACCCAGGCAAATGTCACAAACCCGGGAAGTGCCAGGTTCTGGGAAGGACAGGGGGTGGGAAGGCTCAACCTGGCCCGGGAGCTTAGCCTGGCCGAGATGACCGGCATTCGGGAAAGCCTTGCTCCCTCCACCCAGGTTGAAATATTTGTGCACGGCGCTCTTTGCATTTCGTATTCCGGCAGATGTCTGCTCAGCTGTTATTTAACCGGAAGGGATGCCAACCGCGGCGACTGTGCCCATCCCTGCCGTTACCGGTATGCACTCCTGGAAGAAAAAAGACCGGGGGAATACTTCCCGGTTGAAGAGGATGCTTACGGAACGTATATATTTAATGCCAGGGATCTATGTCTGTTGCCCAAACTGCCGCAGTTGATCAATATTGGTGCCGACAGCCTTAAGATCGAGGGCCGGATGAAGAGCATCTATTATGTCGGTGCAGTGACAAGGGTGTATCGTGCTGCCCTTGATTATATTGCGGACACCATGGAAGATTCTCTGGCAAACAACAGGGCCGTTACCCTGCCCCCGGTTTACATGGAAGAGCTTCTGAAAGTCGGTACCCGTGGGTATACGGAGAACTTCATTTCCGGACCGCCGGATGCCGATGACATGCTCTATGACAGGTCCCGCGCCGAGCAGGAATATTTGCCTGTTGGGGTGATTCGGGATTTCGGTAATAAAGAGGCCCGGACTGGAAACTGGCTTACGGTTGAGGCAAGAAACCCTTTAAGGACAGGGGAAAGGGTTGAATATCTCAACCGGGATATTACGGGTTTTTCATTTATTGCGGCCGAATTGCTGGATCAGGATGGAATTTCTCTGGCTCAAGCCAATCCGGGCAATATTATCAGGATACGGTATGATGCTGAAAACGATCCATCCTGGGAAGTGAACGGCCTGCTCAGAAAAAGGAAATAGCGTTCCTGTTTTTATGATTCAACATTCCATGGCCATGATTAATGTGCATTCATTCTGCCAACACTGTTAACCTGCAAATAACCTTCAGATATGGGATAATGGAATTGCCTCTGAGACTAAAGCGTTAGGTTTTTCACCTGCAATGGATGAGAGAATTTTCAAGATCTTTGCGATGATTCCCGATAAAGGCAGGTCTTACCGGGAGCTCATCTTTAATGCCAAAAACCATGAAATACATTTCTGGCGGATAAAGCCCGGAGAATGGATCTACCCGCATACTCATCTCCACAGCGATGATATCTGGTATATTGTCCAGGGTGCGGGAGAATACTACACCTCTGCAAAAGAGAAAAAACCCGTCAAACCTGGAGATACGGCACTGGCTTCCCCCGGAGAAATCCATGGCATATTTAATTCCGGTTCTGAAGACATTATTATCTTTTCCGTACTTGCCCCGCTTCCAGTCGAAACCGAAGAGGCCCCGGGTTTCGATTATCCTCTATAGTACTCCTTAATTTAATCAGGCAGCAACATTCTTCTGGCCATAAAAACTGAAGATATAACCGAGGACACCGGTAACTTCCGTTGTGTCAGAAAGGCCACGGATGGGAAAATCGCTTTATCCTGGAAATTTCTCCCGGATAATTCAATATTTTTGCATAACTAGCTGAAAATATATTATTTTCTGTGCCAAAACAAACCAGGTAATATCATAATGCAATTTGCATGTTGACATATGCATTATTATGTTCTTTATTGTTGTTGTATCCTGTTTAACTCACTGGGATAAAGACAGAATCGGAAGCATGGCCCACAGAACAGAACTAAATGGTCGAATTGCAGCGCTGGCCGGAATCAATAAACACACGGTTGACCGGATCGGCGTGAACCTGAATAAGGGGGGGCTCCTTATTACAGGAGGAAGGGGACGTCATGCCCCTGACATGGGACCCGGTGACCTGAAAAATATTATCCTGGCAATGCTGGGCTCGGAATCAACAGGTAGGGTCTTTGAAACGGTATCAATGCTGCAGAAACTGCAGGCCGCTAACGGGAAAAAATTCGGGAATGTTCTTCTTGATATCTGCAGGGATCAAAAGATGGCAGCTGCCGTAATGCAGCTAAGCGTAGTTCGTAATTATCCCCAGGCAACAATCTACTGGAAGGATGAAACCGGCACCAGGATCGGCAGAATAGAGGACTTCAGAAGCCAGTCGGAGCAGGTTCAGCCGGGACTGCGAATCGTTGCCTCGTTAAACGGTAATGTTTTGAGTGAGCTTGTCAGACTTGTTGCGGGCCGAACCGCTGGATAAAAATTTGTGGAATAAAAAAGCCGGTTGCGGTAACAAACCCCAACCGGCCGGAAATCAGCCTAACCAGTAATTATAGAATAAAGGTGTGGAAGGCCTGCAGCTCTACCTTCATGCACGATGAAAGCTAACAACCTTTAAGGCTTCAACTGCTGCTGCTGCCGCCGCCCGCCTTCTTGCCGGATGCCACTGCCTCATTGTCAGCAGTAACTGCAGCCTTGGAACCTAGAATGTGCTGGCGGGATACCTTTACTCTGATATTGTCGGCAATCTCAAGGGTGACCACCGTGTCAGTAATGCCGGTAATCTGGCCATGCAGCCCGCCGCTGGTGACGACCATGTCACCTTTTTTCAGGTTTGCCAGATAGATCTGATGCTCTTTAGCTTTTTTCTGCTGGGGCCGTATAAGCAGAAAATAGAAAATTACAAAAATAAGAATGAGCGGGATGAAAGAGATGAGCCCGCCCTGGGGAGATCCCCCGTTTGCAGCATATGCAATGCCTGTCATGTAGTTACCTCCGGTTTTGATTTATATGGTTTTAATTTTTTACGGTATATAAAGTAAGATATTAATCATGTTCTTCACGCATGGTATAAAAATTGTTCCTGAACCGAACAAATGTATCTCTTTTTATGGCTTCACGCATTGATCTCATGAGATTGACAAAATAATACAGGTTATGAATCGTATTCAAATGGTACGCTAAAATCTCCCGCGACATATAGAGGTGTCTCAGGTAGGCCCGGGAGTAGTTCTGACAGGTATAACACCCGCAGCTCTCATCCGGAGGCAGCGGGTCATCGCTGTAACGGCTATTTTTTATAACAACTCTTCCCCGCGATGTAAAGAGCATTCCATTCCGGGCGTTGCGGGTCGGCATGACACAGTCAAACATGTCGATGCCGCGGTAAACATTTTCAACCAGATCCTCTGGAGTACCGACGCCCATGAGATATATAGGGCGGTCCTGGTCCAGGAGTTCGGCGCTGTGCTGGGCTATTTCCAGCATGAGATCACGGGGTTCGCCGACACTGAGACCGCCGAGGGCATATCCGTCAAATCCGATTTCCAGAAGCCGGTTAATTGCCAGAGTGCGCAGGTCGGGATACATGCCGCCCTGGACAATGCTGAACAGCAGCTGTCCGGTTTCCTTTTGAACGGTCCGGGAGCGCAGGGCCCATCTGGAAGTAAGCTCGGTGGCGGCCAGGGTTGCACTCCGGTCCGCCGGAAATGGGATACAGGTATCAAGACACATCATGATGTCCGCACCGAGTGCTTCCTGCACAGTAACCGCATCTTCGGGACTCAGAAAAAGGGAGGAGCCGTCGAGATGGGATTTGAAGCCGGCGCCTTCCTCGGTGATTTTTGCAAGTTCACGCAGGCTGAAAATCTGAAATCCGCCGCTGTCAGTCAGTATGGGCCGGTCCCAGTGCATGAATCGATGCAGACCGCCAAGTTTGCGGATCAAATCTTGGCCCGGCCGCAGATAAAGATGGTAGGTATTGGCCAGGATGATTTCAGCCCCGAGGTCGATCAGGTTTTCAGGGGTTACGGCCTTTACCGTGGCCTGGGTGCCCACCGGCATGAAAATCGGGGTCTGAAAAGTTCCGTGCCGGGTGCGCACCTCGCCGCAGCGTGCCGCACACTCGGTGGACCGGGAGTGCAGCGTGAAGGGAGAAGATCGTTCAGTCCCGTTTTCCAGGTTCATATCTTTTTTACAGGCAGGTTTCAGTCAGTCTGGTGCCAGAATGAGAGCAGCTGCGTAATACCATGGAAGGCCAGATCAGCCAAACGGTCAAGTTCGGCCCGGCTGAATGGAGCGCCTTCTGCAGAGCACTGGACCTCCACCAGACGCCCATCGCCGCACATGACAAAATTGGCGTCCGTGTCTGCCCGTGAATCTTCATCATAATCAAGATCAAGAACGGCCTGGCCATCGACAATGCCGACGCTGACGGCCGCCAGCGGCTGAATATCAGGAAGTTCACGCAGTTTCCCTTTCCGGTACAGGGAGTTGATAACATCACGCACAACCAGGGCAGCCCCGGTTATGGCCGCGGTCCGCGTCCCTCCATCAGCGCGGATGACATCGCAGTCAACCCTGAGGGTTCGCGGTCCCAGAGATTTAAGATCAACCATCATGCGCAGGGAGCGTCCAATGAGACGCTGGACCTCGTAAGTTCTGCCGGAACGGCCGCGGGCCGCCTCGCGTTGGCTCCTGGTATGCGTCGACCACGGCAGCATACCGTATTCAGCAGTGATCCACCCCTGATCGGCGTCCTCCAGAAAACGGGGAACGGATTCCTCAACCGCAACGGCACAGACCACGTGGGTATCTCCCGTTTTAATGAGCAGTGAACCGTCGGCATGGGGCAAAAATTCCATTTCCAGGGAAACCGGTCGGATCTCGTTGTCCGGGCGTCCATTTTTTCTCATCGCAGGCACCGCTTGTTTCATGTTTTTTCTACAGAGTAAGCCAAAGTATTTATTATGCCGGACCAATATAGCTGCTCTGGAAAATATTGCCACATGGAAGAAACTTTTTTACAGGTAACATTTGAAAACAAATTTTATTATTATGTGGCTGTAAACTATTTTCAGTGCAATATTCATGCTGATGCAGGAGAGGGTGATTTCCGCGCCGGATAAACAATTATCCGCACCTGAAAATTCTAAAGAAACACTTATTGTCAGTGATATCGGACTGAAGAGGAGAAAGCATATGGACTTTGATGATACAGTAAAATTTCACGGCCATGCATGTCCCGGCCTTGCCCTTGGCTACCGGGTTGCCAAACTCATGGAAAGGGAGATGGGACAGCGTGCCGGAGATGAAGAACTGGTGGCTCTGGTTGAGAACAACTCCTGTGCTGTGGATGCGATCCAGCTTGTCTGCGGTTGTACTTTCGGCAAGGGCAACCTTATCTTTAAAGATTACGGCAAACAGGTCTATACCTTTTTCAGGCGGCCTCATTCTGAAGCCTTGCGTATTGCCGTCAAGTGGACGCCACCCCCGGAGGACCCTGCAACTGAAGCCATGTGGAAGAGATATTCCTCAGGGGACAGGTCCAGGGAAGTATCAGCCGCGGTGCAGGACAGAAAGGCGCGCAAGATCCGGGCAATTCTGGAAAGTGATGACGCTGAATTGTTCGAGGTGACAAATGTTGTTGCGGATATACCGGAGACGGCCAAAATTTATAAAAGTCTGACCTGCGCCAGATGCGGGGAGAAGGTTATGGAGCCGCGGACGGTGAAGGTTGCGGACCAGGTGGTTTGCATACCGTGCAGCCGGGTAGTCAGGAGACGGGAAACAGGAGACAGAAAACAAAGTTGATTTTGTGTTTTTTGTATAAAATATTTTCCTCGAACCCTTCAATTATTCCCATTCAATGGTACTTGGCGGCTTGGATGATATATCGTATACTACCCGGTTGACCCCCCTGACCTCGTTGATGATCCGGTTGGCAATACGGCCCATCAGTTCATAGGGAAGTCTTGTCCAGCCGGCGGTCATGAAATCCTTGGTCTCCACGGCCCGGAGCGCAATGACATACTCATAGGTGCGGCCGTCGCCCATGACGCCCACACTTTTTACCGGCAGGAAAACCGCAAAGGCCTGGCTGATTTTATCGTAGTAGCCGGCGGCATAGAGTTCATCAATGTAGATGGCATCAGCCTGTCTCAGTATGTCGGCGTATTCCTTTTTCACTTCGCCGAGAATCCGGACGCCGAGGCCCGGTCCCGGGAAGGGATGCCGCCAGACCATCTGGTGCGGCAGCCCCAGTTCTTCACCGATGGCTCGGACCTCGTCTTTGAACAGTTCTTTTAAGGGTTCAAGCAGATTAAGTTTCATAAAATCGGGCAGGCCGCCCACGTTATGGTGGCTTTTAATGCTGTGGGCCTTGCCGGTTTTGCCGCCGGCCGACTCTATGACATCGGGGTAAATGGTGCCCTGCGCAAGCCAGATGGCATCGGTGATGCGGCCTGCTTCTTCCTCGAATATTTCGATAAAGAGGTTGCCGATGATCCTGCGTTTTTGCTCCGGGTCCATGACGCCGGCCAGTGCCTGCAGAAAGCGCTCCTCACCGTTGACCCTGATGACCTTTACCCCCATGTTTTCCGCAAAGGTAGACATCACCTGGTCTCCTTCTGCCAGCCGCAGCAGGCCGTTATCCACAAAGACACAGGTAAGCTGATCGCCGATGGCCCGGTTGATCAGGGCGGCGGCAACCGACGAGTCGACGCCGCCGGAAAGACCGAGTATGACGTTGTCCCTGCCTACCTGTTCACGGATGCGGTTCACGGCATCGTTAATTATCTGGCCGGGGGTCCACTGTCCTTTGCACCGGCAGATCTTACGGACAAAATTATTTATGAGGAGTTCGCCCCGCGGTGTATGATTGACCTCGGGATGAAACTGGACGCCGTAAAGGTTGCTGCTTGCATTCTGGATGGCGGCCACCGGCGCGTTGTCTGTCCGGGCCACAACCTCAAATCCTGCCGGAATTTTTTCCACGTGATCGCCGTGGCTCATCCACACCGGGCTTTTGCCCGCCGCGAAAAAACCGTCAAAAAAGGGGCCCGGTTTGTTGCTGCTGACCAGGTCGGCATGGCCGTATTCCCGCTTGCCTGCCGGCACTACCCTGCCGCCGAAGTGACGGGCCAGCAGCTGCATGCCGTAGCAGATGCCGAGGACCGGGATGTCCAGTTCAAAGACAGCTTCCTCCACGCCGGGCGCTCCGGCGTCATATACCGATTTGGGGCCGCCGGAGAGAATTATGCCCTGGGGATCAAACTCTCTGATGGCATCCAGATCCATGTCAAATGGATGCAATTCACAATATACATGGGCTTCACGTACCCGTCGTGCAATCAACTGGGTATACTGGGAACCGAAATCAAGGATGAGAATTTTTTCGCGATGGATGTCCATTAATTAAATGCAGAATGTAAAATTACGGGTTGTATAGTGATCCCTTCACTATTCAATTTTCTATTTAAAGCGCTCAGCCTTCGAGCCGGTAGTTGGGCGCTTCCTTGGTGATGATCACGTCATGAACATGACTTTCCTTAAGGCCTGCCGCGGTAATTCGTACAAATTTCGCCTTCTGCCGCAGTTCCTCGATATCCCTGGCGCCGACATATCCCATGCCGGAGCGCAGGCCGCCGACAAGCTGATAAATCATATCGGAAAGCGGCCCTCTGAATGGCACCTTTCCTTCAATACCTTCTGGCACCATTTTGGATGAACTCTCCACATCCTCCTGAAAATAACGGTCGCCGCTGCCCTGCTTCATGGCCCCCAGAGAACCCATGCCCCGATACCCTTTATAGGCGCGCCCCTGGTATAGGAAAGTTTCCCCCGGGGTTTCGGCGGCGCCGGCAAAAAGGGAGCCAATCATGATGGAATGGGCGCCGATGCCGATGGCCTTGGTAATGTCTCCCGAATATTTAATGCCGCCGTCGGCAATCAGGGGGATGTCATATTTCTGCGCCAACCGGCTGCAGTTCCTGATCGCAGTCAGCTGCGGCACGCCGACGCCGGCCACAATACGCGTGGTGCAGATGGAACCCGGACCGACGCCTATTTTCACCGCGCTGGCCCCCGCTTTGATCAGTGCTTCGGTGCCTTCCGCCGTGGCAACATTGCCGGCGATTATCTCAAGTCCGGGATAGGTTTTTCTCAGGGCTGCCACCGCCTTGACAATATTTTGTGAATGTCCGTGGGCGGAATCAAGAACAACGACGTCAACCCCGTTTTTCATCAGCTTTTCCGCACAGGCCAGGTAATTGGTGCCTACACCCAGGGCCGCGCCCGCCATCAGCCGGCCCTTGTCATCCTTTGCTGAATTGGGATATTTCTTTATTTTTTCAATATCTTTTATGGTAATCAAACCCTTCAGATTTCCTTCGTCATCAACAACGAGGAGCTTTTCAATGCGGTGCTCATGCAGAAGGGCCTTTGACTCTTCCAGAGTGATGCCCACTTCGGCGGTAACCAGGTTTTTACTCGTCATTACGTCTTTGACTTTCAGGGTGGGATCGGTGACGAACCGGAGGTCCCGGTTGGTAACGATGCCGGCGAGCTTTTCACCCCGCAGCACCGGCACCCCGGATATCTTGTAGTTGGCCATCATTGATTGTACTTCCGAGACCCGCTGCTCTTCCGTAACGGTCACCGGATCAATGATCATCCCCGATTCGGATTTTTTCACCTTTTCAACCTGTCTGGCCTGCTCATCGATCGGCATATTCTTGTGAATAATGCCAATTCCGCCTTCCCGGGCCATGGTAATGGCGGTGCGGTATTCGGTCACCGTATCCATAGCGGCAGAGACCAGGGGAATATTGAGCTTGATGTTTCGGGTAAGCAGGGTGGAAACATCTACTTCTGAAGGAATGACTGTAGAGTTGGCTGGAACCAGAAGAAGATCATCGAAGGTGTATGCCGGTTCAATGACATCGGATAGCATGTTCAATCTCCTTGAATAATAATGAATGAGTTTCTGTGGCGATGATCGATTTCCTGAAAATAATATGCACTCATCGCAGCTATGTCAGAGGTAACGGTATCCTTCTGAAGTAGAAGTGATATCAGTGAATTACTCGCAAGAACAATTTTTCCCAGATGGTGAACCACTTATACAAAAATACCGGGGTAATTGCAAAGTCCTTTTCCCTCGAAGACGCTATATTTATAAGGCGGAATCAGGGGGGAAATGACTCACAATACAGCAGGGGCGGCGCTGCTGAGCAGTATGCCTTCCAAAAGCCCGGTATCGCTGACCCGAAGCCTGTCCTGCTGCAGAAGTTTTAAAAGTGCCTGATATATCCTGATGCCGGCCGGCAGTATTTCCCCCCGGCCTTCGCCGAGACCGGGCAGTGCATTTCGTTGGTCAACGGAAAGGATGGTTAGTTTTTCCCAGAGCGCTTGGATGGATGTGTCCCGCAGCACATGACCATGCACCAGGGATGCGTTATAGGAATTCAGCTCAAGGTGTAGGGCCGCCATGCTGGTTGCGGTTCCGCCGCAGCCGGTAATCAAGCCCGGCTCCTTTTTTTGCCAAAGCGTCAGGTTATCAAGCGCCGGGGAAAGTGTTGCCGTAAGGTGACTGTCCAGGCGGTCAACATCCGGCGGCGCGACACCAAGATATTTTTCCGTCAGTCCCACAACACCGAGGCCCACACTTGTCATCCGTACTTCTCCGGCAGGGTACTTCGCCAAAATCAGTTCGGTGGAGCCGCCGCCCACATCAACCAACAGCAGGGGTCCGGATAAAGGTTTATCCATGCCTGCCAGGGCGCCGGCAAGACATAAACGGGCCTCTTCTTCACCGTTTATGATATCAATGGGCTGCTGCAGTATTTCTCCGGCACGGCGGAGAAAAAGGGAGCTGTTTTCTGCCCGGCGCAGTGCTTCAGTGCCGCATATCCGGATATTCTGCGGCTGATAGCGGGCCAGGATTTCCCGGAAAGTGCGCAGAACGGCAAATCCCTTTTGCATGGAGTCTTCGCCTAAAAAACCGTTTTCCTCCAGTCCGCGGCCCAAGCGGACCGATGCCGTTTTCTTTGCCAGTACTCTGAAGCGGCCCCCCGGGTGTTCCACCACCAGAAGCCTGAACGTATTCGACCCCAGATCAATTGCCGCGGCAACGGGTTGATGAATAGTCATTGATTCAGCACGATGAATAGTTTACATTTGTCGGCATCGATGAAAGCGGGCCCGGTCATATTGTGGCCTTTAAGGTCATGTTATTATTATATTTATTTTTATTGCCTGAAATTTTTTACGATTGCTGAGGACCTGTCTCATTGTGCCTGCATTGGAATGAAATGAGAGAAAAACCATGTTGATTTCCATTAATCCCGACAACCCGCAGCCGCGAAGTATTAAACAGATTGCCGCCAAGCTCCGGGGTGGCGCCGTGATATGCTATCCCACGGATACAGTGTATGGGATAGGCTGTGATATTTTCAATCAGAAAGCCGTTAAGAAAATTTTTCAGCTTAAAAAGCGCCCCCTGCATAAACCGTTCAGCTTTATATGTTCAAGCCTTAAAAATGTCAGCGATTATGCGCATGTTTCCAATATGGCTTACCGGATAATGCGCAAGGCTCTGCCCGGGCCCTACACCTTTGTTCTGCAGGCCACCAAGTTTGTTCCCAAAATAATGATTACCAAGCAGAAGACGGTGGGTATCCGGGTGCCGGGAAATAATATCTGCATAGAACTTGTTGAAACCCTGGGAAATCCCATACTCACCACCAGTGCAATCCTCGATCCAGAGGGACCGCCGCTGTCAGAGGCATATGAATTTGAGGAGCTTTTGGGAAATATGGTTGATCTGGTAATCGACGGGGGCATGATATACCCGGATCCCTCAACAATCGTTGATTTTTCCGGAGATGTCCCTGAAATACTCCGGCAGGGAAAAGGTGATATCAGCCAGTTCTATGTCTGATGACATCACCCGGCGTGCGGCTATTATTTTCTTTCGATCAGAGCTTCTTTCAATGACTTGCTCATGGCAAAGTGCAGGGTCTTGCGGGGCGGGATATCCATAATTTTGCCGGTTTTGGGATTTTTTGTCAGCCGTGCCTTTCGGGTGCGTACCGAAAAACTGCCGAATCCGCGAATTTCAACCCTGTTGTCCCGGTCAAGTGATTCAGACATTGTCTCAATGATAATATCAACAGCCCGGCTGATATCTTTTTTCAGATAGCCGTTCAGGCTGGCAGTGGTTTTTTCAACCAGGTCTCGTTTTAACATAATATGCCTCAATGAAAGTATGTAAGAAATTTTGCCGCAAAATTGCCGGTTACCCGAATCAGAACTGCGAATTTCAGGTATATCCTGGTATTATTGTACTCCCGGCCACTCGTAGGAGAGGACCGGGGATTGCGGTGCGAAGTTGCCAACTAGAGACTGCTCGGCGCTGGTCAAAAGGTTGAAGAGAGAGAATTTTCTGTCGACTTTTGGATAAATAAGCTGCGGATTCTTCGGGTCAAGTCCACCCAGATCGGCGGCCAGGCTAATGGCATCGGTAAAGTTTCCCAGGCTGTCAATAAGTCCGACTTCAAGGGCCTGTTCGCCGGTGTAAACCCTGCCGTCAGCCAATTTGAGGATGGTTTCCTCGGGCATGGACCTGGCTGTTGCGACGTCACGGACAAACTGGTGGTAGACATTGTCGATCAGATCCTGCATGAGGCGGCGCTCTTCCTCGGTTAACGACCGGTTGATCGATCCTATATCCTTGAGAGGCCCACTTTTTATGACTTCGCTCTTGTAGCCGATCTTATCATAGAGTCCCGCAAGATTGGGAAATTTTATAATGACTCCTATACTGCCGGTCATGGTACCGGGATTGGCTATAATATTGCCGGCCCCCAATGCTGCATAGTAGCCGCCAGACGCCCCGAGGGAACCCATGGACACCACCACCGGTTTTATCTCGTTGGTGCGCTTCACCTCGGTAAAGATCTCCTGTGATGCCCCAACGGCCCCGCCCGGGGATTCAATACGCAGGACAATGGATTTTACATTGGGATTGTTCCTGAGTTCCGTCAGATTTTTCAGTATCTGTTCCGAGGTGACGATTAACCCTTCGAGTTCGACAATCCCGACGCCTTCCCTGGCGGTAAAGATATCAGTGTTGGTGCCGCGGGAGATGAGCGAAGATAAGAGCAGGGATATCCCACCCAGAAACAGGAAGAATATCCCCGTCAAGATAAAGAGTCCCAGAAGAATGGGATGTTTTTGGCGAAATGAACTCATGGATTGCAGTCAGCAGCCGGCAGGATCATATGCATGCAGTTGCAGTTCATTATCTAACACCAGGAGCACACGCAGGATCTGCGGAACGTTTATCCGGTTATTCCTTTTCCTTGTCGGTTTCCGGGGCGGCAGACTCGTCTGCTTCCTTATCAGCATCCTCGGTTTCTGGTTTCTCCGCCTCTGCTGACTCTGCCTTGGCCGGTTCCTCCTCAGCATTCTCCGTCTCAGCGCTTCACCTCGCTTCTCCGTCTCAGCTGCAGCAGTCCCTGCCGTTTTTTCCTCTGCAGGTGCTGCTTCGGCCTCTGCTTCAGCCTCGGCTTTCTCCGTCTCAACTGCAGCAGTCCCTGCCGTTTTTTTCTCTGTAGGTGCTGCTTCGGCCTCTGCTTCAACTTCAGCTTCCAGCTTGCTGCTACTTTCCCTGCTTTCCATTTCCTCTTTCAGCAGATCACCGATGGTAGACGGCCCGGCAGCAGGCTTCTTTTTGAATTCCTTCAGAGAATCCTCGCCGGCATCCTCATCAAGGGCCTTAATGGAAAGACCGATCTTCCGGTCCTTTGAGGAAACATTGATTACCTTCACCTGCAGGGTATCACCAACATTGTACATGCCAACCGGGGTGCTGATTTTTTCTTTGCTTATTTCAGAGACATGGACCAGTCCTTCCACCCCTTCTTCGAGTTGAACAAAAATGCCGAAGTCGGTGACATTGGTAATCTTGCCTTCAACAATGGCCCCGGTCGGATAATTACTAAGGGCGGCCTGCCATGGGTCTGGTTCAAGTTGTTTTATGCCGAGGGAAAACCGTTCGTTTTCCCGGTCGATCTTTAAGACTACGGCCTGGATGGTGTCGCCTTTAGAATATTTTTCAGTCGGGTGTTTGATGCGTTCGGTCCAGGAAAGATCAGAGACATGGATAAGACCGTCGATGCCTTCCTCAATACCGATGAATATCCCGAAATCGGTAATATTCTTGATTTTGCCCTCGATGATGGAGCCGACCGGATAGTTTTCGCTGACCAGATCCCATGGATTCGGATGCAGTTGTTTCATGCCCAGAGAGATCCGCTTGGTTTCGGTTTCGATGTTGAGTACCATAATTTCTACTTCATCGCCGACCGTAACCAGTTTGGAGGGATGCCGCGGTTTTTTGGACCAGGTCATTTCAGAGATGTGGATCAGTCCCTCCACTCCCTCTTCAAGTTCGACAAAAACACCGTAGTCGGTAATACTGACAACCTTGCCGACAGCCTTGGAGCCGATGGGATAGCGCTCATTTACCGTGGCCCAGGGGTCCGGACGCAACTGCTTGATGCCCAGGGATACCCGGTCGGATTCCTGGTCGTATTTGAGAATCTTGACATCTACTTCATCGCCGACCTTATAGAGTTTGGCCGGATGCGATACCCTGCCCCAGGAAAGATCGGTAATGTGGCATAAACCATCCATGCCGCCAAGATCAATAAAAAGACCATAATCGGTTATATTGGTAACCGTTCCTTTCACGACCATGCCCTCTTCCAGAGAGTCCCGCATGTCAGCGCGCATTTTTTCCCGTTCCTTCTCGAGAATGGCGCGACGTGAAATAACGACATTATTCCGTTTTCTGTTGAATTTGAGAATCTTGAAGGGGAAGGTCTGGCCAATGAGGGCATCCAGATCTTTTACCGGACGCAGGTCGATTTGCGAGTATGGCAGGAAGGCGGGTACGCCGATATCCACTGACATGCCGCCTTTGACGCGGTTTTCAATCTTGCCGTCAATGGTGCCGTCTTCCGCCTGTATCTTGGCAATCTCTTCCCATACTTTGATACCGATGGCCTTTTCCCGTGACAGCTGCAGTCCACCCTCCTCCTTTCTCTTTTCCACGAAGACCTCGAAGGTGTCGCCCAGCTTGATATCCTGTTCTTCATCTTCGGCACGAAATTCAGAGAGCGGGATGTAGCTTTCAGCCTTGTCGCCGATGTCAACGAGAACATGGTCGTCAACAATGCCGACAACCGTACCCTTTATGACATCTCCTACTTTACTTACTGAACTGTTTTCTTCCATTTCGAAGAGATCGGCAAAACTCATCTCTTCTGAACCTTTTGCTCCGGCATCCGGAGCATTTTTTTCTGTTGAATTTTCTGTCATGTTAGTTATTGCCCTTTAGTGTAGTTTCTGCCAACTTTTTTAAATTAATCTTATCTTCCACTTTCGGAAGGACCAAAAAAGGCTATATACCAAAGACTACGAGCAAACACAACTTTTTCTTCATAAAAAAAATGTTCCACGCCGGGCCTGGGGCGGCCCAATTTTTACGGGGCTGCATGAGGGCAAAAGCAGATTGTAAGGAGTGAAAACTTGGACTATAGTGCGGCTGCGGTTCTATGGGATTTTGTGCCGGGCAAAAATAATCCGGGCCACCAATTCAGCCGGCTTTCAGGGGGATTTAGACAATCAACGGGCTGATCCGGTTATCGTGGTGGAACACGGCTGCCTGAAATGTCTCTATAGAGCGATAATTTCCGTTTACATCTTTATGTTGTGAGACCGAAAGGGGATTGAATGCGTATGCGCGCGGCAATGTATTACAATAACAGGGATGTCCGCCTTGAAGAGATGGAGACCCCCCGGATCGGCGCCGGCGAATTACTGGTGCAGATCTTTGCCAGTTCAATCTGTGGCAGTGACACGATGGAATGGTACCGGATTAAACGGGCGCCTCTTGTTCTAGGCCATGAAATAGCCGGCCGGGTTGCAGAGACGGGTGCCGGCGTTGTCGAATTTCAAGCCGGCGACCGAGTTGTTGCGACCCATCATGTCCCCTGTTTTTCCTGTCATTATTGCAGGAACGGACATGAGACCGTCTGTGATACCCTGCTTAGTGGAACCCATTTTGATCCGGGTGGATTTTGCGAATACGTCCGTCTGCCGGCAATAAATGTTGAGCGGGGCACCTGGCTCCTGCCCGATGAAGTATCTTATGAAACCGCAACATTTGTTGAACCGCTGGCCTGCGTTCTGCGCGGCCAGCGGTTTGCCTCCATCCGGCCCGGTGCCAGCGTCCTTGTCCTCGGCAGCGGTATTGCAGGGCTGCTGCATGTCAAGCTCGCCCTGGCTAATGGTGCGGGCATGGTAGTTGCCACCGATCTGAGTCAGGAGCGGCTAGTCATGGCACAACAGTACGGGGCGCACCATGTACTTTCCGCCGAAGCCGATGTTGCCGGTGAATTCAGAAAACTGAACAGCGGCCGGGGCGCGGACGTAATCATAGTATGTGCCGCGGCTGAGGCTGTCTGCCGGCAGGCCTTTCGGACAGTCGGCCGCGGCGGGACCATCCTGTTGTTTGCTCCGGCACCGGCCGGCGCCGTTGTGCCGGTATCCATAAACGATGTTTTCTGGCGCCGTGATGTCACCGTTACCACCTCATATGCCGCCGGCCCGACCGATTGTGCCGCCGCCCTGGAACTCCTCAGATCGGGGCGGGTCCGGGTTGACGATATGATAACCCACCGGTTCGGACTGGCGGAAACAGGAAAAGGGTTTCGGCTGGTTGCTGAAGGTGGATCTTCGCTGAAGGTGATTATAAAACCGCAGGAGTAAATTGACCAAACATTAAATAAAGTTGAAAGGAGATGTGCTATGCCTGAAGCTGACAAGGCGGGAAAAGATTTCAGCCTGGAAAAATCGACGAACACAGAGGGTTTTTTTCTCAAGGGTTCCAATTCCCTGGATTGGGGGATGAAAAATCGCCTGGCGCGGATTTTTAACCCTGAAACCGGCCGTACGGTGATGCTTGCCATTGATCACGGGTATTTTCAAGGTCCCACAATCGGGCTTGAACGAATCGATCTGAATATCCTGCCGATTGCACCATTTGCCGATACCCTGATGCTGACCCGCGGCATCCTCCGCTCCGTGGTGCCGCCCTCCTACAACAGGCCTATCGTCCTCAGAGCCAGCGGCGGGCCCAGTATCCTGAAAGAGCTCTCCAACGAGCATATAGCCCTGGACATTGAGGATGCCCTTCGTCTCAATGCTGCAGCCATGGCGGTCCAGGTCTTTATCGGCGGTGAATATGAGACGCAGTCGGTGCACAACATGACCAGGCTGGTTGACCTAGGATCACGGTACGGTATGCCGGTTTTAGCGGTGACCGCGGTTGGAACGGAGATGAAAAGATCGGCCCGTTATTTCAGGCTGGCGTGCAGGATCTGCGCCGAACTTGGGGCGCATTATGTCAAAACATACTATATTCCGAAAGGCTTCGAGTCGGTTGTTGCAAGCTGTCCGGTGCCTATTGTGATGGCGGGCGGCAAAAAGATCCCGGAAATTGATGCGCTGACCATGGCGCATAATGCCGTGCAGGAAGGAGCCGCCGGAGTGGACATGGGAAGAAATATTTTTCAGGCCGAATCGCCGGCAGCCATGATCCAGGCCGTGGGAGCAACGGTGCATAAAAACCTGCCGCCTCGTCAGGCGCATGAAATGTATCTTGACCTGAAGAACGGGCAGTGATTGCCGGCAGGGAACAGTAAAAAAACAGGGCCATAAAGGCCCTGTTTTTTTATTAATAGAGAAAAGTGCAGCCGGGATACGCGTGCTCTTTTTGGGAACGATTGATCACGGTTATCTGGTGAGCTTGGTAAATTTTGAGCCTTCGAGGGATATATTGGCCATTAACCCCTTGACTCCGAAGACAAAGCCGACAATCGGGTGCTGGATGGTATCCGAGTCAACGGAAGCGCCGGCGCCGTAATCAATAAGAGCGATGGAGCCGTCGATTCCGGCACTCCAGCCGAGACTGTCACGGAAATTTAACAGCGCATTTTGGTCCATAAAAATAATGACCATATCTTTAGACTGGGCGCCAAACTGGAAACCGAACGATCCTGCGGCAACGCTATAGTAATCCACGGTTTTGCCGTCAATCAGCAGAGCTCCTTCTCCATATTCACCGCCGAGAAAAAAGCCGACCCGGATGACATTGGGAATGACGAGCACTCCTTTAGCGTTGTTTAAAAATTCTTTGGCGCCGGGTACTTCGTTTTTAAAGCGGTCCAGGGCCACATCAACGCTTACATCGATTTCTTTGGCGCTTCGTGCCTGGGCGCCCGGGGAAAAGAGTGGTGCGATCACCAGAATAAAAACTATAACTGCTGCAGCTGCAGAGATGATTCGTTTGCCGGTGTAATAATGTAAACGCATTGTTATGCCTCCTCAGAGTAAATTTGGATTAGAAAAATTCGTATTAGCCTTTTAATACGCTTTGCAGAGCCTTTCAAGAGATTTTGTTGCCGGTATTTATCCCAATAGCCGGCTGACCAGCATCCGGCCGGAAACCTTTTTCAGGCGAATTCAGGGAAGAGCTGCAGTATGGAAGCCTCATCGGCAGCGGCAATGCCTCTTTCAGTAATGATGCCGCTCACCAGACGTGCCGGGGTGACGTCAAAAGCATAATTGCTGGTAGGGGTTTCAGCCAGACCGCACATGACCGTTGTCAGTCTGTTGTCGGTGCCGAGCCCGGAAATAAACTTCACCTCGTCTCCCGAACGCTCTTCAATGGGGATCTCACGCAGACCGTCCTGCAGCTCCCAGTCAATTGTTGAGGAGGGCAGGGCCACATAAAAAGGAACATTATTGTCCTTGGCGGCCAGGGCCTTGAGATATGTGCCTATTTTGTTGGCGACGTCACCGGTGCGGGTCGTACGGTCCGAGCCGACGAGAACCAGATCCACCATGGAGTGCTGCATGAGATGGCCGCCCGTATTATCGGCAATGAGGGTATGGGGCACCCCTTCCTGGCACATTTCCCAGGCGGTCAGTTTTGCCCCTTGATTCCAGGGCCTGGTTTCATCCACCCACACATGGAGCAGAATATTTTCCCGGTGGGCGGCATAAATGGGGGCCGTGGCTGAGCCGTAATCAACAAATGCCAGCCAGCCGGCATTGCAGTGGGTGAGAATATTAACCGGTTCGCCTTTTTTCTGTTTGCTTATATGGCTGATTATCCGCAGTCCGTGTTCTCCTATTCTGAAGCAGAAGTCCACATCTTCGTCAGCTATTCGACGGGCGGTCTCATAGGTTTTTTGTATCCTTTGTTCCGGGGTCGACAAGCCATCCACCGCTGTGAGCTGTCTCTGCAAGGCCCATGACAAATTTTTAGCGGTGGGCCTGGTATCCAGGAGACTGCGGGCCACCGCCGCAAAATAGGCTTCAGTGTTCTTGGCCGGGGCGTGCAGGGCGGCACAGTACATGCCAAAAGCAGCGGTGGCGCCGATAAGTCCCGCACCCCGGACATGCATATCCCGTATCGCCGCAACAAAATCGGCCGGTGTTTGCAGCTGCTCAATTATAAACCGGTGAGGAAGATAACGCTGGTCGATGATTTCAATAACTTCCGGGTTGTCTTGCCGCGGCCAGATAGTCCGGTAGTGGATGCCATTAACTTTCATAATGGAATGATGGTGTCGTGAACACGATCAGCGGCCGTATTTTCCGCGGGTTATGCTTTGCATGGGGAAGCAGCCGTGGGGGTTCGCGAACGAATGATAAAGTAATGTTCCTCGCGTATAAAGATTCCCCGCAGCTGTTGCAGAAAGCTTCAATTTATTCACAGAAAATCAATGCCGGGTCAGTTCACGCCCGGATTAGAAATATGTTGTCAGTAAATAATACGATATGAGACCCATACCGACGGTGCCGTAAGCCAGCAGTCAGGGTATGCAGTCATCCTTCATTTTTTTTACCAGGAACGCAAAGGTCAGTCCGGCAACTATGAAGGCCAGTATTATGTGGATAACATTTTTCATACCTGCAATTTCAAAAAAGTTTATTATGGTATTATAACTCTATTTGGGCGGCGAGGCAAAGAAGGAAACGATTTCTTCGGCAGTAAGGGGTTGGCTGCATAGAAAACCCTGGACATAATTACATCCCTGCCAGCGCAGCACCTCAAGCTGTTTCTCGGTTTCAACCCCTTTGACGACCACCTTGATCTTCATACTTTGGGCCGGCAGAATTATAGAAGCGGCTAAAAGATTGAGACCGGTCGTGCCGTCTTCCGCCTGAAGAGCCATAAAACCTTTTGATCTGAGATGTTCGACAATTGGTTTACGGATAGAAGAATTATCCGCAATGATACGTTTTTTGTTGGCGGTATTATCCTGGTTTTGTGCAGAGTAATTCATGATTTCAGTGGACAATTCTGCCGGGCTTCGGTAGAGTGTTGAGGTTCTAACTCTTTGATATTAATAAAAAAAGAAAAGAGGGTGTCGGAGAAGAAAATATCACCGGTGCAAATATTTATCATATCATTCCAGTGAAAACAAGCAATTACATATTGTTCCGCGTAATGTCCAGGGAAAACAAAGAGGAGAAAATACATAGACCGGTACTGACAGTTGCAGGTCAATGTCAGCTTTCGGGTATATCCAAGACCTTTCTCGCGGTTCTGCAGGAAAGACTTACAGTTGACAATCCCAAATACCATGCAGCCAAAAAGTATGGGCGCTGGGTTGGCAGGAATTTCAAACAGAAGCTTCTGTTTTACGAGTTGGCCGGGACCACCATTTCCTTTCCCAGAGGTTTTGCCGCCGAGGCCGTGGCAATGTGCAAAAAATACATGGGAACTCCGCCAAAAATAGTAGATCAGCGACGTCGGCTGCCGGAATTCGACTTCAATTTCCAGGGGAATATGCGGCCATATCAGAAAGAGGCGGTGGACGATATTCTGCGCCGACATTTCGGTGTCCTGGTTGCCGGCACCGGATCAGGAAAAACGGTTATGGCCCTCAAAGCAATAGCCCTCAGGCGCCAGCCGGCCCTGGTTATTGTGCACAGCAGGGAACTGATGTACCAGTGGGAGGCAAGAGTAAGAGAGTTCCTGGGAATGCATGCCGGACTTATCGGGGACTCGAAGTTTGACATACAGCCCCTTTCCATTGCCATTGTTAATACGGCACGCAAGAGGCTTGATGAACTGATCCCCTGTTTCGGACATTTGATTGTTGATGAATGCCATCGGGTGCCGGCCACACTTTTTACCGAGGTCGTCAAAAGGTTTGATTCCTATTTCATGCTCGGGCTGTCGGCTACGGCCTACCGTCGGGAGGACGGGCTCACCGCCCTGATCTATCTTTTCATGGGGGATCGGACGCACCAGGTTGATTCCAAGAAACTGGCGGCAAGCGGCGCGGTTCTGGAGCCTGAATTTATCCAGAAACCCACCGGTTTCAAATTTGTTTTCCGCGGCAATTATCAGGCCCTGATGAACTCTTTGACCAAAAACGAAGCACGGAATCAACAGATTGCCGCGGATATAAGTGGTGAAGCCCTTGAAACCGCAGGGACAATACTCGTTGTCAGTGACCGGGTCGCACACTGTCAGAAATTGGCAAAGCTGCTGGCGGAAAAAGGGGTGCCGACAAGTGTGCTGACCGGGAAGCAGCCCGCAACAGTCCGCACCGCTATTGTTGAATCTCTGCATCGGGGCGAGGTCAAGGTCCTTGTTTCCACCCTGCAGCTGGTGGGCGAAGGTTTCGATGCCGCCGGGCTTACCACCCTTTTTCTCACCACCCCGATCAAGTTTACCGGCCGTCTTCGCCAGGTTATCGGCCGTATCCTTAGGCCGGCTGCCGATAAGCAGCCCAAAGTTATCGATTACGTGGACGAACATGTGGGAGTTCTGAAAAATTCCGCCGGCATTAGACGCCAGGCTTACGGATTGGACCGGTATGGTACCTGATCCAATCATAAAAGGTCCCGTGAATGTGAACGGGGCTGGAATATGTGCGCACAAACCTTGCAAGTCCCTGATAATAAGGGTATTGATAAGATTGCAATAAATGGTTCTACATTTGCTAAGAGGATCATTGCTGTAGTATATTGCCGGTAAACGGCATAAAAAGAACCGGACGAATTTTGGCTGCAGCCGATAATTCAAGGCCTATCAGCAGTCATACCGTAACCATGGATTTCCGGGGGTAAAAATGAAAGACGAAAAAGCTGCCAAAGCTCTGATCAAGAAACTTGATAAGCTGCTGCGGCATAAAATGACACCGATTTACAAGCGGTACAACGTATCCATGCAGCATGTGCTGACGCCGCTCATGTGGAAGCCTCTGGTTCTGGTCATCGGCAACTATTCTTCGGGAAAATCGACCTTTATTAACGAACTGCTCGATATGCCGGTGCAGAGGACGGGCCAGGCGCCGACCGATGATTCCTTTACCATTCTGACCACTCCTGAAGAGGGTGAAGGCGAGGAGGAGATTCCCGGGGCCACGATCATTAATGATGAACGTCTGCCGTTTGCACCGCTCAGACCTTTCGGCGAAAGGCTGTTTTCCCACCTGCGTATGAAAAAGGTGAAATCGCCGCTCCTGGAGAATTTTGCCATAATAGATACACCGGGCATGCTTGACTCGGTTACCGAAAAAGACCGCGGCTATGATTATCTCGGCGTGGTGGGGGAGCTTGCCAGACTGGCTGATTTGATTATCCTTATGTTTGATCCGCACAAGGCGGGCACAATCAAGGAGACCTACCAGGCGATCCGGAGCACCCTCCCCGGTTCAACCGGTGAGGACAGGGTGCTCTATGTTCTGAACAGAATCGATGAGTGTGATAATGTCCCGGACCTGGTGCGTGCTTACGGTACCCTGTGCTGGAACCTTTCCCAGATGACCGGCCGTAAGGATATTCCAAGGATATTTCTTACCTTTGCGGCCCGGGAAGGGGATGTGCCGCCCCAGGGGGTGGAATCATGGGTCAGTGAACGTGATGAATTGAAACGTGCGGTTGAGACGGCACCGACCATGCGGATTAATCATGTTTTCCAGGAGGCTGAGCGTGGGGTCCGGGAACTTGATCTCCAGGCCGAAGCACTTGCCGCCTTTAAAACCGGCTTCGGGATCAAGATGCAAAAGGTTCTGAAGGTGGGCCTCCTGGTGTCCCTTCTGGTTTTCTGGTTCGGAGACCTGCTGCTCAAGCTTGTTGCTGGCTTCCCCAAGTTAACCCTGCTCGGCTCCCTTTTATCAGGATCATTTGATGACCGTGCTCTGATATTTCCCTCGCTGACGGCATTACTGGTTCTTGTCCTGACCGGTGTTTTCATTAACAGTTTTACCTATCCGAGATTTAAGAAGAAGACGCTTGAAGGTCTGGACAGTCTTATCCCTTTTGGTACTGCGTATAAAAGGGATCTCTGGCAGCGAGTACGTTCCAGGGTTGCGACCCGCATCCAGGAGGAAGGAAACAAACAGCTCTGGATCAATCATTCCTGGTACCGGCGCCGCCTGAAGAAATTTCTTGATAAGGATATCGGCCGTTTGAAGAATAAGTGGTAAACAGCTGTGACACCGGTCGGCTCTCGGCTTATTCGTCGTCCTTTTCTTCCTTTCCCTTCGCTGGCCGGGGTTTATTCTTGAAGAATTGATAGTAGAGCAGGGGCACGGCGATCAGGGTCAGTGCTGTTGCGGCCACGGCGCCGAACATCATGGCGATGGCCAGTCCCTGGAAGATCGGATCAAAGAGCATGACAAAGGATCCGATCACAACGGCTGCGGCTGTCAGGGCAATGGGGCGGAACCGGACGGCGCCGGCGGTAACCACAGCCTCCTTAAGGTCGCCGCGGTCGCGCCACTCCATTTGGATAAAATCAACCAGGAGGATGGAGTTGCGCACGATAATGCCGGCAAGGGCAATAAAACCGATCATTGAGGTCGCGGTAAAGAAGGCCCCGAACAGCCAGTGTCCCGGCAGTATACCCACCAGAGTCAGAGGAATCGGCGCCATGATGACCAGGGGCGTGATAAAGCTTCCGAACCAGGCGACAACCAGGATATAAATAAGGATCATAACGGCTGCAAAGGCTATGCCGAGATCACGGAAAACCTCGTAGCTGATATACCACTCGCCGTCCCACTTCATGGCATACCTGTTCTCCAACCACGGCTGCCTGGCCGTATACTGCTGCAGTTCATAACCCTCGCTAAGTTCAATTCCATTTATCTTGTCGCGCATAGCCAGAATGGCATACAGGGGACTCTCCTTGGAGCCGGCGACATCACCGATGACATAGGTAACCTGTTTCAGGTTTTTATGATAAATGGTCTTTTCCAGACTTTCTTCTTTTACCTGGACCAATGCTCCAAGGGGAACGAGAGTGCCGTCGGCCGCCGGGACCCCGATGCTTTTCAGAAGGGCGGCATGGGCCCGGTCGGCTAGGGGCAGCCGCAGTAATATCTCCACCGGTTCCTTTTCATTTTCATAATGGATCAGACCCGCAGATATGCCTTCCAGTCCGATGCGCATGCTCTTTGCCACCGTTTCCGTACTGATGCCGTTGGCGGCGGCCTTATCCTTGTCGACCATAAATGTCAGCTTTTTCTGGTCTGCTTCCACGTACCAGTCGACATCGACAACCCCGTCGGTTTCGGTGAATATTTTCTTTATGGCGGCGGCAATTTCAATCCGCCTTTCGGGGTCGGGACCGTATACCTCGGCAACCAGGGTACTCAGGACCGGGGGACCGGGAGGAATCTCCGTCACCTTAATACTGGCGCTATACCGGTCACCTATTTCTTTCAGCGGAGGACGGATACGCTTGGCTATTGCATGGCTTTGCTGGGACCTCGTACCCTTGCCGACGAAATTGACCTGGATGTCGGCGACATTAGCTCCGGAACGCAGGTAATAATGCCGGACCAATCCGTTGAAATTAAAGGGTGCGGCAGTGCCGATATAGGTCTGATAATCGGTGACCTCCGGCACGGTCTTGAGATATTTCCCCATCTCCCGAGTCAGGGCGGCGGTCTCTTCCAAGGTGGTGCCTTCCGGCATATCGATTATCACCTGCAGTTCGCTCTTGTTGTCAAAGGGCAGCATCTTGACCGTGACCTTTTTCAAGGGCACCAGCAAGACGGCCAACGAGCAGGAGCCGACCGAGCAGCACGCGACTACCCTTAGCCGGCCTGTCAAGACAGCGGACCGAGCAGCTTGCTCATAATGATAATTTATGCAGCCTGCCCCCTTCCTGTCCGCCTGTTTCATGGGGCGGACATTTTTCAATACCTTGTAGCTCAGCCAGGGGCTGACAATAAAGGCCACCAGCAGGGAAATGAGCATGGCCGCGGAAGCCCCCACCGGGATAGGCCGCATATACGGCCCCATCAGACCCGGAGACAAAGGCCATGGGCAGCAGGGCGGCGATAACCGCAAAGGTGGCGAGAATGGTGGGGCTGCCCACCTCATCCACCGCCCGAATTGCGGTCAGCCGGCTGATGTTGTGCAGCTTGAAATGGCGGTGGATGTTTTCCACCACCACGATGGCATCGTCCACCAGGATGCCGATGGAAAAGATGAGGGCGAATAGGGTTACCCGGTTCAAGGTATAGCCGTAGAGGTAGTTGATCAGCAGGGTAAGGGCCAGGGTGACCGGGCACGGCCACCCCCACGACGACCGCTTCCCGCCAGCCCAGCGTCAGGGCAATCAGGATGATCACCGAAATGGTGGCGATAAGCATATGCTTTAGCAGTTCATTCGACTTTTCGTTGGCGGTCTCGCCGTAATTCCGGGTTTCCGTTACCTGCAGATCCGAGGGGATCAGTTTGCCTTTTAAGGCCTCCACCTTGGCCAGGGCCTCGTGGACCACGTGCTGGCGTTGGCTCCCTTTTTTTTGGCCAGGGCTATCGGTTACCGCTTCGAACTGGCCCGGCGCCGGGGTCAGGCCTTTTGCCGCCGCCGCCGGGCCCCAGACCCATAAATACATAGTCGGCCGGTTCTTCAGGCCCGTCGGTCAGGCTCGGCAACGTCACGGAGATATACCGGCTTGTCCGTCAAAACACCGACAACTACGGCAGCCGACGGCCTCCAGGTCGGACAGAAAGCCGCCGGTTTCCACGAGAAACTCTCGATTGCCGGCCGGAAAGGCGCCGGAGGCGGATGACAAGTTGGCCTGCTGCAGGCGCTCCATGATCTGTAATGGGATGATGTATGGTAGGCCTTGAGCCGTTCCGGGTCCAGGTTAATGACCACCTGCCGCTTCTGGCCGCCGATAACGTTAAATTTCGGAGACCTCCTGGTCTTTTTTCAGTTCATCCGCCAGTTCAACGGCCGATGCGGCGCAGTTCATATCCCGATATCTGTCGGTCATCATGCCACAGGGTCAGGGTCAGGATGGGCACGTCGTCGATGGATTTGGGCTTGACAAGGGGCTGGGACACGCCCGGAGGTATCTTGTCAGCATTGGCCATCAGCTTGTTATAGAGGTTGACGATGGCTTTTTCCATGTCCTCGCCGACGTAGAAGCGGACAATGGTCAGGTTCATGCCCGGCCGGACAATGGAGTAGATGTATTCCACCCCTTTGATTTCCCAAAGAAATTTTTCCATGGGCCGGGTGACCCGCTCTTCCACCTCGCGGGCCGAGGCGCCGGGATAGGCGACCATGACGTCAATCATCGGAACCAATATCTGGGGCTCCTCTTCCCGCGGCGTGACTGCTACGGCAAATATGCCGAGCAGCAGAGCTGCTAATACGATCAACGGCGTCAGCTTGGACTTGATGAAGGCCCGGGCTATTCTGCCTGATATGCCAAACTGTTCCATGCTATTTCTCCGGTTCCAGGATAACGCCGTCCCCAATCCCGGCCCGCTTTTCTGCGATAATGGTTTCGCCGGGCTGCAGACCGGATAAAATCTCGACCTTCTTCCCGTATTTTCTGCCGAGTCGCACCAGCCGGTAAATGACGATCCGGTCGGAATCAACCACATAGACGCCGGTGAGCTGCCCCTTGGAGACCACGGCTTCAGCGGGCACCAGCACAAGCTCCTCTCGGCCCACCGGGATTTTTACTCTGGCATAAAGACCGCTGTGCAGATCTGTTTCCGGCGGCAGTGCAATTATTACCTTGAATGTCCGCGAATGTGGATCAACAGCCTTCACTATTTTAGATACTTTTCCCTGCAGTATTTTTTGTAAAGCCTTTATTTCAACCTCAGCATCGACGCCGGGAGTAATCTTTCCGGCAAGGCTTTCATCTATTTCAGCTTCCAGCCTGTAGCGGGAGGTGTCCTCAATCGTCAGCAGCCGCATGCCCGGCATGGCCATGGTGCCGGGGTCAATAAACCTGCCCGTAACAAGCCCGTCAACCGGGGATGCTATTTCCTTATAGCTCTGGTAAACTTCTGCCTCATCCAGGCCTGCTTCGGCACGTTTGGCCGATTCCTGCATGCGTTCATATTCCAGGACGGCCAGCTCTTTCTGCGTTTTAATTTTATCAAACTCCTGGAGCGATAAGGCCTTCTCCTGATATAGATTTTTGAACCGGTTGTATGTGTTCTCAGCAAGATTCCTGTTCTGCTCGGCAGCGGTGCGAGCCTTGACAGCTTCGCGGTATGCGGCTTCCGCTGCTGCCTTTTTGCTGCTGATCTCTTCAGATTCAATGACGATGAGAAGCTGACCTTTCTTGACCCTGTCGCCTTCCTCCACGGATACGGAGACGACCGGGCCCATGATGCGGCCCGACACCGAACTTTCAACTAACGGGGTCACGGTTGCCGCTGCATCATGGAAAATGGCGGTCGGCTGCAGTCCTATTTTCATGGTAGCCGCGCCAGAAACCTTTGCGCGCGCCATCCCGGCCGCGCCCGGTTCGATTTTATCCTTGCATCCCGTCAGGGCCAGAATAAGGAGTCCTGCAACGGCAATCCGTGTTTTATTCATTTATCTGCCTCCGGATATTTCATGGAGCTTTGTCCCATTTTTTTTCAGGATTTACTGGATTCACCCCGAGTTCCTGCAGGATGACACCGCTTTCAAAACAGAGCTTCAGAATGGCGAGCTGCTGTTCTTTTTTCCGCACGAGGGCGGTTGTTCGTGCCTGGTCAAGGCTTACCTGGGCATCAAGCAGGTCCACCAGCGGGGAAAGGGAATTTTCGTAACGGATTCTGACCAGCCTCCTTCCCTCTTTGGCGGTGGTCAGTGCCGATTGAGCCAGTTCCGAGTTTTTCTTCGCCTCCTCCACCCCCAAATAGGATTCAAAAACCTTGAAGGCTGCGGCATTCATAAGCTGCTCCAGGTTTTCTCTCGTCTCGGCAATCTGGTAAAGGGCCTTCTGTTTTTCATGTTTCCGTTTGGAGCCGTCAAAGAGTTCCCATTTGAACTGGGCGAAAACCTGCCAGCTTTCACCGTCGCTGCCAAAAGGGACATAGGCATCGTTGAGCTGGTAGGTGGAGCCGACTCCCAGGGTAGGGAAATAAGCGGCTTTATTGAATTTAAGGTTGTTCTCTGCGTTTTCAAAATGGAGCTGCATGGATTGTATGTCACGCCGGGCCTCGATCAATCCGGTATAATGATCCAGCCCGTGCAGCGGAATATCCAGGTCGTCCGGATTCGTCAGGATTGACTGTTTAAGACCAAGCAGAAGCCCCAAGGACCTGCGGGCAACCCGGAGATTTTTTTTTGCGGATACCATTTTCTGTTCCGCCTCGGTCACCGCGGTGGCGGCTCTCATGGTATCGGCGTAAAGACCGAGTCCGTTTTTGTAGCTTATTTCTGCTATGCGCAGATGTTCCAAGGCATCTTCAACCCCCTTCTCTGCAACATTGATATAATCAGCCGCCATCTGGGCCATAAGGTAGGCCTGAGCCACCTGCAGAGCCACCGACTCCTGCCGGCGGTAGTAGTCCTCTTTTTTTGCAGCATAGGCGGTTTTACTCATGTCAATGCCAATGGATGCCTGCAGGACCAGAAGAGGCTGAAAAACGCTTAAGGTTGTCTGAAAATCATTTTCCGGGGCTGGATTATTGAGCGATCCAATTTCAAAATCCTGCATACTGAAGCGCTCCTGGTTCAATTTGGCCATGAAGACATACGTGGGGTTATTGGTCCGCAGGAACCGTTCTTCCAGGGTAAGTTTGGGCATGTAATTGCTGCGGGCGATACCGATATCCTCTTTATGCGAGGCCAGGGAATTTTGAAAGGCGATAATCTCATGATTGCTTTCCAGGGCCTTTGCCACTGCGGCGCGGAGCGGCATCATTTCCACTGCTGTTGCTTCTCCGGCCATCCATAATAAGGCGGAAATTGCTGCCGGCAGAAAATAGACCAAAGGGTTCCAATGAATTTTCCTGCGCAAAATCAACATTTTCTACTCCTTAATTCTGCAGAACAAACCCTGCATGGTTTCAATAAGCCTGGTAATTCTGTTATCGATTATCCGGTTATAGATGAAATTTGCCTGTTTCCGGGTGCCGATAATTCCCTGGTGACGCAGGATGGCAAGATGCTGTGAAATATTGGCATCGGTGGTTTTTATGGCTCTGCTGATCTGGCCTACGGTCATCTCTTTGTCCTGTAAAAGACAGAGGATCTGGAGCCTGAAAGGGTGCGAGATTGATTTCAGCAGAGTGGCCAGGTCAGCAATTTGTTCTGTTTCCATGTGAAAGGCTCCCGTGAATTTAGCATTTAAGCTAATACTTAAATAGAGGGATGTAAAGGGGGTGCGACAATATGACGCATTATCGTGTAAAAAATAATGATATTAATTCGTCCGCATTTAAAGGTTTAAACCCCCGCCTTTTAGGCGGGTAGCTTTAAGCTAGCTGTTGAATTATACTTTCTGGCATGGAATACCGACAGAGTAGTCACACCAAGTACAAAATAGAATATCATTTTGTATGGGTAACCAAATATCGTTATCATATGCTTCAAGGCGACTTGGCAGATCGAGTTCGTGATCTTGTTCGTCAAACCTGTGAGTATTTTGAAATTCAGATATTGCGAGGTGTTGTAAGTAAAGATCATGTTCATATCTTGGTTTCTGCCCCGCCGAATATGTCTCCATCTGACATAATGAAAAGGGTGAAAGGGCGAACATCTCGGAAGATATTTGAAGAGTTTCCTCATGTAAAGAAGCGTTATTGGGGCCGTCATTTTTGGGCACGAGGCTACTTTTGCGTAACAGCCGGTGAACTTACCAAGGTAATGATAAAGGAATATCTCGCTCATCATTTTGAACGTGATCCCAATGATGGATTTGAGGTTGAGCCTTAAACCGGCTGCGTGAGCCTGCCGGTATTGCTGGACTTTAAGTCCGCGCTGTTAAACCCACCTACTTCAAGTAGGTGGTTGTTTAGTAGTTATAAGTGATATGCAGGGTTGGGGGAGGGGAAAATATAAAAAACTAAAGATAGGGTCGGATAATGGTATAAAATTTTTGGGCCATGATTTTATAACCGGCACCGTTCGGATGGATGGTATCGTACATCAGTTCCTGATGGCCCATGATGCCTCCCAGAATATTGGGAATGAGCAGGGCCCCGGTTTTGGCCGCCAGTTTTTCATAACCCTTGTCATACCCCCGGTCCCAGAAGGGCAGCTGGATGCCCCCGATGACAACCAGGGCGCCGGTGGTTTGAATGGCTGCAACAATCTGTTTCAGGTTTTTGAAGGCAACATTTTTGTCCACCCCGTTTTTCAGGTCATTGCCGCCAAGGGTGATCAGGACGATACGGGGCGATTTTGCCAGCACATCCCGTTCCAGCCGCAATAATGCCATGCCCGTCGTATCGCCCGGGATGCCGGAGTTTATCACCGGTTGACCGATCATTTCGGCCAGCTGGGCCGGATAGCTCTTGTCGCGGGGTGCACCGGTGCCGAAGGTGAGGCTGTCGCCAAAACTGATAATATTTTCACCGGTAAGAACAGTTGGTTCGGTACTCCGGCATGCAGGTGCAAAGAGGAACAGCACGAGAAAAGGGATGATGGACCGCAGTGGGAATAAACGCAGCATCAGAAAGTAGTAACAAGGGCCAGCTGAAAGGCTACATCCGGTGCGGTGGTAGTGTATATGTCCTCGGCAACCGAAATGTCGAGATAAACATTTTCGGAAAAGGTAAGACTCCCTCCCATTACCAGCTGCAGGGCAGGTTCACCCATTTCTTTGAGATCGCTGTCGTAGAGTGCTGTCTGGGCATCAAGCTGCAGTTTCAACTGGATCAGTTTTGTAGCCTGCCAGCCTATCCCAGCCCTGCCTGCCAGGACAAAGTTTTTCTGCACCGCTGAAAGTTCACCGTCTATGTCACCCAGAAACACGGCGGCCAAGCCGCCATACATGCCTATTCGATATGTTTTCAGACTTTCGGGATCGTTTAACGTAATCCCCACCGAAAAGTCATAGCCGCCGCTCCCGGTCAGCCTGTCAAAATCCCCGGTGGGTAATTTCAGTTCCGTGCTGAATATAAGGGCCCGGTTTTGCCAGGGTCTGGTAAAGGCGGCATTAATGCGGATATCGCCGATACCGCTCCCGGAGTCATTCATTTCAAAGGATGCGCCGGAACCGTTGAGGTATGAAATATGCAGCTGGTCCGAGTTGTCTTTTGTCCTGTTGTTTTGCTGAAAACCGAAGAAATCATGCCAGTCGTAGATGAAGTTATCCAGAAAACCTCCGTCATGGCTTACATACGGTACTTCAAGGGACACCTGCCAATTCTGGAGCAGGCCATAACTTGCGACCAGAGTAGTGCGATAGGTTTCAACATCCGTCACTGCCTGCTCATTTGGACCGGTTGAGACATCATAGGTGTTGCTGATATTGGTGATGATATTGAGCCGCCATTTACCGGCTTCAGTCAGCGGGCTGTTGTCAAGAGAGGGCAGCCCGAATATCTGCTTGAATGGGAGCTGATTTATATTGTGAAAAGCACGGATTTCCGCAGCTTCGGCAGAATAATAAAATGAGGCCAGATGAACAACGGTGAGAACTCCAATAATTAATTTCCGGTTCATGATAGTCATGGGATACTATTTTTGCCTGTCAAATACTTGCATCCTTAATTCGGCCGGACCGGGAAGCGGCAGGAAAGCATTTACCCGGCCTCGATCTCTAAAACAGGTACGGAGTAAAGTCAAGAAAAAAGAAGTCGAATGTTTGGGGTCTTCGGCAGCATTTACCGGGCCCTCGGGATATCCCTGTGCCTAGGATTTGTTATCAGGTTTCTCCTTGTCTTGAACCCTGCTTATTCCCAACGGGAAAGAAGAAATGGAAGAAATGCGGACCGGCTGCAGGTTACATGATTGTGCTCCGGCCTTGACATAAATGGAATTAGTTATTAGGGTAAATTCGTTATTTTCAGAACAGGCAATAAGAGCAAATTGTTACCTGTTTCTTAAGTTTGGAAGTTGATTTCAGCAAAATCAACTGTAATCCGAAGATATTATTAACTTCAGGGATTTTTACTGCTGCAACACCTTTAAAGCGCCCGGATTTTTCTGCTTCATATGCCAGAAAATTTGTCAGCTTTTCCGACGTGGTGTGAGACAGCGGTTACACGGCAGTCATGTATCTGCAGGGAATTGTCTGATGCGGACCGCAAAGGGCAAAGATCGGGGCGGCAAGCCTGGTCGCTGCTGATTCATCGCCGAGAAAACACCCTAGAGACATCGAAGGAGAGTTGCCATGAGTAAAAAAAGGATTGCAGACAGTATAATAATCAGGGTTGGCGGGGGTATTCGTGAAGTTCAGCGTGAACCGGTCTTAACAACGGAGAACCATGAATCAATCCACCGGAAATCCGGTTTTGAGAAGACTGAAGATATGCATTCATTAGGAATCGAGCCCGAAGCAAACACCAAAATCGGCCCGGATAAAATTATAAACTGAATACTGTAAAACGGGTTGTACAGTTCTTGTTTTTTACTGCTGTCCGGCTGCAGTGTGCTACCTCCTCACGAACAAGCCATAATCAGAGGACAATGCTGCCTTTTGGGATAAGGCTTTGTAGTTTTACAAACCATTGAACAGTTGTCCCAATACTGAGCGAGCGGTTATTACTGCACCACCGTGCCCCCCCTGTTCTCTCTGAAATTTTTTTGCCTGTGTCCCAGGAATTCCGGGATTTATCGTATCCGGTTCCAACCCCTCCCATTGTAACCTTTTCTGCGTCACCAATTTATTTTTCTGAGCGTTGCTGCCCTTCCTTATCCTGCACCCCGGAAAAAACATCCATCCGGCGGCGGTTCCATTCATGGACCGGCATGGGGTTTTTACGAGACGGACAACCTTTATTGGGCTATTATGAAAAATTTGGTGATAATTAATAAAAAAATTTTTAATACAGTTTGCAGCATGATAAAAATAATGACAGTGAACCCTATGGTCTCTGCACACGGTTTTTAACGGTAACGCTATTCCTGCCCGGAGTTTTCCCGGGGCGGCTTAATATCAGGCTGTTGTTTATCCGCCGTGGAATCGTCGGTTGCAGCCATGGAGTATCGCCGGTTAATGTTGGCATAAGGTGTGAGAAATAAATGCAAGCGCAAGGAAAAATTGACATCAGCCAACCATCTCCTGAAACTTTGTGTGCAGCCTTAGTAGGGGATTGGCAAATGGATGCGCAACTCCCATCCCCGGCCACAATAATCAACCGCATTACAGAAGATTCGGGAATTGAAAATCTTATTCTCGACTGCCATGGGCTGCAAGAATGGGACAGCAGCTTCCTGGTCTTTATCCGGACCATTCGCGCGGCATGTCAAGAGAGCAATATCGCCCTTGAAATACAGGAACTGCCGGAAGGTGCCAAGCGTCTCCTGCACCTGACCGCGGTCCTGTCCAAAGAGAAAGAATCTGTCAGAAAAAAGAAACAGACTTCATTCCTGTATGTGATTGGTGAAAGCACGGTCCATTTTGTCAGATCGAGCATTGAAATGCTCGCTTTTATCGGCGAAACGGCCCTGTCTTTGGGCAGATTTTTCCTGGGAAAGGCCCGTTTCCGCCGCATCGATCTCCTGGAATTTATTGAAGAATGCGGGGTTAAATCACTCCCCATAATCACCCTGATAAGCGTGGTTGTCGGTTTGATTCTGGCTTTTGTCGGCGCGGTGCAGCTTAAACTGTTCGGGGCTCACATCTATGTGGCCGACCTGGTTGCCATCGCCATGGCCCGGGAAATGGGGGCCCTGATGACCGGTATTATCATGTCCGGGCGCATCGGTGCCGCCTATGCCGCCCAGCTCGGTACCATGCAGGTCAATGAAGAGATCGATGCCTTGATAACCATGGGTATTCCGCCCATGGAATTCCTGGTGCTGCCCCGCCTGTTTGCCATGGTGTTGATGCTGCCCCTGCTCACTCTGTATGCCGATTTGCTGGGAATCGTCGGGGGAGGAATCGTCGGGGCCGGCATGATGGATATAACGATGGTCCAGTATTTCACCGAGACCCAGGCGGCTCTTGACCTGACCAATATCTGGCTGGGGGTTGCAAAGGCCGGGATATATTCAATTATCATCGCCCTGTCAGGCTGCATGCGGGGGATGCAGAGCGGCCGCAGCGCCGCCGCGGTTGGTGATGCCGCCACTTCCGCCGTGGTGACCGCTGTTGTCGGCATAATTGTCACCGATGGTATTTTTGCAGTATTATGCGATGTTCTTGGTATATGAGACGGAGATGAACAACCGGAGCCCGGAGAAAGAAGGCAAACCGCATATCATTGTCACTGACCTGACAATGGCCTATGGTGATTCAATTATCCAGAAGGATCTGAATTTCACCATCAATCATAATGATATTTTCATCATTATGGGGGGGAGCGGCTCCGGTAAAAGCACTCTGCTGCGACATATCGTAGGTTTGAAACAGCCGGCGCAAGGGCAGGTTTTTTACGGTGACATAAATTTCTGGGAGGCTGATTCGGAAACCCGCAGCAGAATATTGCAAAAGTGCGGCATCCTGTATCAGCGAGGTGCTCTCTGGAGTTCCATGACCTTGGCTGAGAATGTGGCGCTGCCCCTGGAAGAATACTCAAACCTGTCCGCCCGGGAGATCCGGAAAATTGTTTCATTCAAACTGGCTCTGGTCGGCCTGGCGGGATATGAAGAATTCTACCCGTCGGAGTTAAGCGGCGGCATGCAGAAACGGGCGGGCCTTGCCCGGGCCATGGCGCTAGATCCCGAAACCCTGTTTTTTGATGAACCAACCGCCGGTCTGGATCCGATTAACGCCAGAAGACTTGATGACCTGATTCTTGAACTGCGGGACAGCCTCAATACCACAATTGTGGTGGTGACCCATGAACTGGCAAGTATATTCACCATTGGCAATAATTCAGTTTTTCTTGACGGCGAAAGCCACACCATGATTGCCCAGGGCGATCCCCATAAACTGCTGGCTGAAACAGATAACCCGAAGGTAAAAGAGTTCCTCACCAGAGGAGAGTCCGCCTCCGGTGTGGAGGACTCAAACAGCACAGGTGATAAATTTTGACATGGATTAGCATATGAGCAGAGAGGTGAACAGGGTCGCTATCGGCGGCTTTATTGTCGGAGCAGTGGGACTTGCCCTTCTCGCCGTACTGGTGTTCGGTTCAGGCAGGTTTTTCCAGAAGACAACCATGCAGGTCATGTTTTTTGACGGATCGGTAAAAGGGCTGAATGTCGGATCGCCGGTGAAATTTCGGGGCGTCGATATCGGCGAGGTCAAAAAAATCAAACTTTCCATTAAACCCGATGATCTTAAATTTTATGTTCCGGTATACGTGGAGATATTCCGTAACAAGATTTCCATTTTGGGGCAGAAAAAGGTGGAGAAGTTTGATGATGAAGTCATCGATAAACTGGTGAATGAGATGGGGCTGCGGGCCCAACTCCAGATGCAGAGCCTGCTGACCGGCCAGCTTTTTATTAATTATGATTTCTACCCTGACACCCCGATCAAAAAGGTGGGCCTGGAGAAAAAGGTGTACGAGGTGCCAACGATTCCAACAACCCTGCAGATGCTGACGGATACCGTGGAAGAGATACTTGCGGACATCCGGCAGGCAAATTTTCAGGAAATTATGGCCGATATTGCCCAGACCGCCAAAGGGACCAATGCCCTGGTAAATTCGTCCGAACTGCAGGAATCGGTAAAAGCTTTGCATGCGGCGCTCAATGATATGCAGCGGTTTATAAAAAATGGTGAAAATCTTATAGCCAGAGTTGATGGCCGGGTCGATGGGGTTGCCGACAGCTTCGAATCAACCATGAAGGATGCCGGGAAACTGGTGAATAGGATAGACAGCCGTGTTGACCCGCTTGCAGCGGATTTTGAAAATGTACTGACATCGATACAGGGCTCTTTTGAAAAAGTTGCAATTTTGTTGACCGAGGCCCAGAAACTGACATCAGAAAACTCTAAACTGCGGGGAGAAATTTTACATACCCTGGAAAGCATGTCTGATGCTTCGCAGTCGGTTGAGGAGTTGACGGATTATCTGCAGCGTCACCCCGAGGCAATCATAACGGGCAAGCAGTAATGAGAGAGGAGACAACCATGAGACAAAGAATTCTTGCCAGGACAATTGCTGTTTTTCTGGGCATCGCGTTGATTTCTCTGGCCGGCTGTGCCGGGCGTTCCAAGCCGGCCAGATTTTATGTGCTCAGTCCGGTGTCCGATTCCGGGGTGAAAGTGCAAAACAAATCAGCGGTAAACAGGGAAATTGCCATAGGCATTGCACGGGTTTCTCTCCCCAAGTATCTCAGGAAACCGCAGATAGTCACCAGGACGGGAAGCAACGAACTGAATCTGGCGGAATATGACCGCTGGGCCGGAAATATTGAAGAGGATATCAGACGGGTAATAGCAGAAAATCTGAGTCAGATGCTTGCCACGGATAGGGTGTTTCCGTTGCCCATCATGGAACCGATTACTCCGGATTATACTATAAAAATTGAGATCAGCAGATTCGATGGCCGACTGGGGGGTACGGTGGAATTTTTTAGTAATTGGATCATTGCCGACGGTAAAGGTGACAGGATATATGGCGTCAAGTCGACACATATAAGCGAACCGACCCGGGGCGGAGGCTATGCTGCTATGGTTGCAGCGCAGAGCCGGGTTTTGACGGTCTTCAGCCGGGAATTGGCGGAATTTATAAAAGAGTTGACAGAAGGGTAATATTATTGTTTTCAGGAGATAAAAAGGCCTCTTCTTTTTAGGGGGACGGTATGGACGGCAATAAAGACAGCAACAGCTTAAGGAGTATGAAATGACTGGTGAACTCGATCCCATAGAAGGTAACTGGTACCATTATCTTGACAGGGAAAGGGATTTCATGGTGGTTGATGTGAATAAAATAAAAGGCACCGTGGATATCCAATATTTTGACGGAGATATTGAAGAACTTGAAATGGAGGAATGGGAAGAGATGGACCTGGAGGAAATTGAACCTCCGGAGGATTGGTCCGGTCCACTTGACGACCTGGAATCCGATGACCTGCAATAAGAATAAAAGCTGCAGGATAAAAAGTCTTGAAGAATGCAACCAATCCATGAACTGTTAAACCGCATATATTGGGATCCGGAGTTCGGACGGGGTCATTTCGAGATCGGCTACTACGGCCGGCTGGAGAATAAAATTATCCGGGCCGCATTTCAGGAAGTGACCCAGCATCCGGGGGGTAAATTTTCCTTTCATATATTTGACGAAGACAATATTGCCCATTGCATTCCCATGCATTGGGTGCACGAAATATACAAGGATGGGGCGCTGATATGGAAACGGGAGCCCGAACCGCTGAAATAGTTTATGTCCAATAAAACCCTGTGCATTACAGAAGAACTGTATGAATATATGTTGTCCGTGTCCCTGCGGGAACCGGGGATCCTGGGTGAGCTCCGGCAAGAGACAGCGGTCCGTTATCAAAATGCAAATATGCAGATCGCGCCGGAGCAGGGCCAGTTCATGGCAATGCTGGTAAAACTGCTTGGGGCAAAGCGGACTCTCGATATAGGGGTGTACACGGGCTACAGCTCCCTGTGGGTTGCACTCGCCCTGCCTCAGGGAGGCAGAATTGTCGGTTCTGATGTCAATCGGGAATGGACTGATATGGCAAGACATTTCTGGCGCAAGGCAGGGGTGGAAGATAAAATTGAACTGCATCTCGGCCCCGCCGGGCAGACTCTGGAAAGACTCCTGGAGAAGGGGAGGGACGGCTTTGATTTTGCCTTTATCGATGCCGATAAAATCAACTATGACGAGTATTATGAATATTGTCTTCAGCTTGTCAGGCCCGGAGGCCTGATAGCCATTGATAATGCACTGTGGGGCGGCGCTGTTGCCGATGCTGCAGTAAATGATGCCGATACCAAGGCCATTCGGGCCCTGAACCGCAAAATGCATACAGATTCCCGGGTTGAAATAAGCCTGGTGCCCATAGCGGACGGTCTGGCCCTGGCGCGTAAAATCTGATCAAACCGCTTCAAAGTTCACCCCGGTTCCAATTGCCGGAATTTATGAACAGATTCCGTCTTAAACTTTACGAACTCTATGCCAGGTATCACCTGAAATACACCTGCCCTAAATGTCCGTCTGCGAAAAGGGCCAGGAGGGATATTTTCAATGAAGGGGATTGTTTCTGGTATTCGAACTGGAAGGCAAAAAGGTACGCTATAAGGACCTATCAGACCTATATTCTGTGCAAAAAGCTGGGTATAAACAAAGATCTTTTTCTAAAATAAGGACAGCTGTCCTCCCGGCCGGGTTGCGGCATCCAGCTTTTCCCATATTTTTACCATGCCGAGGGTATCCAGCCGGCAGTATGCCAGCAGATCCCGCCTGATTTTCTTCATTTCTTCAGGGCCGGCTGTTTTTGCCAGTCCGGCATAAGCCAGCATGGCCATCTCACCGTCGGCTATGTCAAGGTCGTCATAGCTCAGGCCGGGGATCAGGGCGGGCAGCACGGATTTGATCGAATGGCTGCCGCACATAGCCTTGACATAATAATCCCTGTTCCGGAAAGGAGTCATAAGGTCGATGATTCTGCTGATGATGGTTTCGATTTTTTCGGCGGTTGCCGGGAAGTCGGCTGCCATTTCCTGCAGGCGGGTTATTTCAAAGCCCTGGTTGTAAACGAGAATCGTTCGGCAGGACCCGGCGTCAACCAGCAGTTTTTCGATAAAGGGGATCCGCGGATCACTGCCGGGTTCACCCAGGTATTCGTAATGTGAAAGCTTTCCCCCGGAAAGTACATGGAGGGAGTATTGGAAGGGTATCTGCTGGTAGGGTCTCTGAAAATCAAATGACGGCACCGGCTCCATAAATGTTTCAAAATCAAGGAAACCGATCGGCTCTTTAACCATTGTCAGAAATTCCCGGATATTGCTGCGGTTGATAATCTCTCTATCGGTCAATTCCGCCTCGATCTGGATCCGCATGGAATCAGACAGGGTAAAATCGGGGGGAATATCTCTCATCTGCAGGGTGCCGCCGTAATAGAGAGCAAACTTGCGGCTGGTCCGCAGATTGGCGATGTCAAAGATGGAGCATTCCGGAATATGCTGCCAGCAGTAAGGCCTGAAGTCGCATTCATAGGGATCGGTGCAGTAGGGCCCTATATCAATGTCCGGTTCGGTTCCTTCCAGGGTCTGGCGCATGTCGGCCAGCTGCTGCCGGATGGAGTTTTGTCTGCTTATTACCTGGTGTGTAACATCATCTTTTTTAAAAAGCGCCTGCAAATCCAGGTCGCCTATCCTGGTATAACGGTTGTTCAGGTAGAAAAGAAACACCCTGGAAATATTGATTCCCGCTCCGGCGGCTACATAGTACTGTAGTGCCGTATCAGCTATGAAGACATCCTTGATCCCAGTGGAGGATTTGACCTCGTACAGTTCCCAGCCGGCAGGACCTTTATGCAGTATGTCCACCATGGCAAGAATGTTGTCGTGTCGGAAAGTTGCCTCGTATATTGTTTGAAATCCTGTATTAATGAGTTCCCGGGTAGTGCTGATATTCTGCGAAATGCCGCTGCTGTATTCCAGGGCCGCACCACCGGGGAAAAGCCGGCGGGCCAGGAGCCCCACCTCGGTGCCGGCGTCAAACCTGGCCTGCAGCCCGGCATCCGGTTCTGACCGCAGTTCCGGCCTGTTTTTTAGCAGCCACAAGGACTTATGGCACTGCAGACCACGGGTGAACTGAGATTTAGAGAGAAAGAACGATCTGTATGTATCCATGAATTCATTATCCTGGAAATTACTTTTGAAAGCAATATTGAATTGGAATTACTGCAGAAAACTACGACCCAGTTTCGGCGAAGAATTTTTTTTACCGTTGATTCTGGGGTTTTCAGAGAATATATAGTAAAATAAAACATGGGTTAAAAAAGTTGATCTGGTAACAGGATAAATCCTGATGCAATCGGCAAAGGCTCTCGCTCTGTCGCGGGTCCACCAACTGCAACTTCAGAGTGCAATGACCGCGGCGGCGGATTTTTCCATGGTCAACAATTATAAAAGGAGGGAAAAATGGACAAGACCTATCTGAAAAAGATACTGACCGGGATTGGTATTGCCGGTCTGGTTGCCGGGCTCGGCACGGTGGCCATCAGCGCCAGCGGCTGAAGCGGCGGCCAAAAGGGTGCAGGTAGCACCCCGGATGCAAAACAGGACGCCCCGGCCTATGGCACACCGGCCCCGGCAGCCTCCGGCACCGGCCCCGGCGTACGGCACACCGGCCCCGGCCAAGGTTCCGGGCTATGGCACGCCGGCCCCGGTTCCCGGATACGGCGGTCCGGCAAAGGAGAAAAAAGCAGAATAACGGCAACGAAAACCGCCGCAATTGAAAAGGGGCCCGGTGCCTTGGCATCGGGCCCCTTTTTTTATTGCTGTTTTTTCGCCTGTTTCTGGGCCTTTTCTATTAACTCAGCCAGGGAAAGCAGTTTAGGGGTTGACGGTTTTTCAAAGGCTTCCTGCCATTCTGCATGGGAGAGTTCCTCCTGCAGATATTCCACTACCTGAAAATAAATGTACCAGCAGTCAAGGGTCTTGAAACAGGGAAGCCCCATGTTTTCCTGCCTGCAGTATGTAAAATGAATCTGCTGGCCCAGCCTGGGACACCTGATCTGAAAGGAATCATCGGGCGGCGTGCTACTTTTCTTCATCGGCGATCATCTTTAAGCAAATTTCTCCACGGGACGCCTTTCCGGCACAAGATTCCGTGTGATGGAACCCTCATTCCATTCCCGGGAAACATAGAGACCACAGTAACAGCTGCCGAAATCCCGGACATCAGGCTCACGATAAGCGCAGGGACAGATTATGTCCCTATCCTTCTCACGGCTTCCGGCCGCCAGTCTGCAGGGACATGACATATACCCGTACCGGTCTCTGTTCACCAGCAGGGCCCTCAGGAGTTGAAAGGTTTTTTCCCGGTTCCGGTTGAAGTAATACCCTCTGGGCTCCTGGATTCGGCGGAGAGTATCATACAACTCATCAACCTCGGTCTGCACACCCAGCATGTCTTTTATTTCCTGCAGTTTCATGCCGATTACAACTTTATCGCCATAGGAGAGAGTCGGAAAGGTGCAGCGGGGATTGATCTTTTTAATTTCCTGCACGGCTTTTTCCTTCTCGTCAGGTGACAGCAGGTCCACAACAATGGACTGGTATGCAACTCCCAGATCATCGAGCATTCTCTTGGTTGCAGCGCAATAGCCGCAGGTGCTCAAAGAATAAAAAAGCAGTGATTTCTCCGTCATGGTTGTCTACCTTGCTTTTGATTTGGAATGGATGAACCATAAAAAACAGCAGGTTTTTCAAGGGTGTTTCGATTACCCTATACAGAAAGCTGATTTCGGTCAACAGGACACTGGCCCCGGGTGGGAAAAAAATTTATCAGCCGGGGGCTGACCGGACCGGAATTGGATGAAAGACAGGAAGGTGCGTACAGTGACAGCCGGACATAACGGGGAAAAAAGGCAGGACGGAAAGGGCGGGATACGGTTGGGCCTCTGCTGTATTTTCAGAAATGAGCCTATCCGGTTTCGGGCAGCAACGGCAAAATATCTCCTGCAGTTCAGCCGCAGGGATCAGCTGCAGAAACTTTCAGAAATCTGTCTGCACAACTGCGACAGCCTGCTTGCCGCCCTCAGGTTTCTGCAGGAGAAAGGTATTGGCGCCTTTCGCATTCTCTCTCCCCTTTTCCCCCGTTTTACCCATCCGGATGTCGGCTATAGCCTTGCGGAGCTCCCGGCAGCACCAATGATCCTCGACAAACTCAAAGAGATCGGGAAATTCAGGGCCCGGCACGATATAAGGCTCAGCTTTCATCCGGACCAGTTTATCGTCCTCTCTTCCCCGCACCAAAATGTGGTGAAAAATGCAATCAGAGAATTGGAATACCAGGCAATGCTGGCAGAATATGTCGATGCCGACGTGATCAATATCCACGGCGGCGGTGCCTATAAAGATAAAAAGGCCGCCCTACTGCGGTTCAGAAAGAACTTTCATCTGCTGTCTCCGGCGGTGCAGCAGAGATTGAGCCTGGAAAATGATGACCGGATATATACGGTCACCGATCTTGCCGATCTCTGTGAAGAGTTACGGATCCCCCTGGTGTACGATGTGCATCATCACCGGTGCAAACCGGACGGCCTGACCACTGAAGAGGCAACAACGCTGTCACGTCATACCTGGGATATGGTGGGACGGGAACCTCACTTTCACATATCGTCGCCGTTAAATGGCTGGCAGTCGAAAGATCCCCGGCCGCATGCAGATTATATTGACCCGAAGGATTTTCCCGAATGCTGGAGAGGTTTCGATGTCACCGTGGACGTAGAGGCAAAGGCAAAGGAGTTGGCGGTTCTGGAGTTGCAGAAAACGCTTGCCGTTTAAATGGTACATGAAAAAGGCTGCAGGCGGATAACCTGCAGCCCCGGTTATTTTCCTTGCGCTTATGAACGCCTGAAGTCGGTTTTGGTGCATTTCGGGCAGGGCGGGATTCGGCCCGGCTGTTTCAGGTGGATCTTGGCATCGCAGCTGGTACAGACAAACTCACCGCCATGGGTGATCTCACCGGTTTTGTATTTCAGTGATGCATCCAGTTTTTCACCCAGTTGATGGCTCCATTCGCTTAATCCCCTGGCGATGTTCAAAAGGAAGATTCCGCCCTTGTCACGGGAATATTCATAAATTCGTTCGCTCTCACGGCTGATATCGTTCCACAGCGCCCCGCCCTTGATAGACAGGTTTTCAAACTCTTTTTTGACATTATCTGTTGCCCCGCCCACCTTCGGCTTGAAATGTTCCGTCGTCGAGGCAATATCTTTTTTCAAGGCGGCGGAAGCCCTGTTGATAGTTTCCACGGAATGACCGCCCTTCTCCTTTAATTCACCGGTTGCCCTGTCAATTGCCGAACTGATGGCTTTGGGGTTGATCTTCTCCTGAATCTCCCCAAAGGATTTGCTCACCCGCCGGCGCAATTTCTCATATGCCGCAAGTTCCTCTTCAGTGGCCAGGTCCTGTTTTTTTTCAGATTCCATGGTCGGTTCTCCTTTATTTAAAATGATTTCAATTTCCGGCACTTAGGTATTTTTATAATATATTTATATCGTTATTGCCAAAAATAATCATTGTTATCTCTTCCGCCATGGAGATACCCTACGCTCTTTTTCATACATTACGTATTATAGTATAGACATTAGGCATAACCGCGACCGGCGGCCATGGTGATGCGGTGCAGCGAAAGTTCCGTTATGCCTGGAACAGGAACCCGAAAGGATGAGAACGCTGCCCCTTGGACCCGCCATGAAATGCATGGGGAAATATGAGTTTTAAAAAATTACCTGATAACCTGGGTCTGATCTATATACCTGAATGCATTGCCGGCAGGAAGAAGCATCCCTGTCCTGACTGCTTCTCATGTCAATGGTGCGGCAACGAACGGTGCCGTCTCTGCAAGGGAAAACCACCTTCCAATAAACAAAAAAAACAAAACTCATCGGGAAAAAAGAAATAAAGCCGGGGATAACGATACTGCCGTTCTTGGGGAGCATTCTTGCCGCCGACCAGGACCGGCGCCGGAAGCCACAGGATAAAATTATCATGCAGGGTTATGGCATCTTCTTTTGCCCCAGAGAATAACGGCGAGGATTATCACCAGCAGGGGAATCAACCCCATGTTGACCGTCCGCCAGCCGTAGCGGTTCTGCAGCGCACCGGCTGAAAGCGATGACAGCGCCACCGTGGTAAATACGGCAAAATCATTAAGGGCCTGGGTCTTGGCCCGTTCCTCGGGACGATAGGTTTCAGTCAGCAGGGTGGTGGCGCCTATAAACAGAAAATTCCAGCTTATTCCCAATAACAGGAGAGCGGTCCAGAAATGGAGGACGCTGCTGCCGGCCAGGTTGATCCCCATGCAGCAGACACCCAGGATCGCCCCGGCCAGCATGACGGTGAGAACCCCAAATCGTTTGATCAAATGGCCGGTAAAAAAGGCAGGGCCGAACATACCGAGGACGTGCCACTGGATGACGAACGAGGTCTTGGCAAAGGGATGGGCAAAATCATGCATGGCAAGAGGTGTTGCCGTCATGGCCATGACCATGATTCCGTAGCCCAGCATGCCGCAGACGAGGGCAACGATGAACCTCGGCTGGGCTGCAATGATTCTGAGGGGGCGGCCCGAACCGATGGCGGCAATGTCATCCCCAACCGGTTTGGGCGGCAGTTTTACAAAGACGAGAGTCGCGAGGGTAAGGATATAGAGGCCTGCCAGTGAAGCATAACTTCCGGCAAAAGGGGCGGTGTTGACAAGCCCATGGGTCAAATTGGCCAGGTTGGGGCCGACAAAGGCCGCAACCACACCGCCGGCCATAATATATGAGACGGCGCGGGCCTTAAAGTTCCTGTCCACCGCATCTGCTGCGGCGAAACGATAGTAGTTGCCAAAACCGTTAAAGATGCCGATCTGCAGGGTTCCGAAAATAAAGAGAGTGAATTTGGCCTGCAGTATGGCCAGGGTGGTAAAAACCGCACCGCTGACACCGAAGAGCGAGGCCAGCATGAAACCCTGCCTGCGGCCGATGCGCTCCATAAGCAGCGAGGCCGGGATAGTGGTGCACATGGTGGCAATAAACTGGACCGCCAGAGGCAGGGTAGCCCAAGATTTGTCCTCCGCCAGTGCAAAACCGACCAGGGCCGCAGTGGTGATGATAAGGGAGTTGCCGCTCATCATCAGGGCCTGGCATACGGCCAGCAGAGGTACATTGCGCCGGAATGTTTTCATCGCCGCATCACTATGCTGCCCGGTGGTCCGGAAACACTAAAGTATTCAACAGGCCTTTATTCATGCCGGCATTGTAATTAATTTAATAATGAAAGGGAGAATTTTTTTCTTCTTTGCTTTGATCCCGTTTTGATGAAATAAACAATACAGGTGGAACCAATGGCAATACTTATGGAAAATAGTGAGCTGCGCAATAGAACCGGGGTTTTCGCCGATCGGAGCGATGCCGGGAAACAATTGGCGCAGATGCTGCGCGACACGGTCAAGACAGATTCCCTGGTGCTGGCAATTCCATCGGGCGGGGTGCCGGTCGGGCTGGAGGTCGCCCGAAGGCTGGCCCTGGATTTTGATCTGCTGCTGGTTCGCAAGGTGCAGATACCATGGAACAGCGAGGCGGGATTTGCTGCGGTCAATATGGATTCCGACCTCTTTGTCAACGAACACCTGCTCTCCATGCTGAACCTTTCCTCCGATCAGATCGAACGTCAGGTTAAAAAAACCATGGCGACGGTTGAGCAGCGCAACCGGAAGTTCAGGCAGAACAGGCCGTTTCCCGAAATAGACGGCAGGTCCGTTATCCTGGTTGACGACGGCCTGGCCTCGGGCTATACCATGCGTGCCGCCATCGCCTATGTCAGAAAAAGAAATCCGGATGCAATCACCCTGGCGGTGCCGACCGGTTCGGCCGATACGGTAAAAATGCTTCTTCCAGGAATCGAGACCATGTGCTGTCTCAACATCCGGGAATCGTATCCATATGCCGTGGCCGCCGCCTATCGCAACTGGTATGACCTGACGGACGACGATGTCCTGGCTCTGCTTGCGGACCGGGATAAATGACCCCTTGACCCCTTGAACCCTTTTAAAACATATTGACTTAAGTCATTCCATCCGTTCAGGGTTCGCAGTTTAAATAGGGCTAAATTCCATGTAAAAGGCAAAGAAATGCAACTGCACAATGATTTGGGAAACCGGCCGATCAGGGAAGTGATCGAAACCCACCCGGAAATCGGCAGGATCCTGCACAAATATGAAATCGGCTGTATTGAATGCAGCATCGGCACTTGCTTTCTCAAGGACGTAGTCGCGGTTCATGTCCTGGGGGATGCCATCGAAGCGATGATTGAAAAAGAGATCAATCGCTACCTGGAGAATTTATAGCCTTTTCACCATGTGCAAAATTGAAAACAGCTACGGTGCCGGGTTGATGAATCTGTTGCAGCAGGATGGCAGGTGCGGGCGGCAAAAAACTGTAGCGGTAAATTGACTTAACCATGGCTGTCCCGAACGGATTCCGCCATCCGGGACAGCCTTTTTTAATGGGGGCTATCGTAATATCCTGCAGCAGTTTTAAAAATAATAGCCGAAATTTATATTGAAGCGGCCGTTCCATTCATCATTAAGATCAGCGCCGAAATCGCCGACCGTTGATGAACTATAATCAGCCCCGTAAACATCACCTTCATTACCCACGAAGTAGTTGCCGTTTGAGTAGGCATAGTCGACGTAGATATACCAGCCGCCGCTGGCGATGGCCATCCCGGTGACATTCATGGCACTGTCGTTAAAATCGGTGCCGTCCGGCAGGCTGCCGTCCTTGAGAATCACACTGTAATCGTTATAAAAGGTTATGGAATCGATCCAGTCAAGCGTGGGATTCCAGGTATAGCTCAGGGCCACCGCCGGAATCGTTCCTTCACTGGCAACCGGCCAGGCAAAATCATAGGCGCCCATGGTGATCAGGTCGTTGGTCAGGCCGGTGCCTTCATTATAATCGGCATCGTATTTATACTGCGTCAGCTGCAGCATTAAAGCCCAGTTGTTCCACGTGGTTTTGCTGTGGATCGAAGCGGCCCAGGCATCGCTGTCATCGGCAAAAGCACTGTCGGCCTTTAGCTGGCCCCACTGCAGGGAAATTCCCAGGTCGGTCGGCAGCGGCAAATCGGAAAAACTGTATATGGCCCGTGCGTTTACCTGGTTGCGTTCCTCGTAATGGGAATATTCTCCGCCGTTGTCAACAATATCATAGGAATAACGTGCACTTTCGGGACTGTCGCCGTTATAGCTGGGCTCGGCCATGAAATAATATGCCAGGTCGAAACTGAGATTGCCCCTGCTGGTGGTGTACTTTATCCCCACATCCATATCATCGGCGAGTCCGACATAGTAATGCTGGTCAAAAAACCAGCTGTTTGCCGGACCGTATGCCCCGACCCCGAAGGGTACCCGGTTCTGGCCCACCTGGATCTGGCCCGCTTCGGGGAAATTATACCCTATCCAGCCGGTATGCAGGAAATTATACCCTGTATACCAGCGATACTCGGCCTTTCCGACCCAGGGGCCATTATTATAGTCCAGATTAATCCGAAATGTATCCAGCTCCACATCGCCGCCGTTGCCGCCGCGTTCAGGCCCGTCATCACCGCTGGTAACATAATCGCCAAGGATATAGTTCGCCCTGATGGCGCCTCCCACCTTCAGGGGGCCTATATCAAAACCACCATAGGCTGACGTAGTCAGACAGACGCTTAATAATAAAGCCAGCAACGCCGGCAGAATATTTAGAATTTTTGCCATGATGTATCTCCTTTGCTATACAGTTGAAATATTGGGTGATGGCTGCAGAAATATTCCTTTGCGGCCTGCTTATTGCGCCGCCTTGCGGGCCTCTGCCAGCCAGCCATCCCATTTTTCCCTGTTTTGGGCGATCCACTCATCGACATGGCGTTCAATGTCTTTCTGTGACTTTTCACCGTTGTTCATGCGGGCGTTCTGTTCGTTGATGTAGCTGAGCGGCAGGGAAAATATCTCAAAGAATTTTTTCGCCGCCGGATTATTATTGGCAAATTTCTTATTGGCGACAATACGAATATCACTGACCACGAATCCGAGTTTGATCGGATTGGTAACCGCCCCTTCAACATTGGCCACAGTCATTCTGTCAACCGCCGTCTTCTGTGATTCCTCCGGGATAATTTCCGGAACATTGATCCACATGACGTCCTTACCCGGCTTCAGTTTGAAGATTGTCCAGTTCGGGGCCCAGGTGTAGAAGAAAATGGGTTCCCCGTTCTTATAGCGGGCCAGAGCGGAAGCCATACCGGCTTCATACGAAGCCTTTATCGGGTTTACATAGTCTTCCAGGTTGTAGGCTTTCATATGAAACCTGATGATATTTTCACAACCCCAGCCCGGGGGGCAGGCAGTGAGGTCGGCCTTGCCGTCGCCGTTTGCATCAAAGGCCTCCTGCACTTCCGGACGTTTGAAGTCATCCAGGGAGGTGATGTTATATTTTTCCACATCCTTTTTCGAAACAAGATATCCCTGCAGGCCACCCGATTTAACGACATACCCGTACTTGTCCGCCTTGTCGTAAAAGTTTTTCGGCAACTGGCTGTTGTGCATCGGAAACCAGCCATTGGTCCAATAATCTACATCGCCCAGGGTGACGCTATTATAAAAAATCGGATTCTGCAGATCTTTCGGCTCGCTGACATTATATCCCAGTTCTTCAAGTCCCCGCCGTACAAGGGCTTCCTGAAAGAAACCCGTGTTCCAGGTGGCCCGAGCCGGATGAACCTTGACCCCCTTACCGGGGAGTTGGGTGCTGCTCAGAGCCGGTGATACATTAAACATGACTGCAACGATGGCACCGATGATAATTTTTTGAAATAATTGCATTTACTTCCCTCCTTTGGATCAGGATCGACCCTTACTTTTCAATAAACAGTTTGTTTTTCCTCGTTTCGCCTCAGCCGCAGGTCTATAAAACCTGTATGGAACATAACTATATAGGTATAAATACTTATGTCAATGCGGTGCGATGATTTTTTTCAGCATCGACTGCAAAAAACGGTTGCATGTAAAAGCAGCTGCAAAAGGTTATGAAATTATTTTCGGGTTCCTATGGACTGCGTGATCCGGTCAAGGATAATGGCAATGAGCACGATGGCCAACCCGCCGATGGTAGCCAGGCCGATATCCAAGGTGTTCAAGCCGAGAACGACCGGTGAGCCGAGACCGCCGGCGCCGATAAGCGCGGCAATGACCACCATGGAAAGTGCCATCATGATGGTCTGGTTAAGTCCAGCAAGTATTGTCGGCAGGGCGATGGGAATCTGGACCCGACGCAGAACCTGCCAATTGGTGGCTCCAAAGGCCAAGGCGGCCTCCACCAGTTCGGGGTGAACCTGGCGGATGCCCAGGCTGGTTAAGCGAACGATGGGCGGCAGGGCAAAGATAATGGTTGCCAGAACACCGGCGACATTGCCGATGGAAAAAAGCATGACAATCGGCACCAGGTAGACAAAGGCGGGTGTGGTTTGCATTGCGTCCAGCATTGGCCTGAGCCATGAATTAAAAGTATCGCTGCGGCCCGCGAGTATGCCGAGGGGAATTCCGACTATGGCACAAAAGACAACGGAGCTGACAACCATGGCCAGCGTTATCATGGTATCATCCCAGAGCCCCAGTAAGCCGACCAGGACCATGGCCACAATGGTGAACAGGGCCAGCTTGATTCCGGAGAATCGCCAGGCAAGCAGGGCAAGGATGATGATAACTACTACCGGCGGCAGCCAGGTGAGGCCTGAATCTATGCCGTTCAGCGTCTGTTGAACGGGCCATTTGATCAGTTGAAAAAAATCACGGAAATTATCGACCAACCACTCAACAAATTGGTTGATCCACATATCGAGCGGAATTATCTGTTCTTCAAAATTTAAAAATGAAAGATTCATACGGGCTCCTCATGGCTTGGATGAAAGATTTACAACGTCGAAAATGGCGGACTCATTCGGTTTGTTTTTCGGCGCGGTGAAGGGTGCGCAGAAATCTGTTTTTTGAAACGGTTCCCCGGTAGGTTCCCTGTTCATCAACCACCGGAATTGGCCAGGACAGAGAGGCGACCAGCGGCAGGATGTCCTGCATGGAATCCGATGTTTTTACCGGTTCGACATGATCAAGAAAGGCATTTTTAAGGCTCTTATCCTCCGAGGTGCTTTCAATGACCTTCTTGAGTGAATCCGTGGAAACGATTCCGAGAAATTTCTTTCCCGAATCAAGCACATAGGCGAATTCACGGTCCTGGCTGCTCAAGCGTTCTAAAGTAGCCCGCGGGCTTCCCTCCTTGGATCGCCAGACAACGGTGGTTTGTGTTTCGCGGACGATATCGCCGGCCGTGATAACGTTGGTCGGATCGACACCGCGGAAAAAGGCCCGCACATAATCGTTGGCCGGACTTTGCAGAATCTCCTCCGGCGATCCGACCTGCACGATCCGGCCTCCTTCCATAATGGCGATGCGGTCACCGATCCTGAGCGCTTCGTCAAGGTCGTGGGAAATAAAGATAATGGTCCGTTCATGAAGATCCTGCAATTTGAGAAGTTCGTCCTGCATTTCCGCACGGATAAGAGGATCAAGGGCTGAAAACGCTTCATCCATGAGCAGAATATCGGGATCGACGGCAAGTCCGCGGGCCAGACCGACCCGCTGCTGCATGCCGCCGCTCAACTGGTTGGGCAGGGAGTCTTCCCAGCCGTTCAGGCCAACCTGCTCAAGCGCCGCCATGGCCCTCTCCCGCCGTTTATTCTTTTCCGCCCCGGCCAGGTCAAGGCCAAAGGAGACATTGTCGATCACCGAGAGATGCGGCATGAGGGCAAAGGATTGAAATACCATACTCATGTGGTTGCGGCGGAATTCAACCAGCTGATTATGATTCAATTTGGTCACATTCTCGCCGTCGACCAGGATTTCACCGCTGGTCGGCTCGATAAGCCGGTTCAGCATTCTGACCAGCGTCGATTTTCCTGAGCCGGAGAGTCCCATTACCACGAAGATTTCTCCGCTGTTTACCGAAAACGTTGCGTCCTGAACACCAACAGTCATTCCGGTCTGTTCGAAGATCTCAGTCTTTTCGTGTCCCTGTTTAATAAGATCCAGGGCCACCTGGGGGCTCGGGCCGAAAATCTTGTAAAGATGATTTATCGCTATTTTTTCCATGACTCTCTCACGTATAATTAATCTTCAGGATTCTCCGCATTTCCTATTCCCGGAAAATCCCGCTCATTCATCTTTATTGCCGGTTACATCAGCCTTCAGGTGCAACGGCTTAATCTCTTCACCCCAGTAAACCGTGCGGTGCGGGAAGGGGATCTCGATGCCCTGTTCGTCAAAGGCCTTTTTCAGCCGCCGCCGGTATTCTCTGCCGACCTTCCACTGTTCAATGGGTTTTGTTTTTAACCGGGCTTTGATTATGACGGCACTGTCGGCAAACTGATCAACCCCGAATATTTCTATCGGCTCAATTATTAATGGTGCGAAATCAGGTTCGCGCCGCATTTCTGCGGCAACCTGCTTGATGACCTCAACCACCTGGTCGGTGTCCTCCTTGTAGGCGACACCGATGTCGAAAACCATGCCGGACCATGTTTTGGTCATGTTGGAAAGCATATTGACCTTGCCGTTCTGAAATATATGCACCACGCCTGAAAGATCGCGGAGTACTATGGTCCGCAGTCCGACCTGTTCGACCAGCCCGCCGGTGCCATTGACAATTGCCACGTCACCTTCGCGTATCTGGTTTTCCAGCAGCATGAAAAAACCGGCGATAAAATCACGCACCAGCTCCTGGGCCCCGAAACCCACGGCAAGACCGGCAATACCCGCACCGGCTATAATCGGTGCGATATCAATGCCGATTTTGCGCAGAAACACCATGCCGATCATGAGCCAGGCAATAATCTTGATAACGGAACGCACGATACCCATCAACGTATCCATACGCTTTTCTATTTCACCCGTATCCAGTTCGGAACCGCTTTGCAGGTATTTAAGCATGATAGGCTTCATGCGGTGCAGAAAGACATTTATCCCCTTCAGCAGAGCAAAGGCGAGGATGAGGATGACCAGCAAGGAAGGCAGGGTAGTGATGAGCCAGGCAGCGGTCCGGGAAAATATATCCTGCCAGAATTCAGGTGATAGCCATTGATCCATGTGCGTAACTCCCGTTTCTTTATGAGTAACAGTAAAGGAATTTCAAAAAGTTTTGGCCGACAATGTATGCGGGTGAAAAGCGCCCGGCTTTTCACCTGTTATATGTTGCTGTGAATAGACGTAAATTCATTTTGTTGCACTAGCCTAATGTTGATTGTCCTGTCAGTCAAGGGCATGAAGGAAAGTTGACGCGCCGACCCGGCAATACGGGCACTCGATGACCGGTCCGGGATCCGTTCGGTTTGTTGATGGTAGGCGGTTGTCGCGGTCAGTGGTATGCAGGGAAAAAGTTTCGGCCTGACGGCGGGAAATATAATTTATAGACGGGATTGTTTTAGGAGTACATTTTGGTTTCTGGCCCGGTTTTTTGTTTTATTCATTGATCTCTCCATCCATGAACTGGCTGGCAAAAATTCCGGCTGGATCCGGCCCCCCGTAACCTGTCCGTCTTTACTCGAATTCTTTTTTGAATGCAGCAAATTCGGACTGCAGGGCATCCAAATCATCGCGGAGTTTCTGCAATTCTTCCTCCAGCACCGCGATTTTTTCATTTTCAGCCTGCACGATCGCGGCTGCCGGTTCGGGTTTCGGGGTCTCGGTTTCCGGCGCCGGCTTGCCGGACAGCAGGTGCGCGAAACGTGATTCTCTGCGGCCCGCTGCCCTGGGGAGTCTGGTGACAAAACCTATACCGCACATTTCGTCCAGGGTCGCTTCCACGTCGGCCAGGTCTTCAAAACGGTAGACTCTTTCGGTGCGGGTCCGCAGTTCTCCCACCGTCTGTGGTCCCCTCAGCATGAGCACCATAAGCAGCGCCGCCTCTCTTTTTACCAGTTTCCGGGTATCGATAAAGATTTCCGCATACTTGGGAACCCGGGAGGAACCACTGAGGACCACCAGTTGTTTTTCCCGCAATCGGTCCAGTCCCCGCACCACCGTCGTCTCATCATAGGCGACAACCGGATCCCGGTTTGATTTCTGGTTGCAGGCATTGGTCAGTGCATGCAATGACAGCGGATAATACTCCGGTGTTGTCATGCTCTTTTCCATCAGGCTGCCCAGTAAGCGCAGCTCGATTTCATCCAGCAGTATATCCATGACTTCCCTGTTTCATTTATAGCGGATAAAAGGGTGTTTATTTTTCTACAAAACCGATTATAAAATGGAATTGCAAACAATACAGCAGAATTTATAAATATTCTGCAGACCGGGTCAATAGTCTGCAGCAGTTTTGAGACTCTTGCCGGTCTGAGGAATGTTTTTCTGCGGCCGTAATCCTTTATCCCCCTCATTATAAGGAATTTTATGTGCGCTGAGAAGAAGAAACCAAACGCCAAAGATGTGGTCAGCAATCTTGCAAAGCCGATGCCGCTGAAAAAAAAGTTCTCCATGCTCGTAAAAAACAGCACCTATAAACTGCTGCATTTTAAAAGCTGTTGCGGTCATCCGGGTGAACCCGGCTGCTGAAAGTCCTAACCCGGCATCAGGTGGATGCCCGGCAGCATGTTTCTCTCCTTGTGAACCCTGCGATTCTCTTCCGGAGTTTGTATGAAAAATGAGGCTATGATTATTTTCTGGTGGCTCATGTTCGGAGGCTCCCACATCATTGGCTCCAGTATCCCCGTGCGCAGTTTTGTCATCAGCCGTATAAACACCCTGGGATTTAAAATCCTCTATTCCCTGGTCGCACTGGCCACGTTTATTCCGCTTTGTTACTTCTATTTCACCCACAAACATGCAGGACGACTCCTCTATACTGCCGGCTACTCCATTACCCTGCTGGCGCAATTTCTCATGCTTGCATCCTTTATCGTCCTGCTGCAGGCTCTGGTAACCGCAAACCCCATGACCACCCTGGCCGAACTGTCCGGCCGGGTCACCGGCAAAGGACATGGCATCCAGCGCATCACGCGTCATCCGCAGAACCTTGCCTTTGCACTCTTCGGGTTGGCCCACCTGCTAGCGAATCCGTATGTCGGCGACTGGATATTCTTTGGCGGTTTTGTCGTCTATGGAATCGTCAGCGGAGTGCACCAGGACCGGCGTCAGCGTGCCACAGGCTCGGAGGAGGTAAAGCGGTTCCTGGCCGATACCTCGGCCGTGCCCTTTGCCGCGATCATCAACGGCAAACAACGGCTGGCCCCGGAAGAGTACTATCCGCTGGCCCTGGCCGGGGCAATTGTCCTCTTCATCCTGATCCGGCTGCTGCATCCCATGCTCTTCGGCGGTTTCGGCAGCTGACTTTTTATCATCTGATATCTCGCTGACATTTGCGCCCGGGACAGGATTCCGGCTCGACTTGACGGACGGTTTTTTACCGGCCGCAGGCAGATGAATTTTCTGTATACGCTGATAAAGCCGTCCATTAATCTACCAGAAGGTCAGGTTGATGATCCTGTTTTGTCCGGGCACATCTGCAGCGCAGTAATTATTCCTTCGGCATCCGCACCTGGTATCTGCTTTTTCCCCGTACGCCGATAAAATCCCAGAATTTGTCGATCTCCGTTCTTTTCATAAGCCGGCCGGTTCTTTCCATCGGCCTGGCATGAGTTCTGTAGAAATCAAGACATTTGCCGACAAGTGCAATAGCCTCCGCATCGGATAAATTTTCAGCGACGATATCGCCGATGCGGGGACAGCCGCCGCCGTTGCCGCCAAATACCAGGGTCCAGCCGTTTTTTTTGCCGAATACCCCGATATCCCGCACATAACCTTCGCAGCAGTTCAGAGGACAGCCGGAAATACCCACCTTGGTCTTAGCCGGCAGGTCCAGGCCGGAGAAAGCCTTTTCAAGCTTTTCTCCCAGGGCCAGAGAGTCCCGGCGTCCATACTTGCACCATTTTACCCCCGGGCAGGCCTGGATATAATGTATCCCCGCCGGCTTTTTCGGGCCTGTTTCCTGTCCCAGGTCGCGCCATATCCGTGCCGTTTTTTCCGGTGTTTGGCCGACAATGGCCAGCCGCTGGGCCGAAGTAATCTTGAAAAAGGGAATATCATGTTTTGCGGCAATTTCTGTCAGTTTTTCCAGGTATTCTCTGGAGAGCAGGCCCATTTTTGTGCCGGGCAGTACATTGTAGGTTTTGTTCATGTTCATATCCTTTCCCTGAATGATATTTTGGTCTTTGCCGGTATTGCCTCTGATGGTTGGATACACTATACCAGCCCAGCAATCCGCGTTCATTGATATAAGTCAATTATCAGGATTAAAGATTAATAAGAATACGTTATGAAAAACCCGGGTGATCAGACCTGTGTCATTTGCATTATCATACGCCTTTATCCTTTCAATATTCTTTTTTGCCGGGTATCCTGTCCCCCCATGTCCCAAACCGGAAAACCCAACTATTTCAATACCGGACTGCCGCTGTGGAGCGTGCACTGTCTGATGCTCATTGCATCGATTATTGTTTCCAGCTCTTTTACGGTGGGCAAGGCCATAACCTATGGTCTTGCACCCTCTGTCCTGCTTCTGGTGCGCTATATGATCGCCGTTGTCTGTCTGGCGCCCATAGTTGTTATGAACTATGGGTTTTCACTGCCTTCCTTTCGGCGGCTGGGCGGCTACTCATTAATCAGTGTCAGTATTGTAGGGTTTTTCTGGTGCATGTTTGAATCACTGCGGTATACCTATGCCCTGAACACCAGCGTGATCTTCACCCTGGTTCCCGGGATCGCCGGGATATACAGCGCCATTTTTCTGCAAGAGCGGTTGGGACGGGGTCGAATCTGGGCCCTGTTCTTCGGAATGATCGGCGCCCTCTGGGTCATTTTCCGCGGCGATATCAATCGGCTTGTGGGGCTGCAGGTAAATTACGGCGATCTGCTCTTTCTGGCCGGCTGTTTCATGATGGGGGCCTACACCCCATTGGTGAAATGGCTGCATCAGGGGGAATCCATGGTGGTCATGACCTTTTGGGTGCTTGTCACCGGCACCGGCTGGCTGCTGCTGCTCTCCTTTCCGGGTCTGGGAGCGGTCGACTGGCAGGCTGTTGACCTGAAGGTATGGGTGGGCATTGTCTATTTAGCAATTTTTTCGACCATCATTACCTTCTACCTGACCTATATATCCACTCTCTATCTGGGGCCCACTCGGGTCATGGCCTACAGCTATTTCTATCCGGTCTTTGTCCTGATAATCAACTGGGGACTCGGCAAAGGGTTGCCGCCTGTTGCAATTCTACCGGGGGTTGCGGTCGTCACCCTGGCCAGCGTAGTTTTGCAGCGGGAATCAAGCTGATTCCCGCTTGGCACTTCTTTCCATCAATTTTCATCCCCTGCTCCTATGCTGATGTAAAATTCTGGACATCCGGCAATGGAGCAAATAGAATACCGGGGTACTTTTTGCCGGTATGAGATAAGCAGGTAGTGTGTTTTGGCATTTTGCAAGATCCTGCCGAACCCGGGCCGGCCTGCAATTGAAGGGCCGGTGTATAATCCGGCAGCTGTCTGCCGGGCCCGCGCCTTGAACGGCATCAGTGAAATATCTGAAGAGAAAAAAACATACGGAAGAATCATACCACGGTAAATTTGCAGAGCAACAGCAGCAGAACCGATAATTTAACACCCGTCCAGGGAGAGATTCAATCATAATGGATGAAAATATTATCCCCGAAATCATGGCGGAATTCGCCAGCAGGACAGGTTTGCTGGCGGAAGGAGCTGCACCGCGCCGCTACCTGTGGACCGATGCCTTTGCGGTCTGTAATTACCTGGCACTCTATAAGCAGAGCAACAGGGATGAGCACCTGCACCTGGCCCTCGGTCTGGTGGACCAGGTGCATGAAATCCTCGGCCGCCACCGCGATGATGATCCGCGCAGCGGCTGGATCAGCGGGCTTGATGCAGGGGAAGGCCGGCTGCATCCCACGGCAGGCGGGCTGCGGATCGGCAAAAAACTGCCGGAAAGACAGGCGGGTGAACCTTTTGACGAGAGCCTTGAATGGGAGCGCGACGGCCAATATTATCATTATCTGACAAAGTGGATGCACGCTCTCTGCTGCGTCAGCCGGGTAATTGATAATCCGATCTATGCCCTCTGGTCGGCGGAACTTGCCGGTCAGGCCCATAATGCCTTTTGTCATGCTGCGGCTGGGAGCGTAAAAAGATTGTACTGGAAAATGAGTATTGATCTGTCCCGGCCGCAGGTGGCTTCCATGGGACATCATGATCCTCTCGACGGTTTGATCACCTGTAGCGAAATCCGGGAGGAGACCGCGGGGCTGCCGGGGATCAATCATCCGGATCTGGATGATGCAATAGATGATTTGGCCGAAATGTGCCGGGGGGTAAACTGGACAAGCCCCGATCCCCTCGGTCTGGGAGGTCTGCTGGCAGATGCCTGGCGGCTGGTGCAGATGCAGAGTGCACATGCCAACATACCCGTGCCGGGGCTCCTGCAGGACATGCTGGATGCGGCTGTTGTCGGTTTGTCCATATTCGCGCGGGACAACTCCCTGCACCTGTCTGCCGGCCGCCGCCTTGCTTTCCGGGAGTTGGGCCTGTCCATCGGTCTGCAGGCAATTGTCAGAATAAAGGCACATGTCTCCCGGCATCCGGATCTGTTCAACAAGGAACCCGGGATGGATTCCCTGCTGCAGGCCTTGAATCACTATCTGCCGCTGCAGGAACAGATCGAGCAGTTCTGGCTTGAACCCGAAAACCGGGAAGTTTCCAGCTGGAAGGAGCACAACGATATTAATATGGTGATGCTGGCCACAAGCCTGGCACCCGAAGGATACCTGGATTTATAGAAACGGCGGCCCGAGTCTGATTCACCAGTGGTGCATAACTGGCAAGGGATGACTTCTTGATAAAAGGTTGCCCTGCGGGTATGATTTTTATTGAACCAAAGAATAAACCGTGTTCCGGAACAGGAGGACGGTCGATTTGAGTCAACTGTAACCCGAGGCACCTATGACAGACCCGGAAATTTTCTCTGACAGCGAGGAAGACCCCCAGGCAAAGCTGGAGGTCATGGAGCAGGTACGGAACAAGCTGCGGGAGCTGTTCGGCAGCATGGTCCACGAGGTTCCCCTGGTCCTGTTTACCGAACCGGAGAAAAATTTTAACTATAGCGAAGCGGCAAGGTCGATCATCAGGGCGATCCGGGAACTCACTCTGCAGGTGACTCTGCAGGAATACAGTCTGAGCCATGCCCTGGCAAAGCAGTATGATGTCAGTCATTCTCCGACGCTGCTCTTTGATCCGGAACATTTTGCCATCCGCTGGCTGGGCGCGCCGGTCGGGGAAGAGGGCAGGACCTTTGTGGAAGCCATCACCATGCTGGGGAATCGCAATGCCGGGATCAGCGAACCGTCGCGCCGGATCCTGGATAAAATTACCTCGGAGCGGGCCGTCAAGCTGTTCATCAGCCCTACCTGCCCCTACTGTCCGCAGCAGGCGGTCAACGCCCTGAAAGCGGCCATCGCCCTGCCGAAAAAAATATCCCTTGAAATAATCGATATTCATGCCAATCCAACCCTGGCCGAGGAGTATGAGGCCTTCAGCGTGCCGGTCTGTTATGCCGACGGGATCATGATTGCCCAGGGAGCGCAGCAGGAAGAGCTTTTTATGGCCTCGCTGGAAAAACTGGAGGAGCAGCATTTTTTTATTCCCGAAAGCGATGCGGAGCAGGTGGACACTGACCTGACTATTATCGGCGGCGGCCCCGCGGGGTTGACCGCCGGAATCTATGCGTCCCGCAGCGGGTTGAAGACCGTCGTTATCGAGCGGGGCGCCCTGGGCGGCCAGGTAGCCCTGACGCCGGTGGTGGAAAACTATCCGGGATTCACCCAGGTCGGCGGCAAGACCCTGGTCGATATCATGGTGAGTCATGCCCTGGAGTATATTTCCATTTTTCCCGATGAGGAGGTCATGGAAATTAAAACCGGATCGACTTTCGAGATTCTCACCAACAGGAGACGCTATACGGCCAGGGCGGTACTCCTGGCGACCGGGGCCAGTTACCGGCACTTGAATATACCAGGGGAGAGCCGTTTTTCCGGCCGGGGAGTCAGCTACTGCAGCACCTGTGACGGTCCTCTGTTCAAAAACAGGGAGGTCATCATGGTCGGCGGCGGCGACAGTGCCCTGACCGAGGCCCTATATCTGGCCAACAATGATGTCCTGGTCTCCATCGTGCATCGCCGGGATAAATTCCGGGCCCAGGAGCATCTGGTAAACCGACTGCAGTCGCATGATATTAAGGTGATTTTTAATACCGAGGTCAAGGAGATCCGCGGTGATAAAAAGGTGCAGGAAGTGGTTTTCTACAATAATAAAACAAAGAAAATCAGTACTAAAAAGGTTGACGGCGTATTCATCGCCATTGGCTATGAACCCGCGGTCAAACTGGCCCAAAAAACCGGGGTTGCCCTGCGAGAGGACGGCTTTATCAGGTGCGATGAAAATCACCGCACCAGCGTTCCGGGGATATATGCCGCGGGCGACGTTGAGGGTGGATACAAGCAGATCGTCACCGCGGCAGGCCAAGGGGCAGGTGCTGCCATGACCATTTTCGAGGACCTGGTCAATCCCTACTGGAAGAAAAGAAGAAGGCATAGCTCGGCACCGCCTGAGCCGGCTGCATGATGCGTCCTTCAACCTGGTCGCTTGGTGTCCTTGAACACGATCAGCGAGCGCATTCCCAGCAGCTTGCTGCGGGGAGCTTCAATTACTTCCATCTTACTTTTTTCACAGCACGATATGGTCATTAAAATAAATCACGACCCTCCGGGCAATATCCCCCAGTTGCGCTGGAATTACACCATGGCGTCCCTTTTTTTTCTGGCGCTTGTCGCCTGTGCGGTCATCATCGGCGTCTACAGCGTAGTGAGTGATACCGGCCATACCGAGACTCTTGAGAACACCGCCTTTGTACTTTTTGTGGCCGCCGGGTTCGTCTTTGTCTATTTCACCGAGAAACTCATGGGATTCAGACAACCGGGTCCCAAACGGCAGGAACAGCTTGTTGTCATGATGTATGAACACCAGGAAGTTGCGGAATATTGCCGGAAGGTGGCGGAACAGGGCAGATATCTCGTGATCCTGGAATACGAAGCCATAGTCGCCCATGTGCAGAAAAAAGAGGGGGAAAAGTAAGCATCCGGATGAAATCGTCGCCGACAAATTGCAGTCATGTCAGCAGCATTGCTGCCATGCATCAGCAATAAACAACAATAGATAAAACATGCCCGTTACTTAAGCAGTGGCGGGGTTTGATGTACAAAGAGCCTCAGAGGCTGGGTTCCGGTGTTGCGGGTGCCGTGTTCGCCGCGCACCGGGATAAACAGATAATCACCTGGCTCGATAGGCAGCCAGCTGCCGTTTACATAGGTCTCTCCATGACCCTGGACCACAAAGATTGAATCTCCGTATTCTTCGTGCGTGTGAACGGGGGTTTCCGAGCCCGGGGCGATCTCAATGAGACAGACGCCGGTAGGATTTGCCTCCTTGCCGGTGATAAATATCGCGGTCTTGACATTATCGAACGTGGGATGCTTGGTGAAAATCATTTCCCGATGGGGATAAAATTTTGTCTCCATGGCTCCTCCTTGCTGCAGAATTTTTACGG
>CAWAPG010000009.1:0-80902 GCA_963783905.1 uncultured delta proteobacterium | reverse complement strand
AGGAGCCTGTCGGGGAATTAGCCCCTACGGCTCTCATTAATTTGACATTAACATATTGTTTTTGTTGTATATTTCATAAGTTTATACTATAATTTCTGCATGGAAACTACATCACGATTCCGACCATACAATCCAGACCAACTGTTTCTGCTTCCTCAGGACATGAAGCAGTGGTTGCCCGAGGAAGATCTTGTGTACTTCATCATGGATGTGGTGAAGCAAGTTGATTTGCGCAAGATCTATCGTCCCTATGAAGCCGAGCGCCGGGGGCAGCCGCCCTACAATCCGACGATGATGGTGGGCCTTCTTCTCTACGCCTATGCGGTGGGGATGCCATCGTCCCGCAAGATTGAACAGGCGACCTATCACTCGATTCCTTTTCGGGTACTCACAGCCAACCAGCATCCGGATCATGATACCATAGCTGATTTCCGCAAACGCCATCTTAAGGCCCTTGCCGGTCTTTTTGTCCAGGTGCTCCGTCTCTGCCAGAAAGCAGGCTTGGTAAAATTTGGTCATATCGCACTTGACGGCACAAAAGTCAAGGCTAATGCCTCTAAGCGTAAGGCCATGAGTTACGGCCGCATGGAGAAGAAGGCAGCGGAACTCAAAAAAGAGATTGAGCATTTGCTGGCCCAGGCCGAGCAGGCGGATATAAAAGAAGATGCTCTCTACGGCAAAGGCAAGCGTGGCGGTCAACTCCCCAAAGAACTCCAGTTCCGGCAGACTCGTCTCCAAAAGATTCAAGAAGCAAAACTTGCTTTAGAAGAAGAGGCAGGGATCGAGGCAGCTGCCAGGAAGGCTGAATATGAAGCCAAAAAGAAAGCCCACGACAATAAAACCGGTCGTCGAGGTCGGCCCCCAAAAGCTCCTTCAGAACAGCTTGATTCCAAAAGGCAACGGAATTTTACCGACCCGGATTCGCGGATAATGCCGGCCAGCGGTTCAAAGGATTTTATCCAGGGCTATAACTGCCAGGCAGCTGTTGACGGGAAGACCCAGGTCATCGTTGCCACCGGTGTCACTCAGGAGACCAATGATAAGCAGCAGATTGAACCTCTTATAAAGAAAATAGAAGAAAATACTGCCGGCAAATTACCAAAGGTGGTCAGTGCTGATGCAGGATATTTTAGCGAGACAAACTGCAACACTCTGGATAACAAAGAAATTAAAGCCTATGTGGCCACCGGGAAACAGAAACATGGAGAAATCCCTCTCCAGCCTCGAGGACGCATTCCCAATAATGCCACCGTTAAGGCAAGAATGGCCAGAAAACTTCGGACGGTAAAAGGCCGAGCCACCTATTCCTTACGCAAGCAAATAGTTGAACCCGTGTTCGGTCAGATTAAAGGGGCCCGCAACTTTCGCCAGTTCAGCTTCAGAGGATTAGAAAACTGCCAGCAGGAATGGGACTTGGTCTGCCTGACACATAACCTTCTAAAGCTCTTTCGCAGTGGCTGGGCCGTCAATCCGGCTTAGATAGAGCCGATTGACTAACTATTTGTAAATATAATCGGCTCAGATTGCCTTCGATAGCAAAAGCACAGTCGAAAAAACGTGATTCAGTTGTCAAAGATCAAATTTTGAGCCTGTCTGTACAATATTTATTCCGACAGGCTCCTAGAGCCTTTTGAAGCTCGACAATCAGCTTTTCCCGTTCTTCCTCCGCCTGCTTGCGTTCGATAATTTCATCGACAAGTACACTATTACTTTTAGAGAGATCCTCTGTTCTTTCCCTTACGATGAATTCAAGGCTTTCTTGATGTTTTCGGAGTTCCTTCTCCACAATTACCCTACCACCTCATTTTACCTCTTGACAAGGGGAGGCCTTCTAAGGGTTAGCGGTAAATTGACAACTCCTTATCTCGCCGAGTAATGTCGGAGTCATTCTCTACGTCAATTGCTTCTATCTCTTGTATGTATTCTTTCGGCAAATCGTTTTCTTTTGCGCCTCTCACGACATGTTCTTTATACCAATCAAATGATTTCAGGGACTGGTCTGTGTTTGTCGCGAAATAAGTAAACGCTTGTATAAGAGTCCCATCTTCCAATTCAACAGAGACATTCTTTTGGTCATATCCATAACCCAGCCCTTCATATTTATCTAATTTACTTTTTTCGCTAGCTGCTATTCGAAAAACGACACCGTATATATTATGTTCAATATTTTTTGTTTCAAAAGCATCGCATTTGGCTGAACCATCTTTTTTGCTCACCTTGTGAAATTTAAGTTGATGTCTTTTTAACACTCCGTTGCCGATCTTAGTTGCCGAAGGAACCCGATCACGGAGTCTCTTAATTGACATATTTGAACCATAGGAAAAGTAATTCATTAACACTCCTCCACCGCTAAGAACTTATTAGACGTCGTTTTTGCAGTTTTATGTCATATATGGGTATAAAGCTGCAAAAGTGCAGTTTTAGCCAACGGCTGTTTTATCCTGCATTTCATGATAAAGCTGCATTAAACACTTCTTGCCACAATGTTGACTAAAAAATAAAAAATTACCCGTTAAGGTATGCACTGGCAATAGTAACTTGAATGAATGGTACTGCTACTCAAGGTTCAGCAGGCATCTGTAATTGTAATATGGTAATGGTTATGCCATTTCTGCTCCATTAATAAAAAACACCTAAGAAAACCAATAATGTTGCCTTACTGGGTAACCGGAGCAATTTTTATTTCCACCCTCCTGTTCTGAGCACGTCCATATTCATTATCATTGGAGGCTATCGGTGCAGATTCACCAAAGGCCATTGTCCGGATTCTTGCAGGATCTACACCTCTTTGAACCAGAAGATTTTTAACAGCTTCCGCACGCCGGGTTGACAACTCCATGTTGTATGATTCGGTGCCGGTGCTGTCCGTGTGACCTTCCACCTGGATCACCGTTTCGGGATATTTGATCAGGATGTTTGCAATCCGATCAATTTCCGAATAAAGGCCCGACTTTACAATAGCGGAATCTGTGTCAAAAGTGACATCACCTTTGAAATTGATTGCCAGGAGGTTTCCTTCCCTGCGTACTGCTGCAGCTTCAGATTCGGCCAGGGCCTGGCGCATCTCCGCTTCCTGCTTGTCCATCATGTTGCCGACTGCTGCTCCTCCTGCACCGCCAACTGCAGCGCCAATCGCGGTGCCGATAAGCGTTGCTTCAGTGTCCCCGCCTATAACCTGTCCAATGACAGCTCCCGCTATAGCTCCACCTGCAGCGCCATAGGTAGCACCCTTCTGGGTTCTGGTCTGGGGAGCACAGGCTGTAAGGATTATCAGACAGAGAAAAATTAAAAGGGGTTGTACAGTTCTTGTCATGGCTGCCTCCTGAATAAGCTGAGATTAATTTCTACATCAATAAACTTATTTAAATTAAGATAATGTTTTGAATTATTTAAGGGAAATAAAACCTGTCTGTTTTTTTAATATAATAAGAACAGTAATCGTAACATTTTATTTTGCTCGCCCCAAAGATTAACTTCTGGGGTGATTTCTCACGTTTCTGTAACAGAAAAAGACCTCGATCAGAAATGGAAAAAGCCGGGGAATGTCCTGCTCAACTCAACTTTCAGGTATTTTGGGTATTATTTCAAATTGACGTCGCCTTATGCCGGGCCTCCTCGGCCTTTGCCGACTCGCCCAGCATGGTATAGGCCTTTTCCAGCAGCATCCAGTTTTGCCTCTTCAGGGTGCGGTCATGGCCGGCAAGGGTGATGGATTTCAGACAGAACTGCACTGTCTGGCCGTAATCCTCCTGTCCATAGCGAATTCTTGCCATGAGGTGCCAGACCTGACCGTTTCGGGGGTTCATGCGCAGGGCCCGTTCCAGTTGGAGTTCTGCCCGACTGTAATCTCCTCCTTGCAGAGACTGTTCAGCATCACTCAGCAGTTCTGCCGCCGGAGTGGGAGTCGGAGTCGGAGTGATTTCTTCCTTAACAGGCGCAACGCCGGCGCAGCCGTTCATCATCAGCAGGACCGCCGCCATAAGCAGCACTAATGGCATCTTTGCAGGATGGTACAAGATTTTGCTTATTAACATGATCTGTATAGCTCCCTCTCTGTATATAAAAAATCAACACCAACCGTCACGCGGTGCAAAATTTCTCTTTTTTCCTGCCCACCCCTGATGAATTCTCACCAGGGAAGCCATTGCCGCATTCGTTCCAGCAAGCCAGGACTCCGGTGCTTCTTTCCGGGTAAAGCAGGGGATGAGACTTCAAACGCCCCGGACGGGATGGTGCCTTCGACAAACGGCAGCAAGTCGCTTCTGCCATTATACCTGCTATCCGGGCCATAATCACTGAAATAAACCCGGGCCCATTCCAACCCCGGCGGTTCCCTCAGATCAAGCGGCTGGGCATCCAGTCCCGCCATCACCCTGCCCCAGACTACCAGGGCGCCGGAGGAGCCGGTGAGGCCGATGCTCCTGTTATCATCCGATCCCAACCAGACGACCGCCAGCCTGTCTCCTGTAAAACCGGCAAACCAGCTGTCCCGCAGATCGTCTGAGGTGCCGGTCTTTCCAGCCGCCTGGAGCGATGCTGGTAGATAACGGGAAAGCGAAGCGCCGGTGCCCTCGCTTATAACCCTTTGCAGAACGGTGTTGATCAGAAAGATATGCTGTGGGTCAAACCGTTGTTCCACCGAAAGGCCATAACTCTTAAGCAGCCTGTTGTCAGGCCCCATGACGCTGCTGATGGCTCGCTGCGGCACGTAGAAACCCTCGCTGGCAAGGGTTTGGTAAAGCTGGGCCACCTCCAGCGGCGAAAGGGATACTGCACCGAGCAGAAAGGATGGGTAAGGGGGGAATTCCCCTTTGGCTCCAAGCATTTTGGCGGTCTGCACCACCTTTTCCACCCCTACATCCATACCCACCTTCACTGTGGCCAGATTATAGGAAAATACTAGGGCTTCCATCAGGGGGACCCGGCCATGGCGTTTGTGGTCGAAATTGTCAGGCGTCCACCGGCCGCCCCCAGGATTTGCCAGACTGACTGGAGTATCTTCCACCGGACTGGCCAAGTTATACCCGTTCCTCAGGGCAGCAAGAAAAACCGCGGGCTTGATTAATGAGCCAATCGGCCGCCTGGCGTCAAGGGCCCGGTTAAATCCGGACTGCAAAGGTTTGCGGCTCCCAGCTACGGCTTGAATCTCGCCATTTCCCCGTGCGCTTACCACCACAGCACCTTCCAGACCCTTGCTCCCTGTCTTCTTTTCCAGCTCTTCCAGAGATTCAGCCAGCTGCTGCTCCACCTGCTTCTGGACCATGGGATCAAGGGTGGTCATAATTTTCAGACCGTCTGAGGTCAAGTCTTCTTCATGGTAGTCGCGGCTGAGATGCCGACGAACCAGATCGAGAAAGGCCGGAAAGCGGTTGAAGCCGCTCATCACACTGCCGGCGCCTAAAAGCTCAGCTGCCATGGCCTGCCGATATTGATCATCGGTAATGATGTTCTCCTGCCGCATGACTTCCAAAATGACTCCCCTTCTCTTCAGGCAGCGCTCGGGATGACGCCGGGGGTCATAATAGGAGGGCCCTTTTACCATGCCTACCAGCACAGCAATCTGATCAGCTTTAAGATCTCTCAGGTCCCTGTGGAAATAAAACTGGGCCGCAAGGGCAAAACCGTGTACCGCCCTTCCTCCGTCCTGACCGAGGAATATTTCATTTGCGTAAGCGGTGAGGATTTCATCTTTGCTGTAATGCGCTTCAAGCAGGAGCGCCATAGTCGCTTCGTTGAATTTGCGCCACAGGGAACGCTCGCTGGTTAGAAAGAAATTCTTCACCAGCTGCTGGGTAAGGGTGCTTCCCCCCTGTATGGTCGCGCCGGCTCGGAGATTGATATAGGCGGCCCGCAGGATGGCAAGCGGGTCCAAGCCGAAATGCCTGAAAAAATTCTTATCCTCCACCGCAATCAAGGACCTTATCAGCATTGCTGGCAGTTCCGCTTTTGTGACCAGGATCCGGTCTTCATGCCGGCGGGGATGAAAACTGCCGATCCGGGCCGGATCAAGGCGGGCCAGGGAAAGATTCTCACCGCTGTCAATGCGACTGATCCTCTCAATTCTGTTGCCAGCAAAAGAGATGCTCAACGGTTGCGATTTTTCCAACCCGTCGGCAAAATGAAAATCTCGGCTGACTAGGCGGATGGAGTCACCTCTCCGCTCATAGCCGCCGGGATCCTTTACTTCGCTCTCCTTGCGGTAGCCGGCGAGCAGCAGTTCCTCCTCCAACTGGTCGGCGGTGATGGCTCGACCGGTGTAAAGCTCAAGCGGGCGGGCATACACCACGGCAGGCAGTGACCACCGTTTTCCGTCAAACTTCTGGCGGATAACCATATCCAGATGCACTACATAGATGGTCAGAACTACGCACGTTACAATCAGAACTGACAGGGAAACAGATTTAAACGGTGAACGTATAAATCTTTTTTTAATCTCTAGCGCTTTTAGCCGTTCCTTTAATTTATTGGAGAAATCAATCAAAACCATACCGGGAAGTTTTTGCGGGCAGACCCGTTTATTAGTTCAGATAATGCCTGTCTTTTTCTTTTAGTTATTGCTGTTAGTATAAAAAATTTTGATCCTTTTATGAAAAGCAATAGTTGTGCCTCTTTTATGAAAGACTGAACTTTCTGACTTGTTTTAATTCGTTGTTTAACCGTAACTTTTTACCTTTGTCAACGTAGGTGGTTTCAACATATCAATAGCTACGGACATTACTGCATCAAGGATTTCCATAATGATATTTTCAGCAAATTCTCCTGCACTACGAACTTTGTCCAATGCTAATTTCATAATCCTCTGCAGGGCATCCAGGATGGATAAGTCCTTCATTTCATCGGCACAGGCATGAAACAAGGTGCCAAGAGTACGGGGATCATCGTGCAAACGTTGCTCAAAAGCCAGAAACAGATACCGGAGCATGACTATGGTGGCATGACCGATCAGGCCATCATAATCGCGGAACTGAACTTCTTTTTCCAGTTTCAGGTAATGCTTCGTCATTTTGAAAAACACCTCGATATCCCAGCGTTTGCCGTATATCTGCACAACTTCTTCAGCAGTCAGCTCTATGTCGGTAGAGAGAATAGCCAGCCAGCCTCGTTTCTGCCGATGGCGCACAAAAACGATTTTTTACTGGCAGGCCGGCTTTGGTTTCAGCCAGCACGCTGGCCAGTATTTTTGCTTTACCGGCTTTCTTTTTTACCCGTTGATAAATCTCTCCAAGCCTCATATGCACATTCTGATGCCGATACAGATTGTTCGGCATATCCTTGAGCATGCAGATAACCGATCGATACTGATGCAAGCTCTGGATAACAGAAGGGAAGGCAAACCAGCTGTCCATAAGAATATAGTCCGCGTCAACTCCTGCTGCCAGAACCCTTCTCACCATGGGATCAAGCTGCTCTGTTGCCTTGGTCATGGCTTCCTTTCGTCGCCTGTATCCGCAGGTTCGCCTGTCGATATCCTTGGTGATTCCCTGCAGCCTGTTCTTTTCTTTCTCAGAGGAAAGCAAGACAAAATCCAGGGGCAGGAAACTTACCCCATCCGACCAGCCAACGCTCAACATCTTAAACCCTCTGAGGTAACGTTTATCACTGTGGTCATAGACTCTGGCCAACAACTCGACAAACTTCGAATGCGACCTGTCATAGGTGCTGTCATCTATAATAAGCACCTTCTTTCTGTCTTTATCCGTCAGCAGGCCCAAAACACACACAATTCTGACTGCCAGGAAAAGAAGCAGCTTGCGCCAGTTATATCGTGGCCCTTTAAGCAGTTCATAAGCCGCATCCTTCTTGAACTCTTGCCGCTTACCAGTGACTATGCCGCGGAAGAAATTATTCCCCTCGAACGGCAAAATAAAAATAGCCTTCAGCAGCGTGACCGGCGATATACCCCGCGTTTTCCGGATGCCCGATTTGTTCAGCAATGTGCCGATAGTGAAGTTGTCAAAGAACGTATCAATCTTGTTGTGCAGTCGTATTGCTTCTTGCTGTTTTTCGTACTCTATGCTATTCTTCATTCTCGCCCTTTCTCCTTGTTTTTATTGAGTTTTTCGTCGAAACCCATTATAACAAGAAGCAAAGGGCGTTTCACTATAAATTTTTAATATTATCAGATGGTTAACAAATTATTTTGGCTAAAATTAATCAACTCAGAAAGTTCAGTTACATAACAAATAATTATACAGATATCTCGCGCCACTCTAGGCATAACACATGTTAAAGTGATCCCTTATCCTGTGAATGACATTATGTCAAAAATCATTCAACAGACATAAATCCTTTCCAAGGTGTTAACTATATTTCAAGATCTATGCCAAAAATAAAGATACAGAAATTCACGCTAACATTAATTAATTATCTATCTAATATTATTAGATAATAATATATTAAATAGATGTAGACTTAAAAGAATTTTGAGTGTGAATGATAAGTTAAAAGAAATACAAACTGTAAATTTTACAGCATACATTTTACAGTTCTATAATATTTGCAATGCGGAATAATATGGGGGGTTATGAATTTATAGACTTCATAAAAGTGCGGATTTCTTGCCACAATGTTGACTCGATAATGAATTTTTACCAGTTAAGGTTTGTACTGGTAATATCAACTTCTTTGGAGAGTTCTGCTAATCAAGGTTCATAGCAGTATATGTTCATAGTGTCTTGTTAGATGTCATTGTCCGAATCCTTATCTTGTCGGCATGGTATAGAATAATTTTTTGTTTCCCCAATAAATCAGTAACCCCAAAACAATGTAGCTGGTAAGTGACGGAATCAGCCAATCCACCCCACGGAAATACAATAAAATAGTAAACACTAATGAAATGAGTGCGATGAAAATGAAAATAGCTTGCCTATGTTTTGTATCGGTATCGACTGAGAATCTTTTACCACAATTAGGACAAATCCTGAAACTATTGAAAAAGCCTTGATGTGGAAGTTCTTTAAGATGAATCTCAATCTTGCAATGAGGACATGTTTGCATCCTAAAGTTCACTTGGTGATTTATTGGATAGAGCTATTATATTTTTATCCAAAATGGCATGATAAAGCTCATTAAATATATCTTGTCATTATTAATTGTGTTTTTTACCGCTTCAGCCTCTGAACACTTCTGTATATATTATCTTTATCAACCCTAAACTGCATCTTTCTTGCAACAATCTTAACTTATTACCCTCCAAAAACAAGTAAATGAGGTGGTAGGGTAATTGTGGACACTTTCTTAAGAGTGGATTTAAATCCTGTAAGGAGGTGTTCAATGAAAAAGAAAAGAAACAAATATACCCGTGAATTCAAAGAGGAAGCAGTGAAATTGATCACTGATCAGGGGTACCAGATTGCCGAGGCGGCCCGAAATCTTGGGATCAACGAAAATATGTTGGGGCGATGGAAACGAGAGCTCGAAGGTGACCCGGAAGAGGTTGCAGGTGGTTCGGGAGGGTCGGCCCTGCAGGCAGAAGTTAACAGGCTTCGGAAAGAGAATAAGCGCTTGAAGATGGAGCGCGAAATATTAAAAAAGGCAGCGGCCTTCTTCGCGAAAGAAACGAGCTGAGGTATCAATTCATTGATGCTGAGAAGAAGGCCTATCCGATAGCTCTGATATGTAACGTCATGCATGTATCCCGGAGTGGATATTATGCCTGGCTGCAACGTGGCAAATCGGCAAGGCGGAAAGAGACATGAGAAGCTCATTCCCAATCGTCCGTGCGGCCCATAAAGAATCAAAAGGGACCTATGGCGCCCGCCGCATGGCGATTGAAGTAGAAGCACATGGCGGCAGTTCCTGCGGCCGATTCAAGGCTGCGACGCTGATGAAGTTGGCAGGGGTTGCCGCGAAGCAGAAAAAGAAATTCAAGGCGACCACGGACAGCAAGCATAATCTGCCGGTCGCCCCGAATTTATTGAACCGGCAGTTTGAAGTGGAAGCGCCGGACCATGTGTATGTTTCCGACATCACATACATCTGGACAACAGAGGGCTGGCTATACCTGGCTGTGATTCTGGATCTGTTTTCCCGTCAGATCGTGGGTTGGTCATTGAATAACAGGATGACCAGAAAACTGATCATGGATGCCTTACGGATGGCGATCTGGCGTCGTCGCCCCGAGTCCGGGCTGGTATTCCACTCCGATCGCGGCAGCCAGTATTGCAGTAACGATTTCCAGAAGATGCTCAAGTACCATAAAATGAAGAGCAGCATGAGTCGGAAAGGTGATTGTTGGGATAATGCGGTGGCAGAGAGTTTTTTCAGCAGTCTGAAAACTGAACGTGTGTTTTTTACCAGCTACAAAACCAGGGAAAGGGCCAGAATGGATATCGTTGATTATATCGAAATGTTCTACAACTGTAAAAGAAGGCACTCTTATCTGGGTTATCTCAGCCCAAAAGAGTTTGAGGAAATGTGGCTTCTGAAAAAAGCCGCTTAACAAAAGTGTCCATTTTTACTTGACCAGGTCAAAAGGTTGCCAATGGACATGGCAACCTTTCAAGAACGATTTACGAGTTTCAATTTATAGTAGTTATTGATACTCGATTAGTTAAACATACTAAGTGTTGTTGGATTTTTGGGATTGCATATTTTATTTAGATTGCAGAGCCGGGTTGGTTGCCTTCATTTCTTCCACATAGTGGGCTGCGGCTAGGGCTGCGGTACACCCGTCGGCAGCTGCAGTTACAATCTGCCTGAAATATTTATCCCGCAGGTCTCCCACTACGAATATTCCAGAATGCCTTGTTTCACAGCGATCGCTGGTAACAACAAAACCGTCTTCATTTTTTCTGGTACCCGAGGGAACCAACCCATTATTCGGTATGAAACCAATATAGATAAACACACCGTCTGTGGCGAGATCTCTTTCTTCTCCGCTAGTGGTAGCCTGAATCTTCACCCCTGCCACTTCGTTGTTTTCAGCTTTGACAGATGTAACTATTGCATTGAACATAATCTCGATTTTGTTTTCCGCCTTCACACGTTTTTGAAGAATCATGCTGCCCCGAAACTCATCACGACGGTGAACAAGGTAAACTTTAGCGGCAATTTTAGCTAGGTAAAGGGACTCCTCAAGCGCACTATCCCCTCCTCCAACTACGACAACGGTTTTATCTCGATAAAAAAAACCATCACACACGGCACAGTAAGAAACCCCTTTGCCATACAACTCATTTTCTCCCGGTACTCCTAGTTTCCTGGGGCTGCCGCCGGTTGCCAGGATAATACTGCAGGTGTTAAACTTCTCTTCGCCATCAAGATGCACCGTATGGCATTCGATGCCCGGTTCAATCGATTTCACCTCTTGGTTGATGATTTCAAGCCCATAAGACTTGGCATGGTCGGTCATTTTTTCAGCCAGTTCAAGACCGCTGATTTTCTCTATGCCGGGCCAGTTCTCAACTATCTCTGAGTTGTTTACCTGGCCGCCGGCAGCCCCTTTTTCAATTAACATGGTTTTCATGGCCGCCCGCATTGCATAAATTCCCGCAGTCAAACCGGCAGGGCCTCCACCAACAATAATCACATCATAAAGATTTTGTTTTTCCATAATATTTTCCTTTTTTTTAAAAAAAGAAATAGATCAAGACAGCTTGAGTATTCCACATTACTTGCCACAATCTTGAGTTTTGTTTTACAAAATATGACTCAATATATTCACTGGCAATCTTGATTTATGGCTCGGTCAAATTAGTAGGGAGATATGTTGACTGACAATTAAGTATGGTCCCCCTGATTTGAACAATTTTGCCGGTGAGAATTAACGGCCTTTCAGTTGTTTTTTGGCGGATTTGATGAAACGCCCGAATGCCTTGTCCTTCTTCCGTTTATCCAGAGACGACATCTCGTAGAACTCCGATTCCTTTTTGAGCTTGATATAGCTTAAAAAGCGCTCTTCAGACAATTTGCCGTCCTCGATAGCCGCTCGAACAGCACAACCAGGCTCATGTTCGTGATGGCAATCTGCGTAGCGGCAGTTCGCGGCAATCGAGACAAATTCCTCGAAACCGAAGGCAATCCCATCGTCGGCGCCAACAATTCCCAACTCCCGCATGCCCGGTGTATCAATCAGCATCGCACCCCGTGCAAGAACTATGAGTTGTCGGCGGGTCGTCGTATGGGTCCCTTTACCCGTGCTGCTGACAGCCTTGGTCTCGTAATCTTCCCGACCGATGATCCGGTTGATAAGAGTCGTCTTCCCGACTCCAGAAGATCCGAGCAGACAGTATGTCTTTCCTGGCGACAGCACCTGCTGAAATTCGCCGAACCCGGAACCGGTGATGCTGCTGAGGGCTATCACTCTGGCTTTGGTGACGGAGTTGACAGTCGCCAGCTTATGGTCCAATTCGTCCTGGGGTATCAAGTCCGTCTTGGTCAGGATGATGACAGATTCGACATGCCCGTCCGCCGCCATGATGAGGTAGCGCTCCAGGCGTCGGGGATTGAAATCAAAATGACATGATTGAACAATAAAGGCGGTATCTATGTTAGCGGCGATCATCTGGTAGCCAACATTTTCACCAGCGGTCTTGCGCCGCAGTAAAGTCTTTCGCGGAAAAACCTTATGGATGATGGCTGCGGTATCATTGTCATAATACTGGGCTGTCACCCAATCCCCGACACAAGGCAGGTCAGCAGAATCGTCAATGAGATAGGATAGCCTGCCAGTCAGTTCAGCAGGGACTTCTCCCTTTTCGTTTCTTATGAGATATGCCCCCCGATCAACAGCGGATATTCGAGCAAAGCTGCAATCCTCCTGATAAAACTTAGCGGATTGTGCTTCAAACCACGAATCAAACCCCAGGTCAATTAATCTCATAAAGGTATATCACAGAACAAGAAAGCTCAGTTGAAAATTGTTCACGGCCCTCTGCTGGAGGTAAATTTCATTAGGTGGAGAGACCTTTTCATTTCATATGAATTATTAATTCTTCTAGGAGATATACCATGAAAACTTCCGAAGCTATTGCCTTTTGTTTACAGTATCAAAAAGCTAATTCCAAGGTTAATACCGTTAAAAACTATGAATTCGTGCTTGGTAAGTTTGGCCATACTCACAACGACCAGGAACTTGAGTCGATAACGACAGAAGACGTGCTTTCATTCCTGACCGATCTTTCTGATGGCAGGAAACAAAATACGAAACGTGGTCGGTATATGACTCTATCAGCATTCATCAACCTGATTATCAACACGTTTCAACCTGAAATGAAGAACCCGTGTCAATCTCCTGCAGCCAGAATGCTTTTCAGAAAACCTAAAGCTCACCAATGGACGATACTTGATAAAGATACGATTGATGAGGCTATTTACAGGACCGTGCATTGCCGTAATCGGCTGATGCTTGAGCTTATGGCAAGAGGCGGTATGAGAATCAGTGAAGTCCTCGGTCTTCGGCCAATTGACATTAATGACAGGAAGCTTTTGTTACATGAACCCAAAAGTGGCCGCGAGAAAGAGTTAGTTTTCATTCCGCAAAAATTATGTTCTCGCTTGGAAAATTACGTTCGGGATCAAAATATAATGGCAGATCAACGGATATTTCCCCTTACCTATGCCGGTGCCAGAAAGATAATTGTCAAAACAGGTCATATGTTGGGCGTCAAACTGAGACCTCACGATCTCAGGCGGCATGCAGCAACATACGCATCAAGGGCCGGGGTGCCGATAGAGATCATCTCAAAAGTTATTCTACGACATGCAGACCTTTCAACAACTCAGCAATATCTTGGTAAAGTATCAGATATCGAGGCAATCAGATGGATCGAGAACTTACATGGTTAGTGGGAAATAAATTCTTAATTCTTGTTTGCGAATCTGCTATTTAACGGATTGTAATATCAAGAGATTTGTCGACTAGGAAAGTTAAGATTTATGGTGGATACCTTGAAATTTTAGGAACAATTCACAACCTTCGATTAATAGCAGCTATGGATGTTTTTAGCGGTTAGTATCGTCACAATAAAACATATAGGTGTTTTTTTCTTGGCTTTTAGATTTGTACATGGCTTTGTCTGCCATTCGTACAAGTTCTTCTGGTTCATTGCTATCTACAGGGAATAAAGAAATGCCTATACTTGCACCTACATTAACATTTCCAGCTTCTAGTTTAATGGGAGTTGCAAGTGAGGATAGTATCTTTTCAGCAACTATTTCTGCCTCTTTTGCGGATTTCAGCTGGTCTATGATGATCGCAAATTCATCTCCACCAAGACGTGCAATCGTGTCTGATTTTCTGATTAAGTTTTTCAGTAGCCCGGCAATAGAGCAGAGTAATTCATCCCCAGCCCCATGGCCAAGAGTGTCGTTAACCTTTTTAAAACCATCCAGGTCCAAATACAACAAGGCAAACATGAATTTATTTCTACGGCTTTGTTCCAAAGTCATGTTGAGCCTATCGAAAAAAAGCCTTCTGTTGGGCAGATTCGTCAATGAATCGAAGAGAGCGATTTTTTTAAGCTCCGTTTCATATTTCTTAATTTCCTCCAAAGATTTTTCAAGTTTGGCAATCAACTCTTCCCGTTCTACATCAGCCAACCTCTGCCTGGTAATATCTATGGCTACAGCATATAAAACACCATCTCCCGCGGAGGTTGTGTACCAATTTAACAACCTATATGATCCGTCTTTACAAAGATAGCGATTTTCAAAAGAGCGGAGATGTCGTCCGCTGAGTTTTTCTTTGTGCTCTGTTTTTGCCGGGTGTTTGTCATCAGGATGGACAAAATCCATAAGCGGCCTGGAAAGAAGTTCCTCCTCGGAAAACCCCAATGTTCTTGTCAGAGAAGGATTAACTCTTTTGAAATATCCATCTGTGCCTGCCGTACAGATTATGCCGGGGACAAGGTTTATGATAAGATTCAACTCTTCCTCGGTCAACTCCTGCTTTATAAAGCTCCGCCTGGCAATAAAGGAAATAACCAGAACAGCCAGCATCAAACCGGCTGCAATCAACAGTAGCAGGGACTCGGCAAGAAAAAGAAGGGCCTTCAACTCCAACAGGTTTTCGGTAATATCAAAGTATATTTCAAAAGCACCGGTAAAACGGCTATCATGCATGATCGGCACATAGGTTTCTACCACATCCACAGATACCATCTGATCTTCTAGAGTCTTGGAGTCTTTTTTGACCACCTTGGTATAAACTCCCCCCCTGGCAACGATGTTATGGAAATAATCTCTTTCATTAATCGTGCCGATGTCCCTTCCCGAGGTCGAATAGACAATCTCTCCGTCAGGGGCGAATACCTTGATCTTAATCAGGCCGAAATCAGCAACAGCCTGACTAACCTTCTCGGCAAAATCACTCGGCAGGTCGCTGGTTGCCTTATCTTTGTCAAGGAAAGACTCGGCCAGGTGACGTCCCACCTTCATCGCTTCGGACTCGGTATTTTTAATAATTAGGTTTGTGAAAGCAGGAGAGAGGAAGAAAAAACTGAAACAGATCAGGGAGACAGCGGCTATCAGGGAGGTGACCACAATAAAACGGAGAAAATTTTTGTTACTCAAGGATCCATCCCGGTTTTTTTATTATGTTAAAAGCACATATTGCGTGCCACAATGTTGAGTATACTAGAGAGAATTACCAAGTAAAGGTGTGTACTGGCAATCATTTCCTCTGTTTTCGACGTGCTTTAGCCTCATCTTTGAGTTTTTTTAGACGGGCGATGGACTCATCAGTAATTTTAACCCTACCTTATAAAACACATCCGGGGCGACCCATAATGCAGTCGGTTTTCAGTTTCCTGCATTTGTCGGTATCAAAATTATGATGTTTGCATGAAAAGGTCATAAGTTCGACAATTAATATTTTTTATAGTTTTAAATAGCTAGCTTGCCACAATCTTGACGGCTGAGAAGCCCAACTATTGATCAATATAACCGCTGCACATCATAACTTTCCAAAAAATAAAAATCTACTAAAGGGAATTCATGCTTTCACAAACCCCTTGGCAATATAGCCTATCGGCTGCATATAATCAAAATTGAGTCTTTTGAGAACTTTGTATGCCGGTCGACAACTTTTATGAAGTTCTGTTTTGACACGATGGTTTTGACGTAAGAGTACCGGCTGTATATCGGTATTGGATTTCAGCTAAATAAGATGTCGGTTAGAAGTATTTGTTATTTCCTATATTTTAGGTGTGCGTGGGGAATAGTAACCTTTGGGGCTGGTGCTGCTAGTATCGGTTATAGCAGAAACCTAACTCTGTAGTGTCTTTAAAATTTGAGTTCTTTGGATGGAATGATATTGTGCAGCATTTATGATTTATATTTAGTTTAGTCATAAATATCTTCTCAAAATTACAAATCTTATTGCAGTAAATTTACAATTTTCGCGGTGTATATCTGTAATAATACGTCAACCACATTAGAATCATAAAGTCTTCCTTTATTTTTTGAAATCTCATTTAAAGCCTTCTCCAGACCCAACCCTGGCCGATATGGCCGGTGACTAGACATGGCTTCTAAAACGTCTGCAACACAAAGAATCCTAGCCTCAAGAAGAATGTTTTCTCCTTTAAGACCTTGAGGGTAGCCAGTGCCATCCATTTTTTCATGATGTTGTAATATCACATTGGCGATGGGCCATGGGAATTCAATATCTGCAATGATATCATAACCAACTTTGGGATGTGCCTTTATAATAGCGAATTCAGCCTCCGTTAATTGTCCAGGTTTGCTCAGTATCTCAGCAGGAACGGATATTTTACCTACGTCATGAATCTGTCCGGCCACATTAATACAATCTAATTGTTCCTTCTGGACTCCCATTTCCTTTGCTATTTTTGTTGCGAGTTTCGCTACCCGTACCTGATGACCTGCTGTATAAGGATCTCTAAATTCAATTATTCGACCCATAGACTGAATGACACCATCTAATGCCTTATTTAACTTGCAAGTCCGTTCTTCCACCTTGTGCTCAAGGTCGTTTTGATAAAGTCGGCTGGCGATTTCCAGTTGCCGTCGACGCAATGCATTTTGGACATTAATGAACAATTGATTCGGACTAAAAGGTTTCATCATATAGCCATAGACACCAGCCTCTATAGCAGCATCGACTATTTCAGAATCATTCAACGCAGTTACCATTATAACTGCAGTATCTTTATGCTCCTCCGCGATATATTTAACCAGATCAACTCCAGATTCTCCCGGCATTGTTACATCACAGAGAGCCAGATCAAACGCAAATTCATTTAGGTTTTCTCGTGCCTCCAACGCATTAGCTGCCAGGGTACATTTGAAGCCATGTGTCCCGAGAATTCGTTTCAGCAGGTTCCGAACTTGATACTCATCGTCTATAATCAAAATATTCGTCATTCTATTCCCTAAAAACTATGATTCTCGATCCAGGGCCTTTCGTATTGATACTGCCAATTGATTTTTTTCAACCGGTTTCATGAGGAAGGATTTAATACCAATTTTCCTGGCTTTTTCTTCATCGAGAACACTGCTGTATCCTGTACATATTATAATAGGTAAGTCAGGTTTTATTCTTAACATCTCTGCCGCCAATTGATCTCCGGTCATGTCAGGCATTGTCTGATCCGTGAGAACCAGATCGATCTCCGGCTTATGGCGAAACAACTCTAAAGCATCAATACTGCTCGTTCTTACTAGAACTGTATAACCAAGACTTTCTAATCTCTTTTTTACCATTTCTGTTATCGGTCTTTCATCATCTACGACAAGTATCGTTTCAGATCCTTTAGGATAAAATCCATCATCAATGGTTGTCTGTTCTTCCTGGGTTTTTTCCCAAAAAAGAGGAAGATATATATAAAAACATGTTCCTTCTCCAAGTTTACTATTAACTAATATTCCCCCTTTCAGGCTTTTTACTATACCATGAACAACAGAGAGACCAAGTCCTGAGCCACCTTCTCTTTCTTTAGTAGTAAAATAAGGGTCAAAAATCCGCATTTTTGTTAACTCATCCATACCTATCCCTGTATCACTGACTATTATCTCAAGATATTCTGCATAGGGGAGATGAAGTTCTGTTGGAAGTGATGAAGATTCCTTTTTTTGCAGATTTATTTCAAGAATGCCACCGGAATTTCGCATTGCCTGATATGCATTGGTGCCCAAATTCATAAGCAATTGATGTATTTGGGCAGGTTCTGCTAATACAACTAGAGGCTCGGTAGTTATATTCTGTCGAATTTGTATATTGCTTGGTAAGCAAGATGATAGAAGCTTTGTGCATTCCTTAATGATAGGAGCAATCTGAAAATATTCAAAATCAGCTTTCTTTTCCCTGCTGAACTTGAGTATCTGGGATATTAAATTTTGGGCCCTATGACTAGCAACCAAAACTTCATTAAGATCGCGTCTGTTGTCACTCTCTTTAGGCAGGGCATTAATAACCAGTTCTGTAAAACCAATTATAGGAACGAGCAGATTATTGAAATCATGGGCTATCCCTCCGGCAAGCGTCCCAATAGCCTCCATTTTTTGTGCTTGAAGGAGTTTAGCTTCGAGCTTTCTTTTTTCTTCATCATCAACCTTCTGCTTGGTGATATCTTTGTCTACTCCTCGATATCCTATTAATTCTCCTTGAGCATTTAACAATGGTGAGCCATTTGTAAGTAACCAAATTTTATCTCCATTCTTAGTAATAATCTTTTTTTCGAAATCAACGATTGGGCCTTTTTTGTCTAAGATTTTAGAAAATAAATACTTTATGCGTTTTGCTTCATCAGGCGACACAAAATCATAAAGTGTTTTCCCAATCATTTCTTTTATTGAATAGCCAAGAATACTATTTATTGATCCAGAGACGTAAGTATATCTTCCCGTTTGATCAACCTGCCAAAACCAATCACCGGAACATGAAGCGATATCCCGAAACCATTCTCGAGATTCAATCAGGGCATTTTCGGCTTGTACACGTTCGGTTATATCACGAGCAGACCCCTGAAAGCCTGTTGGGGTATCATTTTCATCAAAAATTACCTTAGCATTAATTTCCACCGGAACCATTGAACCGCTTTTGTGCATTAATTCTATTTTGATCACAATGCCCTGATTTGCAGGACCTTTAGATTTCTCCTTTTCAATTGTTTTGAGAATTAATGAAAAGGTCGGTTTATCAATGTGTTGTTCTATATTTGTTCCAACATATTCCTCCGGGGTATATCCTGTGAACTCGAAAATAGCGGGATTCACATAGGTAAACACCAAATTCGTGTCAATCGACCAAATCACGTCAAGGGTGTTTTCTGTAAGAAAACGGAATTGTTTTTCACTCTCTTCCAACTTTAAGTTTTGATATCTTATTTTATTTGTGATGCTTCTTAATTGCAGTCTGAAGCTGATAATTATTAAGAGCAAAAAAATTATTACACCTAAACTGATTGGTAAATATCGCCTGAACATCCGGGGCAATATTTCCACTTGTTTTTCTGTTATTCCACCCTCAAAATATTTATTGAGCAACTGATAGTAAATAGAGTTTTGTTCTTTTTTTAACGATATCATGTGATTATTGATCGCTTTGCTGAGAAGAGGAGTTAATTCCCCGGATTTTGGGAAAGCAAACATCATATTTATGGGCTGAATAATTATTGGCGTCCTTTCTAGCTGATAATGCTCACTGCTATAGTCTCCAAAATCTCTGGTGGCTATTCCAACATCAATCGTCTCATCCGATAAAGCCTTAAAAACTTCTTGATATGTGTCGAACTCGACAATGGTGGTATTCAATTGAAATGAATGAATCAAATCCTTTAAACCTTCAGGGCCCTCCATGTTTATACAGCCCCGCAGTCCGCCTATTTTTTTATTATTAAAATCCAGAATAGTTTGGATCTCGTTGTTATTTTTTTTTACATAGACTCTGGACCAACTTGTTATCACTGGTATTCCGGAAAAAGCATAGATTTCACTTCTTTTGTGGGAAAAGGCAACATCTAGCATAACATCTATATCCCCATTGCGTAGTTCCTCTAAAGCCTTATCCCAAGTGGTTGGAATGTATTGAATATCCCAGTTTTCCTGATTGGAAATATATGCTAAGAGATCAGGCCAGAATCCGTTAACATCTCCCTTGCTGTCGATGCTGATTTTAGGTGGATTGTCATAAGCTCCGACCTTGATATGCAATTGCTCCTTGGAATATGCAGTTGTCAGGAAAAAAGTATTGAAGAGTATGAAGAAAAAACAAAGATAGAAAAAAGATTTATCAAGGCCAAACAGGAGGTATCGAATTAATTTAAAAAACAACAGCCTTGATAACATGCTGCAATCTCCATTTAAAGTTTAGGTGGGCTGTCAGTATTGGATATTTTCTACTCTATGTCAGAGTAACATTTTTTTCATAGTGTGGCAGTTATATATTGGGTGGATCGGCTAAGACCCTACAAGTTGATTACGATAAAACCAACTTGGTATGGCGGCTTGATATAGCCAAAACCGCGTGAATTGGATATTTAGTATACCGGTCGACAACTTTTAAGAAGTTCCGGTTTGCGGTCGATGGTTTGCAGGCTATTGTATCGGGTGTATATCGGCTTTGGATTTTGGTAAAATTGGGGGTTGGCTAGAAGTATTAACAACTTCCGATATTTTAGGTGTACCCTGCCAATAGTAACTTCTGGTGCTGGTGCTGCTAGTCTAAAGAGCAGCCATTGTAAGTCGCTAAGTGAGGATTTAATATAGGTATCTTGACTTGAGGAAGCTGCAGGTAGGAGTGATCAATAGTACAATACAGAGCTTTATCACTCCGGAATTGATTATATGACGCCCCAGCAGGCTCATGAGGGACTGCGGGAGAAAATTGCAGATCAACGGTTACACAAATTAAAACAACAGCGCCAGCTGCGCAAGGAGGCAAACCAACGTCAAATTCTTTTGACAAAACAACTTAACCGTGGAATTGAAACCCATAATCAGTCGGCCCTTTGTAGTGTAATTGAATGATGATTGGAGTCATTGTCTAAAAAACGCGCCGGTTTTGAAGGTTTTTTCTTTATGCAAAATAAAAGAAACCAAAATCGCAATTCCGGTTGCAATATATAAATAAGACACTTATTCGCTTCTTCAGAAGAAGTAGTTGCTTAGAATTCTTTTCCAGATCGATCCAGTTTTATGTTGATTTGCACTACTCAGCCTTTAATACCTCAATTGGTTAAAGACTTGCTGCACGGAAGAACGTCAAGCTCTCGACACACCAAGTAAAACATCGAGGAGGCCATTATGCCTGGGTCAGAATGGCCTCCTCAAGAAAAAAAATTGCATCTGTCCCACTGTAAAGTGGCACAGCAAGTGAGCACTTCCCTATTCAGTTGGAGGATAGGAATTTCCTTCCTTAATGGCGAAGAACATTGAGGCCTTGGCCACTGGCATGGTAGATACCACCTGCAGCTTTTCCACATCAATCTTAGCCATGATGTTGTCCTCGGATGCAACAGCGTAAAAATATTTACCGTCTGGGGTGAAGTAAGAAGCATGTGCCTCCTTCATGCCCTCGCCCAGTTTAATATTTTTAATAAATTCTTGTTTGGCCACATCGATAACACTGATAACGCCGTCTTTGTGGTGAACGACAAAGATGTATTTGCCGTCACGTGACATGGCCGGGTGTCCGGGGCCTTTCCCGGTTTGGATGACCTTGATCCATTTGCGGCTGCCCACATCCAGCACATGCAGACCCGACGCCCCAAGATTCGAGAAAAAGAAATAGCGGTTGTCGGGGCTGAAGGCGGTATGATGACCTTTGGCTTTTTCGCCCGGGGCCAGCGGTATGGGAAGATCGACGATCACGGTATCAGTGGCCGGATCGATGAGCGTAACGCTGGTCCCGTCCTTTGTGTTCTCATTGACCGCGTAAAGAATTTTGCCGTCCGGTGAGGGCTGAATATAGTGGCTGACACCGGTCATGGGGATTTTCATCACTACGGCACCTTTGATCGGGTCAACTTTTACCAGCAACTTGTTGACCGCATCCGCTACATAAATGAAACGTCCCTCCGGGGTCCAATATGGATGTTTCATCATGGAGCCCTTAAAGCCAGCAGTTGACGCTTCGCTGACAGGCAGCGTTTTGGTGATCTTGTTGCTAGCGACATCCACCAGCGACAGTTTCAATGCATCTTTGTATACTACGGCCAAGCTCTTACCGTTTGGCGATAGGGCGAGCTGAAATGATATTGCCGGCAGCGGAATCGTTGCAGTCACCTCCAGTCGGTTGGCATCGATAACGGTGAGCTCTCGACTGCCCCGGTTGTTGACAAATATTTTGCCGTCCGGTGTTGCGGCCATAGCATGTGGCGTCTTGCCAGTTGGCAGCACCTTCAGGGTTTTCTCGGTCATCAGATCAAGTACTGTCACTGAATTTTCCGCCTCGCTACTCACCAGGGCCAGCCTTTCGCCTGCCGATGCAACTCCCCCTACAAACGCCAGCAGGACGATCACCACTGCAGCTAAACAACTCTTCCATAACCGTTTTTGTTGTCTTTCCATTTTTTGCATATATATTCTCCAATATTGTGCACATCTAGGTGCATTTTTACCGAAACCCGAGCTCCTCTCGGTTTTTCAGTCACAAGCTATTCAGCCCGGAGGCAGGGTTAATATTCCTTGCCACAATAGAAACTTTTTCAACATAGATTTTGATTTGCCATGTGGAGTGGAAATGTTGATTGATGTACTCAACAATATTTCAATAAGTAGCAAGATATTCTGAATCTTTTAGCGAACCTTCACATTAATCCCACTAATGTTTTCTCATTGAATAACATCATCATTATATCGTAATATTTTGCATCTTCCTTAGGGTAGGCTTTCTTTATCATTTTCCGTAACTTGCCCCTTGAGCGATTATAAATTTCATACACTTTGCAGAATGTACAAAATCTTATTTTTTTTGCCGTCGTACCTTGAATTTTTCCACCTCATAAAGTTCCCGCGACTGCCCAGCAACTATGCCCCATCCCTTCCTTTGAAGCTATACACTCACCCAATTCATTAACTTTTTTGCCACCTTTTTGTCTGCCGCATTTCATAATTTCCCAGCAGTTTAACAATTCCATAATTAAGAACCACCTCCATATAGAAATGCCGGACTACCTTTTCAAGGCAACCCGGCTATCTATATATTAGACCCGCTGTTTTCCGACCCTGCCTTACGGCAAGTATGGCTTTTTCTTGATCTTCAGAATAAAAAAGCCTCCGAAGGAATGTATGATCCCTGCGGAGGCTCTAAACAAGGCCTTTAGGCATATCCCATCTCATAATAAATTCCTCAAAAATATAGATTTTGAGAATATTTTTTATACTAAATAAAAGCTGTAATTAAGTCAATAAGAAAGTACCACAATGTGGTGGCTAAAGGAAGTGGCATAAATTACAAATATCTTGCCACAATGTTGACTTTACACAACCGAGTTACGAGTCAAGGTGTCCAGTTGACATATTGACTATTCGGCACTTATCCCAAAGTCAAGATATTGGCAAGGAATCTGAACTTTATAATTCAGGTGGTTAAATATTTTCTCAGTGAAATATTTTGTTAATAATGCAGGATAAGGTGACGTTCGAGAACTTCAAGAAAGGAGTGACATATGCAGGCACGTGGCCCCCTCATGATAGAGCACCGCCTCATAGAACGGATGCTCTCGGTGATTAAGGATGCTCTTTTGCAAATCGAGGTTACTCACAAGACTGATCCTGTTTTCGTTGATACGGCAGTTGATTTCGTCCGCATATACGCTGATCGTACACATCACGGCAAGGAGGAGGATATACTTTTCCGAGAGTTGAGTAAACGTTCCTTGTCTACCGAAGATAAGCATGTCATGAAGGAGTTGATCGAAGACCACATCTTTGGTCGACAGACGACTAAGGCGTTAGTAGAGGCAAACACACGGTATCGTAAAGGTGATGAATCTGCCTTAGCAGACATTGCCAGCAGTCTTCAGACACTTGTAGAGTTCTACCCCAAGCATATCGAAAAAGAAGATAAAATATTCTTTCCTGCATCCAGGCGATATTTCACAGATCAAGAGGACCAAGCTATGCTTGCAGAGTTCTGGGAATTTGATCGTAAGATGATTCACGAGAAGTATAAATCTGTGGTCGAGGAGTTGGAAGCATGACGATTATTTCTGAATTAGAAAGTCTAATGGACGATTTACAATCGGCTTAGTCCACACTGAAAAACTGAATAGAATGATCGACCTGTTAGCAGTGCCATTCCACATGGCAACTAAAAACTTACACCTGAAAAGTTACTATTTTGGCAAGTAAGATACACTTTCGCCTGACAAATTTCTGACCCATTTTTTATCCTTCTATACTATTCCAGTTTACAGGAATCTGGACGCCGATCGTCTCTCGATTAACGATTCTATCCCCTGCTTTCTTATTGACTTATATAATTGCTATGGGTAACTATGAAAGCCAGTGAAGTTAGCGATAATATTTATTATTTGCAGGTAGTTAAGAATGGAGAACGGAATATGAAACTTCTTAGGGTACTTGGGCAAGTTAACCAAATAGAGAAAATATCTTTCTTGAAAATACTTGATAGTCTATGTGTCGAGTGCAGAAAGATGTCTCCCAAGGTGAATGAAATATTATTGCAGGGGGAGAATCAACTTAAAAATGTAGATAATGAAAATATTGTCAACCTCTTCAATCTACTCAGAGATAAGTACCTTAAAGAACTTAAAAACTGTCTTGATTATAGTGATTACCAGTTGGATATGGTTGTTGATATTCTTACTCGTGACGGGAACTCGATCATGTCACGTGAATGGTTCTCAAAGCTCTATAATAATGAAATAACTAAATTAAAAAACAATATCAAAAGTTTTACCGCAGAATTAAAGAACGAAAAAAGCAGTTTTGATCCGCAAAGAAAAAGAGATTACTTGATTTATCAAAACTGCCTGCGAACAGCATATGAAAACGATATCGATAGAAACCGTGAAAGAAATTTAGCATGGGAAGAGAAGACTATACTTAATACCCTGGCAAAGAATTTAGAGTTATCCCAGGAGGAAGTTAGAGAAATTCACTACACAATTATTCCCCTTGAAAAACATAATATCGATGACCTCCTGGCCGAATTGAAGGATTCGGGAATAATATTTTTTAATCGTAAAACCCAAACCGTTTTTGTCCCTGATGAAGTTGTCTGGCTACTGAGAAAAATTTTAGGAATAGAAATTCCTTGTAAATATCAGAGGCGGATTTTAAGGCATTTAACTGATGTGGAGATAAACATTGTTTCCAGAAAGCACAATATTGACAGAAAACTTAAAAAAGAGGCGAAAATTCAAGCAATTTTGGAACAGGGTATAAGTATTACTCATTTATTGAGCACTGATATATTTAAGGATGATGCTTTAAAATCCGACAGAGCAAAAAGAATTCTTAATTTGATTGAGAAAGATTTGGAACTTGAATTATCTAAAGTGGGACGATCTCTTGAAGAAAGAATTTCTTTGATTGTTGGGTATTATAAAGAATTTGAGAAAGACGACACGATTAGTCTTTCTAAGGATGGCTATAGGAATTTATTAAATCTTCTGGCAGAATTCTCGCCTAAGTTAAATGATATGGTGAGAAACGAATTTGAGTTGCAGGATGAGAGTGCAATGAATCCTGAATTTTTAACTGATTATAGCATAGGCCCAAGAGACGTAATTTATCTTTTAACAAAAGATGAGTTGCGGGAATTCTGCAAAAAAAACGGCATTTCTTCAAGAGGAAATCTTGTTGCCAATATTATTAACCATTTTAGAGATGTTCAGGACTTATTTATAGAAAATTTTGAATTACTTGGTAACAGGGAAGTCAACTTGCTTAATGATAAGGGTTTATTGGTCAAAGAAAGCGAGTTAGGCTCTATATATGAAGAAACAACAAAAAAGATATTTATGAAACTTGGTTTCCATGTTGACGAGAAACTGAGGAAATCACTTAATACAACTCGATCAAAAATGGATGTTCTGATAAATCTTGGTAACAAAGATGTGATGATTATTGAGTGCAAGACCTTTAAAGATAAGGATTACAACAAATATACAGCGGTGTCCCGTCAACTCACATCTTATAAAAAACAATGCCAGGATAAGGATTATAATGTTTCTCAGGTCTTGATTGTGTCCAATGATTTCAGCGAAGAGTTTATAAGTGAATGTGAATACGACTATGAACTTGGGATTTCGCTTATAACTTCTGTAGGATTAGTCAAAATTTTAGATGGGTTTAAAAATTCACATATGAAAGAGTTTCCTGCCAGATTGCTTATGAAGGATGGATTATTGAATGAAGATAGGATCGTAAAAGTACTCGGAGGTTAACATTACCAGAAGCAATCTTAACTCCTTAAACGTGAGTAAAAAATCAACAGTCGAGTAGCCCAGGGGGACTTCACCCCCAGGCTCTCACAGAACCGGACGTGACAGTCTCCCGTCATCCGGCTCCTATCGCCCAGCCTTTTAATGAAGAAGTGTCCAGTGGGCAAGCAATCCAGGCTGTCGTTTAGCGATAGTTCGCAGCCAATGTCTCGCCCGCTGACCACAATTCCTCAATCGTTTATATTTCCTTACTGCCCACCGTGATAGGATGTTTTCGAGATGCTGAAAAATCGGGTACAGCGCTGATTTATAATAGCTGCCATAGTAATTTATCCAACCTCGAATTATCGGGTTGAAAATATGGGCAAAGTCCTCAAGCGATTTATCCGTGAGCCTATGGAGTTTCCATGACCTAACAGTCTGGCGAATCTTCTTGGCAGCCTTGTTGCTCACTGCAGGGAGGAAACCGGTAAAGAATTTACCACGCTTGCTTCTCGCTTGCCGGGGCCTGAACGTAAATCCCAGAAAATCGAAATTTCCTTCAGGATGGTAATTATCCGATCGCCTGTCGTTTTTGCAATGAACAATCTTCGTTTTCTGCGGATGCAGCTCCAGGCCACACTCAGCCAGTCTCTTTTCCACAGCTCTTTGTAACCACTCAGCCTGTGTCTCACTTACACAGTGACAGATAATATTATCAGCATAGCGCTCAAATGGTATTGTAGGCTGGTCCCTCTCCATCCATTTATCAAACGCATAGTGGAGAAAAAGATTGGCAAGCAGCGGACTAATGACACCACCTTGAGGTGAAGCCTCCACCTGCATAGCGGCTTCGAGGGACCTACCCTCATCTCTTGTGCAGCACCGCACTTTGGAGTATAAAACCCTTTGGTGCGTTCGTGGCACACTTGTGGCAAGCTATATTAACTCAAGAATTATTCCTAACAACATATTTGTGCCTCCGTATTGACAGTCCCAACCGTAATCTTACTAGTATTAATAATACTATTCTTTTTAGTGTTTTTTAACAAAAGGTATTGCCACACCTAACACTGCGTATCAACGAACGTCTGTACCGTTGGGGCAAGACAAACAATAAATAAAGGAGTCTATCATGAAAGTATTGCAAATCGTAACATTCCCACATGAAGTGTTTAACGCATCGGTCCGAGATGGTTCGGTGGGTGCAAAAATAAACCGCATTTTAGAATCAATCAAACCGGAGTCTGTTTATTTCACTGAACAAAATGGAAAACGAGGAGCAGTTCTGGTTCTTGACGTGCTTGACCCATCGAAAATACCAACATTGTCCGAGCCGTGGTTTCTAACATTTAATGCTGATGTTCATTTTCAGATTGCAATGACACCCACTGACTTGAAGAATGCTGGACTTGATGAGTTAGGGAAGAAGTGGGAGTAAATCAAGGAATATGACGCGGTTCAATGGAAGAGAGGTCCTGTGAGATGAAGAGAGTCTCGTGGCTGAGAAGAATCTTGGCGGTTGCTCTGACAGCGGTCCTGTTCCTTGTCACGATACCGTACGAACAGGGACCACTGGCGGCGGACAAGGCGCCGGTGTATGATGTGATTACCATCAACTCGGCCATCACGCCCCCCATTGCCGAATATGTCGTTCAGAGCATCGACGAGGCTGAGAAGAACGGTGCGGAAGGGTTGGTCATCCGTCTCGATACACCCGGAGGTCTCGATTTGGCCATGCGGGACATTGCGAAAGCCATCCTGAATGCCCCCTTGCCTGTGATCGTTTATGTCGCGCCCCCCGGGGCGCGGGCTGCATCGGCCGGGGTGATCATCACCATGGCCGCGGCGATTGCGGTGATGGCGCCGGGAACGAACATCGGTGCGGCGCACCCCGTCGGACTGGGGATTGGCGGCGAGCTGGACAAGACCATGAGCGAGAAGGTCGAAAATGATGCCGTGGCCTATGTCCGGGGGATCGCCAACAAACGGGGCCGGAATGAGGAGTGGGTCGAGAATGCGGTCCGAAAGAGTGTATCCATCACCGCGGAGGAGGCCCTCCGCCTGAAGGTGATCGACTTCATGGCCGTGGACCTGAACAGCCTCATCAAGCAGTTGGACGGCCGCGAGGTATTGCTGGCGGGGGAAAAGAGGATTCTGAAGACGAAAGACGCCATCCTCCGTGAAAAAGTGATGGGCGTCCGGCTGAAGGTCCTCTCCGCTCTCAGTGATCCAAACATCGCCTACATCCTGCTCTTGATCGGTCTTGCCGGTCTCTACTTCGAATTTTCCAATCCGGGCGCGATTCTTCCCGGTGTGATCGGCGGCATCTCCCTGATCATGGCCTTCTTCGCGATGCAGACCCTGCCGGTGAATTACGCCGGAGTTGGGCTGATCCTCTTTGCCATCATCCTGTTCATCGCGGAGATCAAGGTGATCAGTCACGGTATCCTTAGCGTCGGAGGGATTGTCTCCCTGGTCATCGGATCGATGATGCTTTTCCATGCTCCGGATTCGTCGTTGGGGATTTCCTGGAGCGTCCTCATCCCGGCCGTGTCGATCACGTCGCTCTTTTTCATTGCCGTCATCGCGATTGCCGTCAAGGCGCAGTTCGGTCCCCGGCATGGAGGCCAAGAGGGGATGAGGGGTGTAGAAGGTGTGGCCATCACCGATATCCATGAGGAGGGAAGCGCCTTGATTCATGGGGAAAACTGGAACGCAATCAGCGATGTTCCCATCGCCAAGGGGTCCAGCATACGGGTGATCCATCTGGAAAATCTGAAAGTCAAGGTGGAACCATCGAACAATAACCCATCATAAAATAAAGGAGGCAGGTCATGTCAGGCATGTACCCAATCATCGTCCTGGTAGTTCTGGTCGTTTTGTTTCTCTCCTCGGCCATCCGGATCCTCAATGAGTACCAACGGGCCGTGATCTTTCGCTTGGGGAGAATCATCGCCCCGAAAGGTCCAGGGCTTATCATCCTGATCCCGATCGTTGACAAGATGGTCCGGATTGACATGCGGACGATCACGATGGATATCCCGCCGCAGGACGTCATCACGCGGGACAACGTTTCGATCAAGGTCAATGCGGTTGTCTATTTCCGGGTCATGGACGCGAACTCCGCTGTGATCGATGTCGAGAATTACCTCAATGCGACTTCGCAGCTCTCCCAGACCACCCTCCGGAGCGTCTGCGGCCAGATGGAACTGGATGAGATTCTCTCCGAGCGGGAGAAGATCAACCTCCAACTCCAGGAGATCCTGGATAGGAGCACCGAACCTTGGGGGATCAAGGTCTCCCATGTCGAGGTCAAGCAGATCGACTTGCCCGAGGAGATGAAACGGGCTATTGCCAAACAAGCTGAAGCGGAGCGAGAACGGCGGGCCAAGGTGATCAACGCGGAAGGAGAGTTCCAGGCAGCCCAGAAGCTGATCGAGGCCGCCGCGCTGATGGAAACGCAGCCAATGTCGCTTCAGCTCCGCTACCTCCAGACCCTCAACCAGATTGCGGCGGAGAATAATTCAACGATCGCCTTCCCAGTCCCGCTCGATCTCTTCAAACCATTCCTGAAACTGGCGGAGAAGGCGTAAAGATTCGAAAGAGGGAGGGGCTCAGCCCTCCCTCTTTCTTTCTGTGCAATTCATGAATAATCATCCGATCCCCTCGTCCGGGTCTGATGGAGAATGCCCGGCTTCCTCAAAAGCTCCCTCGATTTATTGAGGTTCTACCAAATATTGAGGGCCAACCAATCGGTTCAACCTTTTCTATTGCTCTCTCCAAATCATCTAATAAACCTTTTATTAAAGGATAATTTTAATTTTCTGTTTTTCCCTCGTTGTTGGCAGGACTATTGCAATATTTTTTGCAGGAATTGAAGACTTAAGATTACCAGCGGAAACCTTTAACAAATTTTGAGGAATCAAAACACAAGATGTTGGCAAGGAATCTGAACTTTTCCATAAAATTTCCCCTAATACATTGTAGTCCTGACAATTTTTAAAGCCAAAGAAAAAGGGACTCAGGAAAAACCCTGAATCCCTCTCCCTACTGCTGGCGGGGCCGACGAGACTCGAACTCGCGACCTCCGGCGTGACAGGCCGGCGTTCTAACCAAACTGAACTACGACCCCGCAATATCAGTGATAAATTTATCAATTGAAAATTGAATAGTAAAAAAATCTGTCAATCGTCGTTTTGCCTGGCTAAACGGCAATCTTCAATCTTCATTCTTCAATGTCGATGGTGGGCGGAACAGGGCTTGAACCTGTGACCCTCGGCTTGTAAGGCCGATGCTCTCCCAACTGAGCTACCCGCCCTCCGTCAATAAGAGCGTTTCTAATAACAGTTAGACCTCGATGAAGTCAAGCAAAATCGTGTTTTTTGCGCCACTGAAAAATTTTTGCCCTAAACCGCAATTCCTCAATGGGGTATATTATGCGCTGATAGGGTAATATCAGTGCTCACAGACTCAATCGGCACTTCAGTAAAAAGCGAAGCACCTTCCTTGAGTACCAGTGCCTTCCGCAGCACTTCATCCATGTGTTCGACGAGTTCTATCTTCAATAATTTGCGCACCCGAACAGGCACTTCTTTCAGGTTGCGTTCATTTTCCCTGGGGATCAGAACATGCTTGATATTACCGCGCCGGGCGGCAAGCAGTTTTTCGGTCAAGCCGCCGATGGGCAGCACCCTGCCCCGCAGGGTAATTTCCCCTGTCATGGCAATATCACGGCGGACGGGAATCTTTAAAAGAGCTGAGACCATGGAGGTTGCCATGGTGATCCCCGCAGATGGGCCATCCTTGGGAATCGCCCCTTCGGGAACATGGACATGGATGTCAAGCTTCTGGTAAAAATCCGGCATCAATCCCAGACGCAGCGCCCTTGAACGGACGTAGCTCAACGCCGCCTGGGCCGACTCCTGCATCACATCCCCCAGCTTTCCGGTAATGGTCAGTTTGCCCTTACCGGGCATGAGGGTGGTTTCTATCTGCAACAGTTCACCGCCAACCTCCGTCCAGGCAAGCCCGGTCGATAGGCCCACTTCATCTTTTTCTTCGGCCAGACCAAAACGGAATCTCGGGACGCCCAAATGACGGTGAATGGTCTTTGCGGTGATCCGGTACTTCTTGTCGGGCTCATTTTTCTTCAGTCTTTCCCGAGCCACCTTGCGGCACACCGAGGCAATATTGCGTTCCAGACTGCGGACACCCGCCTCCCGTGTATAACGCCTTATTATATCCCGGATACTTCTTTCGTTAAAGGTGATATCATCAGGTTTGAAGCCGTTTGTTTCAAGCTGTTTCGGGATCAGAAAACCCTGGGCGATTCTAAGCTTATCCTCTTCGGTATATCCATCGAGCTTGATAATCTCCATGCGATCCTGCAGCGGAGCCGGGATGGAATGCAGCGTATTTGCCGTGGTTACAAAGAAGATGTCCGAGAGGTCATAATCCAGGTCAAGATAATGATCATTAAAAGAGTGGTTCTGTTCTGGATCAAGCACTTCAAGAAGCGCGGCAGCCGGATCTCCCCTGAAATCCATACTCATCTTATCGACCTCGTCAAGGCAGAAAAGAGGATTGATGACCTTGGCCTTCTGCATGGACTGCAGGATCTTGCCCGGCAGGGCCCCGATATAGGTCCGGCGATGGCCCCGTATTTCAGCCTCGTCCCGGACGCCGCCGAGTGAAAGCCGGATATATTTCCGGTCCATGGCCCGGGCGATGGATTTACAGAGAGACGTTTTGCCAACACCAGGAGGTCCGACGAGACAGAGAATCGGACCCTTTATCTTTTTGACCTGGGCCTGGACCGCCAGGTATTCAATAATTCTTTCCTTGGGTTTTTTCAGGCCGTAATGATCCTCCTCAAGGATTGTTTCTGCCTCGTTTATGTCGATTTTTGACTTGGTTTTTTCATACCAGGGCAGGCTGAGAATAGTGTCAATGTAATTCCTCACCACCGTGGCTTCAGCAGACATGGGCTGCATGAATTTCAGCTTCTTAAATTCCTGTTCGACCTTGGCGGAGACATGCTTGGGAAGCTTCTTCTTCTCAATTGCCTTTGCAAGCTCGGCCAGGCCGCTGACGTCGTCCTCGCCGCCGCTCATTTCCTGTTGGATTACCCGCATCTGCTCATTGAGATAATAATCCTTCTGGGTTTTTTCCATCTTGCTTTTAACCCGGGACCGGATGGTCTGCTCCAGCTTAGCGATTTCGATTTCCCGCTGGATGAATTCCAGGGTTGACTTCATCCGCTGAAGCACGGAAAAAACTTCCAGTATTTCCTGTTTTTCCTGGGTCTGCAGCGGCAGATGGGAAAAAGCAACATCAACAAAACGGGATGGATCGGTTATGGTTCCCAGGGATTTCAGCACCTCTTTGGGAATTTTCTTATTCGTCTTGATATACTCCTCAAAGGCGGCCCGGATCTCTCGCATATAGGCAATTACTTCCGGGCCTTCATTATCTGTTTCCGGAGACTCTTCGATCTCAGCGGCCATAAAATTGGCCTGGGGCTGAAAGGAAATGATCCTGCCCCGTCTCTTACCCTCCACAAGGGCTTTGATGGTGCCGTCCGGCAAACGCAGCAGCTGCATGACAACCGCGGTCGTGCCAACGGTATGCAGCGCTTCCGGCTGCGGATCATCTTCATTGGCGTCCTTCTGGGTCACCAGAAAAATTTCGGTTTTCCTGGACATCGCACTTTCAAGGGCCTTGATGGATTTCTGGCGCCCGACGATCAAGGGTGCCACCATATGGGGAAATACCACGATGTCACGCAGAGGCATTAATGGAAATATCTTTTTTTCTGTTAGTGTCTGATTCATAGTACTTCTGTTTCATTAAGCGCTTCAGGCGCTTTTCTTTTTTTCTGAATTTTCAAAAAGGATTACCGGGTAGTCACCGTTTACTATTACCTGTTCGCTGATAACACATTCCCGGGCCGAAGGTTCCGAGGGAAGCTCATACATTACATCAAGCATCGCTATTTCCATAACGGAACGCAGCCCACGGGCTCCAGCCTGTCGCTGCAAAGCTTCACGGGCGATTGCCCGCAGGGCCCCTTCCGTAAAGCGGAGCCGGATATTGTCAAACTCAAAAAGTTTTTCATACTGCTTGGTCAGGGCATTTTTGGGTTCACGCAGTATCCGGACTAGATCATCCTCGTCCAGTTCATTCATGGTGGCTATTACCGGCAAACGCCCCATCAATTCAGGTATCAAACCGAAATGCAGTAAATCTTCAGACCGCACCAGGGCCAGATAATCACCGATCTTTTTCTTTCCGGTACTGACTACCCTGGCGCCGAATCCCATGGATTTGGTGCCGGTCCGATTTTTAATCACCTTCTCAAGCCCGACAAAAGCACCACCGCAGATGAATAGAATATTGCTGGTATCAATTTTAACCAGTTCCTGCTGCGGGTGTTTGCGCCCACCTTTCGGAGGAACGCTCGCAATCGTGCCTTCAATAATTTTAAGCAGCGCCTGCTGCACTCCTTCACCCGATACATCCCTTGTGATTGAGGGACTGTCGGTCTTGCGGGCTATCTTGTCAATCTCGTCGATATAGATTATGCCGCGGCTTGCCTTTTTGATGTCATAATCGGCAGCCTGCAGAAGGCTGACCAGAATATTTTCAACATCTTCTCCGACATATCCCGCTTCCGTCAGGGTAGTGGCATCGGCCATCGTGAACGGCACGTTAAGAATCCGGGCCAGGGTCTGGGCCATCAGGGTTTTACCGCTGCCCGTGGGACCGATAAGAATGATATTGCTTTTCTGGAGTTCTACCGGATTCTCCTCTCCCCGGCTCAGGGCATCGATGCGCTTATAATGGTTATGCAAGGCAACAGCAAGGACCCGCTTGGCATACTCCTGGCCGATGACATAATCATCAAGATGCTTCTTGATTTCCATAGGCTTCAGGACGGGCGGTTTTTCCAGCCCACCGCTTTCGTCATGGCTGATGCCTTCTAAAACGATTTCATTACATAATTCGATGCACTCATCACAGATATAAACTGCAGGTCCTGCAATCAGCTTGGCAACATCCTCCTGACTTTTACCGCAAAAAGAACAATAACAGGTAGTATCACTATCGCTATGCTTCTTTGTCACGCTTCAGTCTCCTCATCTGATTTAGCCCGTTTTTGAAGAACCTTGTCTATTATACCATAATTTTTAGCTTCTTCAGCACTCATAAAATAATCACGCTCGGTATCCTTCTTGATCTTGCGGATATTCTGACCCGTGTGTAAGGCCAGTATCTTATTCAAATCATTGCGCATACGCAAAATTTCCTGGGCATGAATATCAATGTCCGTGGCCTGTCCCTGAAACCCGCCCATGGGCTGATGGATAAGAATTCTGGAATTCGGCAGGGCGTATCGTTTGCCCTTGGTACCGGCGGCAAGCAGAAGCGCGCCCATGCTGGCCGCCTGTCCCATGCACAGGGTGGCTATATCGCAGCGCACGTAACGCATTGTATCATATACCGCCAGCCCTGCGGTAACAACACCGCCCGGTGAATTCACATAAAAGGTAATATCCTTGTCAGGATCCTCTGCCTCTAGAAAAAGCATCTGGGCAATAATAAGGCTGGCTATTTCATCCGAGACCGGGGTGCCCAGAAAAATGATGCGTTCCTTCAAAAGCCTTGAATATATATCGTAAGCCCTTTCACCTCGCGGGCTCTGCTCCACTACCATGGGAATAAGATTCATACCTATTCTCCCGATTTTTCGTTATTATCTTTTCCTTCGCCGGCCGAGTCATCCGCGGCCGGGGAAGCCTGCTCATCCACTTCTGCAGCCGCCGCCGCCATGGGAACATATTTCGCCTCGTCACGGAGGAACTTCAGAATTTTCTCATTCAACAGCTCGTTGATAAAGGGTAGCATATCATCACGGCTCTTGAAATACCCCTTAACCTCCGGAACTGTCATATTGTATTGCCGGGCAATCCTGGCAAATCCGTTGTCCATATCTTCATCCAGGACCTTAATGTCTTCCTGCTCGGCAATTTTTTTCAGGATGAAATCACCCCGCACTCTTTTTTCCGCGGTTTCCCGGTAGCGTTCTTCGGCTTCGGTCCGGTTGACTCCGGCAGCTTCAAGCGACATTCCACCGCGCTGTAATGTTTCCTCTGTCTGTTTAATGTATTCATTAATTTCATACTGCACAAGACGTTTAGGCACCTCAAATTGATTTGCCTCCAGCAGTTTCTGCATTATCCTGTCTGCAATATCACCCTCGAGAGCCTGTTCCTTTTCAGTCAGGAGTTTATCCCTGATATGATCATGCAATGCCGCCATTGAATCAAATTCTTCCCCGACATCCTTGGCAAATTCATCATCAAGTTCCGGCAGGACCCGTTCCTTTATGTCATTGACCTTTATTTTGAATTCTACTTTCTTGCCCGCCAAAAGCGAATTCGATGAATCAGCCGGAAAATCAACCTCAAGGGAAGATTCATCCCCCTTTTTCATGCCGATGAGTTTACTCTCAAATTCGCGGCCATGGCGTTCTGTGCCGATGTCCATATTAACATTTTCGCCGTGCACCTGTTTCATCTGCTCGCCATTGTGAAAGCCGTCGAAATCAACAATAACAATATCATTTTCCAGGGCTCCTCGGTCTTCCGCGCTGCGCAACGGTGCCATCTCCCTGCGAAGTTTAGCAATTTCAGCGTCAATCTCGGCATCATCAACCGTGATTTTTTCCTTTTCGATCTCAAGCCCCTTATAATCATGCAGTTCAAACTGCGGCCGGATATCAACTTCAGCTTCATAGGAAAAGCTGCCGTCATCGGCAAAGACTGGAGTTTTTATTTCAGGATGAGCGACTACATCCAGTTTTTCCTTTTCAACGGCATCAAAATATGATTCCTGTACCAGTTTTTCAGCAACCTCGGCCCGGACCTGCTGGCCATAGGTACGTTCCAGAATATGACGCGGCACCTTACCGCGCCTGAATCCTTTAATCTTGGCATCATTTTTGATTTTGTGGAAACCGGCATCGAGTTCTTTGGATACTTCCTCTTTCGGAAGTACTATTTTTAATTTTCTGGTCAGACCCCCGACCTCTTCAACAGTGACCTGCATTAGGTACCTTCCTTTTTCGGAGTGGAATTAATGTATATTATCGTAAATAATTTTCTTTTCTTCTGCGTGAAAAAATCAAGCATGAAATTCAGCTGGTGCGAGAGGGGGGAGTTGAACCCCCATGCACGCAAGTGCGCTGGATCCTAAGTCCAGTGCGTCTACCAGTTCCGCCACTCTCGCTCAAACCTTAAATTAATAACCATTTTAGTGATTTCAGTCAAGGTTGACGGACCTTTTAAAATAGTCGAAAGACCTGTTTCAGGCAGCGGGCCTGAGGTTCTTTTCCGGCAGGTAAAAGGACCTCGAACCTGACATGAAGGTGTGGAACGTTACCGGCATTACATATCATCCCTATTGACTGACTGCCTGCTCCGTTTCAATTTGCTGCGCCGCTGCTTGGCCTCTTTTCTTTTTTTTACTGAACCGACGGTTGGTTTTGTCCTGCGGCGGGGTTTCGGTCTCTTGGCTGCCTGGACGATAAGTGCTGTCAAACGTTCCAAGGCATCCTTACGATTCAGATCCTGTGACCTGAAACGGCTGGCAAAGATTATCAGGGCGCCTCTGGCATTTACCCGGTTTGCCGCCAACTGCAGCAGTCGACGCCGAACGTTTTCAGGCAATGAAGGCGACTGCTTAACATCAAAACGCAGCTGCACCGCTGTGGCGGCCTTGTTGACGTGTTGGCCTCCAGGCCCCGGAGACCGTACAAACTTGAATTGGATTTCACTGTCATCAAGTTCTATTGTATCGCTAATTCGTATCATCACATACGATGGTCCGGCGATTGCTGATTCCGTGCACTTCAATGCTTTCGCCCGAAAAATATTTTCCCCGGAAGGGTTCCTGGAATTTTTCCCCAGGGTAGAAACTAGGTCAGGCCATATTTTTCCTTTAACATTCCCTGTACATGTTCAGGAACCAGGCCGCTGACATCACCGCCGTGCTGGGCGGCATCCTTGATAATACTGGAACTTATGAATATCCAGCGAAAGCCTGTCATGAGAAAAACGGTTTCAACATGACGTTCCAGTCTCCGGTTCATAAGGGCCAGCTGAAACTCATACTCGAAGTCCGAAACAGCGCGCAATCCCCTGACAATGGATTTTGCCCCTTTTTCAAAGGCATATTCGACCAGAAGCCCGGATACGGCCTCAACCTCAACGTTTTTGCTGGTGCCCTTGAAGCAGTCCGTGATCATCTGCAGACGCTCCTCCAGGGTAAAAAGCGGGGTCTTGCTCGGGTGCCGCGCCACGGCTATCACTACCCGATCAAAGATTTCAAGGGCCCGGTTGATAATATCCAGATGGCCCATGGTAATCGGATCAAAAGTTCCGGGATACACCACTATTCTTTCATCGGATACGCCCATGGAATTCTCCATTGCTGGTGGTTTGTGCTACTGATTTATTCTGACGATACAACCAGAAACCGGTCTCGCCGTAACGCCTCTGGTCGATCAGGGTTAATTCCCCAACCAGGGCGGGCAGTTCCGCCAGAACATCCTCTTCGATAACAACAAGTGCTTCCGGACAAAGGATATCAGATTCTGCCAGGTTCTGCAGCATTGCTGCGGACAGCCCCAGCCGGTATGGCGGATCAACAAATACAAGGGAAAATTGCGGTGCAGACTTCTGCCTGATTAAAAAAGAAAGGCCTTTCGTTAGATCCCGCTTTAAAACGAGTGTTCTGTCGGAAAAGCCGCACAGGGAAACATTTTTATGAATTATCTGCACCGCCTGTGAACTGATGTCAACAAAGACGGCCCGCCGGGCTGATCTGCTTAACGCTTCCAGCCCCAGGGCTCCGGTCCCGGCATAAAGGTCGAGAACGATTGCCTCCTCAACCTCCCGGCCCATGATACTGAAGAGGGCCTCCCTGGCCCTGTCCGCAGTCGGCCGAATGTGTTGCCCGCTGTACTTTGCCATCCTTTTCGAAGGTGTCTGCAAGCGGAGCCCTCTAGCCTTACCGCCTATTATCCTCAATTATAAATAATCCCTGGCAACTATTTCAGCTATCTGTACAGCATTCAAGGCTGCACCCTTCAAAATATTGTCGGCGACGACCCAGAGATTTATGCCCTTGGCAATGGATTCATCCTCACGTATCCTGCCGACAAGGGTCTCAAACCTGCCGGCACAATCTAGCGCCAGTGGATAGAGGCTGAGTGTGGGCTCGTCAACAACCTTGACGCCGGGTGCTTTTTCAAGCAGATCCCGAACCTCGGCGGCGGAGATCTTTTCTTCGGTCTCGATATTCACCGATTCGGAATGACCGTATATCACCGGCACCCTTACCGCAGTTGCGGTAATGCCTATGGATGGATCTTCAAATATCTTATGGGTTTCATGCACCATTTTCATCTCTTCCTTGGTGTAGCCGTTTTCCAGAAAAGAATCTATATGGGGCAGACAGTTGAAGGCTATCTGATGGGGATAAACCTTCTTCTGCAGCGGCTTGCCGGCTGCATAGGCCTTCATCTGCTCCTGAAGCTCGACGATCGCCTTGGCGCCCGTACCGGAGACCGCCTGGTACGTTGAGACAATAATACGTTTAATCCCGGCCCTGTCATGGATAGGTTTTAAGGCGACAAGCATCTGGATGGTGGAGCAGTTGGGATTGGCAATTATTCCACGGTTCGTATACCGGGCGATAGCATGCGGATTGACCTCGGGCACGACCAGGGGGATATCGTCATCCATGCGAAACCCGCTGGAATTGTCAATCACCACTGCGCCGGCGGCAGCCGCTGCCGGCGCAAATTCCAGTGACCGGGCCGCTCCGGCGGAAAAAAGAGCAATATCAATGTCTTCGAAAGCATCCCTGGTCAACTGCTGGACCGCTATTTCCCGGTCCCTGAATTTCAGCTTCCGGCCCACGGACCGTTCCGAGGCCAGAAGACGCAACTCATCCAGGGGGAAATCGCGCCGCTGCAAAACATCCAACATGGCCCCACCGACCGCACCCGTTGCACCTGCCACCGCTACGTTATATTTTTTGTTTTGTTCACTCATGTCTATACACTATCTTTTATGCACCATCATTGTGAATTTAAAATTATTCAATCTGCAATTTTCAATCGCATTAAACCGCACCAGCGACAAGATCTCCCACCTCGCTGGTGGAGTATCCCATCTTACCGGCGGACAAACTCTTCAATTTTTCCGCCACCACCCAACGGATACCATTTTCCACCGCCAGGGCGGCTTCACTCTCACCGATATGGTCCAGCAACATCCCGGCAGCGCCGATTGCCGCCAGGGGATTTATTACGTTTTTGCCGGTATATTTCGGGGCGGAACCGCCGATGGGCTCAAACATGCTGACCCCTTCCGGATTAATGTTGCCGCCTGCTGCAATACCCATGCCGCCCTGGATCATAGCGCCCAGGTCGGTAATAATGTCACCGAACATGTTGTCGGTCACGATGACATCAAACCATTCGGGATTCTTTACCATCCACATGCAGGTTGCATCAACATGGGCATATTCTGTTTTGATATCGGGATACTCTTCGGCAACCTCGTAAAACACCCGTTCCCAGAGATCAAAGGCAAAGGTCAAGACATTCGTCTTGCCGCAGAGAGTCACCTGCTTCCTCTTGTTGCGTTTACGGGCATATTCAAAGGCAAAACGGATGCACCTTTCCACGCCTTTCCTGGTATTGATCGATTCCTGCACAGCCACTTCATCCGGGGTCCCCTTTTTCAAAATCCCGCCGGCGCCGACGTATAATCCTTCCGTGTTTTCACGCACCACAACAAAGTCAATATCCTCAGGGCCCTTATCCTTAAGGGGGGTATCGACATTGGGATACAAAATAACCGGGCGCAAATTGATATACTGGTCAAGAGCGAACCTGAGGCTTAAGAGAATACCCTTTTCCAGAATGCCCGGTTTCACATCAGGATGCCCGATGGCGCCCAGAAAAATGGCATCATGCTTCTTTAATTCCTCCACGGCATTTTCCGGCAGGACTTCACCGGTTCGGATATACCGTTCGCCGCCATAATCAAAATCGGTCAATTCCAGGGTGAAATTAAATTTTTCTGCGGCCGCCCGCAGCGCTTTCACACCTTCGGCGGCAACCTCAGGCCCGGTGCCGTCACCTCCCATAACTGCAATTTTATAAGTTTTACCCATTATCTTCTCTGTCCTGTCTGTTATTAGTAATATTTAAAGTCTGTTCTCTAGCCTTATAATTATTTTTTCTCTGCCTCTTTTTGCAGATAAACCAGTCTGTTCAAGCCGTTCAGGTAGGCCTTGCCGGCGGCGGTGATAATATCGGGATCAAGCCCGTAGCCGATTACCACCCTGCCGTTATCCTCAATCCTGACAAGCACATCGCCCTGGGCATCCGTACCGCCGGTGATCGAACTGACCGAAAAGAAAAGCAGTTTACTGCTCGTTCCCGTAAGTTTGGCTATGGCTCGATAGGTAGCATCGATTGGTCCGACGCCGATTGCTGCACCTTCTTGCTCAGTCCCATCAATCTTCAAACGGACAGCGGCCATCGGCAGTTTCATGCTGCCGCTCATGACCCCCAGCGAAATAAGCTCAAAGACCTCGGGGATATGGATTATTTCATCCATGATAATGGCCTCGACATCCTCATCAAAAATCTCCTTCCGCACATCAGCGAGATTTTTAAACCTGCTGAACACCCGTTCCAGCTCTTCCTTGGACAGGGAATATCCCATGACCTCGATGCGGTCCTTCAGGGCATGACGGCCGGAATGCTTTCCCAGAACCAGGTTACCCTTGGTCAAGCCGATGTCAGAAGGATTCATGATCTCGTAGGTTGTTCTTTCCTTCAGCACCCCGTCCTGATGAATACCGGACTCATGGGCAAAGGCGTTGGCCCCGACAATGGCCTTGTTCGGCTGCACCGGCATGCCGGTGATCGTACTGACCAAACGGCTGCTGGGATGTATATGTTCCGTCACCACATCGGTGTGGAGCGGCAGATGGTCAGCCCGGGTGTGGAGTATCATGACAAGTTCTTCCATGGCGGTGTTGCCGGCTCTTTCACCCAGGCCGTTGATGGTGCATTCCACCTGGCGGGCGCCATTGCTGATGGCGGCCAGAGAGTTAGCCGTTGCCAGACCGAGATCATTATGGCAATGAACACTTAAAACTGCCCGCTGAATATTAGAAATATTTTCAATGAGATAGGCGATTTTAGCGCCAAATTCATCCGGCAGGGCATACCCGGTGGTATCGGGAAAATTCAGGGTAGAGGCCCCGGCTTTGATGACCGCTGCAAAAACCCGGCAGACAAAATCGAGATCGCTGCGGGATGCATCCTCGGCAGAAAACTCGACATTGGAGGTATATTGCGCCGCATACTTTACCGAATCAACTGCCAGGGCAAGCACCTGTTCGCGGTCCATTTTGAGTTTGTGCTGCATGTGGATATCAGAGGTTGCCAAAAAGATATGAATTCTCGGATTTTCCCCTTTTTTCAGGGCCTCCCAGGCACGGTCGATATCTTTTCTGTTGCAGCGTGCCAGACCGGCAACCTGGGCCCCTCTGATATTTTCGGCAATATTTTTAACGCATTCAAAATCACCAACTGAAGCTATCGGAAAACCAGCCTCGATAATATCAACGTTGAGCTGAACAAGCTGCTGCGCCAGACGGAACTTCTCCTGCATGTTCATGCTGGCGCCGGGGGACTGCTCTCCATCGCGTAATGTTGTATCGAATATATATATTTTTTTTGACATGGCTGTTTTCTCTCCTGACGAAATGTCAATAAAAACAAAACGCTGCTCCTGTCCAGGTAATCCTTTGAATCAGGATGGATAGTAAATAAACAAGAAATGCCAGGATAAAATTTTATCCTGGCCAACTCTGAACTTCACTGTGAATATATTGTATGAACCAGTTAGCTAAATAGTCTTTTCCTGCTCTTCCACGCCCTTTTCCGCCTTGTGCAAAACCCGGTAAAAAGCACTGAATGGACCGGATAGGACGTATACCGCGCCGATCACAAAAAGAGTCACCTGCGGTTCGGCGGCAACAAGAATCAGCAGCAGTACCATGACAACGGTTACCTGGAAGGTCTTTTTCCTTTTGGCCGCGGGATGTTTGAAGCTCAGATAACGAATATTGCTGACCATGAGATAGGAAAGCAGGTAAACAAGTACCAGAATGGAAACATGCTTCACCGTTTCAGGTGCCCCCAGATAGCGGGAAAAAAGTACGGTCGTGGCAATCATGCCTGCGGCAGCGGGGCATGGAAGCCCGACAAAGTCTTTGGGGGACTTTTCCAGAGTCAGGGAGTTAAAGCGGGCCAGCCGCAGAGCGGTCGTGGCCACATAAAGAAAAGCTGCAAGCCAGCCGTATCGGCCGTACGGTTCCAGGGCCCAGAGGTATGCCAGCAGCCCCGGCGCCACGCCAAATGAGACAAGATCGCTCAACGAATCATACTCCATGCCGAAGATGGAGGTTGTTTTGGTCAATCGAGCCACCCTGCCATCCAGCCCGTCAAAAATACCGGCTACAATTATAGCGACTGCGGCATGGAAGAAATTGCCGTTTATTGCTGAAATAATAGCGTAGAAGCCGCTCAAAAGACTTGCCGTAGTGAAGAGACACGGCAGGGGATGGATCATGCGCTGTCCATGACCGGTTTCCTCGCTTTCTTCTTTATATGAAAATATTCTACTCATCGCTTATGCCTTATGTTATGGTAATGACTATCAGAAAATATATATCTATAGTATACCAGAATATGAATTTAATGCGCTAAAAATAATTACGGGATATAGCCGATGATGGTTTCCCCGGCCCGGACTCTCTGGCCGGACCGAACTTCAACCTGCATCTGCTGCGGCAAATATATATCAACTCTCGAGCCAAACCGGATAAGCCCGAATCGGCTTCCACGCTCAATCGTATCCCCTTTCTCTGCCCAACAGACGATCCGGCGCGCTACCAGACCGGCAATTTGGACCACGGCATACCGGAAATTTTTTTGGGTGGCAAGGACAACAGCACAATTTTCATTTGCCAGGCCGCCCTGGTCAGTGTTGGCCGCATAAAAACTGCCGGTCGCATATTGTACTTTTTCCACTTCCCCGGGATATGGCAGCCTGTTGACATGGACATCAAAGATGGACATGAAGATGGAAACCTTATACACATGTTCATTGACGAACCGGTCGTCAAATATCTTCTCAACCAGGATAACCTTGCCGTCGGCTGGCGCGACAACTGCATCTTCCGCGTCAGGTATTATCCGCTCCGGATCCCGGAAAAAATAAAGAACGAATCCGGTCAAAAAAAATGATATCACCGCAATGAATTCATATCCGAGCAGAGTGAATATAAGGGTGGCAAAGGCGGTAAAAAGTATAAAGGGATATCCTTCCTTTGCCACCGGTATTTGTGTCACTTTCATGATAGTATATCTTTTCGTTGGGGAAACATTTTTGTCCACACCCTCAAAAATACGATGTGGACAGGTATCACGCGTAAATTCAATTGATTGTATCAGACCCCTTTATGCCGAAGAAGAGTAATCTCTGCTCCTGGGAAAAAAGCCTTTAACGGGATTGATTTTTAGACATCGATGATCTGCATTATTACACTGCAGTTATATACTTACAGTCCAACAGTCCAAAGGATTAAAACTTTTTGGCCCGTGCCATGGCAATGGTCCCCGTACGTACAATCTCCTGGATACCGATTGGTTTCAGGATATCAATTACCGCCTTAATTTTACTCTGCGGCCCGGTTACCTCAACTGCATAGCTTTTCGGGCTGACATCGACCACCTTGCCGCGGAAAATATCAATCACCCGCAAGACCTCCGCCCGGGTATTCGATTCAGCCTTGACCCGGATCAGTACCATTTCCCGTTCCACGTAATCCGACTCACTGATGTCAACAACCTTGATAACATCAATAAGTTTATGCAGCTGTTTCGTTATCTGTTCAATAATGGAATCAGGTCCGCGGGTAACCAGGGTCAGGCATGAAACACTCGAATCAAGGGTCTCTGCCACGCTGAGGCTTTCTATATTAAAACCGCGACCACTGAAAAGACCTGTAACTCTTGACAGAACACCGGGCTTGTTTTGCAATAAAACTGAAATGGTATGTTTCATTTCGCTTTCCTTTTATAATTTGTACTATCTTGTCCGGGAATCTGGTTCACAAAATATTTACACCAAAAGCATTTCCGTTGTCGCCTTGCCGGCAGGAACCATGGGATATACCCCTTCCTCCCTGGCAATAACAAAATCCATGATAACCGTATTGTCAGTTGCCAGGGCCTCCTTGATCACAGGTACAACTTCGCTTACCTTGACGGCCCGCAGACCGACAGCGCCGTATGCCTGCGCCAGTGCGACAAAGTCGGGAGCCACCTCAAGGCCGGTTGCGGCATAGCGCTTTTCGTAAAAAAGCTCCTGCCACTGCCGCACCATTCCAAGAAAGTTATTATTAAGGATCGCCACCTTCACCGGGCATTTATACTGCCTTGCAGTAGCCAGTTCCTGAATATTCATCTGCAGGGACCCGTCACCGGCGATATCAATAACCGTTCTCCCGGGAGCAGCCATCTGGGCGCCTATTGCTGCCGGGAAACCGTAACCCATAACCCCGAGACCTCCGGAAGTGAGGAAATGCCGCGGCTTATTAAAATGGTAGAACTGGGCCGCCCACATCTGGTTCTGTCCCACCTCGGTTGAAATGATTGCTTCCCCTTTGGTCAGTTCATGCAGCTTCTGGACAACGTACTGAGGTTTTATGATATCGCCTTCCTCAATGTATCCCAGGGGATGTTTACGCTTCCAGTCATTGATTTCCTCAAGCCATGGAATAAGTTTTTCCTTCTGTTCCTTTTTATTGAAATCCTCCTGAACATCAAACCAACGGTTCATGGCGATGAGGGCATGTTTACAATCAGCAACAATGGGAATGTCGACCTTGACATTCTTGCTGATCGAAGTCGGATCGATGTCAATGTGGATCACCTTGGCATCCGGTGCAAAGGCATCAATCTTACCGGTAACCCGGTCATCAAATCTTGCCCCGATGGCTATCAGCAGATCACATTTCGATACTCCCATATTGGCATAATACGTGCCGTGCATGCCGAGCATTCCCATGGAAAGCTTATGGGTTCCGGGAAATCCTCCAAGCCCCATAAGGGTCATGGTAACCGGTATATCCAACTTGGTGGCGAGTTCGATCAATTCCTCATTGCTGTTGGAGGCGATGACGCCGCCACCGGCATAAATAACCGGTTTTTTCGCCTTCAGAATCTCTTTGCAGGCCTTGGCAATCTGGCCCGGATGCGGCTCATAGGTCGGCCTGTAGGTTTGCATTTTGATGGGTTTGGGGGCCTCAAAATTGATTTTGGAGTTTACCACATCCTTGGGCAGGTCAATGAGAACCGGCCCCGGACGTCCTGTCCTGGCTATATAAAAGGCCTCCCTGATAATGGAGACAAGCTCATTGGGATCCTTGACCAGGTAATTGTGCTTGGTACAGGGCCTGGTTATTCCGACAATATCAACCTCCTGAAATGCATCATTGCCGATGAGAGCCGTGGGCACCTGTCCGGTAAACACAACAAGGGGGATGGAATCCATATACGCCGAGGCAATTCCGGTTACGGTATTTGTGGCACCGGGTCCGGAGGTTACCAGAGCCACTCCGACATCACCCTTTACCCGGCCGTAAGCATCTGCAGCATGAACCGCAGCCTGCTCATGTCGTACAAGAACATGAGTAATATCGGACCGGTCCAGTTCGTCATATAAATCAATTACCGCACCGCCGGGGAAACCAAAAATGACTTCAACTCCCTGCTCTTCCAAACACTTAATAATTGCCTGCGCACCTGTCACTTTCATAAAAACTTCCTTTGTTTCCTGATTTACTTAAAGTATGCTCAACTTGCCTGCCATGAGCACTCTCGCACGACCAAGGGTATAAATTCCTTCGGGCTGTTATCCAACGAACGCATCTTGAAAAGAAATTTAGAAAAAAAGAGGAATATATAGCACTATAGCCGATCTTGTCAAGGTAATGTTTGCCTGTAATCGGTACCCCATGGCTTTTTTTCAGTATTATAAAATCCGGGTTTGGCCCCCGGGATTATGTTTTTGCCGCCATGAAAAACAACTACCTGGAATAACCTTCATTTCGTTTGATTGTTGGCAGTAATGTTTCCCGGCTTGCAAATCCATGACGAAAACGGGTCAGGAGGAACAAAAATTTAATTCTCAGATGGTCAAGGAGTGATGGCGGAAATCCGGAAACAACCCTGCCTGGTGCCCCCTTTCCAGAAAAAACGTAATCGCCGCCAATCCCTCTTCGCCCAGGTTTTCTGAAAAGGGGTTTACATAGAGCCCGATATGTTCGTTGATTACATAATCGTCCAGTTCCTGGGCATGTTCCTTGATATACGGCCGGCATAACCCGGTGTTCTGCCGGGCCCACAAAATACTTGTTTTTATTGCCGAGTCAATTTTCATAATGAGATCACTGCCGAGCGATCGCCTGGCAACTATGCCTCCCAGCGGTATGGGATATCCTGAAATCTTCTCCCACCATGCACCAAGATCGGCAATCAGCTTTAACCCTCTGCCCTTATAAGTAAACCGGCTTTCATGAATTATGACCCCGCAGTCAACCCTGGAGGATTCAATGGCAGGCATGATCTCATCAAACCGCAGGACGACAATATCCTTCCAGACCGGGGCGAACAGTTTCAGCAGCATGGCTGCGGTGGTGTATTTCCCCGGTATGGCGACCGTCATGTCCGCAAGATCTGCCGGATCAACTCTCCGATCGGCCACCAGCAGAGGCCCGCAGCCTCGGCCAAGGGCGGCGCCTGAATGGAGCAAAACATACTCGTCCAAGACATGACCCAAGGCATGAAAAGAAAGCTTGGTAATATCCAAATAACCCCGCATAGCCCACTCATTTAAGGTTTCAACATCTTCAAGTAAAGCGGGGTTCAGCCCCCAGTCGGCAAGGTCCACCCTGTTGTTGACCAAACCGCAAAAGATATACGTATCATTGGGACAGGGAGAAAAGCCAAGGGAAAGTCGCTGCATAATTATACCTGCTGATGTGATTCAGAACTCCTGTTTGCTTAACTTATCTGACACCGGAAGAACAATTTGCCATATAGCCGGACAGCACAATCTCTGTTGCCAGACATATTTTTTCGATTGCCGCAGTAAGCTGCCAGTTCCCGATATCCCGGTCCTGCACCATGTTGCTGACACAGCGCATTTCAACCCAGGCAATGTTAAAAGCGTCACAGACCATCGCCACCGCGGCCCCTTCCATGTTCTCACATCCGGCGACGAATTTGTCCCGTAAAAAATCGCCCCTTTTTCTTGTCCCGGAAGAACAGTTAACAGTGACGAAATTTACCGACTTGCATCCCATATTATGTTCTTCTAAATAATCGGCAAACCGGACCGACAGGACATTCTTGCAAAGTGACGGCATACTGGCCGCCGCAAGCCCCGGCGCAAAATCCTGAATTCCGTCCGGCACACAGATGCCGAAATCACCCAGAAACTCCTGCTGCGCCATGCATACATCAAGCATTGTCGGACCGGAATCAACATAGCCTCCAGCCACCCCGATATTCAAGACGCCATCAATTCCGGCTCCCTGTCGGGCCAGATATCTGCCGAGACTGACTGCGGCGGCAACCGGTCCCATGCCGGTAACCAGTACCTCCACTCTGTCAACTGTACCCAGAAACTGCTGCAGGGGTTTAATTTCATTTTCCGTGGCAACCGCAAGAAGGAGCATGAACACCTCATAGTCAAATAATTGATTATATGGCACGATAGGGAAAGTTAGGGTATTTTCATGATCACGGCAACCAATTTTGTCATCCTCCCAAATATCTCAATAGTGTAGAAGATGAATGCAGATTACGATATTGCATCGTATCAATATGAGCTGGACCCGCATCACATTGCCCAGATACCTGCGGTGAGGAGGGAGGATTCCCGGCTTCTGGTCCTGGACTGCCGCAATGACCGCATTCAGGATATGAGATTTGGCAACATCCCTGATTTCTTTACTCCCGGTGATCTGCTGGTGGTCAATGATACCAAGGTTTTTCCGGCAAGATTTGCCGGCAGAAAGGCAACCGGAGGAAAAGTCGAACTCTTCCTGTTGGAGTATCCCGATTTCCTTAGTGCTCAGGTATCAGCGGTAGATTGCGGTCATTCTTTCCCCGGGAAAATCAAGTGTGTAACTGCAACCGGCCTTCTCAAAAGCTCCAAAAAAACCAAACCAGGATCACGATTCTTTTTCCATCCCGAACTTGAAGCCGAACTGCTACAGCACCTGGCCGACGGCAAGGTGAAGGTGCGGCTCTGTTTTGACATCAGCAGCGGCAGGACCCCGGAAGAAATTCTAGCGTCCAGAGGCAGAATTCCGCTGCCGCCGTATATACAACGCGATGCCGGGGATTATCCGGAAGACCGTGACCGGTACCAGACCCTTTTTGCCCAAAAAGAGGGAGCGGTGGCTGCTCCAACCGCTGGTCTGCATTTTTCCGAATCCTTACTCAATAAAATCAGGGAAAAAAATATAAGGATTGCGCCGATAACTCTCCACGTCGGATATGGCACCTTTGCACCTGTCCGGGTCAAGGATATCCGGAACCACAAAATCCATGAAGAGTACGTGGAGATAAATACGGTAACCGCAAAACTGATCAATAAGACCAGGGAAGCAGGCGGAAGAATATGGACCGTCGGCACGACAACGGCCCGCGCCTTGGAATTTGCGGCCGAAGAGTCTGGAAAAATAGAAGCGAAAAAGGGATGGTGCGGACTTTATATTTATCCGGGCTACAGATTTAAAGCCGTCAATGGCTTAATCACCAACTTTCACCTGCCGGGTTCCTCACTGCTTTTCCTGGTTGCCGCCCTGGCCGGGAGGCAGCGCATTCTTCATGCTTACGGCAGGGCAATCCAACTCGATTATCGTTTTTACAGTTATGGAGATGCCATGCTGATCATTTGTTGAATACAGCCGGCTCTTACAGGTAAGTTTGTCTGCAGTCCTCCCCTGAAGCAATCAGGTTGTTGCAGAACAGCTTTCGGTGCTTTTCTTCGAAACAGCCCCATCTGAGGAACCGCCCGCTGCTTTTTCAGTCTTATCAGCTTTTTCAGTCTTATCAGCTTTTTCAGTCTTATCAGCTTTTTCAGTCTTATCAGCTTTTGCTGTTTTTTCTGAACAATCGGAAGCTGCTCCATTCTCTGTACCGGAACCCGAACCGGCACCTGTTTTGCTGCAGTATCCATCTGAATACCAGCCGCCACCTTTTAGCTGAAACGAACTTCTGGACATAAGTTTTTTGACCGGTCCTGAACAATCAGGACATACTGTCAAAGGGTCTTCGGTCATGCGTTGAAAGATTTCAATAACATTACAGCATGATGTGCATTCATATTCATAGATTGGCATCTTTCGTGTAACTCCGGTCTCTATAAGTTGCCGCCCTGTCATAGAGGGGGGAAGATAATACACATGGCGATATTTCTCTCAAAATCGTCATGCCCGTTATTTTGGTGCAAATAGTAATTTCGATGTTCCTCCTTGTCAACGTTACAAACTTTTTTTCCGGAAAACTATAAACTGACGATTTTCAAGCAATGGTAAATCCACCTGTTTTTTTTATTTAAAAGATACAGAAAAGGGATAAATCGCAATAAAGTACTGATTGTTACCTTACAATAATGCATAATTTTTTAGTATTTTCTGCATATCGTCAGCTAAATCTATTAATTTTTATCTATTTCTTCTTATTATCAGGTTTTATTCAAATATCTACTTGCATTTTATCCAATTATGCAATAATTAAATACAGCACACAAACGACTACAGCACCAGAAACTCTTGTTCTTTTTTTTGACTATAAAAAACTCATTTATGGAGGACAACATGATGGGAAAAACACTTGTTGAAATGGCTGCCGACATTATACAATCTCAGTGCAGCTCAACCGCCATGACCACAGAAGATATTGGTCTCTCCCTGCACAACACTTTCAAGACACTGCAGGAACTTCAATCTACAGAAAATCAGGCCGTTCAGGAAGGCACAACTGAACCCGGCTTGCAGGTACGATCAGGTCTTGCCCTGACTCCTGAAAAATCACTGCAGAAAAACAAGGTGATCTGTCTCGAATGCGGCCAGGAATTCAAGATGCTTTCCCCCAAACACCTGAAATCCCATGGGTTGACCAGCCGGGAATATCGAGTCAAACATGGTTTTTCTCTGCGCCAGCCGCTGTGCGCCAAATCCCTGTCGGATAAAAGAAAAAAAGCAGGCAAGGAAAGGGGCTTGCCCGACAATTTACGTAAGGCCATAGCCCAGAGAAAAAAGGGCAGAACCAAATCCTCTGCAAAGAAAAAATAATTCCGGCTGTATTTACGGTTTTTAAATAGAATGTTCCAGGTTACGGGCGTCACTGTTCGGTAACAATTATTTTCAAGACTGCAACTCCGGCTCAGGCTGATCATCCTTGCCCTAGAATCCCTCTCTATTTGAAAATTTTAAACCCGGGTTACACCGGGATAAAACCCTTTTGTCTTCCAGCCTCTAAAAGAGTACCGGCAAACAAGTTCATTACAACTATGATTGGAATATTCGATTCAGGGGTTGGGGGCATGACAGTCGCCCGCGCAATTGAGACCATGCTCCCGGACTTTCAGCTCATCTATTATGGTGATTTGGCACGAACACCTTATGGCAGCAAGAGTTCAGAAGCCATTATCGAATATTCCATCGCCAATACCGAGTTTCTTATCGGCCACGGTGCCAGGGTCATCATTATCGCCTGTAACTCGGCGGCAAGTTTTGCCTCCGATACCCTGCGCCAGAAATTCACGGTTCCCATTTTCGAGGTGATCACCCCGGCAGTCGCACGGGCGGTGACCGCAACGACAACCGGTAATATTGGTATTATCGGAACAAGAGCCACCATCCGCTCCGGTATTTATGATCAGAAGATTAAAGAACTGGCCCCGGAATTGCGTGTTTTTTCCAAGGCCTGTCCTCTACTTGTTCCCCTTGTCGAGGAAGGGTGGGCAGATGCCCGCGAAACAAAGATGATATTGCGGAAATACCTGGCCCCCCTGAAACAAAAACAGATAGACACTCTCGTCCTGGGCTGTACTCATTACCCCCTGCTGAAAGACCTGATCCGGCATCGCATGGGGAAAAACAGGATCAGACTGATTGACTCCTCGATAGAGGTTGCATTATCATTACAGCAATACCTCACTGAAAATCCTAATTTTGGAAAAACCATGCAGCATGGCAATAAAAACAAATATTTTGTTTCCGACATGACGCAAGCTGCAGCCGCTACCGCCGAAAAAATATTCGGCCGCAATATATATTTAAAAAAGGTTTAATACATGATCTGCAACTCTTCCATTTTCCCTTCATTTTCACACCGCGGCAGGACAAGCACCTGTTTTTTCCTGCTGGCGGTTTTACTGCTGGTGCCGAATATGGTGGCGGCTCAGCCAATCGATGCTCTTGAAGTCGCGCAAAGACTGCAAAATACCTATGAAAATGCCGCCAATGTGGTCGCCGACTTCAGGCAAACAACGGCAATGAAATTCAGTCCCCGGGTCCGGGAAGGCAGCGGCACCATGATCTTCAGCAAACCGGGACGCATGCGGTGGGATTATCAGACTCCAGACTACCAGGTTCTCATAAGTGATGGGGAAACAATTTCCATGTATTTTGCCAAAAGCAGGCAGATGATCATTAGCAATGCCAGGGAATATCTGCAATCCGATGTCACCTATTCATTTTTTGCAGGCACCGGGGATATTGTACAGGATTTTGATGTGGTTGCGCCGGATTTTGCCAACACCGCGCAGGATTCCTATCTCATCAAACTTACCCCGAAGACGGCCCATCCCTATGTTTCCTCAATCCATGCCTGGGTCAGCCATGATACTTTCCTGATAAAGCATCTGCAGATAGTTGACCATTTTGATACGGTTACCGATCTTTTCTTTGACAATATTAAAATTAATACCGACCATTACACCGGTCGCAAGATAACGGATGAATTGTTTCATTTCACGCCACCGGCCGACACAGAAATCATTGAGCAGCACTGACAGGTACAGCTGACAGTTAATTTTGAATTCCCAAACAAGTAATTCCCATACCAGATCGGCGGACATCATCCTCATATCAATGCCCTGGGCCCTGTTTAACAGGCCGTCAATCCAGCTGGGCGCCTTAAAGGCCTTTCTGGAAACCAGAAGGCATGAATTATCGGTGGATACCAGCCATCCCTACCTTGAAGTCGCATCGCGCCTGGGAACTGACTTATATCGCTGGATCAGCGGAAATCCATGGGTCAGCGAAGCGCTTTATGCGCCGCTGCTGTTTCCCCAACAGGCTGCCGCCGCTGAAGGTCTGGCGATGAAATATGTTCGGCAGGCTGATCCGAACATAAGAGAACCATTCGACTATAAATTTTTGCTCGACCTCCTCGAAAGCCAACTCGCAAACTGGCTCAAACGGTATGACTGGCAGCAGTATAAAATCATAGGATTTTCGGTCTGCTTCCATCAGCTTTTAGCTTCACTTGCTGCCGCCAGTGCAATTAAGGGTAAACACCCGGGGGCAACCATCGTTTTCGGCGGCTCATCATGTGGCGCCGGTGCCGGACAGGCAATACGGAATGCTTTTCATTTTATTGATTATGTCATTCCGGGCGAGGGAGAAAAAGGACTTCTGGCACTTTATGATTACATTGCAGGAACGCAGCCGGAATTTCCGGATGGAAATATTATCACCGGACAAACCTTTAAAGAGAAAAAAACGCAGCAACAAGGTCATTGTCCCGAGACCCAGCTCCCGGCGCTGGATGATCTTCCTTTTCCTGATTACATTGATTATTTTGCCGAACAGAAAAATTGGTTTGCCCGGACTCCGTTTATTCCGGTGCTGCCGATCGAATTTTCCCGGGGATGTTGGTGGAACAGGTGTTCTTTCTGCAACCTCAACCTGCAATGGTGCGGTTACCGGGGCAAAAAAGCTGCACAGATGCTGCAAGAAGTCAAAACTCTAGCCGCCAGGCATGGATGTCTTGATTTCACCTTTGTCGACAACATGCTGCCCCCACAGGAGGCGCAGACTTTTTTTGCAATAACCGGGACTGATGAGGCGGATTACAATTTTTTTGCTGAGATTCGCTCAGCCAGGGGTGCGCAGCTTCCGGCCGAAATTTTTCCTGTTTATCGCCGTGGTGGACTTTCCACCGTTCAGGTCGGCATTGAAGCATTCAGCAGCAGCCTGCTCCAGAAAATGCAAAAGGGAATCACCGTTATTGAAAACATTGCCACCATGCGTAGCGCCGCGGAAAACTCCTTACAGCTGGAAGGAAACCTCATTCTGCAATTTCCCGGCAGCACCCAGGCTGAAGTTGATGAAACCCTGGAAATCCTGGACTATGTCTTTCCCTATCGCCCCCTTGCGGCTGCCGTTTTTTTCCTCGGGTTCGACAGTCCGATTCACCGGGAACCGCAAAAATTCGGGATCAGGGCAATTGTCAACCATGCAAATAATTACAAGCTCTTTCCCAAAACGGTGCTGCCGAAATTACATCTTCTGGTAAAGGATTACCGGGGAGATCGGGTATACCAGCGGCGCATCTGGAAACCCGTTGGGCATAAAGTTAAAAAATGGCAGCAATACCATGATAAAAGAAAACGGGATGCTTTATCACTGCCCCTTCTGTATTATCGCAATGGCGGGGATTTCCTGCTTATCCGTCAGGAGCTTCCCGATGGAAAAATCCTGCACCACAGATTACAGGGCGTATCACGACAGATTTACATATTCTGTACCCGAATTAGAACAGAGACGGACCTTTATCAAAAGTTTCCTGCCGTCCGGCCCGAAATGATTCTGTCTTTTCTGGCTGACCTGCAGAAAAAACGTATTTTATTTTCCGAAAATAAGAAATATCTTTCCCTGGCTATTCACTTTAAAGATAAATAGGTATAAGAACCAACCAGATTCAAGAACATTTACCTCCTCAGCTTTTTAAACCATTAATTATTACAGGTGAACCCATGCCGGACAAAACTTCAGACCAGGAAAGCTTTGCAGCCCTGTTCAAGGATGACACCATAACCAAGAAACAACTGACACCGGGTCAGAAGATAGAGGCGACAGTGGTCGATATTTCACCCGATTCCATCTTCCTTGACGTTGGGGAAAAAAGTGAAGGTTTTTTGGACCGCAAAGAACTTGAGGACGAAACCGGGGCGGTAACGGTCAAGACCGGTGACGCCCTAGAGGTGTATTTTTTATCGTCGGCCCGCAATGAAATGCTCTTCACCACCAAAATTGGTGGAGGTTCGACATCCCGGGCCCACCTTGAAGAGGCCTATCGCAGCGCCATCCCTCTGGAAGGTTTTGTCAAAAAAGAAATTAAGGGCGGTTTTGAAATTACCATAGCCGGCAATGTCCGGGCCTTTTGCCCGTATTCCCAGATGGACTTGAAGAGAGCTGCTGATCCCGAGGAGTATATCGGCACACACATGGTTTTTAAGATTACGCAATTCGAAGAAGACGGCCGCAATATCGTCCTTTCCCGCCGTATCATTCTTGAGGAGGAAAGAGAGCAAAAACGGGAAGAGCTGCGGGAACAGCTCCGTGAAGGCATGACCGTTAAAGGAAAAATTACCTCGATAAAGAATTTCGGTGCCTTTGTTGATGTTGACGGCATCGAAGGCCTTATTCCAATCTCGGAGATCGGCTGGTCCAGAACCGAGAATATCGGCGACGTACTCATTGAAAACCAGGAGGTGGAAGTGGTGATCCTCAAACTCGACTGGCAGAACGATCGCTTTTCCTTCAGCCTTAAACAGGCCCTGCCCGATCCCTGGCAGGAAATTGGCGAACGGTTTCCCGTCGGCTCTTTTCATTCCGGCAACGTTGTTCGGCTGGCAAAATTTGGAGCGTTCGTGAATCTTGCCGCCGGCATTGACGGACTCATCCATATTTCCAAACTCGGTGGCGGCAGGCGGATCAATCATCCCAAGGAGGTTGTCGCAGAAGGGCAGACGGTTGATGTAAAAATCGAGGATATAGATCAGGAACAAAAACGTATCTCTCTATCGCTGGTGCAGGAAACCACGGAAGAGGAAATTGCCGCGGCAAAAGAGAAAGAAAATATCAAACGCTATATGCAGAAACATGACGAATCAGAAGCATCCGGATCAATGGGTACGCTCGGCAAAATTCTCAAGGCCAAACTGCAGGAAAAAGAAAACAAATAGCTTTCCCGGCGCTTATAAATAATATGTTTGAACAGATGATTTCTGATCTCAGGAAGGGGATCCTTCCTGAGCATAACTTGCTCCGTCGGCGCTTTTCCGCTGCCCTGGTAAAAAAAATGGGGGTTATCCGGGCTCCCTATGCATTCTGGCCCGCTGATACGAAAATCAATCCTCCGGCCAAACAGCTCTTGTGGGCCGCCATTCTCCTGCATGACAAAGAAAATTTCAGCCTGGTTGAGGCAATCATCTCCTCCGAACTGGAAGAAAAGCAGAGGGCTAAAGGGGAGCCGGTCAGCATCACGGTTCTTGCCGCCGGGGTACAGGAGCTCATGCAGAATTATATTCAGGAATTTATCACACTGGCCCCAAACGAAACGTTCAAGGAGGATCTCCGGTACAGAGCCAAAGAAATATTTCCCGTTTTCCAGGATTCATAAGCCGGCTGCCAAACCGGCAGTATTCAGATAGTTGCCGACATACCGACTCCCTTAAAGGAGGCTGGCACGGCTGCATAGCAGCCTGATGCCGACGGCTAATCCAGGATACCCGAAACTGAGTGACCGGCTTTATTGTCCTCTTCTCTGCCGGACCGTTTCAAAAAGAATTATGCCGGCAGCGACCGAGGCGTTCAATGAATCCAGCGAACTTTGCATGGGAATGGCAACATTCAGGTCGCAATGTTCGGCAACAAGGGGCCGCAATCCCTTTCCTTCGCTGCCGATTACCAGACACGCCGGAACCGTTAAATCCACGTCATAGAGTGTCCGTGCTGCATCCTTTGTTGTGCCGAATATCCAGATTCCGTTTTCCTTCAGTATTTTGAAGCTGCCGACAAGGTTGGTTACCCGGCAGATATCAATATGGAAAACGGCGCCGGCTGAAACCTTTATTACGGTTCCGGTAAGTGAAGCACTCCTGTCCTTGGGGAGAATAAACCCGTTGACCCCCGCGGCGGCAGCTGAACGGATTATGGCCCCGAGATTGTGCGGGTCCTGAATAGAGTCGAGTGCAAGTAAAAGCGGCGGCCCGGAAACAGCTTTCAGTTTGTCCAGAAGTTCGTGGAGGGTCAGCGTTGGCAGAAAAATCCGGGCTGAAATTCCCTGGGAACTATCTTGATCGCAAGTGTCCCCGGATTTCCCGGGAACTGTACTGACTGAAATATCCTTTTGCCGGGCCAACTCAATGATCTCATCCAGTCTGCGGCCTGACTTGTCCTTGTCGATAATAATTTCCTGAATGGCCTGTGGGCACGTTTTCAGGGCCTCCAGTACAGGATGCATGCCCCAAACTATCTCTGCCCGGGAATGCGCGCGGGATTTGTTTTTTGTAATCCTGCTCTTGGAGCGAAATTTTCGCGAAGAAGATGTGGCCATTGGATTTGTAAAATACCAGGCTGTCAGCATCGATAAACTTGATGCTGACATGCATCGCGCCTGTATTATCTTGGTTTATCCGGTTACGGTGGTGTCCGCGGGACTTTTTATCATTGCATCAAGATTGAGTGGTTCTCCGGACAGGCCGCGTCTTTTTTTGCTTCTTTCTGCAATAATAATGGATTTCATAACTTTGACTGCCCGCTCAACTGTATCATTTACTATGACATAATCGTAACGTCCAATGCTTTTCATCTCCTCTTCGGCATTCTCCAAGCGTGCAGTAATATCTGCTTTTGTTTCAGAAGAACGGCCCGTCAGTCTTCTTTTAAGTTCAGCAAGGGACGGAGGAACCATAAAGACGGAAACATTTTTGTCCTCTGATTTTTCGTTTACCTGAAGCGCTCCCTGGACATCGATATCGAGAATAATGTCCACTCCCTTTTCCGTAGCGGCCCGGACCGAATCCATACTGGTGCCGTAGAGATTGCCGTGAACCTCGGCCCATTCAAGAAACAACCCCTGCCGTCGCATGGTTGCAAAGGTATCTTTGTCGACAAAATGATAGGCGACGCCCTCCTGTTCCCCTTCCCGGGGTGATCTGGTGGTATGGGAGACAGAAAAGGCAATGTTATCCATTGCTGCCAAGGTTTTTTTGAGTATGGTTGTTTTGCCGGTCCCTGAAGGAGCCGAGATTATAAAAAGGGTGCCGTGCTGCATGCTGCCGCCCTAATATTCTTCAACCGGGGTGCTCCCGGCAACTGACGCCGGGGCAAACCGCAGAGTTATGGTTTCCGGCTGTACGGAAGAAAGAATAACGTGATTGCTGTCCAGGATTATGATTGAACGGGTCCGCCTGCCTTCCGTTACATCCAGAAGACGATTATTACGCTTGGCTTCATCCTTCAGTTTTTTCATCGGTGAAGAGTGGGGATTCACCACGGCCAGTATCCTGCTTGCCACTATTGAATTGCCGAACCCTACATTGATCATTCTACCATCCATATACATGCTCCCTATTCCAGGTTCTGAACCTGTTCGCGTATTTTCTCAAGGTCATTTTTCATGTCGACCGTGATGTGCGCCGTTACCGCGTTACTGATCTTCGAGGCAATGGTGTTAACTTCCCGTAAAAGTTCCTGCACCAGAAAATCGAATCTTCTGCCAACCGGTTCATCAAGCGTGAGAAGACCTTGAAATTGTTCAATATGACTGCGAAGCCTGACTATCTCTTCACACACATCCGACTTGTCAACAAGGATTGCAACTTCCTGGGCTAATCGCATCGGGTCAATATCCACTCCGGACAGCAGAAAGTCAACCCGTTCTTTTAAGGCCGCCCCCCTCTTCTCGATAATACCGGGCAGCGACTTCTCAATGGAGTCTATCTTCTGCTGAAAACCCTGCAATCGCTCCAACAGGTCCCGTACAAGCATTTCCCCTTCGTTCCGCCTCATTTCCCGACATTCCTCAAGGGCTGCAACTATTGCAGACCTGAAAGTCGACCACAATTCCTCTGGAAGTTCTCCACCGGCATCTTCATCACTAGGGGTAATAAGGTCGCGGAATGAAGCCATCATGGCCAGGTCAGGCTTTCCGGGAATGGACAGATCAGCGGCAATTTCACGTAGGCAGGAATAATATTCCCTGGCCAGGTGTAGATCCGCCTTCAGCTTTGCGGTTTCAGATCCTTCGTCATTTATTGTAATATAAGCTTCAACCCGTCCCCGTACGTGATATGCTGAGATCTCCTTTTTAATCCTCTCTTCCCAGCCCATGAAACGTCTCGGCAGTTTTATGCTGATGTCAAGATAACGATGATTGACGGATCGCAGCTCGACCACATATGAAATTCCCTTGTCGCTTGCTTCTCCCCGGCCAAAACCGGTCATACTTACAGGTTTTCCCATGACAACTCCTTGCAGAAAACCAAACACAGAGAAATATCGGCAATAAGCGGCCGTAAATCCTGTTTATTCAGTTTTCATTTTCAGATAACGAGTTTTGCAGCTAATCATTATTATTGAGTAAAAGAACCAGCCTTTCTGCAAAACGCTCTGCAGAAAAAACCAGTGATTCCAGATCAAGAAAATCAAGGACATGCCGATCAAAAAGGACCTTGGCTTTCGGGGCAAAACCATCCTCAGGTTCCGCTTCCCAGAACAGAAGATATTGGGGCACCATGGGCAGAACCGGTACCACGATTGAAGACGTGGCGCTTGAGCCTAAATCGGCCGGCCCCTCATAGCCGTCAAGCTTTTTCCCGAGCTCCCTCAGGATGGGGGCGGGTTTATCGGACAAAAAATCTGCAATTTTATTTTCACAATACGTTGCCAGAGTTTTCACCTTGGAAATGGAATTGGGTAGACTTTCCATGCCTATCCAGGCATTGCCGGGTTTTCTGCCGCCGCCGGAATATACATAGTTATAAAGGAGAATCTGGTCCCGTGGATCGACAACCGCATCATTATCCATGCGTATTTTTTTCTTTCCCAGCAACACATCGCGGCCCAGGTACCGCAGATATAAGATATCGGGATTATCACTCTGCCATCTGGCGCCAAGTTCCCGGGCAACAGTGCCGAAATCAAGTGTACTTACCTTTTCCTGCAGATGCTGAACCAGGGCCAGATCATGCTCCTCCGCCACCTGATCCGCCAAACCCTCCATGTTTCTCCGAGGGCTCGCCGCTCCTGCATCAAGGCCCTGCAGATCAATATACGGGCACAGTTCAATCTCAATCCCGGCTCGGGACACGGCTGCGGCAAATGCAAGGCAGGTCGCATAACCGCATTCACCGCAGTTTGATTTCGGTGTTCTTTGCACTATCTCCAACGGGTTCATAAATCAAAAATCGTTTTTATGACAGCTGCCCAACAGGTATCCGATAATCTTTATTCAGGTCCGGAAACGTTATCGGCGTTATTTAAAATTTGCAAATACCTTACCGGCTCTCACAGAAAAAAACAAAAGTATTCCCCGGGATTTTCTCGTTTTCTGCGTTATTTTTAGGGGCGCCTAACAATATTCACCTGCCCAAAAAAATTTATTGACAGACGGTAGCGAGAGTCTTAAATTTGCCTATGATTGAAAATCAATAAATGCTTTTGAATTTTTCGACCAAGAAACCTTTTTGTAATTGACAGCTATTTATCTTGTCTGCACTTTTCACTTATCGCCAAAAGAATCGACCTTGAAACACTGCCCTGAATGCCATAATCAGCAAAGCACCAGCCCTGTAACCCGAAACCCCGGGATTGCTATTGTCGGCAATATGAATGTGGGCAAATCGAGTCTGTTTTCCCGGCTCTGTGAAACTGAGTCCGTTAGCATGAATTTTCCGGGCACTACGGTTTCACTTGCTGCCGGAAACATAAAATCCCTGAATGCAACGGTATACGACACCCCCGGCATTTACTCCATTTTTTCTGCAAACGAAGATGAAATGGTGTCCCGCGACATCCTGCTGCCCCAACAAACATTTACCCCCATTTCAACTATTCTTCTTGTGGCTGATGCCAAAACCATGAAACGTTCTCTGGCTATAGCACTGCAGTATGCAGAATATGGCATTCCAATGCTTATTGATATCAATATGATTGACGAGAGTGCTGCCAGGGGAATTGAAATAGACTATGAAAAGCTCTCTGGAATTCTGGGAGTTGATATTTGTACCTCAATTGCCCGCGAGGGTATCGGCATCCACAAAATCCTGACAAAGCTGAAATCGCCCCGGATTATAAAACAGCTGGTCAGCTATCCCGACTGGGTCAATAATTTTATTAATATAATTGAAAAACTCTGCAGAAACGCGGACATTTCTTCCAGGGTAATCGGAATTCTTCTCCTTGCCGGTGACAGATCAATGGAAAAATATCTGGCCCGGAAATTAGGACCTGAACTTCTGGAAGAATTAAAACATCTGGCAACAGATTACCGCAAGGAAGATATTGAAACGTTTCGGGCCCTGATTGTAAACCTGTATAACAAAAAAGCCGAACTGCTGCTTAAAGAAATCCAGAAGGTTGAACCTCCCCTCAAAAATCCATACCTGGTCACCTTTGGCGACTGGTGCACCCAGCTGCGGACCGGTATACCCATTGCCCTGTTGATCCTGCTCCTGACCTATTTTTTTATCGGCTCCTTTGGCGCCACCTTTCTGGTGGATACGATAAACGGAACCATTTTTCAGGGTTTTTTGATTCCCTGGGCTGCCAAGCTTCTTGAACCCGTACCGAGTCAATTTATCCGCGATATGTTCATCGACCCCGATTTCGGTATCCTGCCCACCGGTGTTTTTCTTGCCCTGGGGCTGGTGATGCCGGTTCTGTTCTGTTTTTACCTGGTTTTCGGCATCCTGGAAAGCTCCGGATACCTGCCCCGCCTATCAATCCTGCTGGATAAGGTTTTCCGCAAGATGGGCTTAAACGGCAAGGGGGTAATCCCGCTTGTCATGGGCTTCTCCTGTGTCACTATGGCAATTCTCACCACCCGCCTACTTGACACCAAAAAAGAAAAGAACATTGCCACTTTCCTTCTCCTGCTGGGTATGCCCTGTGCTCCCCTTATAGCCGTCATGCTCGTAATCCTGGAGGGCATGCCATTTACCGCCACCCTGGCTGTGTTCGGCATCATATTTACCCAGACCTTTATCGCCGGATACGTCGCCAACAAGATTATACCCGGGCAGGGTTCGCCGCTTATCTTTGAAATACCTCCCATCCGTTTGCCAAAACCCAAACAGGTTATCAAGTCTGCGGCCCAAAAGACCTATTTCTTCAGCAAAGAAGCTGTTCCTGTCTTTATTTACGCTTCTTTTTTTGTCTTTCTGGTTGAAAGATTCGGCGGACTGGAATTTGCTGAACATCTGTTCCGTCCCATCACCCATAACCTTATGGGCTTGCCGGAAAAAAGTGTTCAGGTCTTTATCAAGACCATTATCAGACGGGAATCAGGCGCTACGGAGTTGGAACATTTAAGGGGTGTCTACACCAATCTTCAGCTTGTGGTGAACCTTTTGGTTATGACTTTCCTTACTCCCTGCATTAATTCCATTCTGGTGCTTTTCAAAGAACGGGGTCGTAAAACCGCAGCCCTGATCATTGGCACCGTAATAATTTACGCCATCCTGCTGGGCAGCCTGGTTAATCAAATCTGTCTTGCCCTGGGAATTACTTTTACTTAAATTCTAATACAGAATATTGATATCTGCGGTCTTCCGCAAATTGCAGCGGTCAGCTCATGCGGATATGATACTAAACAACCACCTACTTGAAGTAGGTGGGTTTAACAGCGCGGACTTAAAGTCCAGCAATACCGGCAGGCTCACGCAGCCGGTTTAAGGCTCAACCTCAAATCCATCATTGGGATCACGTTCAAAATGATGAGCGAGATATTCCTTTATCATTACCTTGGTAAGTTCACCGGCTGTTACGCAAAAGTAGCCTCGTGCCCAAAAATGACGGCCCCAATAACGCTTCTTTACATGAGGAAACTCTTCAAATATCTTCCGAGATGTTCGCCCTTTCACCCTTTTCATTATGTCAGATGGAGACATATTCGGCGGGGCAGAAACCAAGATATGAACATGATCTTTACTTACAACACCTCGCAATATCTGAATTTCAAAATACTCACAGGTTTGACGAACAAGATCACGAACTCGATCTGCCAAGTCGCCTTGAAGCATATGATAACGATATTTGGTTACCCATACAAAATGATATTCTATTTTGTACTTGGTGTGACTACTCTGTCGGTATTCCATGCCAGAAAGTATAATTCAACAGCTAGCTTAAAGCTACCCGCCTAAAAGGCGGGGGTTTAAACCTTTAAATGCGGACGAATTAAATTCATCGGGTTCGGTTGCTGAATGAACCATACATTATAAAGCTATCAGCAATGAAACAATATAATTTTTAATACGGAGACGGGCATGCTGAATGAAAAACAGGAAGAGATTCTCGAATCAATCTGGTCTGTCGGCGACAGGCAAAAAAACACCATCGAGGCGGTAAGAAAAAGATGTTCCATCAACTTCACAGACGAAGACCTTGACGATCTTGAACGTCAAGAGCTTATCGTTAGGGACCATGACAGACTCCGCCTGGCGAATAAGGGACAATCCATTGCCGAAGTGATAATCCGAAGACACCGGCTGGCGGAGATCCTGGTTTCAAGTATCCTGAAACTGAAGCAATCCGACATGGAGGATATTGCATGTAAAGTTGAACACAGCCTTCTCCCTGAGGTGGAGGAGTCGATCTGCACCCTGCTGGGACATCCTGAATTCTGTCCCGACGGCAAAAGGATTCCGCATGGAAGATGCTGTTCCGGCAAACGCAAGGTGATTGACAGCAGTGTTGTCAGTTTAAAGGAACTGGCGCCCGGAGAAAGTGGTAAAATTACCTATATAAAGCCCGACAACCACTCAGGATTTCATCAACTCATTTCATTCGGGCTCCATCCCGGTGTGATAGTTACCGTGCACCGCAAGTATCCGGCATTCTGTATAAAATTTGAGAATACCGAACTGGCCCTTGATGAAAACGTTGCCGCTAATATCTTTGTCTGGAAACTGGATAACGATAAGCATTAACCTGGCCGCAACATGGTATAAAAAAAACCCCGGGAGATCTCCCGGGGGTTTTTTATGTTTACGTCTTGCTGAGGCTACTTGGCTTCCTTTGATTCCTTGGCGGCCTTCTGACGGGCGTCAAGCTCTTTTTGCACTGTTTCACTGATATCGAGTTTCGGATCAACGTAAAGCAGACCGGCACGTGAATCTAAAACCATGGCATATCCGTTTTTCTCACCCACCTCTTTAATAACTTTCTGCAGTTCATTTAAGATCGGGCTCATGATCTGTTTTTCAAGCTGCTGCAATTCATATTGGGCATCTTCAGACTTGAGCTGTAATTCCCGCACCCTTTTCTGATAATCCTTTTCTTTTTCCGCCTTGACCTCCTGACTCCAGACCGAACTCTTTTTATCTATTTCAGCCCGGAGAGCATCAACCTCTTCCTGTTCTTTCTGGAATTGTCCCTGGTATTCACCTACCTTATTTTCCAGAACCTTTTTGACTTCCAGGCCTGCCTTGGAACTCAGAAGCACTTCCTGAATATTGACGGTGACGATCTGTTTGCTGTTTTCCGCTGCAATTGCCTGAGAATTCACCAGGCCTGTCATCCCAACAAACAGGGCAATGACAGAAAAAACCATTAATTTCCTTAAACGCATGAGTCTAATACCTCCCAAATAAAGATTGATGAAACAGAAAATTCTCCACCAAAAAAGATATTCTGTTCCGTTACTGTTTGATCATTCATATCATGAGAATAAAATAGCCACTCTTATAGACAAACCGGGATAAGAACGCAAGTCAGATCGCCCTTATCCCGGTTTTGCAAACTTACTATAATGCAGGATTATCGGTTCCGCCAGTCTAATTACTGTGCCAGGACAAAGTCATCGCGCCGGTTCTGGGCCCATGAATATTCATCATGACCGTGCAGCAGGGGCTTTTCCTCTCCGTAACTAAGGGTGTGTATGCGGTCGGCGTTAATACCAAGATTTACCAGATACTTCTTTGCACTGAGGGCGCGCCGTTCCCCAAGGGCCATGTTATATTCATCCGTACCCCTTTCATCACAGTTACCCTCAATCCGGACCTTTACGGCTGGATGCTCTTTCAGATAGGCAGCATTTCTTTCAATTCTGGAACGTTGGTCATCCTTTATATTTGACTTATCAAAATCAAAGTAGATCGGCAGGAGGGGAGCGGAAGTTCTGCCTTCAAGAACATCATGTTCCTTTTCCATTGCAGCCTGGGTGTCGAGAGATTCTTCTTTGGCCGCCATGCTCTCCTCATATATTTTTTCATAGCCGGCCTCTCCGGCTTTCGCTTTCGTACCTTCTTCAACGGTCGCGCCCATTTCTTCATCGGACATTATCTTTTTTTTGCCGCAACCGCTTACACTAAAAACAATTCCCATAGAAATTATCACCATCAGCGCCAACAACCATGTCTTTCTCATCGATCTCCTCCCTTGGGGTATATTATTCAATTTTTAAAGCAATGTGTGAAAAAATGATTCTCACTGGAGAAAGTTTCTATATAGACTATTTTTTTAAATTATACTACAATAATCTTAGGGGGTTATTATATTGTTAACTGTCTGTTACTTTACTATTAGTATTCCAAGACCATAAAAAAATGAGCAATAATTTAAATCGAATATTTATATAATGATTTTAATTAAATTTCAAATCACCCTCAGAAAATTTGTTTCGGCGCAATTATTTTTTGCAACTATTTTATATTCTTTAAAAAAATATTCATCCCCAGAATATATATTTTCATGTTAGAGTTAATTATTTTACATTAGCATTTCTTCTTCATGATAGACTTTTGACAATTATTGTCCTGTTTTATTTGCCATGCAAAACAAATATCATAATACACTCACCGACCAGGAAACTTTTCTGGATAATATGCTTGCCGAAAGTCCCTTTGGTACTTTTTTCGGTATTTCCCAAAAGGTATTTGACCAGGTCTGGTCAAACCTCACAGCTGCAGACGGTAATTCGGCAGTATATGTCTCCATGGAAATCGGGGCAGACCTGGATGTTTTCAATCCGGTAAAAACCTACCTTCAGAAAAGGGATATAGCTGACAGCAGCAACCCGATTCTACGGGCATTTATAAAAAAATTTCTCACCGGTGCCGCTAAAATACCAAACTACGGCGGCGGACTTGGGATTTTAGCCGGCGACACCCTGAAAAGCTTCGCCGCATGCAAAATTCCGGTCGCAGCCATATCCCTGATTTACAGAAAAGGATATTTTTCCCAGCTTGTCGATTCAAGGATCGGCCAAATAAGCTGGGCAAAAAGCTGGCATCCTGAAGAGACACCTAGTCTTTATCTGCTGAAAAACCCCTATTATCCTGACAAGCCGCTCTACCTGGAAATCCCTTTTTTTGATGGTCAGGACAAAACGGTTATGGCTTATGCCCAAGTGTGGATGAAGCTTGAAATCAATGAAAACCTGGATTTTTTTGTCCCTGAATTTCTGCTCGATTTCAGTTTGCAGGAATCTCCTGAGTGGATTCGTAAGGCCTCAGACCATCTTTATGACAGCAGTTCGGAAAAAATGAAGGCCATTCAACGTCGCATGCTGGGTGCCGGGGTAATGCCGCTTATGGATATTATTGGGCTGACGGCAAAACAAATGCATCTTAATGAACAGCACGGCGTTGTTTCAGTACTGCATCTTATTGCCGATTATCTGCTGCAAAAACTTGGCCCTTCCTATATAAAGAACACCAAAGACTCGGATATACTGGAAGCTGCACAAAACGTAGCCCAAAGGGTCATCTATACCATTCATACCCCGGTTAAAGCCGGACATGACCGATTTAACAAATCTCTCTATGCAGGTTTAAGCCATACAATCTGCAGGCGGATACTCGGTCTTCTGGCTGCTGATAAAGAAAATTCATCGCTGTATAATTTCACCGATTTTGCCATGCGGGTGAATCGAGCCGTCAACAGTGTCAGTCGACTGCATCGTGATGTAACCAAAAAACAATTCCCCCAGTTTGCCGACAAAATAACTGCCATTACAAACGGCGTCCACCATCTTACCTGGATTAGTGATGCCAAGGCTGAGGTTTTTGACAGTTTTCCGGAGTTGCATAACTGGCGCCAGGACCCTGGCGCATTCTTTAATGCAAAAAACCTTCTGCATAACAAAAAATTCCGCACCTATCTTGAACAGGCCTGGCAGCATGATACCGATAAACTTATTCAATATGTTAATTATATTCTTGTCCTGCACCGGCACCAGATAGAGGAAACCTGGATTGATCCGCCCAATTTTCTTTCACACCTGCATGAAGAAGACATACCGCTCAAGTCGACGGTATTTACCCTTGGTTTCGCCCGTCGTTTTTCAACCTATAAACGCGCCGACCTTATTTTTGACGATCTCAAAAAACTTACTGCAATTATCACTGATCTTGACTATCCGGTTAATTTTCTCTTTGCCGGCAAAGCACACCCTGCCGACGAGCCCGGCAAGTCGCTTATAAAAATAATTCTTGATGTGCAGGAAGAGTTATATGAACGCAGCAAGGGTTTGGCCAAACTTATATTTATCCCAAACTATGATATGGCCATTGCCAAGTTAATGGTTGCAGGCGTGCATGCCTGGCTGAACAGTCCCAAGCGCCCGCTGGAGGCAAGCGGCACCAGCGGCATGAAGGTTGCCATGAACGGCATCCCGAACATCAGTATTCTGGACGGCTGGTGGATGGAAGGTTACCATGACGGAAAAACCGGCTGGAAATTCGGCATCGACACCCCTGTTGACATGGAACCGCTGAGTGAAGAACCGAGCGCACTTCTCTATGAAGAGGATTCAGCCTCTTTTTATGAGCTGTTCCCCCGGGTGCTCAAAGAATTTTATGACCCGGAACGCAGAACAAATTATATCGATAAATGCATCAACAATATTTTTCTTAACATTCCCATATTCAATACCCATAGAATGATTGCCGAATATTGTCGCAATTACGGCCTTAATCTTCCCCCGCAGACAAACAGGAGGATTAAACATTTCCAGAAACTTTATCAGAGTGAAATATGATACATTGGACCTGTTGTTACAGGCCATAGATAACAGATGGCCGCGGATGAAATTCCGGCCGGCCGAGCATTTTTATCTAGGATGATTAATAGAGATCAACAAATATTGGTTCCAGTTCCCGGGGGTTTGCCCTTCTAGAAAATTTCAAGAAAATTCTCCATGCAAAGCATCCGGACCCCCTCTCCAAAACTTCTTTTTGTCTCACCCGGACTTTGCATCATTGTACTTTTCTTTGCTGCCGGTGTCTGTTGGGCTAAAAATATACCCCTCCAGGCAGCGTTCCTGTTGTTTACCATCCTGTCGTTGTGGATTCTTCTCTTTATATTCCATAGGTATATTCGTAAAAACCTTCAGGCTTTTACCTATCCCCTGTTGGGACTTCTTTTTTTCTTCCTCGGTCTGCTGTATGCCGAAATGCGGGTAAGCACTCCCGACGATCCTGCCCATATTTACAATCTCGTCCACACGCAGCAGACTGTCTGTATTGACGGTATCCTGCTGAAATATCCATCTGTTGTCAACACCTCATCAGGACCGGAAACCAGGCTTCTGATCAAGGTAAAAACAGTATATCAACCCGCGGCTCCGGATCAGCAAATGATTAAGGGCACCGGGGCTTCGGGCCTGGTGCTCTTCACCTTGAAAGGATTGTTGCCGGAAAATTTGCAGCCCGGCAACCGTTTTCTTGTCCGGGCAAAAGTTTCCCGTCCCGTCACTTATTCGACTCCGGGTTCCTTCAACTACAAACAATATCTGGCAAACCAATCAATATTTCTCAAAGGCTGGATCCAATCGTCAGACCATATTATGAAACTACAGACAGCTGGATTATCGCAGCTAACATCCATGATCCGCGGTCTCAAGTACCTGCCGGAACGTATTCGGTATCAGATCGCCGTTTTTCTGGACAGAAACCTGACACAACCGGCACGGGGGCTCTATAAAGCTATCCTGATCGGCGACAGACGAGACGTCCCGGCAGCGTCACTTGAAAACTTCACCGGTGCCGGCTGCATTCACATCCTGGCAATCTCCGGTATGCACATGGGTCTTCTTGCACTTGTGACGGTTGGCATTCTCACCTGGGTTTTGAAACGTTCAACCTGGCTGCTGCTGCATGTATCTGTCCAAAAAATTGCCGGCGCCGTCGCCCTGCTGCCGATGATCCTCTATGCCCTGGTAGCCGGTTTCAATATTCCGGTCCTGCGTGCCCTTCTCATGATCGGTATTGTAATCCTGGCAATTTTTTTTGACCGCCCCGGGAATCTCATAAACCGCATCCTGCTGGCAGCTCTTCTCATGCTGATATGGAAGCCCGAAGCAATATTTACCGCTTCATTTCAGCTTTCCTTCAGTGCGGTAATCGCCATTGCCCTGGTTTATCCGCTGCTTTTTACGTTTCTTTTTCATGAAAAACATGCAATTTCTTCACCCTTCGCCCGCCGCCGTCACGATACAAAATCCTTCCCGGATTTTTCAACCCGCGATATCTGCATCCCCTTTTACAAGTGGTTCCTGGCGGGAACAGCCCTTACTACGGCTGCCTTAATTGGAACCTTTCCCCTGCTTTTATTTCACTTCAACAGACTTTCTCTGGTGGCACCATTTTCCAACCTGATTGTGGAGCCGCTCGTTTGCCTGTGGTCCCTAATCATTGGTCTTGCCGCCGCCATATGTATTCCACTAATGCCGGTTATGGCAAAAATCCTCTTTACTGCCGGCAGCTACGGACTGATTGCGGCGGACAGAATATGCGCCTTCTTCACAGCATTACCATACAGTTCACTATGGCTTCCGACACCAACACCGCTCGAGATCATCCTGGTCTATCTCTTTCTTCTCAGTTCTGTTATTGCGTTGCACCAGGCAGGCAAACAAAGACGGTATTCTCTTGTCTTTGCACTCTTCATGATCTGTCTGCTGGTCTCAGTTTCTGCTGTCACTACCATTGCAAAGCAACCTTCTCGATCAACATCTGTTACCTTTCTTGATGTGGGCCATGGCGCCTCAATTCTCCTGCAGCTGCCGGGAAATACAAATATTCTGATTGACGGTGGGGGAGCGGAGAGTGATCGATTCAATATTGGTGCCAGGGTTATCGGGCCATTTCTCTGGAACCGCAGACTACGACGTCTCGATGCGGTCATCGTCACCCATCCTCATGCCGATCATTATAACGGCCTGCCGTTCGTTTTGGACAGGTTTCATCCCAAGGAATTATGGATTAACGGAACGGTCACCCCGGATAAGAAATACCGGGAATTGCTTGATCTGGCCGCCGGGCTTAACATCGAAATAAAAACCGCCGCAGATGAAGACATACTGTACCAGAACGGTAATACACGACTTGCCTGTATACACAGCGGCATGGAATCAGCTTCTCCGGATGAAGAATTTGTCCTGAATGGATCCGACAATGCTAATGACTTAAGTCTCGTTCTCCGGCTGGAAGCCGGCAACAAATCTTTCCTGTTCCCCGCCGATATAACCGCGGAATTAGCCGAAAAGCTGGGCAGAGCGGGGAAGAATCTCAAGGCTGATGTCCTGATGGCACCGCACCATGGCAGCCCATCCTCAATAAGCCGGGACTTCATCGGTTACGTTACCCCGACATACATTGCCATATCCGCAGGCCGCAACAATCGCTTTAATTTCCCGGCCAGATCATTCTATGAACTGCAGCAAAAAGGCATAGAGATCCTGTCCACCGGGAGAGACGGCACTATTACGTTCAGCCTGGAAAATGATGAACTCACGGTAAGCAGGTACCAGGTCAACTGAATCCCGAGCAGGACTTAACCGCTTTTATATCTCGGTGAAATCAACCGGCGGCTTCTTCAGGTAGCCGACAAATTTCTGCTTTTCTGTGGCATACATGTAGGCATCTTCAGGGCTGATCCAGGTCCTTTTCAGGAGTTCCATAATGGCATCATCCAGCGTCTGCATGCCGTATTTCTTCCCTGTCTGCATGGCTGAGGGGATTTGATATGTCTTGCCCTCGCGGATCAGGTTCCGCACCGCCGCAGTACAGATGAGAATCTCAAGCGCGGCAACCCGCCCCCTTATGTCACGCCGTTTAAAGAGGGTTTGTGACAGCACCGCCCGCAGGGCGTCAGCCAGGGTATTACGGACCTGTTCCTGCTGCGAGGCGGGGAAAATTTCGATCATACGATCCACGGTTTTTGAAGCATTCAAGGTATGGAGGGTAGCAAAAACAAGATGTCCGGTCATTGCCGCCTCCATGGCAAGGGCTACGGTTTCCAGGTCGCGCATTTCGCCCACCAGAATAATATCCGGGTCCTCACGCAGGGCGCCGCGCAGGGCCGCCGCAAAACTCCTGGTATGGGTGCCGACTTCCCGGTGGTTGATAATGGCTTTCTGCGGCACATGAACAAACTCTATGGGATCCTCTACGGTGAGTATATGATGCTTGCGGGTCCTGTTCGCTTCATCAACAATACCGGCCAGAGTAGTTGATTTACCACTGCCTGTGGGACCCGTTACGACCACCATGCCCTTTGGCAACTGGGATAGTTTGCCGACAACGGGGGGCAGAAGGAGTTGTTCACAGGTCAATATCTTACTGGGAATTTCTCTGAATACGGCTCCTATTCCGTTTTTCTGTTCAAAAAAGTTGCAGCGATACCTGGCAAGATTAGGAATCTCATACCCGAAGTCCATATCACCTGTCTCTTCAAAAACCTTGATTTTTTCTTCCGGGCAAATCTCATAAAGCATGGCCTTCAAGTTGTCGTTATCCATTGCCTTGTACTTCACAGGTTCCATATCGCCCCTGATTCGCAGGATCGGCGGCATGCCTGCCATCATATGAAGGTCAGAGGCCCCCTGTTCGTTCATCAGCTTGAAAAAGGCATCGATCTGCGCCATCTCCTATCTCCTTTGATTAAGGTTTCAGAAAGAAAAAACTCCTTAAAACAAAATTCCCGGACAACTATACAAAAAAGTAAAAAATTCAGCAATAACCCATACTTTATAATACAATTGTTTTTTAAGGTATGTCCTGTGTCTAATGCATGTCACGATTTCTTTAGGATCATCTGTTCTGGTCACAGTTGGCGATATTACCGCTTGCCGCCATTATATCTTTACGCCGAAAACCCGGCCAAGTATATCCGCGAGCATAGGGATTTCATCATCCCCCACTGTCCGCATGTCAAGGAGATACCTGTCTTCTTCTATTCTGCCGATAACTGGCAGTGGATGCAGGCGTAAATCCTTTTCCAGTTCATTGACCGTTCTATCAAGGGGGCCCAGCACAAGGGCCCGGCTCTCAAGCTCCTCTTCCGGCAAGGCTCCGCCTCCTACCCTGGAACCGGTTGTCCTGACCGTAATACTGCATTTTCCCGCCAGGCTTTTTTTAACCCTTCGGGCCAGTCGCCTGGCCCGCTTTTCCATAACCTCGGGCGCCGCTGTCAGCATTGCCAGCGTGGGAATACCTGCAGTCACGGTCTCATGATCGTAATACAGGCGCAAAACAGTCTCCAGGGCGGCCAGGGTAAACTTGTCAATGCGCAGAGCACGGTTTAACTGGTTTTTCTTGATGCAGTCGATAATGGGACGTTTTCCCACAATAATGCCGGCCTGCGGACCTCCCAAAAGCTTATCACCACTGAAGGTTACCACATCTACCCCGGCCTTGACCGTCTCCTGCACAGTTGGTTCCTTCCTGAGATCGTATTGGGACAAGTCGATGAGGCAGCCGGAGCCCAGGTCTTCCATGACCAGAAGTTTATATCTACCCGCCAATTCCACCAGTTCTTTCGCCGACACCTCTTTGGTGAAACCAATCATCTTGAAATTGCTGGCATGCACCTTCAGCAGCATCGAAGTTTCCTCGGATATTGCATCTTCATAATCACGCAGATGCGTCCGGTTTGTGGCCCCGACCTCTACCAGTCTGGCGCCGCTCTTGGCCATCACCTCCGGAATCCGGAATGATCCTCCGATTTCAACCAGCTGGCCCCGGGAAACTATAACATCCCTGCCCTTGGCCAGGCTGTCAAGGACGAGAAGGACCGCTGCTGCGTTATTATTGACCACCAGGGCTGCTTCACCACCTGTCAGGTCACATAAAAGCTGCTCAACCAGGGTGTAGCGGCTGCCCCTTCTGCCGGTGGCAAGGTTGAATTCAAGGTTGGAATAACGGGTAGCGGCAGCAACCAGGGCACCCCGGGCACTGTCCGGCAGAATGGAACGTCCCAGGTTCGTATGGATGACGACGCCGGTCGCATTGATCACCCTTTTTAAATTGGGTTCACGCTTTTTCTGCACTCTTTGTTGAATTTGTTCCAGCAGTTTGTTTTTTGCCAGATCATTTGCAGTAACTTTTTTGCCGGTCAGGATGTTTTGCCGCAGGATATCCAGTTCCTGCCGCACCACCTGTTTCAGTAAAAATGCCGGCGTTTCAGTATCAGAGGCCAGCCACTGCAAAACCTCATCAACCTGTGGTATTGCCCGGAGCAGATCCTGTCTGCCCGGAGGTGATGCCTTAGCAACCTTTTTATTCTTGCCTGCATCCATGCAAGGCCCCCGCATATTCAGTTTAAATGTTCCCCTTGACCCCTCTTCCCTCAATCCTTCGAAACCTTCTAAGCCAGCTGCTCAAAAGGCACATGGGAATTGGCCATACAGCTTTTCAGGCCAACTGTCAAGAAACTCCCTTTGAAAAAACCCCGGCAATGGCTGCGCCGCAATTATTGCATTGACCGTCTTTAAGGTTCTGCGACATGATGGAAAATCCCATTCTTTCGATCACGGTTTCCTTGCATTGCGGGCACACGGTATTCTCGCCCCCCTCCCCCGGGATATTGCCGACAAAGACATATTTCAAACCTTCAGACATACCTATTTCCCGGGCCCGCTGCAGAGTCGATGTTGGAGTCGGGCTCCGGTCGGTCATCTTAAATGTTGGATGAAAACGGGTCACATGCCAGGGCATTTCCAGATCAATACCTTTTATAAACCGGGCTATTTCCTGCAATTCACTGTCCGAGTCATTCCATCCCGGTATGACCAGGGTTGTTATTTCCACCCAGACACCAAGCTTCTTCATAAGTATTATGGTTTCCAGCACCGGCGCCAGTGATGCGCCGCACACTTCGCGGTAAAACTTGTCGGTGAAGGCCTTGAGATCTATATTGTTGCCGTCAAGAAAGGGTGCTATTTTTTTTGTCGCTTCCGGGCTGGTATAGCCGTTGCTCACAAAAACATTCTTAATGCCTCTTTCATGGGCCAGCTGGACACATTCATAGGCAAACTCAAAAAAAATCGTCGGTTCTATATACGTATAGCTTATGCTCCGGCACCCATATTCCTGGGCTGCAGATACAACCTGTTCCGGGGTTACGCTGTTGCCGATGACTGCACCCTGGTGCAACCGGGGATACTGCGAGATATCATAATTCTGGCAGTGGGAGCAGCGGAAATTGCAGCCGACCGTGGCAATGGAATAGGAAAGTGAACCGGGCAGGAAATGGAAGAGCGGTTTTTTTTCGATGGGATCGACATTCTGGCTGATCAGTTTGCCGTAAACCAGGCTGTAGAGGACCCCGGCCCGGTTCTCCCGTACCTGGCAGATTCCCCTCTTCCCTTCCTTTATATGACAGTTGTGCGCACAGAGAAAGCATTCAACACTTTTTTTTTCTTTATTAATGACCCGTTGAAAATCAGCCCTCTTCATGACAGCACCTCTTCATCCAAAAATTTGGGTTATAAAAGATATTTCATTGTTTCAAATAAATACTATTCCATTGAATTCCATAAAATATCAACCCAAATCAACTTCTAATACTTCTTTTCCCTGTAAACTCCCGATTACATTTTACTTCAGACCAATTACCGCAGGATTTTCATCTGTGCTATTGGCTTTGATATTTTTTTTACAGTCCGGTCAACTTTCCATTGACAATTTTCCGATAAGGTAATAGGTTGTCGCGTTTCCGGGAGCAGCGAGAACAATTGTTTTCGGATCCAAAAGGGATTGACATTTTAGCTTATAATGGTAAAATTTGAGTTTCCCCTTTCATAATGGGAGGCAGTGCAAACTGCGCTTTTTTAGTGGGGTTATAGCAGGAATTAACCCCTGGCTGGTTCTGTAAGTAGCTGGAACCGGCAGGCATCGATCTTTGAAAACTGAATAGCAGAGACAAACGGGTCTTTGTAATTTTTTTATTTTTATTCTTAGCAAAAACAACCGGCTTTAGCCGGCCGGTTGCAGGATATCAAACTGGAGAGTTTGATCCTGGCTCAGAACGAACGCTGGCGGCGTGCTTAACACATGCAAGTCGAACGAGAAAGGGGTCTTCGGACCCTAAGTAGAGTGGCGCACGGGTGAGTAACGCGTAGGTAATCTACCCTTGTACCTGGGATAACATTGGGAAACTGGTGCTAATACCGGATACACTTTTTTAACGCGGGTTAAAGGAGGAAAGGTGGCCTCTTCATGAAAGCTACCGTACGGGGATGAGCCTGCGTACCATTAGCTAGTAGGCGGGGTAACGGCCCACCTAGGCGACGATGGTTAGCGGGTCTGAGAGGATGATCCGCCACACTGGAACTGGAACACGGACCAGACTCCTACGGGAGGCAGCAGTGAGGAATATTGCGCAATGGGGGCAACCCTGACGCAGCGACGCCGCGTGAGTGAGGAAGGTCTTCGGATCGTAAAGCTCTGTCAGAAGGGAAGAAGTGTTACGTAGTTAATACCTGCGTAATTTGACGGTACCTTCAGAGGAAGCACCGGCTAACTCCGTGCCAGCAGCCGCGGTAATACGGAGGGTGCAAGCGTTGTTCGGAATTACTGGGCGTAAAGGGCGCGTAGGCGGCCGGATAAGTCAGATGTGAAAGTCCATGGCTCAACTGTGGAAGTGCATTTGAAACTGTCCGGCTTGAGTATCGGAGGGGAGTGTGGAATTCCCGGTGTAGAGGTGAAATTCGTAGAGATCGGGAGGAACACCGGTGGCGAAGGCGACACTCTGGACGAATACTGACGCTGAGGCGCGAAAGCGTGGGGAGCAAACAGGATTAGATACCCTGGTAGTCCACGCCGTAAACGATGTGAACTAGAGATAGGGGGTGTTGATCCCTCCTGTCTCGCAGCTAACGCATTAAGTTCACCGCCTGGGGAGTACGGTCGCAAGATTAAAACTCAAAGGAATTGACGGGGGCCCGCACAAGCGGTGGAGTATGTGGTTTAATTCGACGCAACGCGAAGAACCTTACCTGGGCTTGACATCCCGAGAATCTTCTGGAAACAGAAGAGTGCGTCATTAGATGAACTTGGTGACAGGTGCTGCATGGCTGTCGTCAGCTCGTGTCGTGAGATGTTGGGTTAAGTCCCGCAACGAGCGCAACCCCTGCCTTTAGTTGCCAGCAGTTCGGCTGGGCACTCTAGAGGGACTGCCGGTGTCAAACCGGAGGAAGGTGGGGATGACGTCAAGTCCTCATGGCCTTTATGCCCAGGGCTACACACGTACTACAATGGTCGGTACAAAGGGCAGCGACTTAGCGATAAGGAGCTAATCCCATAAAACCGGTCTCAGTCCGGATTGGAGTCTGCAACTCGACTCCATGAAGTTGGAATCGCTAGTAATCGTGGATCAGCATGCCACGGTGAATACGTTCCCGGGCCTTGTACACACCGCCCGTCACACCACGAAAGTCGGTTGTTCCAGAAGTAGTTGAGCTAACCTTCGGGGGGCAGGCTACCAAGGAATGATCGGTAATTGGGGTGAAGTCGTAACAAGGTATCCGTAGGGGAACCTGCGGATGGATCACCTCCTTTTAAAGGATGAACAACCGGTTTAAACACTGGTTCATACCTAGATCAACCCCGTTTTATCTGCTGTTCAGTTTTGAGAGATCGATGGCATCAGAAGTCAGATGTCAGGAGTCAGAAAAACAGAAAACTTTGGTTATATCGAGTTTTCAGCTGAAGAGCGAAAGCGTCTCAGTTTATTTGATCTTTGATTGGTGACGGTAAGTATAGGCCAGGAGCGGTGGATAAAGACCAGAGGCGGCATGACTGTCCTCCGCCCTCTGTCTTCTGTCCTCTGAAAAGGGCCTATAGCTCAGTTCTGGTTAGAGCGCACGCCTGATAAGCGTGAGGTCGATGGTTCAAGTCCATCTAGGCCCACCACTTATCAGGATTGAAGATTGAACATTGTTTTAAATCTTAAATCTTCAATTTCTCAAATCTTCAATATACAATTGGGGGTGTAGCTCAGCTGGGAGAGCGCCTGCCTTGCACGCAGGAGGTCATCGGTTCGATCCCGTTCACCTCCACCAGGAGATGATAGGTACAAGGAGAAAGGCACAAGGCGAAAGGAAAATAATTTAAAAACCTTTAACCTTTTACCTTTTACCTTTTACCTCTAGCCTTAAATATAAGAGTTTTTCGAGGGCTTTAGCCGCATCAAGTCCTCACACGGTGGCCATGTCTCCGTGGTAGTTTTTGATCTTTGTCAGCATACGAAACTGCTGACGGTTTGGGGGCTCTGATAGTTTCGAGTCCTCGGCCAGCTAGGTGATTTATCTAGTTTTGGATCCTTGATCTTTGATAATTGAATAGTAGGGTAAAAATATTAAGAGCATTTAGCTTTTAAGCGTTTGGCATTCAGCGCATAACCGGTCGTAAGGCCACTATGCACAAGCTGGCCGCTGATGGCTGAGAGCTGATAGCTTTTAACGATATACAGTAGCTGAGTTAAAGATTTGATCAGGCTTGATGGTTAAGCTACTAAGGGCAGACGGTGGATGCCTTGGTATCGGTAGGCGAAGAAGGACGTGGAAAGCTGCGATAAGCTTCGGAGAGCCGCTAACAGGCCATGATCCGGAGATTTCCGAATGGGGAAACCCAGCCGGGGTAATACCCGGCTATCCTGTACTCAATACATAGGTACAGGAGGCGAACGCAGGGAATTGAAACATCTAAGTACCTGCAGGAAAAGAAAATAATAATGATTCCGTCAGTAGCGGCGAGCGAACGCGGAAGAGCCCAAACCATATACTTTTCGGAGTATATGGGGTTGTGGGGCCCCGACGTGGGATTGCAGCGGGATAGTAGAACGGCATGGAAAGGCCGGCCATAGACGGTGACAGCCCGGTACACGAAATCTCAAAGCACCCTAGGGGAACCCCGAGTACCACGGGACACGTGAAACCCTGTGGGAATCCGGGAGGACCATCTCCCAAGGCTAAATACTAACCGATAACCGATAGTGAACCAGTACCGTGAGGGAAAGGTGAAAAGTACGGGGGGACCCGAGTGAAATAGTACCTGAAACCGTCTGCTTACAAGCAGTGGGAGCACTATGTTGCTTGCAACAGTGTGACCGCGTGCCTTTTGCATAATGAGTCAACGACTTACCCTATGCAGCGAGGTTAAGCCGCGAGGTGTAGCCGCAGCGAAAGCGAGTCTTAACAGGGCGATGAGTTGCATGGGGTAGACCCGAAGCCGGGTGATCTATCCATGGCCAGGGTGAAGCGAAGGTAATACTTCGTGGAGGCCCGAACCAGTGTAGGTTGAAAACTGCTTGGATGAGCCGTGGATAGGAGTGAAAGGCTAATCAAACTCGGTGATAGCTGGTTTTCTCCGAAATATATTTAGGTATAGCCTCGTATGTTTACTGACGGAGGTAGAGCACTGATTGGACTAGGGGTCTCACCAGATTACCAAACCCATTCAAACTCCAAATGCCGTCAAGTTAGAGTACGGGAGTCAGACTACGGGAGATAAGTTCCGTGGTCGAGAGGGAAAGAACCCAGACCGCCAGCTAAGGTCCCTAAATCCATGCTAAGTGGAAAAGGAGGTGGAACTGCCCAGACAACCAGGAGGTTGGCTTAGAAGCAGCAATCCTTTAAAGAAAGCGTAACAGCTCACTGGTCGAGTGGGGCTGCGCCGAAAATTCAACGGGGCTTAAGCATGGTACCGAAGCTGCGGATTGTAAGGATCTTCGGATTTTTATAGTGGTAGGAGAACATTGTGGCCGCCTGTGAAGGTACACCGCGAGGAGTGCTGGAGGTTCCACAAGAGCTTATGTTGACACGAGTAGCGAAAATGCGGGTGAGAAACCCGCACGCCGAAAGCCTAAGGTTTCCTGTAGTAAAGTTAATCTGCTCAGGGTTAGTCGGCCCCTAAGTCGAGGCTGAAAAGCGTAGACGATGGGAAACAGGTTAATATTCCTGTACCACCCTGCTGGTGTTACGGATACGGGGGGACGGAGAAGGGTAGGTCATCCGGGTGTTGGATGTCCCGGTTCAAGCGTGTAGGCGGAGGACTTTGGCAAATCCGGGTCCTCATACAACGCTGAGGCGTGATGACGATTCCTTTTTGGATACAAAGTGATTGATCCCATGCTTCCAGGAAAAGCCTCGTATTCATTCAGCAAGGTGACCGTACCGCAAACCGACACAGGTAGGCAGGAAGAGTATTCCAAGGCGCTTGAGAGAACTCTGGTTAAGGAACTCGGCAAAATAGCACCGTAACTTCGGGAGAAGGTGTGCCCCCATAAGGTAGAACGATTCGCACGTCGAGCCGAAGGGGGTTGCAGTGAATTGGGGGGAGCGACTGTTTACTAAAAACACAGGACTCTGCGAAGTCGAAAGACGATGTATAGGGTCTGACGCCTGCCCGGTGCCGGAAGGTTAAGGGGACTTGTTAGCGCAAGCAAAGCAATGAACCGAAGCCCCGGTAAACGGCGGCCGTAACTATAACGGTCCTAAGGTAGCGAAATTCCTTGTCGGGTAAGTTCCGACCTGCACGAATGGCGTAACGATTTCCCCACTGTCTCAACCAGGGACTCAGCGAAACTGTAGCACCGGTGAAGATGCCGGTTACCCGCAACAAGACAGAAAGACCCCGTGCACCTTTACTATAGCTTGGCATTGTAGCTTGGGCTATCATGTGTAGGATAGGTGGGAGACTTTGAAGCGGTCACGCCAGTGGTCGTGGAGTCAATCTTGAAATACCACCCTTGCTATCTTAGGCTACTAACCCAGACCCGTAATCCGGGTCGGGAACAGTGTCTGGTGGGTAGTTTGGCTGGGGCGGTCGCCTCCTAAAGAGTAACGGAGGCGCGCGAAGGTTCCCTCAGGTTGATTGGAAACCAACCGTAGAGTGTAAAGGCATAAGGGAGCTTGACTGCGAGAGAGACATCTCGAGCAGGTACGAAAGTAGGTCTTAGTGATCCGGCGGTCCCGAATGGAAGGGCCGTCGCTCAACGGATAAAAGGTACGCCGGGGATAACAGGCTTATCTCCCCCAAGAGTCCATATCGACGGGGAGGTTTGGCACCTCGATGTCGGCTCATCGCATCCTGGGGCTGGAGCAGGTCCCAAGGGTTTGGCTGTTCGCCAATTAAAGCGGTACGTGAGCTGGGTTTAAAACGTCGTGAGACAGTTTGGTCCTTATCTGTTGCGGGCGTAGGATATTTGAGGAGAGCTGTTCCTAGTACGAGAGGACCGGAATGGACGAACCGATGGTGTTCCTGTTGTGGCGCCAGCCGCATCGCAGGGTAGCTATGTTCGGAAGGGATAACCGCTGAAAGCATCTAAGCGGGAAGCCCACTCCAAGATTAAATATCCCGTGGGGTAACCCACCTGAAGGCTCGTTGTAGACCACAACGTCGATAGGCCAGGTGTGGAAGTGCAGCAATGCATGGAGCTTACTGGTACTAATCAGCCGTGAGGCTTAACCATTACTTTTTCGCTCTTCGAATCTTTAACTCGTTACTACTGTATATCTTACCCATACTGTTCAATTATCTAAGTTTTTGATATAAAAGCCGGATGAAAGCAAGCTCTTATTCAATTCAGTCTTCTGATTCCTGCTACTTTTTTTGTTGTCGCGCTACGTGTCAATCGTCGGTTCGTTTCATAAACCGACAAACGGCGCGACGTACTGCAGGCTGGCCAAGGTCTGATCCTTCGGGTTGGATTGGCGAGTCGGCAGGCACCGAGACTTCGATTTTCGGTGGCAATAGCGAGGAGGTAACACCCGTTCCCTTTCCGAACACGGAAGTTAAGCTCCCCTGCGCCGATGGTACTGCCTGGGCGACTGGGTGGGAGAGTAGGTCGCCGCCGAATTCTTTTTTATAAAATCCCCTGTGTCGCAAGATGCAGGGGAT
>CAWAPG010000008.1:0-11952 GCA_963783905.1 uncultured delta proteobacterium | reverse complement strand
TAAATATAATCGGCTCAGATTGCCTTCGATAGCAAAAGCACAGTCGAAAAAACGTGATTCAGTTGTCAAAGATCAAATTTTGAGCCTGTCTGTACAATATTTATTCCGACAGGCTCCTAGTAGGACATCAGTTCAGAATCAGAAAATAATTCTCTACTGGAAGATCGTTTCAGCCAATGTTTAACTTCGAAAAGAGATCCTCGAGCAATTATGGCAAATCTTCTATTGTCGGCATAACTTCCCCTTCCTGCTCCTTCAGCAATATTGGCACCGATACTGTCTGTTGCATTTATTAACTGTTTACCCACAGTATGCAAAGGTAAATTTCCCCATTTTAAAACTATTTCCCAAATAGTATCAGATAGTTCCTCAGACAAACGATATATATCCAGTTTTTCAAAGTTGGTTTTCTGCATCGATATTGTTTTGGATTTTACTTTTAAATATAACCAATCAACCATGTGAAGAAATCCAAAAAAAATTATAACAAACTGCAAGTATGCTTTTGTCATCCCAACCCACAACTAATCACCCACAACTATCAACAAACTAACCACAACTAACAATTAATTCTATTATTCATTATTTGACTTGTACATGCAAATGATGTACATTATTAATGATGAAATATGACTGGAATCCTGAGAAGAATGAGTGGTTGAAAAAGTACCGCAATATTTCATTTGAACAGATAATTTTTCATCTCAGCCAAGGCGATGTCTGGATGGTGGCTGAACATCCCGACCAGAAAAAATATCCAGGTCAGCGCATTTATTTCGTTATAGTCGAAAATTATGTTTATCTTGACCCCTATATTATTGAAAAAGGTTACATATTTCTAAAAACAATCATTCCAAGCCGAAAGGCAACCAGGGATTTTTTAAAGGAACAGGAGGGCCTGTCATGAAATTTGATAAAGAAGAAAAAGAAATCTTAAAATCATATGACTCCGGTCAATTGAAATTGTCCAAACCCTCCCAAAAGGAACTCGATGCGATCAAAGCTGCTGCCGATAGCACCTTTATCAAAGACAGGCGAATTACAATTCGACTATATGATCATGATTTCAAAGGGATTCGGAAAAAGGCTCTTCAGATGGGCATACCATACCAAACATTGATTTCCGGCATTATTCACCGTTACATTGAAGGTGACCTGATTCCAAAAGACTAAAAAAAATTTTTAGTCAAAAAGGCACATATGAAGGTCTGACAACCCACAACCAACCACCCACCACTATCAACCCACCATTAACCATTCAATACTTCAGCTTCTCATAACTCTCAATCTGAATCCACTGTTCCGGATCAGCAGCAACCCTCTTTGCAAACAAACCGTAAAAGGTTTTGATAATTTCCTCATCGGTGCCATCGGGATTTATGGCTAAAGGTTCATCAATATGGAGATTGATATTATTTTGCTCATCCCACCTGATTGCCATTGGAATGACAGTGGCACTGGTAAAACGGCAGAGCTTGGCAACACCGATGTGGCCGGCTATCCTCGTATGAAAGAAATTGACCGGAATCGAACTGACCGATGACTCTTTTGCCGTATCAGGGTGGATCATCAGGATTTCTCCCTGTTTCATGCATTTTCTTACCAGGACAAGCGACATGGTTGAAAGGGAATCAATAAACCGGACCCGGCCTACATTAAATGTTCTGGCAAGATAATCCATGCTTTCATTTATTTTTTCGAGCGACATTTTTGCCTGCGCCTGCAGGGTGTCCGATCGCACCAAAACCACACTGTTATATCCTTTCAGCGCTAGTATCACCGGAATCATAGGAAAGGGACCGATGTGATAACTCAGCCCGACAATCGATTTATTCTTGTTTTTTGCAAGAATTTCCAGCCCGGTAACTTTGGCATTTCCCAGCGTTTTAAAAAATATTTCGATATCTTTTATATAAACTCCGGCAAGCAGCAGAAACATGTTCAACCATTTGAACTGTCTGTAGTACTGTAAACTCTCACCGACAAGTTCCGGGACCGACGTTTTCAACACCAGCCTGCTCTCGTCCACAAAGTGGCGAATGGCTTTTTCTCTGGTGCGGGAATGTTTGAAATTAAAAAGAGGGGGGAAATAGATGAGATCAACGATACGGGACAATATGAAAACCATCAGGGATTGCTTTACGTTTTTCACAATATAGTCCGCCGTGGAAAGCTGGATCTAATGCAGGTTTCTGTGAATCAGGTCAATCATGTCAGAGACGGTCTTAACCTTCAGCAGGCTTTTTTCATCCAGTTCGATTTGAAAGGTTTTCTCGGTTTCATAGATAAAATCGAAGATAGTCAGGGAGTTTAAGCCGAGGTCATCCACAACGCTCATGTTGACGTCAACCTTTGTAACATCAAGTTCCAGCTTATCCCTGGCAATAAGTTTTAACGTAGCAAGGATCTGTTCAGGGCTCTGCTCCATCAACATCCTCCTGAATTATAAAGATGATTGTCTTTCCGAGGTTTGCCTCATGCAAGGCAGCAATAACAACACCCGATAGTTTTAAGCCCGATATAACTTTTTTACGGATATTTCAATAATCTGTCAACAATAAAACTGTTTTTAAATATTGTGATTACCGGTATTATGACTATCTGATATAGTTACAAAGAAAAGAATAAAAATATCTGACAACAGTCCCAATATTTTGCAATGTATGAACATTTAAAAAAAATAAAGTTTGTCGTAGTTGACAATGAATCCTTGAAAGAGGAAATTTTTAAGCTGCGTTATGATGTGTATGTTTCTGAGTTCGGCTTTGAAAAAAAAGAAGACCACCCCTCAGGCCTGGAAAAAGATATCTACGATTGCCATGCGGTTGAGCTGGCAGCAATTGAGAGGGTTGATACTGAAACCCAGATAGTCATCGGCACCATAAGACTCATCCTTCATTCAGAACATGGCTTCCCGATTGAAAATGCTGTTCCCATAGATTTCACAAAAGCAAAACCGCCAATTGACAAAATTGCCGAAATTTCCCGCCTGGCGATCAGCAGGGAATATCGCCGCCGCCATGAAGACGGCATTTTTGGCGTCGAATCGTATCTTAGGGTATCTGAAGGAGGGGTTCTTCCCAACAGGGGCAGACCCCAAAAGACGAAGGTCCGGATACAGCCCTATCTTATCTTGGGCTTATTCAAAGAATTATATCATGTCAGCAAAAAACTGGGTATCACCCATTGGTACATGATTACCGAAAAAAAACTCTGGTATGCCCTGAAACGATTTGATCTTATTTTCCGCCAGATCGGTGAACCTGTACATTATCACGGTACGAGAATCCCATACCTTGGCATCATCAGGGAAATTGAACAGAATCTCATGAAAAAACACATGAATTTTTACCAGGATTTTCTTAATGGCTTGGATAAACAATATTGGCCGGCAGAGTTGCGATAAAAAATTCTTCAGATTTTATATGTCAGACTACATCGAATCTTCTTCATCTTAAGTACCAATAAAAATTTATTCAGAATTTTTCACCACTTGAATATAGTCGCAACTTAAACAAGAAATGAATTATAAGCTACTAATATTTATAGCATTATTCTTTTGTACCCCTGATCCAAGTTTAGCTTTGACTTCTGACGAAGTAGTGATACTCGCAAATAAAAATGCGTGGCACAGTATTGATCTGGGTAAATATTACATGAAAAAGAGAGGTATTCCTGATGAGAATATCCTCAAGCTCTGGACAACAGGCAAGGAAACTGTTTCAAGGGAAAATTATGAAAAGCAGATAGCTGCTCCCATAAAGAAATACCTTGCAGACCGTGAAAAGGAGGGCAGAGGGGTAAAATGCCTGGTGCTCATGTTCGGTTTGCCGCTCAAAATCAATCCGCCTGAATTTACCAAAGAAGAACAGAAGAAACTTGCCGAACTGAGGAAAAGGCAAGAAAACACCCAGGAATCCCTGGACAAGATTGAAAAAGATAATCCAGAGCATGAAGTACTGGCAAAGGATCTAAAAAAGGTTGCTGCCGATATCAAAAAGATGAACAAAAACCGCAGCAGTAAAGGCGCCGCCCTTGAATCGGAGCTGTCCCTGTTGCTGGTTCCGGATTATCCCCTGGCGGGTTGGATCACCAATCCACTATTTATCCCCTTTCAAAAAAGAAAGCTTCCTGTGACACCGGAAAACATAATGCTTGTCAGCCGCCTGGACGGCCCTAGTAATGATATTGTCAGAAGGATAATTGACGACTCCATCGTGGCTGAAAAGAACGGATTGCATGGAGTTGCCTATTTTGATGCCCGGTATAAAGCCCCGGCTGAAGATAAAGTGAAAGACCTGAAAGGATACGGTTACTATGACTGGTCAATCCACCAGACTGCTGCTTTTTTCAGGCAGCAGAATATCATGCCGGAAGTACTGGATGACAATGCGGAATTATTTCAGAAGGGGGAAGCTCCCAATGCCGCCATTTACTGCGGCTGGTACAGCCTGGGAAAATATGTTGATGCCTTTAAATGGCAACCCGGGGCGGTCGGTTTTCATATCGCCAGCATAGAATGCGCTTCCCTCAAAAACGAAAAATAACCAGTGGTGCCGGAATATCCTGGAACATGGTGCAGCGGTGACGATCGGGCCTGTGGCTGAACCATATCTGCAAGCATTTCCCATACCCGAATTATTTTTTAAACTTCTGACAGAAGGGCGCTTAAGCCTTGTGGAATGCTACTACCTGAGTTTGCCGGTACTCTCATGGCAGATGGTTTTGATTGGCGATCCTTTATATCAACCTTTTAAAAACATAACTTCAAAGATAAAAAATTAGTGAATCATTAATACAAAAAGTTGTCCCATTTGCCATGATAACTCAGCAATTTTCTTTAAAAAGTTAACGACAGCAAAAACTTTTTATCAATATCTCGGAGAACAAACATATATGGGACATCTCATTGAACCGCATGGAGGAAAACTCGTTGATCTTTACTGCCCCCAGGATCTAGCTGAAAGCCTCAAAAAGCAAACAATCAACTATTTTTCCATAGATCTTACCCCACGGCAGATGTTTGATCTGGAACTCATCTTAAATGGTGGGTTTTCCCCTCTGCAGGGATTTATGACACAGGCTGAATATGAATCAGTTGTGGATAATGCGGTTTTACCTGACGGCCTGTGTTGGCCAATTCCTATATATCTGGATATTTCGGAAGAAGTTGCAAAAAATATTGATCTTGATCAACCAATCGCACTTCGGGATATGGAGGGCTTTCTTCTAGCCATTATGACGGTTTCTGATATTTGGAAGCCGGATAAAAGAAAAGAGGCCAGGCAGATATTTGGGACAGAAAGCAGTGATCATCCCAGTGTGGATGAACTGTTTGAATCAGAAAAACCATATTACATAGGTGGAAAAATCCTGGGACTGCAGCAACCGGTCCACTATGACTATAAAATACTGCGGCTGAATCCAACCGACAGCAGGGCATTCTTCCAACGCATGGGTTGGCGGCGGGTAATGGCCTTTGATACTTACAAGCCGTTGCATAATGCCCATAAGGAGATGGCTCTCCAGGCCGCACGTCAGAATAAAGTCAATATCTTCATGCATCCCATAGTAGGATTGACCCATCCCGGGGATATCGATCACTATGCAAGAGTGCGCTGTTTCGAGGCAATTATCAAAACATTTCCGATCTGATTCAGTGATCTTTGGATTGTTGCCATTGGCAATGCGAATGGCTGGACCCAAGGAGGCACTTTGGCATGCTATAATAAGAAAGAATTATGGTTGCACCCATTTTATGGTGGCCTCTGATCATGCTGACCCCTTTGCCTCATCCGGGCGTGATCCGTTTTATCCTCATGGTAGGGCCCAGGAATATGTCGCGGAACATGAGAATCTTTCCGGGGTAAAAATGGTTGCTTTTAAAAAAATGGTCTACCTGCCCAATAAGCTTCAATATGTTTCCTCTGACCAATGCAATGAAGACGAAAAACACTTTCTTAAAACTATCCGCTACTGAACTGAGAAGGCGGCTTGGCCTTCAACCTTGATATTCCTTCCTGGTTTTCACCACCTGAGGTTGTTTCAGTTTTGAAAAAGGCGTATCCCCCGAGATGCAAACAGGGATTGACCATTTTCCTCACAGGATTGTCCGGGGCCGGCAAATCAACAATTGCCAAAGTGTTGATGAGTCGCTTCATGCAGATGGGCGACCGCCCTGTTACACTGTTGGATGGTGATATTGTTCGTAAAAATTTATCAAGCGAACTCGGATTTTCTAAAAAGGACCGCGAATTGAATATTACGCGCATTGGTTTTGTGGCAAGTGAAATTACTAAGAACGGCGGCATCGCAATATGTGCTCCGATTGCCGCAATAGCTAAAGCGCGTCTTCATAACCGTATGTTGATATCAAAATACGGCGGCTATATAGAAGTTCACATTGCAACACCTCTTAATGTTTGTGAAAAACGGGACAGAAAAGGGCTTTACGCCAAGGCAAAGGCTGGAATGATTAAAGGCTTTACCGGAATTGACGACCCATACGAAATTCCCCAGAATCCGGAACTTACCATAGACACAACAAATATCACACCGGATGAGGCAGCAGAGGATATTTTGATCTATCTAAAAAAAGAGGGGTATATTTTATAAATTACAGGCTGATAGTTAAAATGGTACAGAAAGAAGTTTTTTCTAAGTCAGCTTTCTTTTGATAACAAAAAATTATATATGATTTAACACCTAAACAAGGATTGCCAATGAAAAAGCAAATTTCCTCAATACCACGATATTCTCTTATCTGTTTATTATTCTTTTGCTGCTCGGCTGCACCAGTGCTGAAGAAAAGAAAACCGCTCACTTTCAGAAGGGTATGGAATACCAGGAGAAAGGCGAGACCAACTCGGCAATTCTTGAATTTAAAAATGCCTTACAGGTTGATCCGAAATTTGCCGATGCCCACTATCAATTGGCCCTTTCTTATCTTGAAGGTAAGGACATAAAAGGTGCATTCGGCGAGTTTAAAAAAGCCACCGACCTTGATCCTGATAATTTAGACGCTCAGGTAAAAACAGCCGAGATCTACTTTCTGGCAAAGCAGTGGGATGAAAGTAAAAAGCATGTTGACAAGATACTGGCGCTTGAGCCGACAAATGTTGACGGTTTGCTCCTCAAGGCCAACATAGCGATCCAGGAAGGAAATACCGATCTTGCTGAAGAATCTGTCAATCTGGCCATGACAAACAATCCTGAATCCGACCGGGTTTACCTCATGAAGGCAAATCTTCTGGCCCTGCAGGAGAACTTTTCTCAAGCCGAGCAAGCCTTGCGGAAGGCTATTGAACTCGCTCCGGACAAAGTTCAGAATTACCAGGCCCTGCTCAATTTCTACAGGGGACAGAGAGATGTGGCCAAAAGTGAAGCCCTACTGCACGAAATGATCGAGAAATTCCCTGACATGCCGGAACCTCATCTGCTCATGGCAGAGCTTCAACTCTCAGCAGAATGATCCAAACAGGCGGAAGAAAGCATAAAAACGCCATTGAAGTAGCGCCCGACAACTCCAGCCTCTATGTCATTCTCGGCAATTTCTACCAGAACCTGGGGCGCAACGACGAGGCCGAAGCCACCTACAAGCTGGCATTGACAAAGGCAGAGAAACCGAATGATGTCAAAGCGGTTATCGCGGATTTCTACTTTGAACAGAGAAAGCTGGAACTTGCAGAAAAGACAATTGATGAAATCCTGCAAAATAATAAAAAACATCCGCAGGCCAACCTGGTAAAGGCAAAACTGCTCCTGGCAGCAGGCAACGATTCCGAGGCGCTGGCTATTCTGGATGTCTTGCTGGAGGAAAATCCCAACTGGGGCAAGGCCCATTATTATAAGGCAGTGGCTTATTTTGACCGCATGGATCTTGAACTGGCCAACTCTGCACTCGAGGAGGCCATAAAGCTGATCCCCAACGATACAAAAGTGCATACCCTGAAGGCACGGTTGCTCCTGCTGCAGGGAGATTTTGCCGGGGCAAAGGAGGAAGCCAGAACTGCTCTAAAGCTTGCACCCAACAATTTTAATGCTGTCATGGTTCTCGGGCAATCAGAATTTGGCGCCAAAGAATATGAGCATGCATTGAAATCGGCTGTGGCACTCCTGATGTTTCAACCGAAAAATATTAATGCCATGCAACTGCAAGGCAGAAGCCTCATGCAACTGCAGCAGAATGATGCGGCAATTAAAACTTTTGAGAATGTTCTGAAAATAGCACCAGACAACACACCAGCCCTGGCATCCCTGGTGGAAATATACAGCATCAGGAAGGAAAGGGATAAGGCCCTGCTGCGGGTTGAAGAACAGGTAGACATAACCCCTGAAAATCCTGGAAACTTAATGCTGTTGGGCAATCTTTATATGCAGGATAAACGATACGATGAGGCACTGTCTCTGTTCAAAAAGGTGCAGTCGATTGTACCCCAGGCACCCCAACCATATCTGGCCAGCGCCCGTCTTCTCAGGTACCTGGACAAGAGCGATCAAGCCATGGCGGAATACCAGGAGTTGATAGCACAGCAGCCGACATTTCTGCCGCCAATGCTTGGACTGGCGGCCCTGCAGGAACAGACTGGAGATATTCCCAAGGCTATGGAGACCTACAGGAAAATCCTTGAAATTGACCCGAATAATGCAGTCGCCGCCAATAACCTGGCCTGGCTCATAGCCAACCAGGAAAACGGAGACCTGGGGGAGGCCATGCGGCTGGCCCTTATAGCCAAGGACAAATTCCCCGAAGATCCAAGTATTACCAACACCCTCGGCTGGATTCACTACCAGAGAAAATCGTATGACCTGGCGCTTACCCAATTTGAACAGGCGGTCAATGAGCGTCCGGACCAGCCTTCATTTCGCTATTACCTCGCTTTAGCTCTGCGAGCCAAGGGCAGGATGACGGAGGCCAAAGAGGAGTTAACCAAATGCCTGGCGCAGGATGTTGATTTCCCGGAACGGGAGCAGGCGGAAAAACTGCTGCAGAATTGGATCTGAATAATGATGAATTGTTAATGGTTAATTGTTGGTGGTTGGTGGTTGGTGGTTTGTTAGTTGCGGTTAGTTGGTGGTGGGTTGTTGGTGGGTTGTTTGTAGTGGGTGGTGGATGGTTGGTGGTTGAACTATTTCGAATCAAGTTCCTTTAAGCTTTTCTGAGCTGCTTCAATCACCCAGGGAAATTGTTCATTTTCCAGAAGGGCCCGGAGTTCCGGGATGGCATCAGGATTGCCAAGTTTTCCAAGAGCCTCGGCAGTATACCCACGGTAGTTTTCATCCCAATGATTCAGGAACGGATAGAGAAATTCTGCATCATTTTTGCTGCCGATTTTTCCAATGCTCTCTATTGCATACCATCCCTGGGGAGCATATTGATGTTTAACCAGTAACTTTTTTAAAGCACCTAGCGAAGAAGGATCTCCCAGGTTTCCAAGGGATTTTGCAGCAACTGCCTTTTCATCACCATTAAAGTTGCCTTCTATTATATTTGTTAATATTGTACTTTGTTTTGCATTGCCAAGCCTGCCCAGTGACCTGACAAACCCCCATTTCCTTTCCTGCCACCTTGATATTTTTCCTGGTTTGAATCCGCTTTTATTCTGTACCCAGGATTCATCCAATAAAAGTTGGACATCATCTGCAGCTGTTCTTGCCTCATCAATTCCCATCATAGCCATGTAACCCAGCACTGATGATGCTGCACTTGCAGTATTGATCCAGAGATTTGCCGAGGTGGAAATCGAGGAATCATCCGCCCACATGATTGATACATCTCTCTGCAGGACTTTTTGCAGGATTGGGACTGCCTCATAACCTGAAATCTGGTAGATGGTCTGGCAGGCATATGCCTTATTATTCGGAGAACTTCGATCTTTTTTTATTGCGTTAAGAACAGCATCCTTTGCGGAGTATGCTTTGCCTCCATGGGCAGAGATCCCCAACAGTGCGCTCTTAACAGTATCAGCCTGCCTGTAAACCTTTGGACTGTCAGTCGGGTAGCCTTCCTGTGCAGCAATCGCGTTATTTAAATCATCAATATACTGTTCTACCGTTTTCAGATCTGAGGGATAGTTGCTGCCGATTAACGAAAAAGTTTCAAATGCATCCGCAGGGGAGATGGTATTGATACTCCGGGGTGGTTTTTCCTGCTCGAGAAATCTACCTTCACCTGGCTGTTTGGGTATAGCTTCAATTGTAATTTTTTTTACAACAATATCTTTCCAGACATCAGCCTCAGTCAATATTTCATATGAAAAGGGGGTGCCTGTCACTAGTACGGAATTTCTTTTGTCTGAACCGGTTAAATCATTCCACACATAAGTTACAACCAATGAAGTGTCATTTGAGATATCTCCCTCTACCGTAATTTTGTTTCTGCCCGGCCATAACTGCGGCATGGAAAATTGATTGAGCTGAACAATTGTTTTCAAGCTGAAGTCCCGAACAGCACTATCAGTAATGTCATTCTGGGCATAAAGCTCAATTTTTACCAGATACTCATAATGGCCAAATGGAGTAATCAATCCGGGGGGATATTTTTTGCGTACATTAAAAGATTCGGCAATGTTATGCTCTCTGATAGTAAAACTTCCAAGCTTGTCGGCTTTATAAACCTGCTTCCAGTTTTCTCCGTCATTTGAAATAAAAACTTTGATAGAGTCGCCGGGGTTTTTCCTGGTAAAGTTGCCACTAAACTCTGCATCTGAAATTATATAGGGACTGCGTACATAATAGACTGCTTCAGCTAAGATACCGGGGGACTTAGCAAAAATTCCTGCGGCCTTTGGATCCTGCCCCACACACAACAGGTTAGTTGATGATGTTAAAGAATGTTTGCAGTTTTCAGGGCTATAATCAGGAGTAAATATATATATCCCATTACCATAGGTTCGCATGTATGGACCATGTTCAACATCTTTACCACCGAGATTGGACCAGACATCAAAATAAGGTTTTCCAATATTCCCCCAAAGCCTTTCCAATGAATCATTCAGTTTAAGATCAATTCCGGTACTGTGGGTTGGAAACTGAAAATGTACCGCGTGAACACCACCCCAAAGACCCCAGCCTGAACCCTTTGAGCAATCGGTGTTTTTGCGGGGACTTCCATCAGCGAATAATCAACCATAATTTCATCGGCACTTGCCACATGCTCCTCGTCCCGGCTATAGGTAAACCAGTGCTGAGACAGGGTCAAACAAATGCCAGCGGAATTCTTCATCTTGCTCCCTGTAGCCTATATCGGACATGGTATGTCCCCATTTGTAGTATTTTTCAGCCCTTCCTCCAAGGGAACGCCATGTCATCTGCATGATGCGTGAAAGACCGTCACAATAATGTACTCCATAAACATTCAATAATTTTATGGGATCCAGCATGTTGGATATCCCGTAGGCAGGTTCTTTTGCGATTATGGAACCGCCATACTTAGTATCTGTTGTCTGCTGGATCATGCGCCAAAGAGCAATAGCCTTCTCCTCATCGGTTGATGCCTGCATCAGCTTTGCTGAACTCTCTCCGAAATTCTGCAATGAAGAGGTGTCCGGCCAGCGGTCAGATGTTACTTTGATGTTTGTCGCACCGCTTGTGGCTCCCAAAACCGATACAGGAAGAACTAACAAGGTAGTAATAATTGCACTTATGAAAATGATATATTTCAATAATTCAGGCATGTTATGCATAATCTTAAGGTGATGGCTTTAATGTCTCGGGACAACTGAACATGCTGGTATGAATTGATTTTGTTTATCTTACCCTGGAAGCACCATCCTTAAATACTTTATGGCAGAAAATAAAAAAATGATAATAAATTTTAACTGGGATCGTTGAATAAAATACTTTTCAGGATGTGTGGACAGAAATAAAAATGGAAGTTCTAATGATTCCGGCTTGAGTGCTGGGACACAAATTGGAAGAGTTTTTTCTAACTGGACTCAAAATAGCCTTAAC
>CAWAPG010000007.1:0-272314 GCA_963783905.1 uncultured delta proteobacterium | reverse complement strand
CCCCACCTATAATATCGGGCCGGATTTTAACTGGGACAACCCGGAGCTTGATCCCCTATGGGAGGTCACGGCCAGATACGGCATCCCCTATTTTGCCAATTTCGTCAATTCAGATCTTTCACCGGATGACGCCCGTTCCATGTGCTGCCGCCTGCGACTCGACACCCGGGAACTGGAAAAACGGGGCGGCGGACTGTTCGGGGCCAACCCGCTCACCGGTTCCATTGGCGTGGTGACCATTAATCTGGCGGCGCTCGGCTACCAGGCAGCTGATGTCGAGGATTTTCTGGCCAGGCTTGACCGGCAGATGGATATAGCCCGCACCAGCCTGGAAGTAAAACGGAAGGTCCTGGAAAATTTTACCGACAAGGGTCTTTACCCATACACCCATTATTATCTCCGCAGGATAAAGGAACGTTTCAACTGCTACTGGAAGAATCATTTTTCCACCATAGGCATAATCGGGGCCAATGAGGCGGTTCTGAACCTTTTAGGCAAGGATATCGGCACGGAGGAAGGCCAGGCCTTCGCCATTCGGCTTCTGGATCATATGCGCAGCCGGCTGCAGCAATTCCAGCATGATACCGGCAATCATTATAACCTGGAAGCCACTCCGGCGGAGGGCACCGGATACCGTCTGGCCCGGTTGGATCAAAAGCGATTTCCCGGGATGAAATGTAATTTGCAAACCGACTCCCGGATCCCGCTTTATTCCAACTCAACCCAGCTGCCGGTTAATTACAGTGATGATATTTTTCAGGTCCTCGATCTGCAGGACCAGCTGCAAAGCCGTTATACCGGCGGCACCGTGCTCCACTGTTTCCTTGGCGAGGCGGCCCCTGATCCTGCGGCGGTAAAATCCTTTGTCCGGACTGTCTGCGAACAGTATCAACTGCCGTATTTTACCTTGAGCCCTTCGTTTTCCATCTGCATAAATCATGGCTATATCAATGGCGAAATGTCGGTCTGCCCCGACTGCGGTGCCGAGACCGAGGTCTATTCCAGGGTGGTGGGTTACCTGCGTCCGGTAAAACAGTGGAATGAGGGCAAGCGGGCCGAATTTGCCAAACGGAGCCACTACCGGGTGGCTGCCTGATGATTATCGGCGGTATGCAGCGCTGCTCATTCAGCGACTACCCCGGCAGGGTGGCGTCGGTACTCTTTACCCAGGGGTGTAATTTCCGCTGCCCCTTCTGTCACAACGGCTCGCTGCTCCCCCAAAAAAGTGCTGTATCCCTGGGGATCGAAAAGGTCTTTGATTTTTTAAGACTTCGATCCGGCCGCCTTGGCGGGGTCGTGATTACGGGCGGCGAGCCCACGGAACATGCAGATCTGCCCCGGTTCATTTCGGGGGTCAAGGATTTCGGCTACCGGATAAAACTCGATACCAACGGATCACACCCGGAGATGGTTGAACAGCTCCTCGGGGAGGGGCTTGTCGACTATATCGCCATGGACATAAAAGCCCCGTTCCATAAATATAATGTTCTGTGCGGGGTTAGTGTGGATACCGGGGCTATCCGCCGGTCGATAGCAATTATCGCGAAAAGCGGGGTGGAGCATCATTTTCGTACCACCCGGGTAAAACCCCTATTGACCGCAGGGGATTTAACCGAGCTCCGCGCCCTGGTTCCGGCAGACTCGAAATACGTCATCCAGCCCTATGTCGCCGAAACGGCATGGAATCCGGAGATGCGCCGCAGCTTAGGGCGTGCAGCCTGAATGCAATCCCGCCGCCGCTGTTAAATCCGCAGTCCATGGAAGCAGACGGGCCGAGATGTCACTTGCACCCCTTTTCCGCCTAACCTGGATGGGGCAGGTGCCAAGCCCGTTACTATCAGAGCATCCTCAGATGCTCTGAACGGGAAATTTTCTGCAGCTGCTCCTGAAGAAAATCATTCATCCGCTGTTCAGCGTCCGGGTTGCTGCTGTCGCTGCTTTCGGTTGACATCTTAAAAAAAGCAGCGCAGACAGCACGCACCCCGGAGTCCCACTGCGCCGCATAACCGCTTTGGACCGCATCCTGCTGCCCGGGCCCGATTTTGCTGCCGCCGTAATCTCTTCGTCCATGGGCCCAATTGCTGATATGGGAATAATAAATGAGGCTGCGGTCCAGTAGTATATAGAGAAACTGGATATTCTTAACCGGGCCTATCTGTATTTCCCGACCGCCGAGCGGAATGCCCAGGACCCTGGTCCGGGCCAGGGATTTGGCGCCCAGCGCGGCCCAGGTGGCTCCGGCAAGTCCGCCCAGGGCGGCAAACAACCCGAAACTTGCACCAAAGGTTGCAGCATCAAGGGCGGCGGCGATACCGGCCCCGCCGAGGCCGGCGGCGGCAATTTGCTGATTGCGGCTCAGGCCGAGGAATTTCCAGGTTGACTCGCTGAACAGATCTTCATGAAGAATAGACCGGGCAGGCAGATCATAATTGAAAATATTGTGTTTAAAGAGGCTTCTGATCTTATGATGGGCCCGGGCTTCAATTTTTCTGATCTGTTTTTCATAGGTCTGTTGCATATCCTTTTTCAGGTCTTGTTCAGAGGTGGAATCATCAAGATTTCTGACAACTTTATACGACAGACACTGCTGCAGCATTTCGGTAATTATCCCGGCGCTGGCAAGATTGCGCTGGGCCCAGTCCTTTTTGAATGCCGCAATGACGGTGTCTAAAGTTGCCTGCCAGTCCGGATCAATATTCTTCAGGCTTTCAAGCAGTTCTATCCTCTGGGCATAATTTGCCGTGTGCGCGTTGAAGATCCGGAACACATTGAAGCATTTGCGGAATTCGTCCTTCCACTCATCGAGAAAATCGGTCGTAAAATCCTTGCTGTTGAGAACCGCCATGCGGGGCAGACCGGTGAGCCGTAAAATTTCCATCTCCGCCCGGTCAACGCTGCGGACCGGTCTGGAGCCGTCAACAACATAAATTATGCCGGCGCCTCCGGTAATAGGACGCAGGAGTTCACAGTCCTCCCTGAATTCAGGATTGGTACTGTTTTTTTCCCTGAAGGCTGCAATGATATTATCCGTTGTCCCGCGCAGGTTCTGCAGTTGCTGCAGCACTCTCTTGGGATTCTGGAATCCAGGGGTGTCTATGAAGCGGATAATTTCCCTGCCATCGATAATCACCGGAAACTGCTGACACACGAGCGTTTCACCGGGCGTCGCACTTATGCGGACACTGTCGTCTTCGGCAAGGGTCGAGAGCACTGAAGATTTGCCCTCGTTTGGATGCCCGACAATGGCAAATTGAGGAACAGTGTCAGATCGCATGGTTTATCAGTCCCACTGCATATATGCAGGGATCACCCTGCGCGGCAATTTTCCGGCTCCAGGTTTTGCGGTTTTCTGCCTGCACCGGCGTAAAAATGGTGTTTGCCTGCGGTTTGCCGACAAGCCCTATCCTGATGCAGATGTCAGGGCCGACAGCCAGGCGCAGATTTTTAATGAAGTTGAGGTACTCCTGTATGGGCGGCTGCCAGGCCTCCTGGATAAGAAGGATATCGGTTTCCCCGGGAAGTTTGCTGTTTTTCAGGTTGGCAAGTATTTCCATATCAGTGTCATAGCCTTCATTTATTCTGATAACTTCCAGGGGCGGGGCAGTAAATCTGGCCTGCACCACAAACTCAATTTCCTCCCTGGAACAGGCGTCGAAGATATCATCCGGGATCATCACGAGAAGATTCCTGCCCCCGGTTTTGCCCGCAGCAGGGATCGATTCCATGGAGGAATAATCCGGCCCCGGTTCTCCTGCTCCGGCGGCTGCCTCTTCAACCCGGCGGCCGCGGGTGGACACCAGAGGGGTAGTCATGCGCAGCAGCAGCTGTTCGGAGATTACCCGGCTGAAATCAAGGGCGCCGAGATATCGTTTTTGGGCGGCAACAGCCCCCAGGAAAAGGAGGAGGCGGGGCAGCAGCCCGTAAAACAGGACGCTGAAACAGAGAAAGGGCCACCATGAAGCAAGGTCCGGCGTTGACAGGTTATAGATTCCCTCTTTCAAAATAATGCGGCTGCCTTCAATCTGCGCCAGTGAAGGATAGGCGGCATCAGCCGGAGCCAGCCAGGACCAGGGCAGGGCTATTTTCTGCACCAGGGCGTGCACCGCTGCAGGGCTCAGCTGCAGAGTGGACTGCCAGCCAAAGGCGATATCGGCGGTGATGACTTTAAACAGGGTGGCTATAAGCAGCCCCAGGTTGAAGCCGACGCCGAAAAGCTGCGTCAGGATAAAGACCGGCAGATAAAAAAGAAAGCCATAGGTTTTTGCCTTGCCCTTAATTATGCCCATGGTGGATTCCAGTCTGCTGCGTCGGTCACCCCCCAGTTTTTCAGCCAGCCGTCTTCTGGCGCCAAGCATTATCTTTAGCATGGCTCTGCCGATTAGTCTGTACAAAGGGGAGGTGGAGAGAAAGGAGCGGGTCTTCAGCCTGTACAGGGAAAGACCGAACAACAGCAGAAGCAGAAGCAGCTGGGATAAGACGAAAACCGAGAGATAGGAAAAGACGTTTAAGGGTTGGTCTCCCGTATAGGTCAAAAATGAGAGTGCCGATCCGGTGCCGATGAAAAGGCCGGCAAAGACAAAAAGAATCCGGAATGAGCTGTAGAGACTTTCATAACTCTCTCCGGGCAGCAGAGCACCTTCGGCAGCTTCGTCCTCCCGCCTTCGCTGCAACCAGGTCCGGAGAATGAATCGGGGCTTCGGGGTCTCCCCCTCCATTAAGGAGGGTTCGACCCGGTCGAGGAAGATACTGCGGTCCCGTTCATGCAGATATTGCTGATCTTCCCCGGATTGGGAAACCGCATCCCTGTGCAGGAAATATTCAAGATCAATGATGTCCCGGATACGCCACTTCTTCAATTGCTCTGCTTCCCTGCCTTTTTTTATGATCTGTTTGCATTGTCATGGTTTCTGGAAGATAAGAACTATAATCACTGCAGCCATATTTGTCGGCCTTGTAAAAAAAAACAATGCGGACAGATGTTGCGCTCATAATCCAGTGATGGTATCAGCCTCCGTTGATGCCCATGAGACCGTAATGATTATATCATATTTAATTAAAAATATTCGATTTTACCGGATCGATCTTTTTACTGCTTGGTCCAGTGAATGGTATACAGATCTGATCGGCGTCTTTCAAGATTGCGTACACTACCCTGTTTGCGAATCTCCTTTAAAAGATCGAGATCAAGGTCGGCCAGAAGCGTCATTTCGGTATTGGGCGTAGCCTCAGCCGCAACAGCGTCATGGGGTAGGGCAAAATCCGATGGGGTGAAAACCGCTGCCTGGGAATACTGGATATCCATATTTTCCACCTTCGGAAGATTCCCCACACTGCCGGTTATCACTACATAACATTCATTTTCTATGGCCCGGGCCTGGGCGCAGCGCCTGACCCGCAGGTAGGCATTTTTCGTGTCCGTCCAATAGGGAACCAGCAGGATCCGGACACCCTGGTCGGCCAGCAGCCGGGCGAGTTCGGGAAATTCCACGTCAAAACAGATAAGGATGCCTATTTTGCCGATATCGGTATCGAACACCCGTAAATCCTTGCCACCCCTAAATCCCCACCATTCGGCTTCATCAGGGGTGACATGAAGCTTGTACTGCGAATCCCAGGTGCCGTCGCGGCGGCAGAGAAAGGCTACATTGTACAGGTGTTCGTCCTCACAGACCGGTAGGCTGCCGGTTATGATATTGGTGTTATACTTCATTGCCATCTGGAGCATGGCATCCCTGAGTGGTTCGGTCAGCTCAGCCAGGGAGCGCATGGCGAGCGAAGGGTTTTTCTGGTCATAACTTGCCAGAAGCGGGGCATTGAACATCTCGGGCAGAAGCAGCAGGTCGACATTGTAGCCGGAAACGGTATCGACAAAAAATTCAACCTGCTGCAGCAGGTCGTCAAAGCCGGCAAACGGCCGCATCTGCCATTGAACGGCGCTTATCCTGGCATTTGACTTCCGTCCCCAGATCATTTTTTTCTTGCGCTGATAGAAAATATTGTTCCATTCAAGCAGAACCGCATAACTTTTCGAGCGGCTGTCTTCCGGGATGTAATTTCTGATCGCCCGCTTGGGATGAAAATCATTCGACAGTTGAAAGGTCAGGACCTGATCGACTATCTCCCTGTTTTTTACCTTGGTGATATATTGATCCGGAGTGAGTTCCGATGCATATTTTGCGTACCCGGGAATGCGGCCGCCGACAATAATGCCTTTCAGGTTTAATTTTTCACAAAGTTCCTTGCGGGCATCGTACAGTCTCCGACCGAGTCGCATGCCCCGGTAATCCTTGTGGACAAAAACATCAATGCCATAGAGATAATCGCCTTCAGGGTCATTTGTACTGAATCTGCCCCTGTCGACAATATCATCATAGGAATGGTCATCTTCAATGGTTGAATAGTCAACCACAAGGGTAAGGGCCGCGGCAACGACCTGCCCATTGTCCTCGATGCAAATCTGGCCGGCGGGAAATATTTCGAGCAGCCGTGAAACTTCATCCCTGGTCCAGGCACCGCCCATGCCGGAATATGCCTGGTGCATTATGGTCTCAATCTCATCATAATTCGACATCCTGATATTTCTGATTCGCAGTTTATGTTCAACGGCATCCGAACTCATGCAACCTCCTTTCTGTTTACCCAGTTGGTTTTGCGCGCTTGACCACAGGCTTTTTCCTGACGAGCTTGACGCCATTGGCGTCAAGGGTGACAAGCCTTTTTTTGTAAAGTGCCCCCACCGCCTTTTTGAATGTTTTTTTACTCACCCCGAACAGGGAGTAGAGTAATTCCGGCGGGCTGTTATCGGTAACCGCAATCCGTCCGCCCCGATCTTTTATGGTCTTCAGTATGGCCCTGGAAACAGCATCAATCTTTTCATAGCCCTGCTGCTGCAACCGCAGGTCGATTTTGTTGTCGCTGCGTATTTTTTTTATGTAGCCTTTTATTTGCCGGCCCGGTTTGAGCTCCTGAAAAACTTCGTTTTTATAGATCATGCCCCCGTGGGCATTGTTTACAACCGCTTTATATCCCAGGTCTGTTTTGTCATATATGAGAAGTTCAACCTCCTGCCCCTCTCTATAGTCCGGGGGCTGAAGGTCAAGGAATTTATCGATCTTTGCTGAGGCTGTGATGCGGTTGTTTTGTTCATCGAGAAAGACATAGACAACATAAGATCTGCCGGCATCCATTTTGCCATGCTGTTCTTTCTTGGGGACAAGGAGATCTTTCGGCAGCCCCCACTCCATGAAAGAGCCCGCCGATGAATTTGCCGCCACCCGCAATAAGGCAAACTCTCCCACTTGGGCATAAGGTTTTCTGGTAGTGGCCCGCAACCGTTTTGGCCCTTCGGCAAAAACGAAAACCTCAATTTCATCCCCTGGGCGGCAATTCTCCGGGACATATCTTTTCGGCAGGAGGATATCCCCTGACCCGTCGCCATCGAGGTGGGCCCCGTAGTCCTGTATCCTGGTCACCGTAAGTTTATTCATCCTGCCGATCTGTGCCATATCTATTGACTCTTTTTTTCTGCCTGCCCGGTGAAACGGGTTTGCAGGTAAAGGGTTTCGACCTTTTTTCTGGCCCACCCAGTCCGGCGCAGGAAGGTGAGACTCGATTTGATGCTGGGGTTCTTATTAAAGCAGTTGATGACGATCAACCTGCCAAGCGTATCCCAGCCGTAATGGTCCACCAGCCTGGTGAGGATCATCTCCAGGGTGATGCCATGCAGGGGGCTTTTTGACTTGCAGGTACTCATGCGGTCTCCGCGGCCAGGACCCCGTTCAACGCCAGATAGAGTTTGCGCCCCACCCATGCGTCGGTGGCGGCATACCGGATCTGCTGCCGGGTAAGTACATCCCTGGCCCAGTTGGAGGTCTGGGCCTTTTTGGAAAGGCGAAAATTCAGTAAAACTGCGGCTAAACCCCGCAGGCCGTGGTTCTTGATCCCCTTCTTTTTGGCAAGAGTCCCCAGGTCCACAAATCCGTCAGCCTTGAAATGGGACAGCTTTTTGAGTTCGCGGATGTCATAGTCCAGGCTGACTCCGGTCTTGATAATGGTCGGATCGGCCAGGACCCGCCGCACCTGCTTTGCCAGGCCAAGGTGTTCGAGCTGGAAGATGAAAACCTCGGCGTCGGTGGCAAGCTGCAGAAGGGAAGGAAGATAGCTTTCCCCCTTTTTATAGGCCGGCCTGGTTTCGGTGTCAAAGCCGAGCAGGGAATGGCCGGCAAGTCTGGGTAATGCCGATGCCAACTCGTCCCTGTTCCTTACAATACTGGTTCTTCCGGCCCAATGCTTTATGGGGCGGGTGTTTATCTCGTCCTTGCTCATCCGCCGGTCAAAACCGGGCCGTTCTGTATCTCTTGCAGTCATATGTATCAAATAACGTCTGTTTTCCCTGTTCAGAAGGAAATGAAAAATTCGAAGTCATAATAAGGCAGTTTATTGTTTTGTGCCACTTTGGTGTAATAACAGGATTGCGGCCCGGGGTAAGCCGGCCCCGGACTTTCATGCAAAAGGAAAGCATTTATCCCGGATTGCTGATTCTCTCCTGGACAAAAAGACAAGCGGTCCCCTTCTGTTTTCCTGGTCAGGTAATGTCATCTTGCAGGGTTTTGGTAAAGAACGGGGCGTGGTTGGAGGTGAAATACGGCGGATCGCGCCGCAGAATTGACGCTACCGCCGGGTGCCGCCTGAATTCCCGGTCGAGAAATCTGCGGACGTCGGTCCGGTTCCAGCCTTGGGGATGGACAAAGTCGGTATAGAGTGACAGGTCACCTTCGTTAAAACCGGAGACTTCGAGGGTGGATGCTTCCGGACTGCAGATCGGCATATTGAATATGGCAAGATTTAAAAAGGTTACACCATCAGCATGGTTCGCAATAAAATCCAGGGTATGCCGGGCCTCGACCTTCGATTCGGCAGGGGTGCCGAACAGTAGATAGACATAGGATGCAATCCCTGCCCCTTGTAAGGCCTTCAAAGTCCCGGCAGCCAGGTCGAGGTTTATACCCTTGTGCATGGTGTCGAGAACGGCCTGGTTTCCTGATTCCAGACCGAGTTTAAGCATGACGCAGCCGGATGTCCGTAAAGCTCGGCAATAATCTGCATCGGCAAGCTCGGGATGGATGCGGGCGAATCCGTACCAAGCCACATGCGGCGGCTTGGAGGCCAGAGCTTTGAGCAGGGATGGGCTTATTGCATTGTCCAGAAAATGGAGCAGGACGGGTCCGGTCTGCCGCGAGAGGAGATCGATATCATCCAGGACCAGTTCGCTTGGGATGGAAGTATAGGGATTCTTTTCCGCCGTTTCCGGGCAGAACGAGCATTTATTCCAATAACAGCCGGATGAAGCGGCATAGGGAAGAATAAAACCGGGGGCCAGGTAATCACTGTGCGCTAGGCCGGTAAAATCGGGTCTGTGGTGCTGAAGAATATCCTCCCCGCCGAGAAGATGAATGAGGGCTTTTGCCCCCGGGCCGGGAACAAGGTGATCAACCAGTCCTGCAAAGGGGTTTTTCCAGGCCGGATTTCGCAGCCAGGAGGTCACCAGGCCGCCGCCGAGGACAACCGGCATGTTCGGGGCAATCTTTTTGACATAGCCGATCATGGCAAAGGCCGGTATTGCCTGGCTCAGGTAATTAAGCGAAAAACCGACCAGGGCTGGCCGTACATCCGCCAGCATATCCGGCAGCCGTGTTGCAAAGTAGCCGTAAAAAATGTTCTCTTCAGGGCGGTCCGCCGCCCGGAGCAGATCGCCGCTCTTCAGTGGTGATAATGTCGGGTCTTGGTAGTTGGCCAGGCTGAGCACAATATTTTTTGCCGCGCCGGCAAACTCAAGCATCCTGTTTACATCGGCCACCGCCCGCCGGTACCGGTCCCGGTTTGTGAAGATGGACATGCTGCGGAGACCTGCAAGATTGGCTTCCAGACTGCGGTAGGCACGCCGGCCCCAGGTGTCAAACGGTTCGGCAGACGAAGCAAGGAGAAAAAGCTGGCCTTCGAGATTTGCATCCAAAAGGGTGCAGGGAAGATCGTTGCCGCGAAGTGCTCCGGACAGGTGTGCAATACCGGCCGGCGGTTCACAGGATTTGGCAACAGGAGGATAAATGAGAAGCATAAGGGGGGGTCTTATGAAACCATGAAAATAAGCCGCATATCCCCGAATTTTAATGCGTGACAGTATAATGCTGTATGGACGGCGGCCCGACAAAGAGGGCCTCTATCCTGTCTAATTGCTTCTGCAGGTAGCCGCTGGCTTCACTCGACAACATATCATTTTCCGTTTCCCAGATAGTGATTGAAATAAATTTGTTGGTGTCCGGATCCGTCAGCAGGTTGACGCTCTTGAACCCTTTTTGTTTTTCCGCCGCCGGTATAATGGTTTCCTTATACAGCCTGACGGCTTCCTCCTGTTTATGCATCCTGACTTTTCCCAATATTACCCGAGCATGCATGGTTAATATCCTCGCAACTTTGAATTTAATCGAAGATGACACTGTATTCAGGCCGCAATGTTGACCCGATTCAAAACTGTCCAATTCAGTATATGGTTTCCATATTACCCTGACAGAAAATAGATGCCAATCATTTTTCCCGTCTCTGTGCGGCGGCAATTTTCTGCAGATACGCCGGGGTCTGGGCCCTGGAGGTTCGGGACAATTTTTGCATCAGGTCAAATGTCACCTCGTTGATGCCGAATGTATTCCTGACTGCATCAATCATTAACATCCAGAGGCGTCCGGTCATTTCGGCGTCGGCCAGGGCCCGGTGAAATGTTCCAGCCGTTTGAATGTTGCAGTAGCTGACCAGGGTCCCGAGTTTATGGTTCGGGGCATCGGGATACACCCTGCGGGCTGCAAGCATGGAGCAGGCCATGCTGCTGTTTCTTGATCTGTCGATAAACCCGAGTTCCGAATCCAGAAACCTGCGGTCAAAGGATGCGTTATGGGCGACAAGAGGGGCAGCCTCGATCCAGGCCGCAAACTGATCCATCACCGCTTCACATGGCGGTGCCGCCGCTATCATGTCGTTGCTGATGCCGGTGTAGGCCTCGATAAAGGAACTGATTCTGAAGCCCGGATTCATCAGGCTCTGAAAACGATCCGTGACGATATCGTTTTCCAGACGCACGGCGCCGATTTCAATGGCTCGGTCCCCGTAATGGGGCGAGAGTCCGGTGGTTTCGAAATCAAGAACTATGACGGCGTGGCTGTTCATGTGTCTGCTCAATAATAGGACGGCAGGGGATGTGTTCTCCCGCATTAGGGTTGTCGCCGGTTGTTTCCCCGGGTTTCCCGCTTTTTTCTGAAATATTTATTTACTCTTTGTCGTTATTGGTTACGATACTCCCCATGGTGTAAATATCCAGTATACCAGGATCTCAAATTCAGGAGGAATTTTTTTATGAGTGTATTTACCGATCGCATACTGCGCGCTGCCAAATTGGATGCTGCATTGTATGAAGAAGTTGAGGCGGACAAAAATGCAATGGGACAGGCAATGGGTGTTGTCGTCCTTTCCAGCGTCGCTGCAGGCATAGGCGGTATCGGCATGGGCGCGACCGGGATCGGCACCATCCTGGTGGGAATTGCCGCATCCCTTATAGGATGGTATATCTGGGCTTATTTTACCTATTTTATCGGCACGAAGCTCCTGCCCGAACCGCAGACCGATGCAGATCACGGTGAGTTGCTGCGCACCATAGGCTTTTCGAGCTCTCCCGGCCTGATCCGGGTATTAGGCATTATCCCGGGGTTGAGCATGGTGGTATATTCAGTGGCTTCCATCTGGATGCTCGTGGCAATGGTGATCGCGGTTCGGCAGGCCCTTGACTATAAAAGTACCCTGCGCGCCGTAGGGGTCTGTGCCGTCGGCTGGGTCATCCAGGCGGTAATCCTCATGGTCCTGTATTCCCTTTTCGGTGGTCCGGCACCACCGGCGGGATAATCCGGGTGAAAATCAACGGCCGCAATTAATAACATTATTTCTTCGGTGGATGCATCTGGGCGCAGGATACATTGAAAAATCACAGGGATAATTAAAATACACAGTATTGACAGCATTGCTTTCACCTGTTACCGCGGATAAAACAAAGGAATTATATGCGGGAAGCTGGTCCGTGGAGTTCAGATTCCGGACCTAAATATCACTTTTCGATAGGTTTCATTTGAGTTAGGATTTTATTATGAATCCTGCAAGTTGAGGTTCCCATGAAAAAACTCGCTCTTTTCATATCTGTTTTGGCTGTAATGAGTGGTTGTGCGGCCGGCAGCCCTCCCAACAAAGCAATATACCCTGTCGCAAAACAGGACAGATACTCCGGCGTGAACGCAAGCCGTGATTTTTTCAGGGGAGATGAAACCCCATGTGTGAAGATATCCGGCTATGGGAGTTCAACATTTTCTTACCGGTTGTATAAGCAGGGTGTGTTGGAAAGTGTTGATTCCGGGAGCGTAAATAAAGTCGGAGATAATGAGATTCTTACCTGTTGGAAGTATTTACCACGCGGTTCTTACACGTTTCGGATTTATGATAGTTTTGGATCATACGTTGATACCATAGAATTCAGCGTTGGGGAATAAATCCGGAAACTGACCTTCCCCGGGGAACGTTAAGGTGCCGGGCAAGGGGAGGACTTTCATGCCGTTTCAATTATATGATCCGGTTTACGTTCGGCCCTTGTTTTTCCACGCACTGCTGCCAGGAACCGGTCTGGGTACCCCGCGGGTCGCATTGACATGCAGGACGCCCCGGTCATCAAACCGGACAGGATCGATGCAGATGATCCGGTTCCATCCCTGCATGCCGTTTTTCTGCTGATGGTACACCATCCACAACTGTCCGTCCGGGGTTTTTGTTACCGCGCAGTGTCCCGGGCCAAAGATGTTGCCCCCCTTTTTTACTATGGGATTGCCGCTGTATTTGGTAAAGGGGCCGAGGGGATTGTCAGCGGTTGCATACCCGATGGCGTAATCCTCGGTATCGGCGCCGCTGGCGGAATAAAGCAGGTAATAAACGTTGCGGTGTTTCAGCATCCAGGGGGCCTCGGTCAGGGCGGCGTGTTTTTTTTCCCAGGGATCGGTTGCCTGGATGATCCGGATTGAATGCCCTTTCTTCCGCACCGGGGATTCCATGGGCTGAACATGGATCCTGAATCCCGGATACTGCACATAGTAGAGATAGTATTTCCCATCATCATCTTCAAACATATGGGCGTCTATGCCGTTTTCAATCAATGTTCCCCGGTCTTTGAACAGTCCGTCGGGCCGCCCGGATACGGCCACACCTATGCGTCCGCTTACCGTATAGTACAGGTAGAATTGCTTATCCGCCCGGTTGTAGAAAACATCCGGGGCCCAGACTCCCCTTTCAGTGGACTGAAATACCCTGCCCCCTTTTTCCCAGTGCACCAGATCGTCGGATATATAAACATCATAACCGCGGTTGTCCCCTGTCGGGTAAAGGTAGTATCTGCCGTCATGGAATAGTACTGTTGGATCACCTATGCCGAGCATCCCTGAAAAATTATCGGGCTCTGTCCTGTGGATGACCATGGTTTCAACCAGTACCGGATTGGTATAGGTTTTTTCCCCGCCGCCGCCCGAAGCAACAAGAATCATGACCACCAGCAGACAGAGTACGGCAGTACCGGGGATAAGAAATGGCATTTTTTTTTTGATCATTTTTTCAGACGAGGTGCAAAGTCAGGATATGAATACATAGTAATACACATCCGTTGGTCAGAAAATAGCCTGGTTATATTGCCCATACATAATTAATGCGTCAACATTCGAGACCAGGGAGCACTTCCTGCAACCGGGAATAAAATACCGCGGCCGCAGGAGAAGAAACTGCACTAACGATAAATGGTATGTTGATGCAGTCGCTAGGCATTATAGGCAATAATTACCACATCTGCCGCCTCGTCCCTTAGGGGGACCATGGACTGGTACTTTTCGGAACCGTACCAGCTGACCAGGGTGGATTGATCGGCAAATTCAATGACAACCACCAGATTGTGGTCGTGTTTTCCGGCTAGAATGCTGACCATTTGTCCTCTGAAGAGAACTTTTGCATCAAAGGGGGCAAGTGATTCCTGGACGCCTGCCACGTATTTCTGCCATAGTTCGTTATTTTTAACCGTGATATGTCCGACGAGATATGCAGCCATTTGTGACTCCTGTATTTCGGATGATTATAGTGCATAAGATCCTAAAATAATTCTGTTTTTAACAAGCATAATCAAAGGGATGAACCGGCTGTTCCGCCGGGTGAATCCAGACGGCTTTGTTGTGGTGCCATTTCCATGCTGCCAGTGCAGCGGCGCATGCCGCCACATAATGATCGCTTGGATCCTTGATGGCCGCAGCATTTTTCAGTCTCTGTCTCTCCAGCCAGGCCAATAGATTCCGCCGGGATTTTTTATTGTGTTTATAGGTGCGGACATCATTGACCGATGCTCCTCTCAGGGCCATCGCAGCGCCGGGATGAACCTCGACAATTTTTATTTTTTCATTGGTATTACGAAGCAGGCGGGCGACAGAAATGCCGCGCAGGGTTAAATACACCATGCGCGTCATCGTCGGTGGCATCACCGAACCGGACCGCAGCCCGATCTTGATAATTCTCCGCCGCAGCTCGGCATCTGCCGGACGGTCGCCGCCGCCGACGTTATAGGAAAGCGGCGCATCAAGGCCGACAACAATATTTCCCCGGTTCTGCAGCGAGAGGGCAAAGTGTAAAATCTGGTAGTCATCAGCCCCCAGCAAAAATTTGTGCGCAATTAAATCTCCCCCACCGTCTGCAACAAAGGTAGCTACTGCAGTTTCTCCTCTGTTGCTGGGGCCTGAGAGGTCTATACCGATAAAAAGCATGATGAAAACATTTTCTCACGGTGAGGGTCTGCATGTCGACCCACCATTCAAAATCAGCCTTGCCGAGGTTTCGCATCCTTGACAATATAAAAACCCGCCTCGGGAAATGTATCCTGATGAATCTCGTTCCGGTCGATTTTGACCACAGCATAGGCGGGATCAGCCTGCATTTTAGCCTGCCCCTTGTCCGCAATGACATCGGATGGATCCGCGCCTTTCATATAGGCATAATTTGATGGGTCAGAGCCGTATAAGTTTATAATATCTGCAACTGCAACTTCTCTGCTTGAGGCAATATTGTCTGCCTTCGCCCCTTTTCTGACATAAAAAATTGTTGCCATGGCCAACCTCCGGGAAATTGTCTGAATCGTAGAATATACACATTACTTATGCCGCAGTAAAATTCTCCCAGGCTGCAGCATAATAAATTTTGATCTGAAAACAGTTAACGGTCATTACCATTAATAACGTGTCCGGGATTTATTTTCATTCTTTATTGGCCGCGCTGCCGTCGTTTTGTTACAGGCTCGCCGCCAATGCCCCAGTTGTCGGTGTTAACCTCATCTATAACCACCACTGTAGTTGCCGGGTTCTTTCCCAGAACTTCGGCCAGGAGGTCGGTCACTCCCCTGATAAGAGCGGTCTTTTGATCTGCGGTTACGTTTTCTCTGGTTATTTTAATATTCACATAAGGCATATAAGCTCCAAATTTTTTCACGGATTCAGGTTAATAGTTCTGTATACAGGAAAAAAAGGCAATATAGGGAGCTGAAGCCGTCACCGTTAAAGTTTCTTTTCCCTTTTTTGCACCATTTCTTTTACAGGGCGAAGTACAAGCATTGACTTGACTTTATCCCCGTACCTGTTTTAATCAAAACCATTGGATTGCTGAACGGTTAAATTGTTCATTATTTATTGATGTGCAGTCAATTAATCCCCTCAAGGGATGAACGGTCCTGCCCAGATTGCATAAAATTCCGAAAAAACCAGAAACGATGCAGGAATTTGATCAACAGACCCTGGCCGAATTCGACGGCAGCAATGAAGACGGGAAGATATTTATTGCCCGCGACGGCAAGGTTTTTGACGTCTCAGGAAGCAAGCTGTGGAAAACCGGCATGCATATGAAGCGGCATAAGGCGGGCCGGGACCTCACGGCGGACTTCGGGGCCGCCCCCCACGGGGAAGAGGTTTTTGCAGAATTCACGCAGGTGGGCGTTCTCACCGATAATGAGGGTGGGGCCGATCAACAGCTGCCTTCCTGGCTGAAGAGCTTTCTTGACCGGTATCCTTTTTTCAGGCGTCATCCTCACCCCATGCTGATCCATTACCCCATTGTCTTCATGTTTGCCGCCGCGGGTTTTATGCTGCTTGCCCTGCTCACCGGCAGCCGGTCCCTTGAGGCCACGTCTTTTCATAGCCTGGGCGCCGGTCTCATTTTTATTCCCCCGGCCATGGGTACCGGCTTTCTGACCTGGTGGATCAATTACCAGGCCAGGCCGATACGGCCGGTGCTAATCAAAATATGGTGCTCGATCCTTCTGCTGCTGGATTGCGCCGTCCTCTTTTCATGGCGGCTGCTGGAGCCTGAAATCCTCATAAATCGCTCTGCGGCCTCTTATTTCTTTATTTTTCTAATCTGTGCCCTTGTTCTCATTGTCAGCGTGATCGGCTGGTTCGGGGCGAAGCTTACCTTCCCGCTGGCAACCGATCAGAAACAGGAAGCAGCGGACCGGAAAGAATAAATTACCACAGCCGGATCCGGACAAACTATCACCCGCAGTATGCAATGTTCTGTTTGGCATCAAATGCCTTTATTCGAGAAGCAGGGACAAAGCAACGATGACCAGCAGACTGGCCGGATAATAACTCGCGGTATTGAAGAGGGCCGAAGCATGATCTCTGCTCCTGGTCCTGTAGAGACGCAGCGCCGGCAGCAGCAGCAGGAAAATCCCGGCGGCCAGGGCACCGATATAGAGAAAAAGCGGGAGTTCAAGGGGGACCCGCCATAAAAGGAAGCCGCTCAGCATGACGCTGACGGTGAGGGAACCGAGAACGATGATACTTCCGTCCCGGGTGCCATAGAAAACCGGGATAGTTTTAGCCCCAAGCGTCCTGTCCTCCTCGATATCATGCCAGTCGGCAACCACATTCTGGCCGCCGATCTCCCAGAAAAAAAGCCAGAAAAAAAGAAGGGCCAGAATGCCGGGATCGGGAGAATTATCCACTGCAAATACGGCGGCAAGGCCGCCCAATGTTTTTACCACGCCGCTCACCAGCGTCCGGAACCGGCTGACCCGGAAAAGGAGGCAGTAGATAATTTCAAGGACGCAGCCAAGAATCAGGATATAGGCGCAAACGGGATTCAGCAGGTAGGCGGTGATCAGTGAAAGCAGGGCCCAGCCGCCCGCCCAGGCAATAGCCTCCGGCATGGCGATCATCCCCTGGGCCAGCGGGTGCCGTACAAAAGCACTGTCCAGGTAGTTGTCCCCCTGGCGAAATCCTTCCTGTTGTATCTTTTCCTTATCCGTTTTGTAATCAACGATATCATTCAGGGCATAGACCGCGGTATAACCGGCAAAGGCGGCGATGACGCCGAGAACGGCGGTTTTGCCGTCCGGGATGTCGCCAAGCCACAACACGGCGGCAAGAAGCGGCGTTGCCAGATCAAGAAGCCCGTGCGGTGTTCTGGACAGGGCCAGGAACAGCTTGAGCCGTGAAAGCCCGGTTGATTGGGCGGCGTAAGTATTGTTCATGGGTTATTTCTCATTCTTCAGCGGAGCCAGGGGGTGGCTGGTGCCGGCGTAATATGTCTGATCCCTATGCTGGACACGTTTTTCTCTTCCCTGCTTTTCGATTCCGGCTATGCGGATGGTGTTGGCAATGACGGTCAGGTTGCTGGCCAGCATGGCGGTTACCGCCAGCAACGGATTGAGCAGTCCCAGGACGGCAAGGGGGATGCCGATACCGTTATACAGAAAAGCCAGGATGAGATTCTGGCGTACGGCCTTGGCAAGAAGCTGCGACAGTTCCATGGTTTCCAGCAGTCGGTCAAGATCTTCACCAAGCAGTGTAACATCGGCAGCTTCCTCCATGATGTTGCCGGGATTGCAGCCGACGCCCAATCCGAGATCGGCCTGGGCGAGGGCGGCGGAATCATTTATGCCGTCCCCGATCATCCCGACCAGAAAACCTTCCGACTGCAGCCTGTTGATAAGATTGACCTTATCCTGCGGCCGGGCCTGTCCGGCAAAACGACTGACATGCAGTTGTGCGGCAACCGCTGAGGTGGTTGCCTGGGAATCACCGGAAACAAGCCATACCTGTATGCCTCTGTCCAGCAGGCGGGTGATAAGGCGGCGTACGCCGGTTTTGAGTACATCGCCGCAGACAGCCATGGCCTGGACTTTGTTCCGCCAGGCAGAAAAAATAACGGTTTCTCCCCTTTTTTCTGCAGCTGCAGCGCGGTCTGCGATACTTTGCTCCATCTCGAAATGCAACTCCTGTATGAAGCGGCGGCTGCCAATTGTTACCTCCTCGCCGTTCACCACCCCCTTCACTCCCAATCCCGGGAAACTTTGCCTCTCTGCAGCCTCTTCGTAGGCAATACCACGCTCCTCTGCGTACCTCCTGATCTCTTTGGCAAAAAAATGATTTTCGCCGACCTCGACGCCGGCCATACGGCGCACGGCTTCTTCTTCGTTCGCTTCATGGGCATGTACGGAACGGAGCATAAAATTGCCTTCGGTAACGGTGCCGGTTTTATCAAACAGAATGACATCAAGCTTGTAGGCCTGTTCAAAAGCCGCGGCGTCACGGATAACAATGCCGTGCAATCGGCCTTTGGCGATGATCGCCGCCTTGGCAAGAGGCGTGGCAATACCTAACGCACATGGGCAGGCGATTACCAGTATGGTCACGGCCCGCAGGATGGCCGCATTGGCAGCACTTCCGGTGGCGAGAAGTACGACGGCCGTTGCCGCTGCCGTGATTAAGACAAAAGGAACGAAAATGCCTGTTATGCGGTCGGCAAGCTGTTCAACGGGATTTTGGGTGGCGAGGGCTTTCTGCACAAGCCCAATCATCTGCCCCAGTGAGCTTTTGGGGCCGATCCGGGTGGCTGCCAGCCGCAGATTTCCGTTGATGAGCAGGCTGCCGGCCAGAACATCATAATTCTGTCTTTTGGTTACGGGCCTCGATTCCCCGGTAAGCACCGATTCATCCACATCTGCCTGACCGTCGATGACCTGGGCGTCAACCGGTACCCTTTCGCCGCTTCTGACGACAAAATGATCACCGGGCTGCAAGGCTGCATTATCAATCCACTTTTCCCGGCCTTCCAGGTCCAGACGGACCTTGCGGCCCATCAGATCCTGCAGTCCCGTGATGCCGGCGCATGCTTTGCTGCGGGCGCGATTTTCCACGTACTTACCGAGCAGCACCATGGTTATGAGCATGGCTGCGGTATCGAAATACAGGTGAATGCTGCCCTGCAGCATCTGGTAAAGGCTGTAGCCATAAGCTGTTAATGCTCCCACGCTGATCAGGGTGTCCATGGAAAAAAAGCCGGATTTCAGTCCATACCAGGACCGCATGAATATCGGCCAGCCACTGTAAAAGAGGATCGGTGTGGTGAGCAGAAAGAGAGGCATGGAGAGGGTGACGATGCCGGTCTTCCCCAGTTCCTGAAAAAATCCTCCGTAAACAGCAAAGGATATCATCATGATATTGAAGGTAAGAATAGCCGCGATTCCAAGACGTAAAAAGGATTTTTTTCGATCGGCATCGGGCTGTTCATCAACGGGAAAGGTTTGAAAACCGAAACGTTCCGGTATTCGAGCAATTTCCTGGAGACTGATGCGGTGCGGCTGGTATCTGATTCTGATGCTATCCGTCATAAAGGCTGCTTCGGCGTCAAGTATGCCCGTGGTCCGGCGCAGAATTTCTTCGATAAGCCAGGCGCAGGAAACACACCACATGCCCCTGATGGTAAAGGTTACTTCCATACCTTGGTCCGCCGCCGGGTGCTGCATTTCATCCCCTGGAACCGAGGCACTTTCCGCTCCCGGCGATTCCGTTTGTTCAGATGGAGAGATCATCCCGGCGGCAACGCAGATTTTAAAAAGATTTGTATCGCGGAAGTCGGTGGAACTTTCATCCGGATTGTTATAGAGGATCTGGAAGACGTGCTGGCAGCCCGCGCAGCAGAAATGGCGCATCTCCCCCTCGACCTCATGTTGCGGGCCGTGGCGGCCGACGGGCAAACCACAGAGTGTGCACGCTGAAGGTTCTTCTTCACGAGACCGCCGCAGTTTTAGCCGATCCTGCCGCTTCATTGCCATATCCTTTGTGGCTGCACCGTTGTCTTCAAACATCCGCCGTATCAGAGGTAGAGGATTTTTTTATAAATGCAGGTAAATAGAACAGTGCATATTTGCCTGTGACCGTTATTGTTAAATCGTCTCCTGCCGCATAAAGCCCGGCAGAATAACAGCATCCGGCTGCTCCCGGCTTGTGAAGGGAAAGAGTTAATGTCTTCATGGTGACGTCGCAACCGGCTTGGCAATTGAGCGCAGATAGTTGATAACGGCCCAGCGGTCATTTTCAGCTACAGTATACGCGAGTGGCGGATGACGTTTATAGCCGAGGCTGATTTTGCTAAAGAGTTCTCCATCGCTTTGCGCCTGTACCTGCGTTGATCCCAGATCGGCTGGCAGAGGCGAGAAGCTCTGGCCGACTGTGCCATAGCCGTCTCCTTCTGGACCATGACAGTGGATGCAGTAAAATCCGTAAGCCTCTTCACCTCTGGCCAGCGAATCAGCATCGGACGGGAGAGGATTGACCAGTGACAGGGGATCGCTGCTGCGGAGAATATCACCACCACCGGCAACTGGTATGGTGTGCTTCGGCATGTCCGGTGTCACGGTCTCGTAGGTGTCTATCGCCTCATCATCCTTCATGCGGGCATAATCGCAGGCGCTCAGCAGCAGACAGGAGATCAGCAGGCAGAGGGTGGAAAAAATCATGGTGACTGTTCGGTTTTTGGTATTTGCAGAAATCACGCCATTCTGCTCCTTCTTATTTATCCGGTAGTGAGTTTTTGACATGCTGCGGCACAAGTTTTCCTTCCAGGTGCAGGGAAGACCTGCCGGACTGGCCCGGCTGCACGCGATGGGTGGAATATACCGATTGACCGGGCACATCCTGTATGGCGCCGAAATCCCAGGCCGGAGGCCATTTGACCCCAACACTGAAAAAAATGAACAGGCCCCAGAGAAGAAATACAGCCGCCAGGGCAAGTACTGCCAGCCACGGATTGAGATTCCTGCCCCCAGCTGAATGTGTCGTTATGTCACTCATCTTGCGTCATGCTCCATCTTGTTCCGCAGGCTGAAATTACACCTGGCGTTTTCCTTAAAATGCGTCCTAGCTGATGGGTCCACCCATAATCCCTATGACCAGAATATAGGCAAGGGCCCAGAGCAGTGCCCCGGCGATAATAAATATCAGCAGCGGCGGTACGGGGTGGGACACCCGGGGTCTGCTTTCATGCACTGCTTCCTGCGGCTGTTCCTCGTCGGGCCGTGGATATCTCCACCAGGCGACGGAAACGAGAATGACAGCGATGAGGCCGATAAAAAAGGCCAGAACCATATGTTGAAAATCAAGCAGGGTAAAATAGCGCATAACACTCTCTTTTTATGAATACCAGAAGGTCAGCAGTATGGGCAGCAACATAATGATTACACCGAAGACGATAATGCCGAGCAGCATGTAAATTCCGCGGTCCGGCTTTGCCGGTCCCTCCATGATAGCTGCCGGATGCTGGTCCCGCAGGGGCAGATACCTGGCCCTGGTCTGGTCTGAAAACTGGCCGCTGACCACGCCCCAGATAAAAGCAACCAGACTGACTGCAAGGCTGATAATGACCAGGGTCAGCCAACCAAAGCTGTATATCATTGCGCACCTCCAGCCGGAACATCGGATTTCTCGTAGGCCGCCGGTATGCCAACGCCCCTGTCGCCGGCATCGCTTTGACCGATGAACTGCACTGCAACATAATTGCCCACATCCCAGATCTTCGCTGATTCCAGTTCTCCCTTGAAGTACGGCATGGCGGTGCCGGTTATGCCGTTCATTATCTGATAATAGAGGATGCCGCCGCTGATACCCCGTTCCCTGAGGATGGTAAAATTCAGAGGCGGCGGATAGAGATACGGTTCGGCCTCGCCCATGCCGTCTCCCACAGGTCCGTGACAGCCGATACAGTAACTCTGGTATATTCTCTTGCCCCTTGCCAGTCCGACTTCGGTGGTCGGATAGGGATTGGCAATATTGCGCCAGCCTTCAGGAACTCCGGCATGGAGCCAGCGAACATTTTCTTCCGGTCCGGCCTTGTAAGCTGCAACAGCTTTTTCCTTCCAGATCTTTTGCCGTGCTGTGCGCTGGTCACCGTCCGTAAAACCAAGACTCTGGAGATAAGCGGTCAGGGCTTCAAGTTTTTTATTGCCCAGGAAACTCCAGGAAGGCATGATTGATTCCGGCCTGGTAAAACGGGGGTTGTAAAAATGGGCCATGTGCCAATCATCGGGATGCTCTCCACCTTCCTGCGAAAGATCGGGTCCGGTGCGCTCGGTGCCGAGCAGATGCGGCTGGTCGGCCACATAATCGCCGGATTGGGCGATGCGGTGGGCCCCGTGCCCCCAGTCGAAATTTCTGATAAACTGGGTATGGCAGAAGGTGCAGCCGTTATTGACATAGATGCGACGGCCCTCCTCCTCCAGCGGCGTCCGGGGCCGGAAGATATCCGAAGGGGCCTCACTGATGGTTACCCAGGGCAGGATGACCACAATAAACAGAACGGCTCCGAAAATAATCAAACTGCTGCCGAGAATGTGAGCCGGAGTCATTTTCATGATGTCCCTTCCTTTTCACCACCACCGTATAGGCTCCGGCTGATATTGTAGAGGCCCAGCACGGCGCCGCCGACGATGAGCAATCCGATCCCGGCACGCACCACCATATAGACATGAATCGTAGGCAGCATGCGGTAGACGGTCTCGCCGGTCAGCCAACCGTGGCCCTGGACCAGCCCCGCCGCCGTCAGTATCAGGAAAAAACCGCTCATGCCGAAGAGCACAAGCCAGTATTGGATGTCAGCCAGCCTGGCGCTGTAAATAGGTCGGCCCGTAACCTTCGGCAGGATGAAGTATATGGCCCCAAGGCCGATAAAGCCTGCAAAACCAAGAACTCCCATATGGGCATGGGCGATTACCCAGTTATTAAGATGGGTGACCCGCTGGATGGAGGGCAGGGCCTGCAGCGGCCCCTGGGTGCAGGTGAGTATATACCAGACAAGGCCCGCCATGATAAACTTCCCCCCGATGTCCCGGTGGATAAGGCCCAACCTGCCCCGCATGGTGAGCCACAGATTGATCAGGACCGTGAAAACCGGTACCAGCATGAAGATGCTTCCCGTGATGGCAATTACCTTGAGCCAGGAAGGCGCCGGGGTCTGCAGAAGATGATGGGTGCCGATATGGGTATAGATTATGAGGATTGACCAGAAGCCCAGCAGCGACAGGCTGTGGCTGTAAAGTGGGGCCCGGACGATGATGGGAACAGCGTAATATGCCACCGCCACCGCCAGCGGGGTCAGGAAAAGTCCGACGATCCCGTGTCCGTAAAACCAGGCGAGAATGGCATCGGGCATGCCGGTTATGGCACCGGTTGCCGGATGCCAAACCGCATTGCCTGATAAATAGATGAAGAAGGTAAAAACCAGGGCTGCCAGGACATACCAGTTGGAGACATAAAGAATATTTTCCTGCCGCTGCCGTACGGTCCGTAGAAGATTGACGAACATCAGGGCCAGGGAGAGCAAAACCATCATGTCGGCCGGCCAGAACCATTCGGCATATTCCCTGCCCTGGGAATAGCCGAGGCTCAGGCTTACCGTGCCCACCAGGATGGTTGAGTTCCATAACCAGAGCGATGTTTTACCGAGCCGTTCACTGTACAGCGGGGTGCGCACCAGGGTCGGCACCATGTAATGGGCGGCGCCGAGAAGGGCGGTTCCCACGAAACCGAAGATGACCAGCCCGGTGTGCATGGGGCGGGTTCGACCGAAGACCAGCCAGGGAAGACTGCCGAGGAGTTCAGGAGCAGCCAGATGCGTGGCACTGATCAGGCCGAAGGTGGTGGCAATGACGAACCAGACCGCGGAACTGAGAAAAAAGCTTTTTACCGTGCCGTAAGGTTCCCTGGTCAGAGAAAAAATTTTCATAAATTTACCGGTGCAGAAATTTTAAAAGTCCTCTTTTGCAAGAATGCATCTGTGTTAACCCCGCCATCAGTGATGACATGCAAGCCAGCAGTCAAGCTGGGCCTTCATTTTCTTGTGACAGCCGATACAGAAACCCATCTGGAAATCAACCGACTGCAACCGATCCATGAGTGCCACCTCACCATGGCATGCCCCGCATTGCAGTTTGCCCAGCACGATGTGCGGCTGGTGCCGGAATTTGACATAGTCCGGGACAAAGAAGATACGGACCCAGGGAACAGGGGTTTTCCGGTCGTAATGCTCCTTTTCCTTTACCAGCTGCGGATGCATGGGAATGATGTACTTGTGGCAGAAAAAACATTTTTCCAGGGATGGCAGACCCGCCCTCGGCGAACGGTCTACAAATGGGTGACAGAATCGGCAGCTGATCTGTTTGACGCCGGCATGCACCCTGTGGCTGAATGGAATTGGCTGGACCGGACCGACTTGCTGCTCCGGGTAGAAATAATATAAATAGAGCATGAGCCCGGCCAGAATCAGGGACACACCGAGCCAGTAACGGGAGCTGTCGGGATTCCAGAAGAGTTTGTGAAGGTTTCCGATCCTCATGCCAATGATTTACCTGTTCTTATGTGCAGGGTCGGTCCACAGTATAGCGTCCGGCCACGGGGTCGCTCTGCAGGTCTCATTTGTCGCCCTCCGTTTCGGAAAATTGTGCCAAATCGTAATGAAAGAGGGGATCGCCATAGGGAAGCAGAGGAAATTTTCCCAGAAACAGAAGGATGCACATCCCCATGATACCGAAAAATCCCAAGGATATGAAAACCTCGGCCAGCCCCAACGGCAGTCCGGATCCGGTCCAGAGGGACGGCGCAATCAGGAGGAACTTGTCAAGCCACATGGTGGCAAGAATAATAAAGCTTACTGCCAGCATGGGCAGGGGGTGCATCTTGATCTTCCTGCTTAACAGCAATACAAAGGGCAAAACAAAGCCAAGCAGAAGCACGGCCCACGCCACCGATGACCAGGGCTGCAGCTGGGTGCGCAGGATAACGAAATGCGTCTCCTCGGGAAGGTTACCGTACCAGATGACGAGGAACTGGGTGAAAAAAAAGTCGCCGGTCACCAGGATAAAACCGAGCATAAGTTTGCCCAGGTTAAGCAGATGATCGGACCTGATAAAATTCTGCAGCCCTCTTTTCCTCCGGAAGAACAAGGCAAGAACCATCAGCAGGGCCAGAGCTGCTGAAAAACTGCCGACAAAATAATAGGCGCCGAAAAGGCTGCTATACCAGTGGGGCGAAAGGGACATGACAAGATCAAAGGCCAGCAGGGAAAGAATAAAGGCATAAAGCATGGCATAGATATTGGCGGCAACCACGGCCTCTTTTTCCTCCCGCCCTTTTTCATGCCGCAGCGGCGGCGCCAGAGTTTCTCCCTGCTCACGGTGTACCGAAATGGCGATGAGTTTCAGGCCGGCTGCGGCCAGGGCGAGGAGTCCGGCCCCGTCGCGCAGAAAGAGAAACGGTGCATTGAGCCAGGCTTCTTTTTCCGCCACCGGATGCAAGATCCAGGGAAATATTTCCCGGCGGCCGGGGTAGAGAACCATGAAGAGGATGAGCGCCACCGGCAGGAAAATGACGGGCGCCTCGGCAAGTCGTTTGAGCGAGCGGCCCCAGTGCGCATGGGTGATGGAAAGGATGGCTGAAAAAAGCAGGCAGCCGGCAGTCATGCCGGTCCAGAAAATGAAGTTGATCAGATAGGCCTGCCAGATCCGCTGCGGTTGCGGTCCAAAAACGCCGGTGATAAACACCGTTGCACCTGCAAGCGTCATGAGGGCAAACAGCAGCAGCAGGCGGGGATGAGAAGATCTGCCCACCGTGGTGGTGATATCAATTGGCTGTATTTCAGGGGATGTCATAAATCTCCTCAGCGCCGGCATCATGGAGTATTTTCCTGACAGATTCACATGCTTCCGGCCTGCAGTTGACCAGGATACTGAAACGGTCCTGACTCACCCGGGCATCATAATGCGCCGGCAGGCTCCTTCGCGGCAGCCGGGACAGCAGCAGCATACCTGCGACGTTGAACAGGACGCCGAACAGGATACAGAACTCAAAGGCCACGATTACATAGGGTACTATCGGGACGGGCGGTTTGCCGCTAACGATGAATTTCCATTGCCAGGCAGTATAGACCGATAGACCGAAGCCAGTAGTTATTCCGAGAATTGCGCCGCACAGCGTGATAAAACGGATCGGGCTGCCTTTATCCGTGGTTAGCGCTGTGATTTCACTGTTTCGGACCGGTGAATGCACGGCCTGCAGGGCAATGTTTTTTTCCCGCACGATTCTGAGAGCCGAGAGCAGATCGTCATGAAAGGCAAAAATAGCCTGCATCTGTACCGGTTTTTTCATGGTTTTCTCCAGGTTACTGCTTTGGCATGGCGCTGCGGCAGCGGCAGGTCTTCCTTCAACTCGGTTATGGAAACCACGGGCAGGAACTTGACGAACAGGAGGAACAGAAAGAAGAAAAGACTGAACGAACCGAGAATAATACCGTATTCCACCCAGGTCGGTCCCTGGTAGAGCCCCCAGGAATAGGGATCAAAGCCATGGGCAGGGGATGAGAGGATGATCACGTAACGCTCGTAATACATGCCTATGTTGATAAGGATGGAAATGATGAAAAGTGCCGGGATGCTGGTGCGGACCCTTTTGAAATAGAAGGCCAGCGGTGCTAGTGTATTGCAGAATACCATGAGCCAGAAAAGCGGGGCGTAATGTCCCACGGCCCGCCAGTGGAATATGCCCTTTTCCACGACATTGCCGGAGTACCAGGCGATGAAACCCTCGGTTATATAAGAATAGCCGACGATAAGTCCGGTGAAGACGATGGTTTTGGCAACGTTTTCAAGGGCAGCGGGGGAGATAATCTCCTCATATCCCAGGATGCGGCGTAGCGGGATGAGGAGCGTCAGGACCATGGCCAGGCCGGAGTGGATGGCTCCAGCTACGAAGTAGGGGGCGAATATGGTGCTGTGCCAGCCGGGAGCTATGCCCAGGGCAAAATCCCAGGACACGACGCTGTGGACGGAAACAACCAGCGGGGTCGCCAGGGCGGCAAAAAGCAGATAGGCCCAGCCGTAATGATGCCATTGCCGGTGGGAGCCGGTCCACCCCAGTGAGAAGAAGCCGTAAAGCTTTCGGCGCAATCCATTGGCCCGGTCCCTGATGACGGCCAGGTCCGGGATTAGCCCGGTATACCAGAAAAGCAGGCTGACGGTCAGATAGGTGGAAATGGCTATGACGTCAAAGAGAAGCGGCGACTGGAAGTTGGGCCAGAGATTACGCTGATTCGGGTAGGGCAGGATCCAGTAGACTATCCAGACCCGGCCCAGGTGAATAAAAGGAAAAAGGCCGGCGATGGACACCGCGAACACGGTCATGGCCTCGGCGCTGCGGGCCAGAGGGGTTCGCCATGGAGCCTTGAACAGATAGAGGATGGCGGAGATCAGTGTCCCCGAATGGGCTATCCCGACCCAGAAGACGAAGTTTATCAGGTATGTACCCCAGTTGACTGGATGATTGATGCCGGCGGCGCCAAGGCCGGTTGCAATCTGGTAAGCCCAGCAGACCCCACCGATAAGAACCCCGGTGAAACAGAGGGCGAGCCAGCCGTAATAGGCCCGCGAAGGACTGGTCAGGGTTCCCAGAATCTTGTCGTTGATCTGACGGTAGGTCATATTGCCTGCCGGTTGACTCATTTTCGCCTACAGCTCCTGGGTGAGTTTTTTTAAATATATGACCGCCGGTTTGGTATTCAGGTAACGCAGGACCTGGTAAGCCCTGGGGTCGCAGATCATTTGCGTGACACGGCTGTCGGGATCCTTCAGGCTGCCAAAGGTCAGGGCGCCGACCGGGCAGGTCTGGGCGCAGGCTGTAGTGAATTCCCCATCGCCGAGTCTGCGCCCTTCTTTTTTTGCCTTGAATTTGGCAGCCACAATCCGCTGCACACAGAAAGAACATTTTTCCATAACCCCCTTCTGGCGTACGGTGACATCGGGATTGAGCTGCCAGTCCAGGGGAGTAGGCCTGGTAAAGGTAAACCAGTTGAAACGGCGGACCTTGTATGGATCGTTCTGGGAACAGAAACGGGTGCCGAAACAGCGGTTATACACCTGGTTGTTGAGGCCTTCGGCGCTGTGCTGCGGCGCAAAAATTGGGCAGACCGACTCGCAGGGCGCCTCGTCGCAATGCTGGCAGAGCATGGGAAGGTAGCGTATGGTGCTCCCATCAAAGTAACGTTGGATGCGCAGCCATGACATTTCCCGCTGCCTGAGTACCTGTTCGCGTCCCACAATGGCTACATTATTTTCCGCGTAACAGGCAACCACGCAGGCTCCACAGCCGATGCAGCGGTCAAGGTCCACCACCATGCACCAGCGGAAATCCTTGTGGGTATGGGCCGGATAAATATCCCGGCTCCGCTCGAAACCGCTCGGCATGGGCATATCGACATCCGGAGCACGGCCGGCGGCTACCGCCTTGACATAGGAGGCGAGGGCTTCACTCTGGGCCAGATTCCTGCCCGCCTGAAAGTAGCTGCCGTCGGTATTGGCTATGGCATAGCGCAGGGAGATTTTTTCTATCGTGACTGCGGCTGCCGGTTTAATGGCGCCGGAAAGCGCATCGATTTCAGGCGGCAGAAGAACGAGAGGGTTGGCCGGCAGGTCCGTGGCGTAGCGGCCGTAAACCGTATGCCCCTGGCCGACTGGCAGGGCTACTACGCCAACCGGTACGCTGGGGATGGGAAGAACCGGCACCTCGATGGCCCCATGTTGGGTGCTGAGCCGGACCACATCATTCTTGGCGACCTTGAGCCGAGCCGCAGTCTGCGGATGCATTTCGACCCATCCACCCCATGTGGTCTGGGTCACCGGGTCGGGCAATTCCTGCAGCCAGGGACGATTTGCCCCCGCCCGTCAAAAAACTGGATGGTCGGAAAAAGAACGAGGGGATAGCTCCGGCCGTTTTGCGTCTTGCGGCCCGGTTCGGGGAATACAAAATTAAAATCAGCAGCAAGAGCCGGCGCAGTATCCTCCCGGCTGTTTTCCGGCCAGCTGCCTCCCTGCTGCAAGGCCTGGTGCCAGAATGGGGCAAAGTCTGAAGCAGGAGCAGCATCCTGCTGCCGGGATCGCCATCTTTCCTGCAGCAGCGTAAAAAAATCGGACCAGATCAGCCGCTCCCCGCATCCTGCCGCTCTGCTGCTCTGCAGGAGTATATTGCCCAGTTCCCTGCAGTCGAAGAGCTTACCCATCAGGGGCTGCATCAGGCCGGTAATGTTTTTTTGCGGTGAATAATCCCCCCAGGACTCAAGCGGAGTGGCGGCCGGCAGGACGAGATCGGCATAATCGGTGGTTTCATCCGGACAGGCGGAGAAGCAGACTATCTTGCCTACCTGTTTCAGACATTCCTGGAATTTCCAGGAGGAGGCCAGACCGAATACGGGATTTGCTTCATGGATCAGCAGAAGATCGATGCCGCCCCGCGCCATCTCGTCGCACAGCACCTTTAATTCCTGCCCGGTAGCAGCCCGGCTCAGGGAAGATGAGGACCGGAAATCGATAAGCTCACGGCTGCCGGGTTTGAGCTGGTTCATAAGGTTGGCGCCAATGGCGGTCAGGGTGGCCTGCGGGGTGTCGTATCCTGATCCCCCGGCCAGCACCAGGGGGCGTTCGGCCTGCAGAAAGCGGTGGGCAATCAGCCGCAGGGTGGCGCTGGGGACAGTGGTGGATTCCAGGCGGCCGGAGACAGCGGCCAAGGCTTTTTCGCAGGCGCTCGTCAGCTGTGGTTCAAGAGGAAAACCGGAAATTTTCGCCTCTGTCAGCAATGTTTCCAGGAGCGCTGCAGCCAGCCGCCATTCTTCATCCGGCTCGACAATGATCTGAAAATCGGCGCTGGCGGCAGTCATTGACCTTCGGGCTCCGATGTAGACAAAGAAGTTCTTGCTGTCCCCGTGCATCTCATGGAAAGTGGCAAACCGGCGGGCATATTCTACGTTTGACAGCCAGGTTTCAAGAAAACCTGTACCGAAAGAGATGAGAAAATCAGCTTCGTCGATACGGTATGAGGGGATATCCTGGGTGCCGAAAACGATGCGGTTTGCGGCGCGGAGGGGTTCGTAGGCCAATGGCTCATACATCAGGTGGAGGCCGCCGCCGCAGGCATGCAGCCAGGCTGTGATCAACTCCTGCATGGTGTCGGTAACCAGGCCGGTGAGAAAGACAATTCGTTTGCCCTGGCCTTTTGCCCGCACTTCCTTGAGATATTCGGCAAACTGCCCCTGCCCGGTCTCCCAGTCAGTTTTTCTGAGAACGTCGTCTTCCTTAAGCTTCGGGCCGGTGAAGCGGTCCGGGTTGTAAAGGCCGTGCAGAGAGGCCTGCCCTCTGGGACAGAGAGCCCCTCTGTTGACCGGGTGGGCCGGATTTCCCTCCACCTTGATGATTCTGCCGTCGCGGTTTTTTGCCAGCATACCGCAGCCGGCCGGACATTCGCGGCAGGTGGTGGCATACCAGGTGTCTTCCCCGGGAATTATATCTTCGGCCGGGATGATATAGGGCAGCAGCTTTCTGGCCGAATCAGCTGAACAACCCATGGTCGCCGATGTGGCGGCCAGACCGATGATTTTCAGAAATCCTCTGCGAGTTATATCAACCATGCATGCAGATACTCTTTATCTGCCAGCCGATTGGCGTACCATGAAATGGGCCTGAGCGCCGGGCTGACCTGGGAATAATAGCGTTCAAAATGGAACAAAATACACTGTTTCAAGAATCTATCATTTTTAATATTTACTTTACAAGCCCGAAAATTCCGGGTGGAAATTGCCAGTCATCCGGTTTACCTGCATATTCGTAATGGCGATCCCCGGGATCATTCATTCTGTTCATAGCCGCTGTCATCTGTTTTGCCACGGAATATCCAATAACTGTAGGAGGTATAAGCTAAGATGATGGGAAGAAGAATTACAGTCATGATCAGCATGAATTTCAGGGTCAGGGGTGAGGCGGCGGCGGCCTGCACGGTCAAGGCTGATGACTCCGTTCCGGGAATCATATTCGGATAGAGGCCGATGGAAAGGGCGGCGAAAGAGAGGATGATTATACTGCTGTTCCAGAAATAGGGAGCGAGTTGGTGTCGCTTGAACAAACTGTGGAAAAACATGATAAAGCTGATGCCTGTCAGGGTAAGCATGAGCGGCAGGTATATTCCCGAAGACAGCCGCATTTTATCAGCCATTTCGGGATGCTGCACACCGGTCAGGACATGTACTGCCGAGGTGACGACCAGGGTCAGCAGTCCGGCAGCCCAGGCAAACCGGTAGCTCTTTTCCTGGAGATTATCCGTGGTTCTGGCGATCAGGTAATTAGCGCCCAGCATCAGGTAGCCGAAAAAAAGACCGGCAGCCACAAGTGCCGAATACGGGGTCGCCCAGCTCCAGACCGAACCGGCAAAATGGCTGCCCCGGATATCCAGGCCCTCGAGCAGACCGCCGAGGGCAAAGCCCTGCGCCAGGGTGACAATAAGGCTTCCGAACCCGAAAACATAAAGCCAGAAGGATTTGTGGCGGGACCGTTCATGAAAGTCAAATGATACGCCGCGGAAAACAAGACCAAGCAGCATGAGCAGGATGGGGATGTACAGGGCGGACAGGACAATGGAATAAAAGAGGGGAAAGGCCCCGAAAAGCATGCCGCCGAGAATGACAAGCCAGGTTTGGCTGGCATGCCAGGTATGACCGATGCTGCCCATCATCGTCTGCCGCGTTTTTTTGTCCCGGCTCGTCAGCGACCAGATGCCGATTCCCAGTCCGGCGCCGTCGGTAATTGCATAGTAAAGCAGAAAAAATCCGATGAGCAGCAGCCAGATATCAGCGAGGTTTGATTCGATAATGGCCATATCAAAGTTCCCTGAAGCAGTTAAACCGTGGTGGGGTTCACCGACCCGGCTCCCGGTAATGGATGTCGCAGTTATCCGGAGCAGACATTGGCTTTGGCCGATAAAAAGAGGCACGCCTTGTGCCGTTCATTCTGTTTATGGTACCGCTTCATTATTACCATATATTGTCGTAAATTGCGCCGGGACATGATATTTATGGAATACGCTGGTGTTTCTCTTCATCCCCGCCGGCAGGTCCCTGCAGAATCAGAAAACGGGCGAAAATCAGGAAAAAAACAAAAAGCAGGAGATAAATAACGCTGAAACCGAGGAGGGAGAGTCCCACCGTTCCGGCGGACAGCTTACTGGCCCCCTCCTGGGTCCGCAGCACACCATAAATAATCCAGGGCTGCCGCCCAACTTCCCGGGTGATCCAGCCCGCCTCCATGGCAACGTAACTGAGCGGCAGAGCAGCCATCCAGGCTCGCAGCAGCCATTTCTGGTTTCTGATGTGCTCCGGTGACAGGTAGCCGCGGCGCCAGGAATACAGCGACCAGAGCATGAGCGCCAACAGTCCGCCGCCGATGGCGAGCATTACCCGGAAGGCAATGAACGGTACGATGACTGGAGGTTGATCTTCCACCGGGAACTCGCGCAGCCCTTTGACCGTCCCGGTCAGGGAATGGGTGGTGATGAGGCTGAGCGCATAAGGAATCTCAAGACTCCACAGGTTCTTCTGCTGACTCTTGTCCGGCAGGGCGATAACTTTCCAGCCGGCCCCGGTACCGGGAGGATTGGTCTGCCAGTGGGCCTCGATCGCAGCAAGTTTTTCCGGCTGCGCACTGACGACTGATTTACCGGAACCATCGCCCAAAAAAATCTGCAGCGGGGTGATGATGATTGCCGCCGCCATCATTATCTTGAAGGACTTGAGAAAGAAATTAACCCGGCGGCCTTTCAGAAGATACCAGGCACTGATGCCACCTACCACGAACAGCGATGTTTCCAGGCAGGCAATCCACATGTGGGATACACCCCAATAGGCATCCGGATTGAGGATGGCGGCCAGGCTGTCGGTCATGATAAAGCGGCCGTTGACGAATTTACCGCCGGTCGGGGTCTGCATCCAGGAATTGGCCACCATGATCCAGAAAGCGGACAGTGATCCCCCCAGTGCGACCATGCCGGTGGCCAGCAGATGCATGGCCGGCGAGACCCGATTCCAGCCGAATGCCATGATTCCCAGGAAGGCGGCTTCCAGCATGAAGGCCATTGACGCCTCGAAGCCAAGGAGATGGCCGAAGATGTCCCCCCCGGCCAGCGAGAAGTACGACCAGTTGGTGCCAAATTGAAATTCCATGGGTATGCCGGTCACAACCCCGACCGCAAAATTGAGCAGAAAGAGGCGCATCCAGAAGCGGGCGTGATCCCGGTATAGCTGCTTTCCTGTTTTCAGCCAGAGTACTTCCAGAACCAGCAGAAAAATGGAGAGCCCGATGGTCAGCACCGGCCAGATAATATGAAACATTGCGGTGAAGCCGAACTGGAGCCGGGAAAGAAAAAGATGATCGTGGAGCAGGTCCATGGTCCTCCTTGGGGGTATTTATTCGTCCTTGACTGCCGTGCCCAGGATGGCGAATCGTGATTCCTTGAAACCAGGTATCAGCCGCAGGTTGCATTTTTCGAGAAAGGCACGGAATTCAGGGCCGTGAAAACGGTTTTCCCGCGGATGCTTCAGAAGGTAGCGGAAAAGGAGATTCGCATACAGCGGTGGATAGATTTCCTCAAAGTAGAAACTGCCGCCGGGCTTCAGCACCCGCGCCACCTCGCGGATGCCCCGCTCCCAGTCTTCCAGGTGATGGACGATGCCGTAGTTGAAAACCCCGTCGAAACATGCATCCTGGTAAGGGAGATACTGGGCGTCACCGGCAATGAGCTGCAGCTGCAGAAAGTTACCATTGTGCTGTTTCCGCCGGGCCAGGCTGATCATCTCCGGGTCGATGTCAAGGGCGTCAATCCGGGCCGGTCCAAACGTCGCGTGGATAATCCGGGCTCCAACCCCGCAGCCGCAGCCTATTTCCAGGCATCTGGCCCCGCGGGGCAGATTGCGCGATTGCTTGAAAAAAAGTGCTTCCCGCTGCTGGATATGCCGCCGCACCGAACTGTTTACCCATATTCTTTCCGGCCAGTTGACCTTCATTGCTCCGCCTTTACGCCGTGAAATATTTTGGCGATACCTAAGGTGAGTTTTTTTATGTTGAGCCGGATAAATCCAGCATTTTCAATTTCCTGCAGGAAAAGAGGATCAGCTGGAAATGCATCCACGGAGGTTGAGAGATAGCTGTAGGCATAATCGGTCCGGGAAAGCCAGTTACCCACCGGCGGCAGGATATGGTCAAAATAGAACCGATAGAGAGAACCCAGTATGGGGCCGTCCGGATAGGAAAATTCCATGATGAAGAGTTCACCGCCCGGTTTAAGGACGCGGTGGAATTCCTGCAGCGCCAGGTGCCTCTCCTCGATATTCCGGAGGCCGAAGGCTATGGTCACCGCATCCACCGAAGCGGAACGGACCGGCAGCCGGCGGCCGTCTCCGGCCAGGATCCGGATGCGGTCGTCCAGCTGCCGTGCAGCTATCTTCCGGCGGCCGACCTGCAGCATCGCCGGGGAAAAATCGATGCCGAGCACCAGGGCTTCCGGATGCTGCCGGCAGATCTCGATGGCGACTTCCCCGGTGCCGATGGCCACGTCAAGGATACGGCCCCGGCCGTTGCACCTGATGGCCCCGGCCAATGCCCGACGCCAATAAATATCCCGGCGCAGCGACAGAAAGCTGTTCTGCAGGTCATAGGTTCCGGCAATGGTCTCAAACATTGCCCTGACTTCAGTATCCTTCATCTGTCTCTCTTTCCGTTTGAAACTTTCTGATATCAGCCGCAAAATATACGATCACCTGTTGCTGAATCCATTGGCCATTGGTGAAAAATGACCGGGACAGCAATCACTAATGATGCTGTTTTTCTTCTTCTTCGGAATTCGGGAGAATTTTCTGATAAAATACCCTGTTGAGGTAGCCGTACAGTTCCTGGACCTTCGCATCGGAAAGGCGGTCGGGTGAAAAAACCGGCATCGGCTCTTCGGGTTTGCGCAGCCATTCCCGCAGGTAATCCTCTTTTGCAAGGCGTAGATTGTCCCAGAGGATATGCTTGGCATTGACGATATTTGATCCATAGGGATGACAGCCGCTGCAGTGCCCATGAAACAGTTCCCGGCCCTCGGAAAAGTCCGGATTCGTAGGCGGAGTGCGGGCAGCGAAGACCAGTTCGGCCCCCAGATATCCCAGGGCAACAATCGTTGCCAGGCAGAGACCGTAAACCACCAGTAATGAGAAAGAGGGGCCATCGTTCTTTCTATTCATGAAGAAAGCCACCAGGAGTAGGACTACAAGAACCACTGCCAGTCCGATTTTCAGCCTGATGGGAAAGATCCAGCCCCCGGAAAAATAATGCTGCCAGTCCATGAAACCGGCAATAATTGTCGGGATCAGGAAAAGAAGGGCGACCGCAACGCAGTAGCGGGCGCAGCGGGCCATGCCGTTGCCTCGCATGAGGAAAGATACGAGAAGCAGGACAAAAGCCGCCACCACCAGACCTATGGGCATGTTCACCTGGGTGGGATGCAGTGGATGGCTATAGCCGAGTTTTTCGAAAAATTGATACAGGGAGTCAAACATGTCGGTCTCCTCCAATTTTAGAGCATCATTTCAAATTAAGAGATGGCAAGCAGGATATTTTTGTAGTGTCTTCATTATGGAGAGGGGTCTGTGTTCCTGCACCCAGCCGATTTCGCGGATGATCGATTCGGTTACCGTTGTTGTCTGCAGATCCGGCGGCAGAACCGTCCAGGTATACGTTTCCACCTCAAGCGGGATATCGGGGTCGAAGAGCGGCAGGATTTCCCGGAGAAAGGGCTGGGTGCTTGCGCCATCGGACAGCTGATCAACAAAGACCGGGATATGAAAATGGATGCGCCATTCATCAATATCGGCCGGTGCTGCCGAGAGCGCCGGCTCCAGATCATGAAACCGCAGCAGGGTGCCATCCCGGCGGCGGCCCACCGTCTGGTGCAGATAGCAGGGTTCACAGAAGCGCTGCATGATCCTGATGTCGGAATTCTCCAGCCGCAGGGCTGAAGAAACCTGGACATGCCCGATCCTGATATCATTTGCTGTCAGCAGTTCCAGGGAGTGCCGCGGGGATTCAAACTGCAGGGCCTGATGGCAGCAGTCATAGCAAACCGCAAGAAAAGGTCGCAAGGCTTCGGGCAGGTCCAGGTTTGTAAAAAAATGCACTACATCATCGGTTGTTTCCAGAACACAGGCCGGCTCAGGTTCCATGGCCAGAAGAATTTCTTTGCCCGTTGTCTGGGCGGTGTGCTCCAGGAATTCAAGGGCGGCCAGGAGATGGCTCCTGACCGCTGCTCCATCGTCCGGGCCGATGCACTCCTTAAATCCCACCGGCACCGTGGAAATCGATCCCCGCATATTGTCCGGCAGCCAGAACGCCAAGAGACGAATCAGCTTCTGAGTATAGTGCAGCCGTTCCGGATGACGCCAGTCCGGCTGGTATACCTTTTCCTTGACCGGCACATGATGAAAGGTTCCGTAGGGAAAACCGTTTATAGTGGCAACGTAGCAGTCGTTATTTTGGCACCATGCCCGAAAGCGTTCCGCTCCATTCATATCCAGCTCAAAAGCGGCCCGGCCGGAAAGCCGCAGGCCGATCGGGAACGGATCATCCGGAGCAATCTTTTTTTTACTTCCGGCACATAACTCCGGATATTGGCAAAGGTATCAATCCAGGATTCGGCCGGATGGATATTTGTACAGTAAGTTAGCATTATCTGGATCCGAGGCCTATAACCACCGGTGCAGAAATGGTTTTGCTGCCGGCTGTCTTCAGAGTCAACCGGCGGGGTGCGGGGCTGCGATTCTTCCAGCGCTGATACCGTTTCTGCCACCGCTCGGCCAGCATGGCGATGCAGCGCTGCATGAGGACGGTATTTATGTCATGCACTTCAACCGTGCCGCCGATGCCTCCCAGTAATGTTATGGTGAGATCTCCCCCTAAATGTTCCTGAAAGTCCCGGAGGGCTTCGCCGATATCCATTTTACAGAGGGCGGGATGGAACAGCTGCAGATGCAGGTCATCCAGCAGGGTCAGAATGCTTTCAAGCTCGTCCAGGGTTAGCATGCCGCACTGCCGGGAATAGTAAGAGTCAAGGGCTATGCCTATGGCTACTGCCTCTCCGTGGTTGATTTCATTTCCTGTCATTTCCTCAAGTTTATGGGCTGACCAGTGCCCGAAATCGAGGGGCCGGCTCGAACCCGTCTCAAAGGGATCTCCCTGAGTGCCGATATGATCAATATGGAGTGCAGCGCAGCGGTAAATCATGTTTTCCATGGCATCCCCGGCAAAGGCCGCAAGACGATGCCGTTCGCTGCACAGGGTATCGAAAAAGTCAGCATCCTTTATCAAAGCGACTTTAACCGCCTCGACGATCCCGGCCCGCAAATCACGGTCCGGCAGGGTTTTAAGAAAGTCAAAATCGTTGATAACCGCTGCGGGCGGGGCAAAGGTGCCGAGAAAGTTTTTCCGCCCCAGGCCGTTGATGCCGTTTTTAACCCCCACGCCGGCGTCGTTCTGGGCAAGGACGGTTGTCGGCATGCGGATGAGGCGCACGCCCCGGTGGGCGGTTGCCGTGCCGTATCCCACCACATCGAGCAGGGCGCCGCCGCCGATGGCAAGGACAAAAGACTGCCGGCACAGATGATTTTTCCCGATCAGGCCCTGAACCAGCTCCAGGGCCGACGGCTCGTTTTTGCACTGTTCGCCGCCCGCCATGATGACCGGGGCTGCGGTTAGGTCCATGATATGGCTGTGGATTCCGGCATAGCGTTCAACCTGGAGACTGAATTCAGGACAACTGGCAACCACTCCGGAATCGATGAATACCAGAATCCGGTGTCGTTTGGCGCCCGCTTTGCGTAAAAAATCGGCCAGCAGGGGGTTGGCAGGATTAAAGACGTCACGGGAAAAAAGGACCGGAAACGAATACCGTACGGTAAATTGCTGTTGGATTGGTTTCATTATCATCTCCTGTTAGCTGAAACATACAACAGTACACCATCCGTTTCATCACTTTTCAAAAACCGCCGTGCGTGATTTTTCTTGCTATGCCGGGGATTAAAATTTGCGTCTTATTTTTTTTCAGCCGGTAGTTGTTCATACCAGCGGTCCGCATGCTGCTGTGCCCAGACTTTGTCGACGGTTCCCCGCCACATTCCCTCAAATGCGCCTTCAGCCCCCAGGGTTCCCATGTAAATGTGGCCAAAGGAAGCGGTGACGAACAGCACCGCCACCGTGGCATGGATTACGTAGGCAACCTGCATGGTGAAACGAGTCTGGTCCCAGATGGGAAAATCCAGAAGAACCCCGGTTATACCCACGCCGATCCCGAAAACAAACATCAGCCAGAACCAGGCCTTCTCACCGCCGTTTATTTTGCCGGAGTGGGGCCGCGGGCCGTTGCCGATCATGCCTCCCATGGTCTTGAACCATTCCAGGTCCATCTTCTTGGGAATGTTGTAGCGCACCCAGATGACGAACTCCAGAAAAACTCCTGCCAGAAACAGCGGGCCGCCGTAGTTGTGCAGCACCTTTGTGCCGCTGAGATAGCCGGCAACCGCCTCATGCCCGAAAATGGGGATGAGGGCCACCCTTCCCAGGAGCATGCTCAGTCCGGTCAAGGCCATGAGGATAAACAGCAGAGCGGTGTACCAGTGCAGCAGCCGCTCGCCGAGACTGAAGCGTTTGATCCTGTCGCCGGATCGGGGTTTTTTGAGTTTGTCGGTGCCAACAATCAGGTAAAATAGACCCATGCCGGCCAGGGCCAGCCCCAGAATCCAGGGTGTATATTGGATAATGAGAATATTGCGGATTTCGCGCCAATTCTCACCACCGTTCTGAATCAGGACCTTATGTCCTTCCGATGATACGGCAGTATAACCCGGTACACCGTGGCGAACCACGCGCCAGAAATTGGCCCGTGGATTATCCGTATCCACCCCTGCCGCCTGCAGGTATAGAAACCCGCCCAGCAGGAGAAGAAATACTGTACTTATGGTCAGGTACACGAACAGGCGATTTTTGTTTTGCATTGTCATACCCGTCCTCCTTCAGCGGTCGGTTTGCACCATTTTGAAACGCTTGACCAGTTCCTGGTGCTCCTTCTTGGCAAGCAGGGGATCTTTGGTGCCCTTGTAGACCCCGGGTTCGTGCATGGTAAAATCACGCGACTCGTCAGTGCAGGCCGTCAATCCTGTAAGCATAAGAATGGCAGCCAGGATACACAGTTTTATTTTCATGGTGTTACTCCTTGCTGTCTTTAAAATTATACGCGGTATCCCATCCCCAGATATCGGGCCGGCCGCTGCGCTTGAAAACACGTTCAAGGTAGATGTCGGATACAACAGTGCCGTCGCCGGCCAGCAGGGCCTTGGTGGCGCACATTTCTGCGCACAGCGGCAGCTTGCCTTCAGCTATGCGGTTGCGGCCGTATTTCTGGTATTCCTCCACCGAATTGTCCGGCGGCGGTCCGCCGGCGCAGAAAGTGCACTTGTCCATCTTGCTGCGGGCGCCAAAGGCATGCTTTTCCGGAAACTGCGGGGCGCCGAACGGGCAGGCGTAAAAGCAGTAACCGCAGCCGATGCACAGGTCCTTGTCATGCAGGACAATGCCATCCGGGGTGGTGTAAAAGCAGTCGACTGGGCAGACGGCGGCGCACGGCGCATCAGTGCAGTGCATGCAGGCCACCGAAATAGACTTTTCGCCGGCTTCACCGTCTTTTAAGGTTACAACATGCCTCCGGTTGATGCCCTGTGGAACATCATGTTCGTTGTTGCAGGCCGTAACACAGCCATTACATTCAATGCACCGTTCGGTGTCACAGAGAAATTTCATTCGTGCCATGGTTTGTCTCCTTATTACGCCGGCGATATACGGCACAGCGTGGCTTTGGTTTCCTGCATCTGGGTTACTGAATCGTAGCCATAGGTTGTGGCGGTGTTGCACGCCTCTCCCCGGACAAGCGGCGCTGTTCCTTCGGGGTAACGGTCATAGAGATCCTTGCCCTGGAACCAGCCGCCAAAATGAAACGGGGTCCAAACCACGCCCGGTCCCACCCGCGGAGTGATCATGGCCCGCACCTTGATCCGCCCGCCTTCCGCGCCCTCAAGCCATATATACTGCCAGTTTGAAATACCGGCATCATTGGCGTCCTTCGGGTTGATTTCCGCGAACATCTCGGGCTGCAGCTTGGCCAGCCATGAATTGGATCGTGTCTCAGCGCCACCCCCCTCGTATTCAACCAGGCGGCCGCTGGTGAACACCAGCGGGTACTTGCCGCTGTGGTCCTTCGACTGGATAGACTGATAGCGGGTTGGCAGGCGCCAGAAGGCTTTGCGGTCTTCATAGGTGGGATATTTTTGCACCAGGTCAAAGCGGGGGGTATAAAGGGGCTCGCGATGGATTGGAACCGGGTCCGGGTATTCCCAGACCTTGCAGCGGGCCTTGGCATTGCCGAATGGCGCGCAGCCGTGCTTGATGGCCACCCGCTGGATACCGCCGGAAAGATCCGTTTTCCAGTTGCGCCCCTCCGCCTCCTTTTTCTCCGATGCGGTCAGGTCGTTCCACCAGTCCAGCTTTTGCAGCAGCGCAGCGGTAAATTCCGGGTAACCGTCCTTGATTTCCGAACCAACCGAATAGACGCCCTCGGCCAGCAGGTTCTCGCCATTACGCTCGGTGCCGAAACGGGCCCTGAAAGTCAGGCCGCCCTCGGCCACCGGTTTGCTGGGATCGTACAATATGGGAGTGCCCGGGTGCTTCAGTTCGGGATTTCCCCAGCAGGGCCAGGGCAGTCCGTAATATTCACCGTCGCAGGGTCCGCCTTCGGCCTTCAGGGTTGTAGTATTGAAGGTTTTCCGGTTTTCGGCCTGCAATTTCAGTCTTTCCGGGCTCTGCCCCGTGTAGCCGATGGTCCAGGTACCGCGGTTGATCTCCCGCAGAATGTCCTCAATCAGCGGCTCATCATTGGTGACCTTGATATTCATGAACAGCTGGTCGGCGAAACCGAGTTTTTTGGCCATCTTATAAAGGATGGTATGATCGGGCAGCGCCTCATAAAGAGGCGCTATAACTCTCTCCCGCCACTGCAGGGAACGATTGGAGGCCGTGACCGAACCGTAGGTCTCGAACTGGGTGCAGGTGGGCAGGAGATAGGTGTCATTCTGCCGTTCGCTCATCACCGCCATATGGGTCGGATAGGGATCGGAGATGACGACCATTTCCAGTTTTTCCAGGGCGGTTTTCATTTCGGTGCCGCGGGTCTGGCTGTTGCAGGCGTGGCCCTGGAAAAAAACGGCGCGGAAATTGTCCCTCTGCGACATGTTCGCCTTGTCCTCGAGCACCCCGTCGATCCAGCGCGACACGGGAATGCCGGGGATGTTCATGGTATATTCCATTTTGCCGTTGCCGGCGTCGTACTTGCTGTTCATATCAAAACGGGATTTCAGCCATTCATAATCCACATCCCAGACCCGGGCCCAGTGCTTCCAGGCGCCTTCAGAGAGCCCGTAATAACCGGGCAGGGTGTGGCTGTTGGGCCCGACATCGGTCGCGCCCTGAACATTATCGTGGCCGCGGAAGATATTGGCACCGCCGCCGCTTTTGCCGACATTGCCCAGGGCAAGCTGCAGGACACAGAAAATCCTGGTTATATTGTTGCCGATGTGATGCTGGGTGCCGCCCATGCACCAGACGATGGTGCCGGGACGGTTCTCGGCCATGGTTTTGGCGATTTTATATACCGTGTCCCGGTCCATGCCGGTGACATTCTCCACCACATCGGGGGGCCATTTTTCAGCCTCCCGGCGGATGTCATCCATGGACCATACACGGCTGGCGACATACTCCTTGTCCTCCCAGCCGTTCTGGAAAATATGCCAGAGTAGTCCGTAGATAAAAGGTACATCGGTGCCGGGCCGCAGGCGTCCGTAGATATCAGCGTGGGCCGCCGTCCTGGTGAACCGGGGATCCACCACGATCATCCTGGCGCCGTTTTCCTTGCCGCGCAGAATGTGCTGCATGGCCACCGGGTGAGCCTCGGCGGCATTGCTGCCGACAAAGAGCATGGATTTACTATTGTGCATGTCGTTGTAGGAATTGGTCATGGCGCCGTAGCCCCAGGTGCTGGCAACCCCGGCCACCGTAGTGGAGTGGCAGATGCGCGCCTGGTGGTCGATATTGTTGCTGCCCCAGAAGGCGGCGAATTTCCGCTGCAGATAGGAACCTTCATTGCTTGCCTTTGAGGAGCCGCACCAGAAAACCGCATCAGGCCCCGATTCCTTGCGGATCTTCAGCAGGCGGTCGCCGATTTCGTCAATTGCCTGCTCCCAGGAAAGTCTTTTCCAGGCACCGTTCTCCAGCTTCATCGGGTACTTCAGACGGCGAAGGCCGAAGCCGTGATTTCGCACCGATGCCCCCTTTGTGCAATGAGAGCCGAGGTTAATCGGCGATTCAAAGTCGGGTTCCTGTCCGGTCCATACCCCGTTCTGGATTTCGGCGATAACACCGCATCCTACCGCGCAGTGCGTGCAGACCGACCGACGATACTCTGTCGGTACATCCGGTTTCGGAATATTTTCTTTTTCCGCCGCTGATGCACGCCGCACCAGGGATAACGGCAAAAGCCCCATTAAGGTCCCGCTGCCCAGCACGACACCGCTGCGGTGCAAAAAGGTCCTGCGGTCCATACCGTTTTGGGGTGCCGGTTCCGTTGAGATCCGCTGCAGCCATTTCTTATTGAACTCTTTCATGTGCGCCACTCCTTATCTGCATATGGTTTATCCTTGTGGATGCCGCTGGGGTCATGACAATCGAATTGAGTGATTGCCGGACTAAAACCGTGCGATGCCGGACGCGGACATTTTGTGGAATGTTGCGTCTTTGAACAGCAGGCCTGGCTGAAAAGACAGCTAGCCTGAAGTCTGCAGGCGACGGTTTTGGCATCATCATCAGATCCTTGCTGACTTATAGTATTTTTTTATATGCTCGGTCTCTCTGTAACCCGGACCGAGTTTTTCCTTCCGGGTCAACGGATGTTCCTGTTCCGTCCTGCCTTTTCCCGCGAGGGCAAGGCCAACGGTAGTGGTGCCGAGAAGCACCGCCATTTTCAGAAAAGATCGCCGGTTGTCAGAAAACTGTGCTGTCATTTTGTATTCCTCCCTGATTGAAAATATAGAGATAATTGGGACTGTCCTGGAGATACTCACGCTCCGCTTCCAGAAAACAGCTGCCGAACCTGCCGACCGCCGGGTAGAATAGAGCATTCTGCACGGACTGCAGGTCCCGGAAAAAGTCCTGCATCCACGAAAAAATATGGCGGTCGAAGAAATGCACCTGTTCCTGGTAGGTGATATCATTTTCCCCCTGGGTTATTAGGGCCATGATCTCGCAGAGGGCCCCGGCATGATCTTCAGGTTCGCCGGTGCTTGATTGCCGCACGATGTCCAGTTTCCTGAGATCGGAGCGTATGGCGGCCAGCTGTCGGGACTGGATCATTTTTTCCTGGTACCATGAGCTGTACGGAACGAGTTCCCCTTGACCCAACCCTACGAAGAGACGACTAAATTCATGGCTGATGACCGGTGCCGGGCAGCTGCTGCCGGCCCGGGTGAGATCCGCTAATGTCGCCTGCAACTTCTGCGGAATATTTTTATTCCAATGGAGGTTCCGCAGCAGTTCGAGCAATTCCGGGGACGGTGATGCGTTCAGGAGAGCGGCAAGCAGCACATAGCTGTCCGTGCGGATTTCTGCATAGGGCGTAAACCATGCGGGCGGATTCAGACCGGCGGATGCTTTTTTCATGATTTGAAGTCCTTTGCCAGAAGTGCATCACGAGTGCTGCAGGTACGGCACATGCGCAGTCGGCGCAGCTGCCGGTCGTTCCTGTACATCCAGTGACCGGCCAGTTTATCCTGCAGGCGGTCAATCATGGCCCGGGAGGCAAAAGGAGCGCCGCACTCGATGCAGCTGACGGGTTCGGTTTCCTGCAGGACGATCGGCGGACCGTGGTCATCACCGGTGCAGAGCAGCCGGGGCCGGAGCTGCACCGCAGCTTCCGGACATACTTCCAGGCACAGGCCGCATTGATGACAGAGGTTTTCAGCGAAGTAAAGCCGCGGCAGGTCGCCGCCCGCAGTTAAGGCCCCGGTCGGACAGGCCCCGGCGCAGGCCATGCACAGGGTGCATGCCTCCTCCAGGACAACGGTGCCGAACGGTGCGTCATCCGGCAAAGAAACAGATGCCGGGGATTCTGAGGATAATCCGGCAAGATGCTGCACTGCCAGGCGGGTCAGAGCTCGCCGGTCATTGTCCGGGGAAAGGGGAGCGGGCGATGCCGACAACACAGCAGCCCGTGTCTCGCTGAATGGGACACGGGGCCCGGTTTTTTCCGCATCATTTGCCCCGGAGGGTAGGACAAAAAGACTGATTCTGTCTTCGGGCATCTTCAGGCCCTGCAGAACCGCAGCGCCAATCCGTCTCTGCTGCTCCAGTGCCTGCACGATCTCCGGAGCGAGGCCCCGGCCGCAAGCCACTACAACGGCGCCGGCGCCATATGCCAGAGCCGCCAGCATGGTCTCCGAGCCGATACGGCCGATTTCCTGCACCGCGAAAAAGAGGAGACGGGTGCCGTCCTGGCTGCCTTGGATGGCAAACAGTTCTTCGGAATGCATCCCTTCCCCGTGTAGAACCAGAACCGGAGGAGAATCCGTCGCTGCCGCATGCTCCGCCAGGAGATCCCTGATCCCGGTCAGCAGTTCTTCCCGGGCCGGGTTAAGCATGTGAATTGCATCGGCAGGACAGACCAGGGCGCAACTGCCGCATCCCTGGCAGAGATAGGGGTCAAGGTAAATTGTCCCTCTCTCAAGCCTTACAGCTCCCATCGGGCAGGCGTGCATACATTGCTGACAGGCATGGGTCCGGGACCGGCCGTAAAGACAGTTTTCCTGCAGAAAAACGGTGAACCGAGGTTTGGCAAAAACCCCTTTCATTTCGGGTAGTTCCGCAAGCGCTTCATCGAGCGGCGTCCTGTCATCACCCGGGGTATAGTACCCGAGCGGCAGCTGCTGCCCGGCAAAGGAGGGTGTTGCCTGCAGATCAAGAACCAGATCAAAGGCTAGTTTTTTATTATCATCCATCGGGTCCGCCTCTCTCTGGGAACCGCTGCCGCCTATCATGGCCGTAAATCCGCCGAAGCCCCCGCGGACGGTTACAGAAGCGGCCCGCATGTACGGCAGTTCACCGGTCCGTGGCGCCGGGATATTTTCGGCATCGTCTGTTACCAGGAAGATGGTGCACGTCAGGCCGTGCTCTATCAAAAGTTTGCTGCAGCCCAGGGCCCGATCCGGATCCGTGTCGATAATCAGGGTTCTTCCTCTGGAGGTTAACGTTATCGGGGAGATGTCATACCGGTTTTCCTCTTCTCTGCCGCCGGAAGGTTCGGTCAAATTATCCTGCAGCGGGGCCTTGCCGGTTTTGTCCTGGGTGGATTTCAAATGCTTTCGTTTTTCCTGATGGCGCATATCCGCGGTCACAATGTTGTCAAGCTTCTGGAAATTCCGGTAGTTGCCGGTATTGTCGTCCAGATCGTCCATCACATTGAATTCTGGAGAGGTAAAGTCTATTGACGGACAATCCGCGCCATCTTTATACCGGGAGATTTCTGCAGTTTCGCAGGGGGCAGACTCTGCAACAGGGATGCTAACGGCCGAGGCAGGAACAGATTTATTTTTTAGATGCATGGTAAATCCTGTGAATGGTTCAGACGCCGGATATTTTCCATTTGTATCCTGGGCCAGGCAACGGTTCCTGGTTGGCAGCCGTCCAGGCCGGGTCTTGCGGGTATATAAATTATTACAAGAATTATGCCAGTTGTTCGGGATCGGGTTTTTTAGATTTTCCGGATGGTTCCCAACCCTCGGTGGAATGGGGGAAAATATCACCCGGACGAAGCCTGCGGGGGCCGGCGCATCTTCCGAAATTTTTCCCGCTACTGTCCTGTACCGTCGAATCTATCGGTTTAAGTCCTGTCCGGCAGGATATATTCCTGCCCGGCAAGATACAGTTCATTATCCTTTCCCGGTTTCAGGGGTTAGTTGTGACTGGTCCCATTTTACCGGAATCCGCTGGAGATGTCTCGGCCAATTGTCAACTACGTCCGGAATGAATTGCGAGGGCGGCATGATAAATAGCCAATGTTTTTTTATAAGTGTATGATTTTACAATTTTTATTATGTGTTTGCCTCCCCCTGGCATTTTAATTGCAGCATCTGTAAAAAATGCAGGATGTCCATGTACAGCCCTTGCCGCAGTGAGCGGGGCCGTATTTTTACAATGGAGGCACGGGTCAGGTGTTGGAAAAACAGGAAAAGAAGGAAAAAAAACGCGTCACCCTCGATCATTTCGTCATCCAGCGTCAGCAGAAGATTCATCCCGATGCCAGCGGCGAACTGACCAGGGTTATGGTGCAGCTGGGAGTTGTGGCCAAGATCATTTCCAGCTACGTGCGACGGGCGGCCCAGGAAAATCTGCTCGGCTATACAGGGGATGTCAATGTCCAGGGAGAGGATGTCAAGAAACTGGATGAACTCGGCAATGAAGCGTTCGTCGATGCCTTCTCCTATGTAAATATTGTCGGCGCCCTGGTTTCCGAGGAACGGGAAGAACCCATATGCCTCTCTGCCGATGAACAGCGGGAGAAGTATGTGGTCCTGGTGGATCCCATCGATGGTTCAACCAACCTTGATGTGGATTGCGTCATCGGCTCAATTTTCTCCGTACGCAGCCTCAAGGGCACTGTTGAGGAATCGATTCTGCGGAAAGGAACGGCCCAGATCGCCGCCGGCTATATTCTGTACGGGCCATCCGTGCTGCTTGTCTACAGCGCCGGGGATGGGGTTCACAGCTTTGTGCTGGACGAGGAGATCGGGGAGTTTGTCCTGGACCACGAATCCATCCGCATGCCCGAACAGGGTAAAATCATCAGTGCCAACTATGGAAACTACGGGAAATGGCATGCTGCGGCGCAATCGTTTTCCGATTCTCTCATTAAAGATGGGGAATCCCGTTACTCGCTGCGCTATTCGGGGGCGCTTGTCGCTGATCTACATCAGATTCTCCATTACGGCGGTATTTATTTTTATCCGCCGGACAAAAACCGGGCCAACGGCAAGTTGCGCCTGCTCTATGAATGTGCCCCGCTGGCATTGATCGCCGAACAGGCGGGCGGCGGCGCCAGCACCGGGTCCGGGCGGGTTATGGACATCCGTCCCGGCAGCATCCATCAGCGGATTCCTTTTGCCATAGGGAGCCCGGCTGAAATCAGCAGGTATGAGGAGATCCACAAAAAGTTTGCAAAATCGTGAAAAATGCATGGAGAAATCGGATGTTAACCAAGAACGTGAATACGATACTTTCATATTACGCCGGTGAAAACCCGGGCATACGAAACAACCTGGCGAAAATTTTGAACCATGGCACGCTCAGCGGCACCGGCCGGATGGTCATTCTGCCCGTGGATCAGGGATTCGAACATGGACCGGCCCGGAGTTTTGCGGAAAATGACCGCGGCTACGATCCGGCCTACCATTTTGAGCTCGCCCTGGAAGCAGGTTGCAATGCCCACGCGGCCCCACTGGGAGCGATAGAGGCGGCCGCTTCCGATTATGCGGGCGAGATTCCCCTGATCCTGAAACTCAACAACCATGACGCACTTGGACCGGATTCATCCGACCCCGTGCCGTCGGTAACCGGATCGGTGCAGGACGCCCTGCGGCTCGGCTGCGTCGCCGTGGGGTTTACCATTTATCCCGGATCAGCTCACTTTAAGACCATGTACCAGGAAATCCGTGCCATCGCGGAGCAGGCAAAAGAGTACGGGCTGGCGGTGGTGATCTGGTCCTATCCCAGGGGGTCCGGTCTTTCCAGTGAGGGTGAGACGGCGATCGATGTGGTTGCCTATGCGGCGCATATTGCGGCACAGTTGGGGGCCCACATCATCAAGGTGAAACTGCCCACCGAGCGTATAGAACAGGAGGCGGCGAAAAAGGTATATAAGGCGCAGAATATTGCTGTGGGCACGGTGGCTGACCGGGTGAGGCACGTGGTGCAGAGTGCTTTTAACGGCAAGCGGCTGGTAATTTTTTCCGGGGGCTCCAAAACCGGCAAGGAATCATTCTATGAAGATATTCGGTCCATCCACCGGGGCGGAGGTTTCGGCTCCATCATCGGCCGGAATTCTTTCCAGCGGCCAAAGGTAGAGGCGGTCAATTTTCTCCATACGGTCATGAAAATCTATGCCGGCGAGTGAGAGCGGCAATGTTCGGCAAACGCAGCCTCCCAGTAGGCTGCTGTCGGTGAATGCCCGCGGATGTCCGGAAATCCGGTGAAAAGATTCCGGAACGAAAGGGTGCATGAATGAAGCGAAAAAGTCTTTATATGTCTTTCGGGCTGCCGGCCGTTTGCCTCACCGTCCTGCTCGGCGGCTGTAGCCACATGGTCCTGCTTATCCCGAAAGGACCCGTCGCTCATAGTGAAAGGTTCGTCATCATCACCGCCTTCGTGCTCATGCTGATCGTTGTCATTCCCGCCATTGCCATGGCCTTCTGGTTTGCCTGGAAATACAAAGCCTCCAATACCAAAGCACCCTATACCCCGAAATGGAGCTATTCGGCCAAGATCGATCTGGTCGTCTGGCTGGTTCCTGTTGCCATTGTGGCCGGACTCGGGATTCTGGCCTGGACCACCACCCACGATCTCGACCCGTACAAGCCTATCAATCCGGAGGTCGCGCCAGTCAGCATCGAAGCCGTAGCTCTGGACTGGAAATGGCTGTTTATCTATCCGGATTATCATATCGCCACGGTCAACCAGATTGTTTTTCCCGTCAACAAGCCGCTGCTCTTCAGGATAACTTCGGAAACGGTATTGGCTTCATTTTTCATTCCTCAGCTGGGCAGCCAGCTTTACGCCATGCCGGGCAGGGAGGCGCGTCTGTATCTCCTGGCCGATGAACCGGGCATCTATGAAGGCCATAACCAGCAGTTTAGCGGCCGCGGCTATGCCGGTATGCATTTCAAGGCAATCGCCGTTCCGGCGGAGGAGTTTAAGGACTGGGTAAAAAAAACAAGGCAATCGCCGGAGCGACTCGACAGGGCCCGGTTCGAAACGCTCGCCAGGCCGAGTGTTGATCTCCCGGTGCAGTACTACTCCCGGGTCGAATCCGGACTTTTCGATTACATCATAAACGGGCACCGGCAGTACCTGGAGAAACAGGCAAGCGTTTCGGAGGAACGTTGATATGTTTGGTAAGTTAAGCCTTGCAGCCATACCGTTCGACAAACCGATTATCATGGGAGCCGTGAGTGGAGCGCTTCTGCTTGGCTTGGTGATCATCGGGCTCATCACCTACCACCGGAAGTGGACTTACCTGTGGACCGAGTGGCTGACCAGCCTCGACCATAAAAAGATCGGCGTCATGTATATTGTCCTGGCACTGGTCATGCTTCTGCGCGGCTTTTCGGATGCCATCCTCATGCGGTCGCAGCAGGCCCTGGCCGGAGGCGGCGCTCAGGGATATCTGCCCCCCGAGCACTTCAACCAGATATTCAGCGCCCACGGAACCATCATGATCCTTTTCATGGCCATGCCGTTTCTGGTCGGCCTGATGAATATAGTCGTCCCGCAGCAGATCGGGGCCCGTGACCTGGCCTTTCCCTTTCTCAACAGCGTCAGCCTCTGGCTCACCGTGGCCGCTTCCCTGCTGGTCATGACATCGCTGGGGCTGGGGGAGTTTTCCAAGGCCGGATGGTCGGGATACGTACCCCTGGCGGAAAAGGAATTCAGTCCGGGAACAGGCGTTGACTACTGGGTTTGGGCCTTCCAGATCGCCGGGGCCGCATCGCTGATGACCGGCATCAACTTTCTGGTTACCATTCTGCGCATGAGGGCCCCCGGCATGACGCTCATGAGAATGCCCCTGTTCGTATGGACCACACTGTTCACCAATGTGCTGATGATCTTAGCATTTCCGGTGCTGACCGTCGCCCTTGCCTTGATAACGCTGGACCGATATTTCGGCATGCATTTTTTCACCGCCGGCTACGGCGGCAATCCAATGATGTATATCAACCTTTTCTGGATCTGGGGTCATCCCGAGGTCTATATCCTTATTTTGCCTGCCTTCGGGGTTTTCTCCGAGGTCGTGGCTACCTTTTCTTCCAAGAGGCTTTTCGGCTATCGGTCCCTGGTCTATGCCACCGGGGCAATCATGGTCCTGTCCTTTGCCGTCTGGTTGCATCATTTTTTTACCATGGGAGCCGGTCCCGACGTTAATATCTTTTTCAGCATTGCGACCATGATGATTGCCATCCCCACCGGCGTGAAGATCTACAACTGGCTTTTCACCATGTACCGCGGCCGCATCAGGTTCACGACCCCGATGTACTGGACCCTGGGATTTTTCACCTCCTTTGTCATCGGCGGTATGACCGGGGTTCTGATGTCCGTGCCTACCGCCGACTATGTGGTTCATGGCAGTCTTTTCCTGGTCGCTCACTTCCACAACGTGCTGATCACCGGCTCACTTTTCGGTTTATTCGCCGGCTATGCCTACTGGTTCCCGAAGGCCATGGGATTTACCCTGGATGAAAAGTGGGGGCGGCGCGCCTTCTGGTGCTGGCTCATCGGTTTCTACCTGGCCTTTATGCCGCTCTATGTCCTGGGATTCATGGGCATGCCCCGCCGGATGGAACATTACGCGAACCCTGCCTGGCAGCCCTATTTGATTGTCGCTGCAATTGGCACCGGAGTGATCCTTGCCGGCATCATCTGCCAGATTATCCAGTTGGCCGTGAGCATCAGGAACCGCCATGCATCCCGGGATTTGACCGGCGATCCATGGAACGGCCGGACACTGGAGTGGTCCACGACATCGCCGCCCGCTCCATACAACTTTGCTGCAATACCCGTGGTGCATGAGATTGACGCATTCGCCGACATGAAGGAAAATGGCATCGCCCATCAGCCGCCGGACCAATACCATGATATCCGGTTGCCGAAAAATACGGGCAAAGGGGTGATCATCGGCATGCTGTCCTTTTTGTTCGGGTTTGCCATGGTCTGGTATATCTGGTGGCTGGCGGTCATCGGCGGACTAGGGATTCTGTTCATGCTTATTTCCCGCGCCGCCGAGGACGAGACGGAATATACCATGAGCGGTGATGAAATAAAAAAAATCGAGCAGCAGCGCTATCGCTTGGCGGCGGCTGCTGTAGAAATCTGATCGGAGGGTTGCCCTATGGCAACAGATACAGCCGTGATAGATGCCGCTACCGGTGAGGGACCGGAACACACCGATGCGGTTGCGAACCGGGTGTTCGGCTTCTGGATATACCTCATGACCGACCTGGTGCTCTTCGGCGCCCTATTTGCGACCTATGGAGTCCTGGCCCGTAACCACGCAGGCGGTCCCGCGGCAGGAGACCTCTTTGACCTTTCCTATACCTTCGGCGAAACCATGTTCCTGCTGACCAGCAGCGCTACCTGCGGTCTGGCAATGCTGGACGTGCACCGGGGAAGGATAAACCGGGTTCTGGGATGGCTTGGCGTCACCTTTCTGCTGGGGTTTGGCTTCATCGGCATGGAGTACAATGAGTTCCACCGGATGGTTCTCGATGGCAACGGTCCGGATCGCAGCGGTTTTCTCTCCGCCTTTTTCACCCTGGTGGGAACCCATGGGGCCCATGTGCTCATCGGCCTGCTGTGGATGGCGGTCATGGCAAGCCAGGTTTTTTTCAAGGGATTGACGACACAGGTCCGGTCCCGGCTTATGCGCTTGAGTATGTTCTGGCACTTTCTGGATATCGTCTGGGTCGGGGTATTTACCATCGTCTATCTCATGGGGAGCATGTAAATGAAGCAGACTGGAATTGACGGTATTGGAGCAAGCTTCGGCAGCCTGCGGTCGTATGTCACCGGCTTTATTGTGTCGATAATTCTGACGACCGCCGCCTTCGGCATGGTGGTCGGTGCATTGCAGCCGCAGGGGTTGGTATTGACCGGCATCATCGGCGCTGGCATCGCCCAGATTCTGGTGCACCTGCATTACTTCCTGCATCTGAATACCTCGTCGTCGGCACGCTGGAACATTCTGGCCCTGCTCCTGACCCTGCTGATCATGGTCCTTTTTATCGGCGGTACGCTCTGGATCATGTACCACCTGAACCACCGTTTGGTATGAACATGCTGGCAACGATTAAAAAGTATGTGCAGGTCACCAAGCCGGGCATTGTCTGCGGCAACATGATTGCAGCAACCGGGGGCTTTCTTCTTGCCGCCGGAGGTCACGCCGATATCGCTGTCCTCCTGCCTGTTGTCACGGGCATATCCCTGGTTGTTGCTTCCGGCTGCGTTTTCAACAACTGGCTGGATCGGGATCTGGACCGTAAAATGGCAAGGACGCGCGACCGGGTGCTGGTCCGCGGGCTCATGTCATCGAGGGTCGCGGTCTGCTATGGGGGGCTGCTGGGACTGGCGGGACTTTTTCTCCTCTGGACGAATGCGCCCCGGCTGTGCCTTGCCATCGTGTTGACCGGGTTTGCAATATATGTGGGACTGTACAGCCTGTATCTGAAACGTTATTCGTTGCACGCCACCCTAATCGGCAGCCTGGCCGGGGCCACTCCGGCCCTGGCGGGCTATTGCGCCGCCGGCAATCGCTTTGACCTGGGGGCGCTGCTGTTGTTGGCAATATTCTGCCTGTGGCAGATACCCCATTCCTATGCCATCGCTGTTTCCCGATTCGATGACTACCGGGCCGCGGCCATCCCTGTTCTGCCGGTTATCCGGGGAATTGCCGCAACCCGCAAGCAGATCATCTGGTATATCACGGCCTTTACGACTGCTGGGCTGATGCTGACTTTAGCCGGCTACACCGGCTACCTCTACCTGGTGGCGGTGGCCGGGTTCGGTCTTACCTGGCTGTTCTTAGCCTGGTTCGGCGGCGGGAAATCCGGGGACAGGCTCTGGGCCAGAAGACTTTTTGTCTTTTCCATCCTGAGTATGATCGCATTGAGTGTTATGATGGCATTCGATGCCGAGACGCCGCCGGCCGCGCCGATGAAGAAACTGGCGGCAACCGGGTATTCCCTGAGCAGCAAAGCCCCTGATTTCAGGTGAAATACGCTTTGCTCTTCCTTCGCAGGGGCTAGAGAACGTGTCCTACAGGGCAGTACGATTTTTGTTGCGTGGTTTTATTTTTTATCCAGCCGTAAAATTCGGACCAAATTCCACAATCCTCAGGTTTATTTTTGCCGGTATTTGTTTTTTTATTTTTATCAGTTACCCCGAATTGCTGCATCCTTCCTGTTATCGGGACATATCTCTGGCATATATTTTGAATGGATAGCATTTACTATTGTAAATCATGCGGGCTCTTTTACCCACAAGCTGCCGTTGCTCCAACCAAAACAGCCGGTGGATTTGATGCTGTTCCATGGGGATGTGATGGGTTTCGTCACCCTGCTGAACCATGTTTTTCGTCTATTATCAAGAGCAGTAACCGGGCAGGTTATGAAGTTGTTTTTGGTAAAATATCAACTTTGCTCAAAAGGAGAAGCATATGGAACCAAAAAATCACCGACGATTTTATTTGCCACTGGTAATGCTTGCAATTTCCACGTGGCTGGGCTTTGCCGTCTGGGCGCCGGGCGCCGGCGCGACGCCCACCCTGTTTGATAACAACTGCAGCAGTTGTCACGGTCCAACATCAACCGTGGCGCCTTATCCTGACAATACCTGTGCCGGGTGCCATGCCCATGGTACCCATCCCGACAGCGGCAAGAACACAATGAACGTCAGTGCAACCCCGGACAGTACGAGCTACAGCCCCGGGGCCACCATCAGTGTTGACATCACCGGCGGCTACCGGGCCGGCTGGGTTCGGGTCCAGATGTGGGACCAGAACTGCAGCGTTGCCGGCACCTGCACCCAGGCCAATGTACTGGCCAGCGAAAGTCTTTACACCTCGGGAAATACTGTGACCTTCGCGGGACCGGTGCCCCTCACCGCCACCGCACCAACTACCCCGGGTGATTACACCTGGTATGCCGGATGGTATGGCAACGGGTTCGATGCCGGCGGCGCGGCTACGGGATTGTTTGTTGCCGACGCAACCAATTCGGGCCACGGCAATGAACTCGTGGCCTTCAGCTTTACGGTCGCAGCCGGCGGTGAAACAAACTGCAACGATGGCATTGACAACGATCTTAACGGATTCACGGACTGCCTTGATCCGCAGTGCAACGGCATCACCTTCGGTACATGCGATACCGGCAATCCGGGGGTGTGCAGCGCCGGGACCCTGACCTGCGACGGCAGCGCTGTCACTGCTGTCTGCGTGCAGGACCAGGCGGCAGCGACCGAAGGGCCCGCCGGCAACGCCACCTGCTCCGATGGTGTTGACAACGACTGTGACGGTTTGACCGATACGAGCGATCCTGATTGCATCGCGGGATCGGAGATCTGCGACAACAACATCGACGATAACGGTGACAATCTCATCGATTGTCTTGATCCTCAGTGTTCCGGCACCACCTTCGGTGCCTGTGACACCGGCAATCTTGGAGTATGCAGTGCCGGTACTCTGACCTGCGACGGCACCGGAGTTGATCCTTTCTGCGTGCAGGACCAGGCAGCAGGGACCGAGGGACCGGCGGACAGTCCCACCTGCACCGACAATGTTGACAATGACTGCGACGGTTTGACCGATGCGGATGATCCGGGCTGCGAACAGCTCGGCAACTTTATTCCTCCCGGCAATGATGTCCAGGTTACACCGCTGGCGGGTATTGATCTTACCTTTACCCAGATTACGGCAGGGGGTGTGGTCACCGTTAACGAGATAGTCAATCCCACCGCGCCTGCAGGATACAAAATCCTGGGCCCTGACTATGATATTGACTTTACCGGATCAATCAGCGGACCTGTTGCCCTGTGCTTCACCTATGGTGAAGCTGATGTGCAGCGGGCGGAAGAAAATGTAAAGTTGTTCCACAAGGATGCGGATGGAATATGGCAGGATATTACCACGAGTGTTGATCCGGACACCAATGCCGTCTGCGGCGAGGTCACATCCTTTTCGGAGTTCGCCGTTATGGAAACGCGTGCCGGAGGGGGCGGCGGGTGCTTTATCGCCACGGCGGCCTACGGATCCTATTGGGAGGGGCATGTTAAAACTCTCAGGCAGTTCAGGAATGCATACCTCCTGACCAATAAAGCGGGAACCGCATTTGTCGAGGCATATTACAGGTATTCGCCGCCGGTTGCCGACTATATTGCAGAACATGATGCCATACGGGCAATGGTCCGGGCGGGACTCGCCCCCCTGGTCGGCTTCAGCTGGCTGGCGGTCAATTATGGCATTATGCTGGCATTGACGGCCTTATTCGGCATGTTGACCCTGATGATAGGCGCCACCTGCGTAATCCTCAGGAATAAGAGAGAATGACCGACCTGGTGATTAACCCTTAAATGTTTGTGGCGGCAGAGCCGGAAAGGGCCCTGCCGCCTGTTCTGCTGCGGCAGGAAATTTCAGGACGAAGATCTATTCGCACCCCAGGTGCAGCATCGGCGCCGCTATAAGAAATGGGTATTATGTTCCCGGTTTTTTGCTTTAAATGATAACATTCACTTGACTTTATCCCTACACCTGATTTAATCAAAAACAGTGATATGGACCGGCTAATTATGCACAATCGCTGGTTTTTATTTAACAAATCGCGTTTCCTGAGCGCTGGGTAGGTGATTATGGCTAATCTGGTTACCCTGGCAAGATTGTTTCTCCTTTTTGTTCTTGTAATCAATGCCTACTCCAGCGGCTATCTGCTCTTCATAAATCTGCCTCTGCTCATTATTATTTTCGTACTGGACGGCGTTGACGGGTATGTTGCCAGGAAAAGGCATGAGGAGTCCCTGTTCGGCTCCATATTTGACATCGCTGCCGACAGGATCGTCGAAAATGTCCTGTGGCTCGTTTTGATGGATCTTGACCTCGTCCCTTTCTGGGTGCCGCTGATCTTCATCATCCGCAGCCTGTTTGTTGACTCGATCCGCTCTCATGTCGCCGCCATGCAGGGGCAGACACCTTTCGGCATGATGCAGTCGCCGGTCGGCAGATTCCTGGTTTCCGGCCGTTTCATGCGCATCTTTTACGGGGCCTTGAAGGCTGTGACCTTCGGTTACATATTTTTCATCCAGCCCTGGCCCTTGCTGGTTCAGGATTATTACCAGCACTGGTATATCATTATTATGCTGATTCAGAACGCACTCGTTTATTCCACCGTCTTTGTCTGCTTACTGCGGGGCCTGCCGGTGTTGATCGAATTTATCTATTTTATTAAAGCTGAATTGCAGATCCAGCAATCCTGACCACAAGGGCTGACCGTTGTCACTTGTTATTATCGATCTTGACGGCACCCTGCTTGAGGGTCATGCCAGCTCGGAAAAGCTGTTCTTCCGGTTTCTCCTGGAACAGAGGCTCATCGGCCCGCGCCAATTCAGCGCATTTATTTATTTTTTTCTGCGCTGGTCCGGGGTATACGGCCGATTGACGGCAAAAAAAAATAAGGCCTACCTTGCAGGACTCCCGGTTGCAGCGGTGGAGAAGGCGGCAGAAGAATTTGTCGGATCAAGGCTTATCGACCGCTGCTGCGGCGAACTGAGGCAGCGAATCAGCAATCATCTGGTCCAGGGGGATGTCACCCTGCTCCTCACCGGTTCCCTGGAAATGATTGCCCGTCCGGTGTGCAGCGCCTTCGGCATCCAGCATATGCGCGCGACTCAATGTTCGATACAAAACAGCATCTTTACCCATGATCCGCCCCTGGTCCATCCTTTTTCCCGGGAGAAAATCAGGATAAGCCGTGAAGCCGGGCGGCAGCTTGGTTATGACCTGGCAGGGGCCACTGCCTATGGCAACGATGTTTATGATATTGAACTGCTCGAGGCTGTTGCCCACCCCGTAGCAGTTCATCCGGATAAGGCTTTACGCAGGCAGGCGCTGGCCCGCTCCTGGGAAATAATTGAACATTGATCTGAGGGAATCGGTGGGATTGATTCCCGGATATTTTTGCATCCATCCTCCCTCAAGGGCATGCAAAGAGAATCTGGTTTTATTCTTCTACAATGTTGGCGGCAGTACTGCCCGAGCGGATCAGCCCGATGGCGTAAAGGCTCAGAAACAACACGATTATGCCGATGGTGACAAATGACCAGCGCAGTCCCCAGTAATCCATGACCCAGCCGGCTTCGAGTGAACCGAAGAATATACCGCTGCTCATCGCCAGGTTGAATACGCCCATCATGGTGCCGTGTCCGTAAACCCGGCCTTCCTCGGTGGCCAACGCCCCCAGTGCCGGCCAGATCAGGGCTTCGCCCGCTCCCAGCACGGCAAAGAGCAGGAGCAGCTGCGTAAAATCTGCCGCCAGAGGCACAAGAACCATTATAAGACTGATAATCAGGCAGCCGATGGTGAGAAGTGCAAGCTTGTCATGCCGGTCGGCCAGCCGGCCGCAGGGCACCTGCAGAACCGCATTGATCAGGGTGCGCACGGAGATGATCAGGCCGATCATCATGCCGGTGGAACCGAACTTCTGGTGCATGAGCAGGGGCAGGAATGCCATGGTCGGCACCATAATGAACATGGTGGCCATACGGGCCAGCAGGATGCCGTTGGTCCTCCGGTTGGCGAATACCCGACCCATGGCCCGGTAGATGCCAAGTCCTGTTTCGGGGGTGATTTTTTTATCAATCATGTTCGGCAGTTTTATGAGCAGCAGCCCCATGGCCAGGAAACTCAGGACCGACATGGCATAGAAGGCGGAGGACATGCCCCAGAGATCGGCAAAAAATCCCCCCAGCATGGGTCCGCCGCCGATGCCGCTGAAGATGGCGATATTGAGCAGTCCCATGTATCGTCCTTCTTCCCCGGGGGGCGCCAGTTCACTGACGTAGGCCATGGCCACCGGCATGATCATGGCCGAGCCGAAGCCGTGAAAGGCGCGGATGACAATGAGATTGGACACCGATTCGGCCTCGGGCATGATCAGCCCGACCAGACCATAGATGAATAGCCCGGCGATTAAAAATCCCTTACGTCCCCAGCGGTCGGAATAGGATCCGACAATTGGCTGGAAAAAGCCGCGGGTCAGCGAAAAAACGGCGATCATCAGTCCCAGGGATGTGCCGCTTGCCCCCAGGCGAGTGGCGAAATCGGGCATGATCGGCACGATGATGCCGATGCCGAGCAGGGCAATGAATACCGAAAGAAGAAGTATGATCAGGATCTGGCGGTTCATGGTGGTGGACAGTATATACGGGCCGGCATATTTCAACAGCTTAATTTCCGGAGAAGTTGCTTTGTGCAAAAAAAAACGGGCCCGGAAAAATCGGGATGGACAGGTATGTATTTCTGCCTGGTGAAGAGACCTTCTGGCCGGCAGGGCGCTGCCGTCTTGTGTGGACAGGGCTGGAAAAAGCCCTGATCATGTAAAACGAGTCGGATCCTGCAGTATGCAGCCCTTAGCTTTTAAAACCAGACCCTTTATCGGGCAGGCTGCCGGTCATTTTGGCTGGATCCACCCATGCGTCGAATTCTTCCGGGGTAAGGTATCCTAAATTGACGGCTTCTTCCTTCAGGGTGGTGCCGTTTTTATGGGCGGTTTTAGCGATTTTTGCCGCTGCTTCATACCCGATCCTGGTGTTCAGCGCCGTCACCAGCATAAGTGAATTGTCCAGGTTCTGCTTGATGCGAACCCGGTTCGGTTTAATGCCGGCAACACAGTTGTCGTTGAATGATACGCAGGCATCGCCGAGAAGCCTGGCGCTTTGCAGCAGATTGTATGCCAGCAGCGGTTTGAACACGTTTAATTCAAAATGACCTGTTGCCCCTCCCATGGTCACGGCCACATCGTTGCCCATGACCTGGGCGCACACCATGGTCAGGGCTTCGGTCTGGGTTGGATTCACCTTGCCCGGCATGATGCTTGAACCAGGTTCGTTTTCCGGCAGCAGCAATTCACCGATGCCGCAGCGGGGCCCACTAGCCAGCAGACGTATGTCATTGGCGATCTTCATCAGGCTGACCGCCAGCTGCTTCAGGGCGCCGTGTGTTTCCACAAAGGCATCATGGGCGGCCAGGGCCTCGAATTTGTTTTCCGCCGTCTTGAAGGGATGACCGGTGAAACGGGCAATCTTTTCAGCAACCAGTTCGGCATAGCCGGCCGGGGTGTTGATGCCCGTGCCGACCGCGGTTCCTCCCAGCGCCAGTTCCGAGAGGTGGTCAAGGGTGTTCCGCAAGGCCTGCAGACCATGCCGTAGTTGTGAAGCATAACCGCTGAATTCCTGGCCCAGGGTCAGGGGGGTGGCATCCATCAGGTGGGTGCGACCGATTTTTACTATATCCATGAACTCAGCGGATTTGGCTTCGAGGCTGGCGCACAGTTTTTCCACCCCGGGAATGGTCGTCTCCACCACCATCGTATAACCGGCGATGTGCATGCCGGTGGGAAAGGTATCGTTGGAAGACTGGGATTTATTCACGTCATCGTTTGGATGTATTTTCCTTTCCCCCTCTCCCAGCCGGCCGTCGTCCAGGACATGGGCCCGATTGGCAATCACCTCGTTGAGGTTCATATTTGACTGGGTGCCCGAACCGGTCTGCCAGATAACGAGCGGGAATTGATCATCGAGTTTGCCCGCAAGAATTTCATCGCAGACCCGGGTAATGAGATCGCGTTTTTCCCGGGGCAGCACCCCGAGGTCACAGTTGGCATGGGCGGCCGCCTTTTTCAGATGGGCAAAGCCGTAAATGATCTCTATCGGCATGCTGGCCGCTGCGCCGATTTTAAAATTGTTTCGCGAACGTTCGGTCTGGGCTCCCCAGTATTTTCCGGCCGGCACCCTGACTTCACCCATTGTATCCTTTTCGATTCTGAAATCCATGGCGGTCACACAGTGTTGTTTTTTTGCGTTTTTACTCCAGGTTCATGATCTGGTCGTTATATTTTGCCAGCAATGCTTTTTCAGTACCGGTAGGGACCGGCAGATTCCGGGAAGAATCTTCCATATTCTGCATTGCCACCGATCCTTCGGTCATTGCCTGTTTCATCTGCCGGTATACCTCTTCGCCCATATGGTCCTTCATCTTTTCCAGTTCTTCCAGCTGCGCCTGCATGTCGAAACGTACGGCGGAATTGTCTGCTGCCATTTCCGTCCGCATCATTATGGCGATAATCCGCATCGTCTTTTTAAGCCACATATCACTGTCAAGGCCTTTTGACCCTGCCCAGGAGCGGTATTCAGGGTCCTGCAGAACAGCGTTGAAATCAACGTATTCCTCCTCCCCGCTGTCATGCTGATCCCCGCCGATGGCGCTGAATTCCGGGTACAGGCGGATAAAGCTCTGCATATCCTCTTCATTGAAGCGCACATCCCTGACAAATTCAGACAGTTTTTCCGTCCACTGCTCAAACTGACGCTCGGATGGTGTAATATCGGCCCTGCCTGGCCGGCCGGCAGCCGGTGAAACACCGAACAGCAAAAAGACGGCCAGCAGCATGAGGCATATTTTTTTCATGTCTCCCTCCTTGTTCCAGTAGCGTTTCGGGCTTTCCAGCCTATCCTATCCCAGGAAAGCTTTTTAAGCAAATCAGCGGAAACTGTCAATTCGATAATTGGAAAAACAAAAAAACAGGGAGGTAAGGAGAATTTAATGATTAGGGGGTAATAAAGTTAGTATTCTGTGCCCGTATTTACTACAATGTCATCGCATAGAGCTAAGATCACATATCGGCCTTGACCGGCGATCATCAACCTTACGGAAAAACGGAGGGGAAAATGTCATTTCAGGAAAACCTGCAGCGCAAGATCGAACTTGATAAACTCGCTTCCAGGGTTATCGCATCCATTGGAACCGGCCCGGCTCCACATCATGTTGACAAGGAGGCCATGCGGAGTCTGCTGGAGCAGAGCCCTTATCAATACCGACATGAACGCGACCTGGATCTGTATGTCAAACCGCTTGAGGACGAGCTGAAAATGATCCTGGTCCTGGACAACGAACTGCCGATTTACCGATCCACGGTCGACGATGTGGTCATCCGCAAAAGTCCCAGGACCCTTGAAATGTGGAAAATCAGCACCATCCGTCATATTCTGGACGATACCGATATCAAGGTGTGCACGGGAAAGGAGTCGGTTGAAACGATTCTGCAGGATGCTGTTTCCATGCTTGATCTGCATTACACGGACAGTGATATCGAAGGCCTGGCCCGGGATGGCATGGCGTGGTTGGCCGGCAGCAACGCCGAGGGTGTTGAAAAAACACTGCGCATGTTTGTCGAATTGCTGGGATACCGGAAACCGCCCAGATATTTCGGAATGGAGCAAACGGTAAGTTATGGAATTGCAGCCTCAGGACCGGGTGATGAAATGGTTTTCGGACCACTTGTTCTTTACCGCCCTGGGGACAATACCCTGGCCTGGATCGACCGGACGTTCTCCCGCACCGACATCCGGCAGATGGAGTTTCTGCTTGCTGCTGCAGCCGGAAAGGCATCGGTTCCGGTGACAGGAGACGCGGTCTTTCAAAAGCTGCAGGCAAATGTGCTGCAGCAGCATGATCGTGTTCTCCGCGGTTGAGGGAAGATATAAAAATCAGGCTATTTCCCACGTCCCGGCAAAATACCCGTAATACCGGCAAAGAGCACAAGACAGAGCAGAGGAAGCAAGACATGTTTTAATGATGATGTACCTGAAAATTTATCCATGTCCATATCCTGAGCAAAAAAAATGGATCAGGTGCAGGAATTTTATTTAATTCACGTAGCCGCTGCCGATAGCGGCAAAGGGCAGGTCCAATTGCAGTTCAGGCACCTGTTTGGCTATCCAGGCGGTGAAGGTATTGCTGTTGGGACCGGGAAATGCCTTATAGGTCGTTTTCCAGGGGTAGGTCCTGGCGGCCCTGTCCACGGAATTAATCAGTGTATCAACGCCCTCGCCCCTGTATTCTTTGATGATCCTGGGTTTTTCTCCATACCAGTAGCGGTCGGGGATATCGTCACGGATTTTTAAGACAGGCCGGTTGTGGCGAAGACGCCAACCGACCATGTCATAGACCCTGTAGGAGTTTTCACCGGTGTGCTTGGCCGCAATCCAGGTGTGGATGGCAAACCAGCCGCGCCAGCTCCAGGCCCTGGCGCCATATACCTGCAGCACGGCCTCCTTAGTGACGGCAGGGTCCGGGGCAACCCCGGCAGATTCGCGGCTGGCGGTGCGCCAGTCCCTGTCAGAGGAACAGCCTGCCAGGTTTAAGCCATGCAGCAGAAAGATCAACAGGAGAGTTACATTTTTTATCGAGGTGCGGTTCATGACGGATATTGTCTGCATTTTTTCATAACAGAGCCCGGCCGGACCCGAATCCCGGACCATCTCCCCGGCATATCAATCATTCCGTGTCCTTGCTGCCGTTATCATGGCTGTTTTTGTGCAGCAGTTTTTTCAGTTCTGCAAATGGGGTATGGGTAATGGTCGGTGTTTTTTCACGGTCCTGATTATGGGCCGGCAGCCATTCGGCATCCAGACTGCGGGAGTGCTCGTTGTCATGGCAGTAGATGCACAAAAGTTCCCAGTTGCTGCCGTCGGGCGGATTGTTGTTGTAATTATGGTCCTTGTGGTGAACCGTCAGTTCACGCAGTTTTTTACCGGAAAAATCACGGCCGCATTTTGCGCAGACCCATGGCAGGATCTTCAGGGCCTGTTCTCTGTACGCTGTCTTTTTCATTCTGTTTCCCAGACGCCGAGCCTGAAGCTGAAAAGATAATGGGAAATGCCCGGCTCATTTAATTACTTTAATACAGTAAGCCTGAAAAATGAATCCCCTGCATTTCATTGCACCCTTCGGGCCTCGGCTTCGATGAATATCCGTTTGACATTCGGGAAATTTTCCTTGATCTGCGCATCGATACCAGCGATATTTTTTTCCATTTCACTCGCAGTCGTACTGTCATCAAAATCGACACTGAGATTGACCAGGATATATTCAGGTCCCATGTGCATCGTCAGTATTTCATTGACATTTTTAACCTTAGCATAACCGGCGACGATTTTACGAATGTCGGCAACCACATTGACATTGGCGCTTTCGCCGATCAGCAGTCCCTTGGTTTCATAGGCCAGCCAGATTGCGGTTCCGCCGAGGATCAGACCGATGACAATTGAAGCCAGTCCGTCGAAAATATGGTTCCCGGTGACCTGCGAGAGAAAGACGCCGAGAAAAGCGACCAGCAGGCCAAGGATGGCTGCCGAATCTTCGAAGACGACAACAAAGGTAGAGGGGTCTTTCCCTTTATGCACCGCCTCCAGATAGCCCCACTTCCCTTTTGAGCGGGAAAATTCAGTGAGACCCAGGTATAAAGCCCCTCCTTCAAACAGGGTTGAGAGACCGAGCACGATATAGTTGATGTGAGGATCCTCGAAGGGCACAGGATGAAGGAGATGGAGAATTCCTTCGTACAGAGAGACGCCGGCCCCGACGGCAAAGATCAGCAGGGCCACGACAAAGCTCCAGAAGTAGATTTCCTTGCCGTAGCCGAAGGGAAAATGTTCGTCCGCCGGTTTCCTGGCCCGGTGCAGCCCCAGAAGCAGGAGTAATTGATTGCCGGTATCGACAACCGAGTGAATCCCTTCCGAAAGCATTGCTGAACTGCCGGTCATGGCTGCAGCGACAAATTTAGTTATTGCCACCAGGGTATTGCCGATCAGAGCGGCATAAATGATTTTTTTTGAAGAACCAGCCATGGGAAACTCCCCTTGTAAGGATGACCTGATTTCTTAAAAATCATGGAGTATGGTACCTGATAATCGATGAATTATACACATATATTCATTATTGTTTCGTGTGGGACGGTTTGCCGGGATCTGAAGCCTTTTGGCCATGCTTCACAGCAAATTGCATCAAGGGTTTTATCCTGAGGTAAACGGGAAGCTGCTGTAGCCTCAAACCCGGGATTCATGCGAAAAAAATGCCACAATGTAGTATTTGTACCCATTGATTAGACGACCTGCGGATCTTATATTTTTAGGAGAAGGAAAGTGTATTGTTTTAAATGTGAACAGGGAGGTGATATTATGGAACGCTATTGTCTTGATTGCAGAGACCACCCGAGCGATGTGAAATGCACCATGGCCTTTTCCGCCGACACCAAGGAAGAACTGATTGATGTTGTTATGGATCACGGCGTAAAGGTCCATGGCATGGAAGATACGCCTGAAGTCAGAAAATCCCTTGCAAATAATTTCAAGAAGGGGGATAGCTGTTGTGCCTGAAAACCGCAGCAGGAGAAGTTAAGGGCTGTGCCGCATGCTTTGCGTTGACAGGACGGCGAGGCTGTAAGGAGCACGGTAAATGATTAAATACAAAAGCAGGCAGGATCAGAAATGGTCCTGCTTTTTTTGTAGTGCGGATAATATGATGTTCTTGTCAGCGCCTTGAAATGGTAATAATAAGGGAGAAGAATGCCAGGCCTGACCCTTCAAGCCGTAAAGTCACAGCCATCCTGTTGCTGTTGCGAGTCCCAGTAATATCAGTAAAAACCCCGCTGCTATTTCAGCGGGTTTTTCCCAGCGTCTTTTGAAAATATCTCCAGTCTTAATCCCGATAATCGTGAATGCCACTGAGAAAACCATAATTGCGGCTGCTACCGGCAGAGCTCTGGTATTCACAAGACCAAGGCTGAATCCAACCACGAGATTATCGGCACTAAGTCCCGCCCCGAGCAGGATTAGTCCCTCCCAGCTTGCAACATATCCGGCAAGTTTTTCCGATTTACCGTCCCCCGTGACTCCGGAAAACAGGGTCCAGACCCCGAGAGCAATAATCAAAGCCGGGGCCAGCCACGAGACATAACCCCTTATCATACTGGCGATAGAACTTCCAAGCCAGATGCCAACGAAGGGTATAAAGAATTCGAAAAATCCGAAAACCGCGGTGATGCGCCAGAGATGTGTTCCTGCACCCAGGGCGCCAAGGGCAAGCGCGGCAGCCAGATTATTCGCACCGATGACAATTCCTAGAATGATTAAATTGATGATCATGAATGATTTGATATTATCAGTTGTGGGATATGAGTTCAATCAATAAACTCAGAGGATAGAGTATCTGGGCCGCCATGCGGGCTGGATATCAGGGTTATATCACATAACAGCAAGCCGGAATCTCAACCCTGAACACGGGATAATCAAAACAGTCCTTTTTCAGGTCGATCGGTGTATAATGACGATTTGAATGATATGAGAATTCATCCGGCAAACCTGCAAATGAACATATAACAACATGGACATCTCATGAAGACATATGACTGCATCATTATCGGCACCGGGCCGGCCGGACTGGGTGCCGCGTTTCGCCTGAGCGACAAGAAACCTGAACTGCAGCTATTGGTAATTGACAAGGAAAAACTCTGTACCGGCGGTCTCCGGCACGACTGCAAGATGAATTTTACCTATCCGGTGGGATTCCCGGTGGATTGTTGGACCGACAGACAGGCGAAGCATTACCTGCCGATGGTCATTGATTATCTCAAACCCGAGTTCATGCCGAGGATCGATCTGGAAACCTACCAGCAGCGGGCTGAACGGCTGGGGGTGAGCCTGCTGGATATCCGCCAGTCCCATCTGGGAACCGACGGCGGGCTCCGGCTGATCAAACGGCTCATGGATGAGCTTGCCGGGCGCCATGTCGAGGTGAGTCTGGAGGAGACGGTAAATGATATTGATCCCGCGGCCGGACGGATTATTACCAGCCGCCGGGAGATCGGCTACCGGCGTCTTGTCCTGGCCCCGGGTCGGGGAGGATTCCGTTTTCTGCAGCAGGCAATGGCAAAAGCAAGCATCCTGTTCATTGATAATGTTGTTGATATAGGCATCAGGGTCGAGACTCGCGAAGAACGCTTTTCCATAGTCAGGGACTATTATGATCCCAAGTTTATTTTTCCGCATCGGGTGCGCACCTTCTGCACCAACAGTGGCGCAGCCTATGTTGTCAGGGAACGTTATGAAACCAGGGCCGGACGGGAATACTTCAGCGTCAACGGTCATGCCTACAGCAATTCCCGCCCCCGGAACGGAATGGTCAATTTCGCTTTGCTCAAGACAGTGACCCTGACCGAGCCACTGGCCAGCGGCCAGGATTTTGCCGAAATGCTCGGCTGCCAGGCCATGCTCCTGGGCGGGAACAGGCCGATCATGCAGCGGGTTGGCGATTTCCGCCTCGGCAAACGGTCGGAGGCCAAGTCATTCTGCCGGGATTTATATGATTTTACCCCGACCCTGCCAGATTGTACAGCCGGTGACATCAGCCTGGCAATGCCGGCCAAGATCCTGAAACCCATGTGGAGCGCCATGAAAATGCTGGATACCATCGTGCCCGGTATCCTCCATCCCGGCACCATTATGTATTATCCGGAGATAAAGCTCTATGCCAATAAACCGCGTTTTCTTGACGAGTATTTCAAGGCGGCGGAAAATATTTACCTGGTGGGAGACGGGGCCGGCACCAGCAGAGGGATCACCGGTGCCTGGGCCAGCGGCATCAGGGCGGCGGACGGCATTCTTGCCGGGATGTGAGAGAGGGACCTGATGAGACATATCCGGATCAGTATTTTTCTTCTGCCGCTGCTTTTGGTTGTCCTGCCCCTGGCCGGAGTCATGCTGCAGGGTGGGTCGCCGGCGCTCTATCTGGAATTCCCGCCGCAGACCGTCTATGTCCGGCATGCCCCCTTCTCCTGGGCCGTTTTTATTTTCCTGGGCCTGCTGCTGGCTTCCGTCCTGGTCCCGCTCATCCTCCGGTTCATGCATTATTCCGGACCGGGCCCGGCAGACCCCCCCGATAAACACCCTTTTCCCTGGTGGGGATACGCGGGCATCATACTGACCGCATTCTCCTGGTTCCTGGCCTGGACCAGGTTCCAATGGTTTGCCCCGTTTCAGGCCTATACCTTTTTTCCCCTGTGGCTGGGCTTCATCGTAACCGTAAACAGCCTGGCATACATCCGCACCGGCGGCTGCCTGCTTATAAGCCATCCCGGTTATTTTCTCGCCCTGTTTCCCGTAAGCGGTCTTTTCTGGTGGTTTTTTGAATACCTGAATCGTTTTGTCCAGAACTGGCATTACCTGGGGGTGGAATATTTTTCCACCGGCGAATATGTCTTCCATGCCAGCCTCTGTTTTTCCACCGTGCTGCCGGCTGTTCAAAGTACCCGGGAATTACTGGCATCATTCCCGCAGCTGATCGGGCCGCTGCAGAACTGGCGGCCGGTGACCATTCATAAGCCGGTGCTGTCGGGCTGGCTTCTCCTGGCCCTTGCCGTTCCATCCCTTGCCGGAATTTCCATGTACCCCGACTTTCTTTTTCCAATGCTGTGGGTGGCGCCGTTTTTGATCATCACCGGCGTCCAGGCAATCACCCGGGAGAAAACGGTCTTTCATGATCTTCCCAAGGGTGACTGGCGGATGGTATGGCTGCCGGCCCTGGCCGCCTTAATCTGCGGTTTTTTCTGGGAGATGTGGAACTTTTACAGCCTGGCCCATTGGCAGTATTCCGTTCCCTATGTCGACCGCTTCCACATCTTTGCCATGCCGGTTCTCGGGTATGGAGGCTACCTGCCATTTGGTCTGGAGTGCATGGCGGTCGGCATGATGCTTGATCGGGTTCTGGGTTCTGAAGTCTATCAATAGGAAGGAAAAAATTTACGGCCACGCCGGTGTGCCGAGATTGATCAGCCGTTTTTCCCGGTTCTGCGGTCATATTGTTCTGGTGCATTACGGATCGTGGTTTTACCGGGATAACAGGCGGACCCACCGGAAAGTTAATGAGCTGGCGCGGGAACACGGTGTACGTATCGACATCGGATATGACGGCATGGAGATCGAAATATAGATGATATGACGACAAATCCTTGAATCTCAATTCGTGGGGAATGGGGCCTTTTTAAAGATACTGCAGAATCTCCATAAAAAAGTATCCTTTCCCGTTGTCAGGGGATCATTCCTGGGCTGCGGTTATTTTATATACGGTTTACCGGACTTTTCTCCGGATTTTCAAACCATTGGAAATAATTTTCCGCGCCCTTGATACCTTCCTGTATCAGGTCGTCTTTCTTGGCATCAGAGAGATTAAAGTCGGTCGTGTTCACATCCAGGGTGTTAATGTAAAGAGTTCGCTGCCAATCATCACTGTGCAGATGTTGATTTTCCTGGACATTCATAAATGCCGAGATCAAAGCCATGGCATATTGGGTGAAATTTTTTATCTGCCTGCCCTGCAGCGGTTCATCATGGCGAAACATGCCGATCTGCTCCGCCGTATCCAGGCGCATTCCCAGGGACTGACGGTTGTAAACGTATGGGCTTCGCCCCGGTCTGTCCAGCAGAAATCGTGCATTCTCTCGATTGTAATAACCAACAAATCGGGCTGCATCGGCTTCGTTTGTCATATTAATATACTTTATTCGATCAAAAAGCTTGACCGGGTAATTACGCATGACGCCGCCATCAACGTACACGTCATTGCGGGCGCCAAAGCGAACTGCAGCAAAGAAGAGCGGGATCGACATGCTGATCCGGATGGCCGACACCAAAGGCATGTCCGGGGAGCGTTCAATGGAAAATGTTTCTGAATAACCGGTGGAAAGATTAGTGCCGATCACGTATAAATCAGGACCATTGGCATTTTTAAGATCGCGGAACGTACTTTTTTCATCGCCAAGTCGATCCTTCACCAACTTTCCAAGCCAGGTCGAAAAGAGGTCACCTTTATACCAGCCGAAATTCCTGGCCAGTCGCCGAATGTCACGGATCACGCCAAAGGAATCATCCATGAAGTCATTGAAATCGGTTGACTGTAAAATTTCATGCTGGGCCTTAATGTCATACCCGAGGGCATAAATCAAGGCATTAACCGCACCGGCACTGGCACCGCCCACCCGGCGAATATCTTCCAGCAAAGCACGCTGCGACAGTACCTGCATGGCACCTATATAAGCGATGCCCTTAACGCCGCCGCCTTCGAAAATAAGATTGCGAAATTGTGGCGTCATGTGAATCTCCTTTAGAATTCCGGGTTCATCATCCTTTCTTTTTATGGGTCGGTGGTTCGGACCGGTACTGCATCTGTCGGTCCAGCATCCAGCCCGGATATTCCTCCGGCAAACGGCTGACCTGATCCAGCGTCTCAAGCTCTTGTGCGTCCAGGGTAATCTTCCCGGCTTCAAGATTATCCCTGAGCTGGTCCATGGTTCTGGCCCCGACGATTACCGAGGAGACAGACTGCTGCGCCAACAGCCATGAAAGAGCTATCCGGGCGATGGAGATGCCCCGTTTTTCCGCCATGGGCCGCATGGCTTCGATGCAGCGGAAGGCCCGCTTCCGGTCGACCACCGGAAAGTCGAACTTGCTGCGCCGACTGTCATCAGGACCCTTGCCGTTTGGACTGAATTTGCCGGTCAGCAGACCGCCGGCCAGAGGGCTCCAGACCATGAGACCCAGGCCCTGGTCCTGGAGAAGCGGAATCGCTTCCCGTTCCAGGTCACGACCGGCGATGGTGTAATAGGCCTGAAGACTTGCAAACCGCGTCCAGCCTCTTTTGTCGCAAATGGCCAGCGCCTTCATAATCTGCCAGGCGGCCAGGTTGCACACGCCGATATAGCGGACCCTGCCGGACCGTACCAGGTCGTTCAACGTTTCCAGCGCTTCCTCCAGCGGCGTCAGCGGATCGAAACCGTGCAGCTGGTAAAGGTCCAGATAATCCAGTTTAAGCCGCTTCAGGCTGGCATCCACCTCGTTCATCAGGTGGTAGCGTGACTGTCCCCGGCCATTGGGAAGATCGTTCATGATCCCGGTGGCCTTTGTTGCGATCACCAATTCGTCACGCGGCAACCCCAGTTTATCAAGGGCCTGCCCCACCAATTGCTCCGATTGCCCCAAGGAGTAAACATTGGCGGTATCAATAAAATTGACGCCCCGGTCAAAGGCGTATTTGATCTGCTCGTTTACCGCTGCCGCGTCAAGTCCACCCATGACCTCCCAGAAGCCGGCGCTGCCGTAAGTCATGGTGCCAAGGCACAATTCCGAAACATAGAGGCCGGTTTGTCCCAATAATCGATATTTCATGCCGTACCCTCCAAGGTTAACTTTGAATTTTGTGAATCCAGGTCAATATACATCCAATCGCGCCGAGCTAAATCCAAAGCCACGGGAATCCCGGTTATGGGATGAAATTGGCTATTGCTACCCAGTGGGTGCGAGCATAAGCAGCACAAGTCCCACCTGACTAAAGCTTAGCCAGCAGGTCAGTAGTGAAATCTGCGGGCAAACCCGGTAACGGGAGTCCGAAGCCAGATGGATCAAGGATACAGGCTCTGTATTGAGCCCCAAAAAATCTATGATCGTGGTCTCTATGATAGCTTTTGGTTAGCCAAAAGTAAAGCCGACGGCCTTTGGATGTCCGGAAGGCAGAAGATCTGGATGCGACATGGCAAGTATTCGGGTCACCACCGGGGTCTTAGACCAGGGCATGTATCTAAGGGGGTAGCTTGGGAACTCGGGAGAGCCAATTGTCTCCTTGCATATGTAACGGTCAGGGATTCCCGTACACAAATCTCCGGCGTATGAGGCGAGAACCCCACGCCCCTCATGCGAGCCTGAAATGGAACACAAAAGTAGACGGGGATGCAAGGTATCAGATGCGGATAGCGAATAGCGAACAAATCTGAGACGGGCTTTTGGCAGTCTTAGCGGATCATAGTACCGATGGCCTGACAGTATTCAGGTCGGAAAGGTGGGGAACCGGTGCCCAAGGGACCCACTGTAGGGAAGGTGAAGTCGGGCATAACGTTTTTCTGGGAGGAACTATGGGAGATACTCCGGGATCACCAACCATATCAACGAAACTCCAGAGAATTGCAAAACAAGCTGAATGCTATCCAGAAATGGTATTCAACAACTTGTACCATCTGATTGATTATGATTTTCTTAAAGAGGCCTATCGACGCACTCGCAAGGATAGCGCACCAGGCGTGGACAAGGTAACGGCGAAGACATATGCTGAAAACCTTGATGGTAACCTTCGTGACCTTCACGAGAGGCTCAGTTCCCGCCGGTATGTTACTCCTCCAGTGGAGCGAGTATGGATTGATAAGGAAGGAGGGAAAAAGCGACCTATTGGCAAACCGTCCTTTGAGGATAAAATAGTCCAGCGGGCGTGTGTAATGCTGTTGTCGCCGATATACAATCATGATTTTTATGATTTCTCTCACGGCTTCCGCGAAGGGCATAGTCAGCATAAGGCTCTCCATGAGCTAATGGAATGGTGCAAGAAAAGGGATATCAACTGGATAGTAGATGCAGATGTGAGTGGGTTTTTCGATAACCTTGACCATGGCCACCTGCGGGAGTTCATCGCGCAGAGGGTCAGTGATGGTGGAATTAAACGTTTGATCGGTAAGTGGTTGAATGCCGGGGTAGTGGATGGGGAAACCCTTACATACCCAGATAAAGGCACGCCACAGGGAGGTGTCATATCTCCTTTACTGGCAAACATTTTCCTTCATTATGTGCTGGATGATTGGTTTGTAAAAGATGTCCAACCACGAATGCGTGGACGCTGCTTCATAGTTCGGTTTGCTGATGACTTCATTATCGGCTTTGAACACGAATGGGAGGCTCGTAAAGTTATGGATGTTTTGCCAAAGCGGTTTGGCCGCTTTGGACTGGCGATTCACCCAGAGAAAACAAAGTTGGTTCAGTTCAGGAAACCGCCATCTCAGATAAAGGAGGCGAAGTTCAATGGGACATTCGATTTTCTCGGATTTACCCATTACTGGGCCAAGGCACGCGAGGGTTATTGGGTAATCAAACGGAAGACAATGGGCAAACGGGCTTGCCGGTTTGTAAAGTCAGTGAGGCAGTGGTGCCGTGATAATAGACACCTGCCGCTTCGTGATCAGCATAGAGCTTTGAGTGTTAAGCTCCGTGGCCACTACCAATATTATGGTGTTCGCCACAACATTATAGCACTTGATAAAGTACTCTATGAAGTCAGACGATCGTGGAGGTTCTGGCTCAGCAGGCGCAGCCATACGGGCAAGATAAACTGGGAACATTTTCTCAAGACTATCGACGTCAAAATGCCACTTCCGCGTCCCCGAATAGTCCACAACATCTGATCAGCCGGGCAGCAAAGTTATGCGCCAAGCAGGGTAAGACTTGTTTGGTAATGCACGGGCGTAGAGCCCGTGTCTTCTGGAGGAACCGGATGAGGGAAATCTTCACGTCCGGATCTGTGGGGAGGGCGCCGGGCAACCGGTGCCTTTACCCGGAAGTATTCCATAATAAAGGGGGCAGGTTCTGTTTTGAATTTTTTCGGGTGAAAATGTGCTGTCTGCTTTCAGCTGGCTGGTAATGATCCGGCATCAGGCGGGACGAATTAATTCGAATATCAAGAATATTGACGGCTCCGTTTGCCGGTTCTGCGAAAATTTGTCGGTTATCTGCCTGATTTATGAGCAGGCCAATGAAGCAAGATCCACCCGGGAATCCGAGGTGGAATAAAAAAGGGGCGGCAACTCCGCCCCTTGAAAGTCTTATGTCGCTGGCAACCGGTTTGCTTCAGCGTATGAAGTGAAACAACCGCCGCCGCCAGAAACGACGGCGGCGATTTTTATTTCAGACAGTTATTCAATCGAGACGACCGGGCAGTTGACCAGGGCCACGCCGGTGCCAAGGATTGTAGCTGCCTGGGCGGACTGGAGGTCCATTACCGAATCGAAGTCTCCATTATCGTAGACATCCACATCCCAGAACGGCGAGTAGTCGGAATCGGCCGGCAGGGTCGCCACAACGTTGTGGGTCTGGTCCGTTCCCGGCTCGGTCATAAATCCGGACGGCGGCCCGCCTCCCGGCTGGTCCGGGTTGATGTTAAAGCTGACGAGAATGTCGGACAACGGCATATCCGGGCTCCCTTCCGGCGGTAGATCAACGGTAATCATCTTTTCGGAGAAATCGAAGTAGTAGACCACCTGGTTTCGGTACCACCCCTGGATCAAACCGTTGAACGCGCCGTTGAGACGCAGGGCGGCAGTGGAGCCCTCCGGCACCACGGGGCAGTTCACCACCGTGTTCGTTCTTTCGATGGGATAACCGGCCGCCAGCAGCTCATCGAGACTGGTAATGGAGTTGGCCAGGTAACCGGCCGGCACGGTGACAAAATGGACATGCCAGAAATCGCTGTAATCAACATCACCGGGGATGTCGTCAACGATGTTCAGCTGCCCCTCAACCGGGGTGTCCTCTCCTTCGCGGAAAAGGACGTAGATCGGTGCGGTCTGCTGCGGCTGCACGTCAAAGTTGTAATACTGGATGTGTTCTCCGGCCGGCCCGAGCCCCCGGGTGATAAACGGTCCCATGTCAAAGTCGACCGGTTCATCGGCTGCAGGTAAACCGTTCATGCCGTCCCGCACGAACAAGGTCCCGGCTTCGGGGCTGAAGCGGTCAATGGAAGCCTCCGGAGCCGTGTCCGGGTCCATGGAAATGGCCACGACCGGGCAGTTGACCAGGGCCACGCCGGTGCCAAGTATTGTAGCTGCCTGGGCGGACTGGAGGTCCATTACCGAATCGAAGTCTCCATTATCGTAGACATCCACATCCCAGAACGGCGAGTAGTCCGCATCGGCCGGCAGGGTCGCCACAACGTTGTGGGTCTGGTCCGTTCCCGGCTCGGTCATGAATCCGGACGGTGGCCCGCCTCCCGGCTGGTCCGGGTTGATGTTAAAGCTGACGAGAATGTCGGACAAGGGCATATCCGGATGCCCCTGCGGCGGCAGATCCACGGTAATCATCTTTTCGGAGAAATCGAAGTAGTAGACCACCTGGTTTCGGTACCATCCCCGGATCAAACCGTTGTAGCCGCCGTTGAGGCGCAGGGCGGCGGTGGAGCCCTCCGGCACCACGGGGCAGTTCACCACCATGTTCGTTCTTTCGATGGGATAGCCGGTTGCCAGCAGCTCATTGAGACTGGTGATGGAGTTGGCCCGGTAGTTGGCCGGCACGGTGACAAAATGGACATGCCAGAAATCGCTGTAGTCGACATCGCCGGGGATGTCGTCGATGATATTCAGCTGCTCCTCAACCGGGGTGTCCTCCCCTTCACGGAAAAGGACGTAGATCGGCGCGGTCTGCTGCGGCTGCACGTCAAAGTTGTAATACTGGATGGGTTGGCCGTCCGGCCCGAGACCCTGGGTGATGAACGGCGCCATGTCAAAGTCGATCGGTTCGTTGGGGCCGGGTAAACCGTTCATGCCGTCCCGCACAAACAGGGCTCCGGCCTCGGGGCTGAAGCGGTCAATGGAAGCCTCCGGGGCCGTGTCGGGATTCAAAATGCCGGAACCGGAATCGTTGTCGCAACCTACCAGCATGGCAACAAAAACCATAGATACTAATACCAGAAAAATTTTCCATCGCATTGATTGACCTCCTTTTGTAGTGAAAATTTAATTATTGGTGATAACCGTCAAGTGCTTTCAGTGAAAAGGACACATCTATTACACCGCTGTATGTTATTTCATCGCCCGAGCCCGGCCCGGTATGCTGCAGGATATATGTGATCAATCGTTTCCCCGGCAGGGAAAAGGTTGATGTCAGAGTCGTAACTTTATGGATGAATAGTAGAGGAAGAAAGTCACAAAACTATCACGGGACTGTAAAATTTCGGTAACAGGCCGGGTAAGAAATCGGAACATACAGTCCCCCAGCAGTCCGAAAAGTGGTGTTTAATCAGGCTGATAGATCGGCAGAGAGAAACTGAAGGTGGTGCCGTTATTCAATGTACTCCAGGCATCAATATCGCTTGCATGCAGTTCCAGAATCTGTTTGACGATAGCCAGGCCGAGGCCCCGGTGCTGTGAATTGTTCTTCCCGTTCGGGTCCAGCTGAAAGGAACGGGTGAAAATGTTGGCAAGCTCTGTTTCCGGAATGCCGCAGCCGGTATCGCTGATCCGGACCTGCACCTTATCCGGTGCCGGGAGCAGAACAATGCTGATTTTTCCGTTCTGCGGCGTATAATTTACCGCATTTTCAAGAAGATTTTCGATCACCCGTTCAATTAAGCCGATATCTGCATATACAAATGGGGTTTCATGGCTGACATTGGTTTCGAGCCTGAGTTTTTTCTCCCGGGCCACCAGGTGAAATTTCTGCACTACATCCTGGACAAGTTCACTTAACTGAAAGGGTTCGGGATGAATCTGCATGTCGGGCGCTTCCAATTGCGCCAGTTCAAAAAGATCCATAACCAGTTTGTTGACCCGTTCACAGTGTTTGATGATGATCTTCAGATAATTTCGTCGCTCTTGCCCTGTGAGTCCGCTTTCTTTCATGAGAAGCGTCTCTACATATCCCTTCAGGGTGGCAAGAGGTGTTCTGAAATCATGGGAAACATTGGCTATAAGTTCTCTTCTCTGGGTGTCGGCATTTTTCAAAGACCGGACCTGCTCTTCAATGCGTGCCGCCATTGTTCCGAATGTCAGGATCAGGCGGTCAATTTCATCAGAAGGATGTTTTCCTTTCACAGGAGGAAGTGCAAGTTGTTCTTTTGCCGTTCCTCCCTCATAATTGTCCATCACCATGACAAGACGCTCCAGCCGGCGCGTCATGATCCAGAAGACCAGGAGACCGGCAATTATGGCAACCGAGATGCTGGCGGCAACAGCCCACAGGCTGAGACGCATGATATAGCTTCCATGCAGTTTCTTGATGACGTTATCGTAGATTTCTCCGCCGAGAATGACATAGATATATCCTTGGGGAGGGCTTTTCCCCGGTATCGGAGCAACCGAAAATACCTTTTTCTCCTGTAAATCCTTCGGGTCATCCCCCATAATGGGGAATACCGCTTCTTTTTCCAAAAAATGTTGGATCGGCTCAAGCGCAACCCGCTTCCGTTTTACTTTGCCCGACTCCGCTGAAAAGGCAAGGATTTCCCCCCGGCTGTCAAGGAGGTAGATCTCTATGCTGGGGTTGATGACCATCAGCATATGAAAAATTTCCTTCAGGGCGTCCCGGTCAATTTTGTTATCCTGCAGGATAATTTTTTCAGAGACAATCTGCTTCGCCAGTTCACGGTTGAGCTTCTGGCTCGTTTCCTGCTGGTACATCTCCGTTGAATATACGCCCATTATCACGAAGAGTATACCGACCAGCAGCAATAAGCCCAAAAGCACCAGGGCGAGTTTTGAATAGAGAGTTTTCAGCATACTGTTTTTCAGGAAGGCATAAATTCAGCAAATTTATACCCTACACCCCAAACAGTTTGAATGTAAGAGGGCCGGGCCGGATTTTCTTCAATTTTGGCACGCAGCCGGTTGATATGGGAATTCACTGTATGTTCATATCCTTCATGGCCATATCCCCAGAGCAAATCAAGGAGCTGCGCCCGGGTATAGACGCGTCCCGGATGCCTGGCAAAATGCTGCAGCAGATCAAACTCCTTTGCAGTCAATTCAACGGTTTTGCCTTTGAGCGTCACCTTGCGCTTCCGGGTATCAATAGAGAGGTCTCCGGCACACATGATTTCAGCTGATCCTTCATGGCTGCCCCGCCGGAGGTTTTCCATGCGACGGAAAATGGCCTTGACGCGCGCCAGTAATTCAGGGAGACTGAATGGCTTGGTTACATAGTCATCGGCGCCGAACTCCAGTCCCAGCACCCGGTCAATTTCAGCTGATTTCGCCGTCAGCATCAAAATTGGAGTATAAGAGGATTTGGAGCGCAGACGTTTGCAGATTTCAAGGCCGTCAAGGTTCGGGAGCATGAGGTCCAGAATAATCAGATCATATTGCTTGGCCTCTGCCCGTGCAAGTCCTGCATCACCGGCAGCCGCCCAATCGACATCGAAATGCAGGTCTCGAAGGTGGATTTGCAGAAGTTCGGCCAGGTCCCTGTTATCCTCAACAATTAATATCTGTTTTTCATTTGTCATTGCTTCTCCTGATTTTGCCACCGTGATATAGTCTAATAGAAGATTGTCACAAAAGTATCACGAAGAAAATCGCTTTGGACTGAAATCTGAAATAAGCCGGCAGCCGGGTAACGGTTATCCCGAAAATTGATGGTTTCCTGCCGGTTTTTCAGCAAGTTGTTTTCCCATCCTTATTATCTATTTATACGACACGCTTGTCGTTATACAATACAATTAATTGCCGATTTCAGGAGGTAGTTGAGGTAGTTATGGATGATAAACTTTTCAAACATGGCAGGTTCAGCTGGAATGAGCCGATGATCCCAAGTGTTTTAGCCGTGACTGGCCTTTTTATATTCATTAACCAGTGACAGGGGAATTGTTATGGCCCCGGGGTTCAAATTTAATTAAAAGTCAACTGGAGGCAGCAGGGTGGCAGATGAAAAAGAATTTGTTGCGGCACCCTTATTTACGGTCTCTGAGGCTGCAAAATATCTGGGAGTTTATAAAAAGATGGTCTACCAGCTCATCGAGCATGGGGAGATTACGTCGATAAAGGTAAAGGGCGCCGTACGGGTCGAACGGAAAAGCCTCGATGAATTTCGAGCCTCCGGCAGAATGATGTAGAAGGAAACTGGATGACAGGGGGAATTTACCTTTGTTTATACTGCAAGCTGTTCAGGTAATAGTTCGGTACTGACCAACGAAGAGATTTTGCTCCCTTATATTTCATGGCGGCTTTTTGTGTAGTAATTCTCAACAACGGAGCCAACCTGATGCTTTTTCACTCGAATGAAGATTTAAATCAGGGAATGCGATTCCGGGATGGGCTGCCGGCATTCAGGAGAGCAGCAGTTTGACAAGCGACAGCATCAGCCATTGGAAAAAGCGGATTACCGGGTCCAGAACACCGAGATAAAGCAGTCCGATGATAATAATTAATCCATAGCGATCAAACCGCAAAAGGAAATTCCGGACGCTTGGGGATGCAAAGCCCATAAGAATTTTCGACCCGTCGAGAGGCGGCAGCGGAATCAGATTAAAAGCACCCAGGATGATGTTGATCTGGGCAAAATAATAGAGCATCTTTGCAAATATACTTGCCGGGGAAAGGGAAAGCAGCCGATACAAAAAAAGACCGCAAAACGCCAACAGCAGGTTTGTTATGACTCCTGCGGCCGAGACCAGTATCATTCCCTTGCGCCTGTCGCGAAGCAGGTCGAAATTCACCGGCACCGGCTTTGCCCAGCCAAAGCCGAAAATAAAGAGCATGATGGTGCCCATGGGGTCAAGGTGTTTGAGCGGATTGAGGCTTAAACGGCCCAGCGACTTTGCAGTCGGATCACCCATGCGATAGGCTACCCAGCCATGGGCCAGCTCATGGAAAATGATGGAATACAGGAGCGGGATACCAATGATGATGAACCCAAGCGGATCTTGAAGCAACAGATTGAGCAGTCCCATGGCTCATCTCCTCCGACAGCATGCAGGATAAAAAAGAATAAAATGCCCGGTCTCCGTTTGGCACTTCTCAATATATCCTGCTTATCTTGTTCGATTTTACAGATTGTTTCCCAAAACAAAAGAAAGATATATCCAAATGATATTGAATTAAAGACTGCAGAATTGGATTGGTATCTCCAGGGATTAAGGCCATAATACCCTGACAGGGAATTGATTAAAATAGAAATCGGCCGGATAGGCCATTTTAAGGGTGGAAGCAGGGTGAGCCCGCGCCCCTATCGTTTATCAAAGGTTTTGCGCTATCCCGGCAAGGTACAAGGATGGAAGCGTTACAGCGGATAAAAAAATGCAGGGCTAAAAAAGAAAAGGTGGTGGTTCCCACCCTTAAAAGTTATCAGGTGTTGCGCCCCGGGGATAACAAAAAACCGGGGGACTCATGAGACAGGTGGCCGTTTTTCCCGGGTTGTTAATTTTCAAAAACTTCGACTTTATTTTCAGCTTTATGAACGGATAATATTTTTCTAAGGGTTTCCAATTCATTTATTGAAGCTGCTGCCGCTGCTATTCCACCAACAATCAACCCCAGAGAAAAGGAGGCTATTATTAACGGTTCCATAGATTACTCCTTAAGTAATTTGTCTGTTACTATCCATAAATTTTAGTGTCTCTTTCGGGGATGGTTGAAACCCCTCGCCTTCAGGCGAAGAAAAGTTTTACCTTGTCCCAAAGGGACTTTATAAGGATTATCCCCCGTCTAAAGACAACGGGTTTATCCTGATTCTATAAACTACCACCGCCTGAAGGCAGTGGTCTTAAATAGGCGGCGAATATTCAACTTCAGTTGAAAGCCGCCCGAACCCCTCGGCTTATAGCCGGGGGTAGTTCAGTTCTTCACAAAAGCCTGAATCATCGTCACGGTGCTGCAGAGCCCTGAAGAGAAAAACCAGTAAATTTTTTACGAACGGGATTTCTGCACCGGTATCGAATATTTCACGGCATACATCCTGAAATTCGCATATACATAATGCAAAGAATGTACCTGAAATGAGAACAGTAGAAATTTACCAGAAAAAACAGTGGATGTTTGCAGGATTAACAGGGCTGCAGCCATGTATCGTAACTGCGGATGGGTATTGCGTTCTTTGCAAATGCAAGATTTCGTGTAAACGTTGTTTCCAATAATCAGTATATTCAGGGCTGTCCTGGATAACAGCGTTCACGCACATTTAACCTGACCGGCCCGCCATTGAAATTGCCCGGGCAGGAAGCAACGCCAGGTAAGGTAGCTTCATGATTCCATTATGGATCAGTGGTCATCCTGACATCACTGTTATGATCTTGGCTTTTCAATCTATTTTCTTCAGTCTGGCGCTGGTCTCCGGGAAAAGGGAGAGATCCGTGTGGGGCAGAAAGAGTGACCCGATGTACTGGTCCTTGAAATCCGTTACCTCGGAAAGCTCAAAACTGGTCATCTTGCGGACCACCTCAACAACGTCCCGCCGGATATGATTGCTCATCTCGCTCATCCAGCTGCCCAGCAGGGATCCGTTGCCGACGTAGAGGATTTTGCCCGGATCGATTTCCGGCAGCAGGCCGACGGTCATGGCGCTGTCCAGGTCTATATAGCTGCCGAAGGCGCCGGCCAGGATAATCTGCTCCAGGTCGGTGATCTGCAGTCCCACTCCCTCGACCAGGGTTTTGCAGCCGGCATAGATGGCGGCTTTGGCCCGGGTAAAGTTCTCGATATCCACCTCGGTGATAACAATATCCGAATCACCGCCGGCCTCCTTCTGCCAGGTCAGGACATATTCGTAGCCGCTTCTCCCTTCCCGGATGCGCGGCGTGTTCAGTTTGCGGTTGAACTTGCCGCGGCGGTCGATGACCCCGTATTCGAACAGGGTGGCAATAATGACCAGCAGGCCGGAACCGCAGATGCCGACCGGCGGTTTATGGCCGATGGTGATATTCATCGGTTCATAGGTAGCCGGATTGAGGCTGAAGTCTTCAATGGCCCCGGCCGCAGCCCGCATGCCGTGGGCAATGCCGCTGCCCTCAAAGGCCGGCCCCGCGGAACAGGCGGCACAAACCAGCCATTCGCGGTTGCCGATGACAATCTCGGCATTGGTGCCGATATCGACATACAGGGTGATCTTTTCGGTGCGGTACATTCCCGAGCCCATGACCCCGGCGATGATATCACCGCCGACATAGCTGGATATAGAGGGGTACACCAGGGCAACCGCCCGGAGCGGCAGGTCGATATCAATATCCCTGGCCCTGATGGGCGGAAAGAACGTGGAAACAGGAACATACGGGGCTCGCCGGATATTGTGGGGCTCCAGGCCGAGCAGAAAGTGTGTCATGGTGGTGTTGCCCGACAGGGTAATGGAAAATATCTCGTCGCGGCCGACATCAGTGCCATGCAGCAGTTTTTCGATAAGGCTGTTTATTGTTTTGGCTACGAGGTCATGCATCAACTGTAGACCTTCGGATTTTTCAGCATGGATTATTCTGGAAATGACATCTTCACCGTAACTGATCTGGCCGTTGTAATCAGCCTTCCTGGCCAGCAGTTTGCCGGTCTGATGATCCACCAGGCTGCCGTGTACTGTAGTTGTGCCGATATCAAAGGCCAGGCCGTAATTCCTATGTGACAGGTTGCCGGGCTCGATATTGACCATGTGGGTCTTGTCGCCCTTGCTGACTGCCCGGCGCAATGTAACCGTTACCACGAAATCTTTTTCACGCAGGGCCCGCCGCATTTTCTTGAGTACCGGCAGGGTAGTGATCATGCCCCGTTCGTTATATTCGTTCCTCAGGCCCTGGATAACGCGGCCGGCATCGGCCTTGTTGTCTTCTTGCGTGGGCTGCGGCAGGTTAAGCACCCTTTTTTCAATGGGCGGCATGAAGACCCCTTCCTGCTGCAGTGAATCAATATTAAAAATATGCATGCGGGCCTGGTGCCTGACCGGCACCTCCACCGACATGGACCCGGCACCCAGCTCGGACTCGGCCGGTATCCTGAGCGTGACATCGCCTTCAACTGTGGCTATACAGGCCTGACGGTAGCCTTCCTGATACTTGTTCTCCGTCAGTTTTTCACTCCTGCCGCCTTTCAAGGTGCCGCTCTCCAGGATTACCCGGCATTTACCGCAGACACCGCTGCCGCCGCAGGAGGCATTGATATGCACACCGGCCAGGCGGGCGGCCCTGATAACCGAGACCCCGGCAGCCACTTCCACCTGGCGGCCGCCCGGCATGAATTTTACCCGGTACATTTTTTTGTTGTTTGGGCTTTCCATATATCTGTCAGTGCAGTGTACAAATGATCCTGTTTGGCCAATTTCTGGGTTACACCCACAAAATAATCTTCATATTGGGCCGGACTTCGGTCAGACGCCCAGCGCCTTGGCAGCCTTGTCGAAATCTTCCGTCTTGACATGAATAATGTAACCAAAGGCTCCCTTGCCGTCCGTTACACCGCTGGCTGATTCTACATTGACATCGGCTTCATAGATATGCAGATGAATATCTGCCAGGGCCCCGAGTCTGTCGTCGCACAGGACAAGCAGGGCAGGATTGGGGCCTTCCAGATAGAGGCCGGCTCGCGAGGCTTCATTTTTCATGAATTTGGGGTTTTCCGGAAAGATGGTGAGCCGGGTATCGGTTGCACTGATCGGCGTGGCGGTGAAAGCAAGGAGATTGATCCCCAGCAGGGCCAGCCGCGACAGGAACTTGTAGGCCTCGCCCGGACGGTCTATTATTGTCGTTTGAAAATATTCAACCTTTGAAATGCTGCATGCCATGGTTCCGCCCTCCGGCCTGTGCTCGATTCAATCAACGCCCGCAGCACTTTTGTTGTCAGTCTGCACAATTCGATGAAAACCATTATATAAGGGCGGCGGGTCATTTTAACGGGAATCAATATTTTACTATACAGGATATAAATGCATCTGGCAGGAGAAAAGTTTGGTAAATGCAGAATATGGAATTAAGGATGCGGAATGATAAGATAAGACACCGGGGAATGCATATATCAGAAAAGGAAGGGCCCAGAAGTCAGAGGTGAGGCCTAAAAATCGGAATCCCTGATTTTTTTCATCTCGTTTTTGTGATACACTTCAAAGAAAATAACCGAGTTGTCCTGCACCATTTCACAGTGGTCGCATTTTTCTTCCCGCTGCTTGTTCTGCCTGCGGCATAATTCACAGTAGTAGTAAATGAGTCGGTACTCGCGGCGGCCGACGTATTTCTTGAAACGGCCGTGATGGATGCCGTGCATCCTGCCGTCCGCATCATCCGGGTTTTCCAGGAGTCGGGCGATCACCTCGTGAATGCGGTCGTGGCCTTGGGGGTCGCGCCGTTTTATCCTCTTGAGTCTGACAATAAAATTCTTTGTCGGATAGTAGGTGTAGGAAGGCATGAAGTTAAGCCCGCTTTTCAAAAGTTACTTTTTCCGTCCCTCTGCGCTTGCGACGCACCACCACCGTGCCGGCCAGCTTGTCATGCCATCCCTGTTTCCGGGGATCCCAGGCAATCCACAGAAAACCCAGAAAGAAAGGAAACATTGAGATATAATAGGCAAAGTAGCGCCCGATAAGCTGTCCCTTGGATGGCGGTCCGCCCGTCCTTGCATCAACAATTCTGGCCCCGATAGCCATTTTGCCCGGGGTCGCGGATCGGTAAATCCAGAAGATAATTATCGCAATGGCCGGAAGCACATGGGTCAGGATGAAATCGCCGCCCCCTGCAATAAGGTGCTCGCTGCCGAAATATTCCTTGCCGTAGAGGGCATAGAGTATCGGGTACAGGACCACGAGACTGAGGATGGTATCAATGATCGAAGCCCCCAGGCGCGGCCAGAAACCGACGTATTCGAGTTCTTCGTTCTGCGGTTTTTCTGGCTTGGAAATAGGGTCGGTCTTATGTTCCATTTTCAAATCCTGGTTTAGGCCGGATCTGGCGCGCGTTGGTGCGTAAAACATAAATCATGCACAATTTACTAGCAACATCGGATGTAAGTCAATAATTTTTAGTGATATTAATTAGTTGATAAAAATGAGGAATTCAATGTCTGTCAACCGTCGTTCGTTTTGGAGACCGACAATCATCATCAGCCTCGTAAGCCGAGATTGTAGAATGAAGAATGAAAAACAGGTTCGAGGGAAACGATACAAAAATGATAAATGATGAATGCAGAATGAAAAGCTCAGAAAAATAAAAACAGGGCCGGGCATAACAGACCGCCGGGCCCTGTTCTCATATCAGCTGCTATAATATTTTACCCTGCATGGTCCGGAGCCTGTGAATGGCACAGGCCGCATTCCATTATTCCCTGTTCGTTGTGGTCTCCTCCCGGGCCATGACATTCCAGGCATGAACCGGTTTTGGCGGAGACTCCCGGAGCCATTGGCTTCCATTTTCCGTCTGCATAAGCATTCAGCATGGTCACGGTCTGCATGGCCACCTTGCCCGCCACCTTGGCGCAACGGTCCTTTCTTTCATAGCTGTTAATCGTTGCGCCATTCGCCACACACCAGCCGGATACCGAAACGTGACACAGAGGCGAGCCGGGAACAACGCGTTTCTGCTTCGGGTAATGGACGATGGCGTCAAATTCATCGGTGGGATGGTTGTAGGAAGCATACCAGTTGATCAGGTCGGTGATCATGGCATTATGCGTGTTGTACTGATTAAAGCTCACCAGGTTGATCAGTGAAGAGCAGGCGCCTAAGGAACCGCAAAGCGTTCCCTGGCCGCCGTAGCCGCCTGCTGCGTGTTGAAACATGTCTTCGGGAAGCATTGTGTAAGGATAACCGACCTGCTCCTTCAGAAGGCTGAGGACCCCCAGCCATGCACCGCTGCCTCAACCGCCTTTGGCGAGATAATTTTTATAGCCGCGTTTTCCCGCCTCCATTGGGTCGAGCTTGGCATACTTCCACGGCAGAGGCGGAGTTGTCTCCGGTACGGCCGCCTTTGCTTCACGGCCGGCAAACAGGCCGGATCCGGCTGCGACCACCAGGCCTCCCGCTGCTGCAGCACCGGCATTGTTTAAAAAATCCCGGCGGCTGATCCTGTCATTTTTCCGGTTTTGTTTTTCTTCAGATTCAGTTGGATGCGTAAACATTTTGTTTCCCTCCACATTTTAGGCCGCCCCGACCCATTTAAAATGTTGGCACTCCATGCATGCTAAATGTTTATCGCAGGCAGCTTCTTTAGTGCCTGATGACTGGCAGGAAGTTGCGGAAGCTGTAGTGTTGATTCCATATCATAGCCATCAGCGACTCGTGCAGGCAGTGCCGTTCTGTAACTTTTTGACACCGGAAAGACGCGAACGGCCTTAAAAGACAGCCCGGCTCTGGTGTTGCCGGTAACCCAGCGGTTACAGTGAAACCCATGACGTTGCGAATAAATATCCTTAGGTAAAAATACCTAGAATAAATGCGATTGTCAAGAAATAGTGTTGGGGATTTGGAATGAAAAGGGACCATTTTAAAACTGTTCTGCCGGTGGTCCGGGGGAAGAAAATGAAAAGGCTGAAAGCATGATGTCCAAAGGACAAAGGTCAAATATAGACGATGATTACCGTTGAATAGTGCATTCGGTTTTTTATTGTTTTCCGCCGAAGCGCCAAGCGCCGAACACGGTCAGAAAAAGCAGAAAAAACAGGGACAGAAAGACATACGGATAGGCAATAAGCAGAATAACCGGAGTTAATGCGACCCGGGCGGTGATCCTGAGTGCTTTATTTTCGCTTATCCGGCCGGCCAGGGGAGGCGAGTACCTGTAATAGAGCGCGACCAGCTTTCTGCCCGCCGGGTTTGTCAGCAGGTGATTGTCTCTGAACCGCTTTAATACCTCAACCTCCGGGGCGAGATAGCTGCCGTATACGGCTGTGGCGATAAAGCATCCGCCGCCGCTGGAGGAGACAGGGGCTGATGCACCGGACAGAGTGGTGGCATCCGCCTCGTTTGAATAGGGAGAACTGCCGATTGTGTCCCTGTAGGCACGCACCCTGTAATAATAGGTTGTGGAGGCTGACCGGCCAATGTCCGCGTAGGAAGTTATATTCATGCCCACACTGGCTGCTTCGGTGTAATTGCCATCGGCGCCGGTCTTTCTTTCGATCCTGAACCCCATCTCGTTCATCGAATTGTCAGTCCATGACAGGTTTATCCGGAAGTCTGATACTGCTGTGGCTGTCAGGTTCGACGGGGCGGCGGGTATGTCCGAATTGAGCAGGGCCCTGTATGCATTCAGGCGGCCGCCGGTCAGCACCAGGCCTGAAAGTCCCGCTGTCCGGTCAACACTGCTCAGTATGATATCCTTTAACTGCAGGTTTGTCAGGGCGGGATTATTTGCCAGGAGCAGTCCCGCAACTCCAGCGACATGGGGTGCGGCCATGGATGTCCCGAAATTATGGACATAATCATAGGAACTGATGATAATGTCCTGGGCCGTCATCCTGACATTATCAATATAGACGCCGTCCCTGGGATTAAGGTTGTCAGCGTCGATCCTGAAGCCGAAATAAAAACTGTCATAAGTCTCGGCAACAGGGGTGTAGTCTGCCGTATATGATGTGAATGCTGCCTGGGTTCCGGTCTGGAAATCTATCCAGTCCCAGCTGGTGCCGCCATGCGAATAGATTATGTCTAACCAGTCCCGGTTCTGTTCTAAATCACCCTTCCAGTCAAATGTCAGCTGGTAGCGCTGTCCTTTTGTTGATGTGTCAAGCGGGGTCATATAAGCGGCCCAGGAATAGGTGTTGTCAACGTAGGTGGCATTGGGACTGTCTTCAAGGCTGTTGCTCCCCCCGACGCCGGTTTCCGCCGTCACCGCCCAGGTGGAATTGGTTCCGCCCTTTTCCCAGCCCTGCAGGGGCAGGCTGCCGACCTGACCCTCAAAGTCTTCAAGCCCTCCTGCGGGTGGATAAATGGTAACAGGCGGACCATAGTCGTACAGCGGAAAGGTGCTGTATATATTGGCGCCCGGGGCGGCAAGGTCAACGGTTTCGACGCCGTAACTGGAAAAGGAGGCAAGCTCGTCCAGGCTGTCGGTTGCCGCAACGGAGATTATGTTGGGACTGTTGAAACTGGCTGGATAGAGAGGTGATGTGTCATTGTCCCTGCCCGTATTGCCCGCGGGAAAGATAAACAGCGCATCTGCTGCATACTGGTCAATGGTGTCCTTGAGGGCCTGGGAATATCCTTCTCCGCCCCAACTGGTGTTAATTATCCGGGCCCCGTTGTCATAGGCGTATTTTATGGCGGCTATGGCGGCAAAGGTTGAGCCGCTTTCGCTTAAGCCGAGAAAGCGGACAGCCATGATCCTGGCGTTCCACATTACGCCTGAGATTCCCTCGCCATTGTTTCCCCGGGCGGCAATTATGCCTGCCACATGGGTGCCGTGGTTGTCAAGATCCAGGGGATAACCGTCGTTATCGATAAAATCCCATCCGTAAAAGTCGTCTACAAAGCCGTTGTTGTCATCATCAACAAGTGGAATGCCGTTCATTTCGGCAGCATTTGTCCAGATATTATCAGAGAAGTCCGGATGGTTATAGGCAATGCCCGAATCCACTACGGCAATAATAATGTTTTCCGAACCGGTTGTTATGTCCCAGGCCTCGGGCGCATCAATGTCGGTATCGGCCGGGTTGTCAAGGTTCCACTGCAGATGAAAGAGGGAATCGTTGGGGATTGTGGCAAGTGCATGGACGATATAGTTCGGTTCCGCATATTCGACGTTGGGGTCCTGTTCGTACTGTCTGACAGCATCTTCAACAGACATCTGTTTCGGAAGCCGCAGGCGGTGCAGCCTCAATTTGCGCAGTTCTCTTCTGTTGGCGGTGTTTAACGCGGCATGAAGATTAACGGCATCCCGGGCGGGTATGCCCTCTTTAAACTTTACCAGCACCTCTCCGGGCACATAGCGGGCATTGCGGGCATGAAGATGACCGGGTGCAAGGAGGAAAAGGCCGAGGAGCATAAAGGCGGCCAAAATTGTCGTACCGTTCCGCATCATGTAATTATACGCGATCTATGCTGAAGAAGAAAGGAGTATGAGAGCTGAAAGTCCTGTCTGTCAGCGGCCAGCTTTTTTGCAGGTTTACAATTTTTTCTTTTTCTTTCCTGTATAATTGATCATATTGGGAATGAATATGAATTCAGACTGTTTTTTTATCCGGCGTATTTCCGCCAACCGCAGATATCAGTTATGGAAAATTTATATGAGATTCCGGTAGGATCTTTTCCTCATGCCTGCCCAGCAGCGGCTGCACCTCCTCTGCTTCATCTTTATCTTCAGGCGGATATTTTTTTACCCGTCACCCTCCTGATTGGGGGGATGAAATGATTTTCGGCAACCTGAGAATAATTTTCAGAATCGGGCTGGTCATTGCCATTTTCTGCTTTCTGATGGTTGCTCTCGCCGGCCTTGAATATCTCGGGATAAAAAAAATTAATGACAAACTGGCACAGCTGGTTAACCAGACCTACGTCAAAGTGGAAACAGCTCAGGATATGCGATTCCTGGCAAGGCACAAGGCCGTTTTAATCAGAAACATTCTTCTGCTGGATGAACAGGATGCCAAGGAATTTGAGCTGGACCGCATACGAAAAGAAGAAAAACACTATAATGAAGCCCAATCACGGCTGGCGACACTGGTTGAAGATCCGGCAGAAAAGGCAATACTGGCCAGAATCACGGCAGGCCAGAACGAAACGAAACTTCTCTGGGATGCAGTTATCCAGTATGGCATGTACGGAAAAACCGCAGAGGGCGTGAAGCTCCTTATGCGTGAAGTGCGAAGCCGGCAGTTGGGCTGGCTCGACGGCCTTAATGACATGGTTGAACTGCAAAAAGAGTATGCCCATTCAAGTTATATCTATACCCTGGCCACCTCTTCAAGATTTCATTTGATTCACGCGGCAGTCAACCTGTTTTCCATCGGTATCGGTCTGCTGCTGGCCATAGCCATCAGCCGAAGCATTACCCGGCCCCTGAAAGATTTTACCCGGAAAGTGGATAAGATCGCCCACGGTGATCTTTCGGTCCGGGTGGATTACGATACCCGGGATGAAATCGGTCTGCTTGGAAAAAACATCAACCGCATGGTTAAACTGCGTAAAAAAAACCAGGAGGAACTGGATGAATACCGGCTGCATCTTGAGGACCTGGTGGAGAAAAGGACCGAGGAACTCAATCTGCAGAGGGAAAGGTTCATTACGGTCCTGATCCATGATCTCAAAGGCCCCTTAACCCCCATTCTCGGTTTCACCAGACGACTGATCAAGGGCAAGGCAAAAACACCGGATGACATTTTGCTCTATTTGAAAACCATCGAAAAATCATCGCTGCAACTCTTGAATGCCATTGAAAAAACGTCAAAAGACCTGCGGGATAAGTCCTCACTCGATATATTCAATCCTGAACAGTTTGATATCAGTGAATTGGCCCGTAGCGTTGCTGCTAGCTTTATTCCCAGGATGGAAGACAGAAAGATCAACCTGCAGATCAATAGCCTTGAAAAAAACAACTGGCATAAACTTGCACCGATTGTTTTCAACGGCGACCGGAGCCAGGTTAAAACCATGCTGGAAAATCTCCTGGGCAATGCGGTCAAATATGCCGCGAATGTGATTCACCTGGAGCTGCTCCAGAGGAACAATGAGTTACAGATCAGCGTGTCTGATGACGGTCCCGGCATACCGAAGGAGTACCACCAGAAAATATTTGAGCAGTATTTTCAGGTCCCCGGAAGCCGGAAGGGAACCGGCATAGGATTATACAGCGTGCTGAAGGTGGTTGAAAACCATAAGGGCGGTATTGCGGTTGATTCAAAGCCGGGCAGAGGCGTAAGCTTCAGGGTAATGCTTCCCAATCCTGAGACCTCGTGAGTCCCGCATATATGGGATAAGTACTTACTGCCTGCCAAAGACCCGCTGCAGCAGCTCGGTTGTGCGCTTAGCCGGGTTCTGGCGGATTGCCGCTTCCTCCAGGGCCATATAATGGAAGATGCCATCCATGCCCTTTTCAACCACGTAGTTTGTCAAATCCGCTTTCACATCCGGTACAAAGGGAATAGCCCGATATTCTCCCATAACATTGTCATATGTCTGCACAGCTCCGACCTCGGACAGGCTCTGATCAACAATCGGCTCCATTTCCCTGGCAAGGGGTGGGGTCATTTTTTCCTGAAAATATCGGGTGGCGGCATCATCCGGCCCATTATAAATGTTCATGACATCTTCAAAGGTCATCTCTGAAATTGCCTGTTTGAATATGGCCTTTGCCTTTGGCGTGGCAACTTCGGCAGCCCGGTTCAGTTTCAATTCAAGGTCGTCGACCATGGATGACATGCCGACTTTTGCCAGCAGTGATTTGACACTGCTGAGTTTTGGCGGCAGTGGTATGTGAACAGCCGGATCGAGGTAGAAGCCATCAGTACGTCCGAGTTGGGAAACCACGTTTCCTGAAGCGACCTGCAGGGCCTCCTTTAAACCGGCACTGATCTGTCCGGTGGAAAGAGACTGCTGTTCCGGAGTGGAGTCAGGGTTTTGCAGCAGGTCAATTCCTTTCTGCCACCAGCTGCTCCTGGCGGTTGCCGCGCCAAACACAAAATACGCGGCAAAAATTATAACAGTTGTTGACAGCAGTGTGCTTGAGGTGAAAAATCCCCATCTTCTTTTTTGCATGGCGGCCTCCTTTTTATCGAGAGGGTGCACTGTATTTTACAGCCTTTCTGGAGAAAATAATCAGGCCTGTAGCCTGGTGCAAAGTTCTGCCACACGTTGGCCCAATTTGAATCCGTCACTTGCGACGCTGTCATCAGGCGCCCCTACGCAGCCCACGCCGTAATGACCCGAGGCATCCATCGGGTCGCCGGCAATGATCATGCCGTAGATCAGCAGACATTGGATAATGGACATCATGGTAGTCTCTTTGCCGCCCGTAGGGTGACCGCCGGTGGCAAAGGCTGCCCCGACCTTGTTTTCCATCTTGCGCCGGGTGGAGACGAATTCATCAAATATTCTTTTCAGGTCCGCAGCCATGACCCCGAAATAGACCGGTGACCCGGCAATAACACCGGCGGCCTCCAGAAAATCATCCGTGGTGACCTCGGCGGTGGTTTTGATTACCGCTTCGGCACCGGCTGCTTCTATCCCCTCTGCTATGTTTCTGGCAAGTTTTGCGGTATTGCCGCCTTTAGAATAATATAAAACAAGAACTTTCATGGAAATCCCCCTTGCATTGTAATGTAGATTGAATTGTTTACCGGTCAATCGTCGTTTTGTGCCGTTAATCGACAATTATCGGTCATCGGGTTGACAGATAATCGTCTGTGATGGTGTATGCTGACAATGCGACATGATGAATTTTTGGGGTTCGCTTCTCACCCTTTTATAACATGAACCCGCCGCCGTTAACCGGAATATACTGTCCGGTGACGTAATCGGACATTTCCGAGGCCAGGAACATGACGACACCGGCGATATCCCGGGGGGCAGCCACCCGGAGAAGAGGAAGGTGTTCCGCCGTATGGGTGAATACTTCGGGCGGCATGCCGGCCGTGGCATCGGTTCTGGTCAGCCCCGGTCCCACGAGATTAACATAGATGCCTGCTGGGCCAAGTTCCTGGGCCATGGTCCTGGCCAGTGAGTCCATTGCAGCCTTGGCGGCGCAGTGCGCGGCAAAACCATATCCCGGTTCACGAGAAAGCGTACTGGATACCAGGATGATCTTGCCGTATTTCTTCTGCTTCATTCCGGGGATCACCGCCTGGCAGCAATGCACCATGGCGCCGATCTCGCCGGTGAGCTTGGCCTCGATATCCGGCCAGGCCATTTCATCAAAGGGCTGCATCGGGAAGTTGATATTGGCGTTATTTACCAGAATATCGACCGGCCCCAGTTCCTTTTCCGTTCTGGCCACCATTTTGTCGACCGCGGCGCGATCCCGGACATCGGCCTGCAGGGCAATGGCCTTGCCGCCAGATTCAATGATACTCTGCTTGAGCGCTTCCGCCTTGTCCTTCGACTGCAGATAATTGATGACAACGGCGGCATCGTGGTCAGCCAGATCCCGGGCGACCGCCGCCCCGATTCCCCTGCTTGCCCCGGTAACCAGGGCTACTTTTCCCTGCAGATCAATACACATGATGGTTTATCTCCTTTTTTACTCTGATTTCTGCAGTTCCAGCTTTTCCCATTCCTGCAGCGGTATTTCATCAGTATCTCCACCGAGGTACTGGATCTGCACCATGCACCTGACCTCGTCGATTTCAGTAACGGTAAAATTTTTGCCCAGGTCGAATCGATAGTACCACTTTCCCTGTTCCGGTTCTATTTTGTCTGCCATGTTAATCCTCTGTTTTTTTTATTCATATTCAGACGATGGGTCAAAGATGCCCTGTTCTTTCCCGGCCTCGTCCATGGTCCGGTATAGCCTTGTAACTCTTCTTGAAGTCGCTGTCCACGTCTTCCTGCAGATACTGACAAGGGTCGCTGCCGGATTTGGCGCCGCAGTTCCTTTTTGTTCGCGGTCATTGTGATGAAGGAGGGACGATCCGGCCCGGCAGCAAAAATCTCCGTCCCAAACGTCCCGATATTCAATAGTACAGGACTGGGTTTAGATATAATATTAATCTGAATAAAGTGATAGTAATGCATTATCAAGTCGGTATCAATCAGGCTTTTTAAAAAGCCAAAAATCAAATGAAACCGGTCTTACCATTACCCGGGAGCCCAGTTGCCGCCATCCCGGCAACAACCGTCGGCAGCATCGTGAGCAGAAAGGTCAGTTTTCTCCATCTCATGCGCATACTTACAGTGGATTATTGCAATTGCCGCCGTGAGAATATAGCTTCTGATCCTCTGGAAATAAAGCGGGGCCTGTTGTTACTTTTTGCGGTCCAGGACTTTTCTGACAGAACAAAGCAGCTGTTCCGTGTCAAAGGGCTTCATGAAATAATCGGCGATACCTGATTTTTTCGCCGTTTCCTTCGAGATCCTGGCGCTGTATCCTGTGCAGAGGATAATCGGAAGTTCCGGTCTAATGCTGAGAAGCTCGGCCGCCAGTTCAGAACCGGATATATTAGGCATGGTCTGGTCGGTAATAACCAGGTCAAAGTCGTCCGGCGCCGCCTTGAAAGCTTTCAGCGCTTCGGTACTGCTTGTTTTGGAAGTAACTTTGTAGCCGTGCAGCTGTAGCATTTCTGAAGCAATTTCCACGAGTGGCCCTTCATCATCCACAAACAGAACCCGTTCATTACCCATGTGCCCGGTTTTACGGATGTCTTTGCTCTCTATCGGCGTTTCTTCAATTATCGGGAAATAGACGTTGAAGGTCGTACCCTTGCCGGGTGTGCTCTGCACTGAAATCATGCCCCCGTGGTTTTGGACAATTCCATGCACCACGGACAAACCCATGCCTGTTCCTTCACCGACCTCCTTTGTGGTGAAGAAAGGATCAAAGATGCGTTCTTTTACTTCCGGGCTTATGCCTTTGCCGGTATCGGCAACGGACAGCAGGGCATAAGGGCCCGGCTGCAAATTGCCTTTGTGCCTTGCATCCTTTGCGCTTAAACGAACTTCCTGCAGAGAAACCTTGAGAACGCCCTTGTCTTCCATGGCATGAACCGCGTTGGCGCACAGGTTCATGAGTACCTGGTTGAGCTGGGTGGGGTCGGCCTTTATGGAGCGGCATTGCCTGTCCAGTTCCTGTCGTATGTCAACAGATGATGGAATGGTGGAGCGCAGCAGCTTCAGCGTCTCGCTGAAGATCATGTGCGGCCGGACCGGAATCAGGTCCTGCTTGGCCTGGCGGCTAAAGGCCAGAATCTGGCGAACCATCTCTCTGGCCCGGCCCGAGGCCTCCATGATCTTCTTCACATATTGCCTGGCAGGATCATTTTCCTTCAATACATATCTGGCGAGATCGGCATTGCCGAGAATAATGGTGAGGATGTTGTTGAAATCATGGGCTATACCGCCGGCCATGGTGCCGATGGCCTCCATCTTGTAAACCTGCCGCAGTTGGGCTTCAAGTTTTTCCTTTTCCTCTTCCGCCTGCTTGCGGGCCGTGATATCCTTGGTGATGGACAGGATATGCGGTTCACCGTGCAGAAGAATTATATTGGCTGACATCAGGGCGGTCTTGATGGATCCATCCTTCAAGCGGAAATCAGCTTCCAGGTTTTCCACATGCCGGTGTTTCAGCAGTTTTTCCACGAGAGTTTTGCGGTCTTCCAGGTTGTTCCAAATGCTGAGATCCGTGGATTTCCTGTCAATTACATCCTTGCGCGTATAGCCGGTGAGCTTGGTAAATCCTTCATTAATCTCAACATAGGTGCCGTCCATCTTGTTGATATTAACGGCATCCGGACTTGTATGAAATGCAATGCGGAAACGTCTTTCCAGTTCGTTCAGCCTTTTTTCGGATTCAACAAGTTCGGTGATATCCTGGATCCTGGCAAATATGACCTTCCTGTCCTGCAGCATAAAGGTGGCTGCGGCAATATCGACTATAATCTCGGTGCCGTCCTTTTTCTTGTGGCGCCTTTTTCTGATGCGCAGAGTACCTTCCCGGACGGTTTTTCTGATGGTGGATAAAGTCTGTTCCGACTCTACCGAGATATTCTGGGCCTTGAGATGCCTGGATTCCTCCCGGCTGTATCCGTAAAGATTCAGGAAGGCATCGTTGGCGTCAATAACCTGCTGCGTCTCGGCATCAATAATGAGAATGGCATCCATTTCATTGTTAAAAAGCTTGCTGTATTTCTCCTCGCTTTCCTTGAGCACCTGCTCTGCTTTTCTGCGTTCAGTGACGTCACGGGCAATGCCTAAAAAACCTATGGTAATGCCGTTCTCATCTTTAACTTCAGAACTCAGAGTTTCACCGGGAAACACTGTGCCGTCCTTGCGGCGGTAATTGATTTCAAAGACCGATGAATCGACCTTGGCGCCTGCATGAAAACGTTTTTTACCCTGATCCAGATAGTCCTCCGGATCGTGGTACAGAAACTGCGTGGTCCTGCCGATCACTTCTTCTATGCTGTAACCGAACAAGAGCGTGAAGGCGTTGTTGGCCATAACTATGCGCCGCTGATGGTCAACAAAAATCACCGCATCAGAGCTGGAGTTGAACATCGCCTCGAACTCCGCCTTTCGCCGGACAATTTCTTCCTGTTTTTTTTTGCTTTCTGAAAGATCCTCAAATATGCCGATAACACCTTTTACGGTACCGTCAGGTTTAAATGTCGGGTTGAAATTCGACTTTATATAAGTAAGAACATTGCCTGTTTCTGTAAGATATTCGCCTTTGAATTGATTTTTTTTGCCTGCAAGAGCGGCTTCAACCGCGTTGCGCATTTTTTCGTTTCTGATATTCTTGACCGAAAATCCCAGCAGTTTTTTCCCCGGAAAGCCGAAAAGCTTTTCAGCATTGGCATTACAGGTGGTAATGATCCCCTTTTCATCGGTATATATTATGGCAACAGGCGAATGCTCAAAAATCGAGTGAAATTTTGTCCGGCTTTCCAGCAGTTCTATCTGCAGTTTCTTTTTTTCCGTTATGTCGGTGAGCAGGGAAATAAAGCCGATAATTCTGCCTTCCTGGTCCCGCTTGTAGTTCCAGTCGACCTTAACATCCACCAGGGACCCGTCCTTTCTGACATCCCTTCCTATCCAGGGGGTGGGGGCAGGCTGCTCCTGGACCAGATAATCGAGGTATGCCACCAGTTCGTTGCAGGCTGAATCGGTCAGAGATAAATCAAACATTGATCTGCCGATAAGTTCTCCATTTTCATAGCCGTGGATTTTATGATGGGCTGCATTGGCGTAAATTATATTGCCCTTTGTGTCTATTTCCTGGACACCGAAAATGAGCGAGTCAAAGAGAGTGCGATAGTTCTCTTTCTCTCTGATCAGAGACGCGACCTCTTTTTCAAGGACTGCAATTCTTTTTTCAAGCTTGCTGTGATTCTGCGCGGGTTCCATGTTATTTTGTGAAATGGTTTGGGGAAATAACCCGGTAAATATAAAGGGTGTTATTTGTCTCCTTGCTATCAATACTCAAAAAAAATAACAATATGCAATAAGAAACCACTTTAGCAATAAAGTGGTCATAAAAGATTAAAAACGGTGATATAATACTTAGCAATTGAAGCTCCCCGCGGCAAGCTGTGGGGAGCTTCTTACGTAAGGAAGATGACTTTATCAAATTCGCTCGCTAACCCCGCGGCCGCTTGCGCATGCGAAGCTTAACCCGCGAGGAATGTGCTCGCTGATCGTGTTCATCTTTATCAAAATATGTTATTGCAAGTCTCCATGGTCATGATTTCTAACATACAATTCACCCTTTGGCCGTAATTACGGTCATTAAAAAAAGGAGAACGCCGATGATTGCAGGCGATCGCGCTCAGGCCGGATGATGTCCGTGATGATCATGCCGGTAATGCAGGTACCAATGCCGCAGGGCAATTCCTGTAATCATTATTCCGGGAATTAATACGCCCATAACAATGTATACAATAATGTCTGTCATGATTGCACCTCCTTGAAAAAATGAATTTATAAACATTCTTCCTTTATAAACTATAATCATCATGAATCAGTATTTCAGGGGTGGCGGGAACAACCCGGCCTCCGAAAGAGGGGGCAGGAGTGATGAGGATGATTCTGACACAACAAATTTACGGCCTCAAGGTGACATTTTTTGTCACAAATCCCGCTGTTTTTAATCCATATTGCGGCATGAACCCATGCCGCAATATGGATCTAGTTCTGACAAACCTATAAAAAATTAACATTATCAATAGGTTATGTTTTTTTCGGGCACGGTGGGCATTTTTTTGCATGGCATCGATTTGTGCATTGAGGATTATGGTTTTGCAAAAGATCTGAAATAGGCGAAAAATCAATTGGAGAGAGTACCTTGAGCATTGATCGGCTTCATCTGTTATTGCAGTATATCTGCGCCGAAGGTCGTGTTTGTCCGCAGCAGAACAAGTGGCATGAACTCTGGGAAATGCTGCCGGACAGATATCGCGGCGATGATGACTGGAACCCGCCCCTGCCGCTGATTTTTGATCAATGGGATAACACAACGGTCCATGAAAAGATGCAGCGATTCAAGGATCATATTCAGTATGCCGCTGAAAAAGACCTGCTTGGCCGCGTTGAGAAGTACATCAAGGGGTTGGCCCCGGATGAGTGGCATACCCGGTAATGAAAAATCAGCCGGCCACAGTAAATAGTCACCCACCAAAAGTTCCCGGACCCACAGCACAGGAAGAATTCTGTTCCTGTCAGGAAGGAATGTTACCTGGGGCTGATAATTATTCCTAACAAGAATTTTGTGTCTCCATATTGACACTCTCCGAGACAAGCTTATACTTTTAACCATACTGTTTTTATTAGTCCGGTAGTGCCGGTATTCCCCGTTATGAATGCCTGGACTGCCGCACCTGTAAAATGTCCGGTGCTGCTTTCCCCGTGAGATTTTCCAAGATGACCGGTCAAAATATTCTGCATGCCGGGAATCTGATCAGGACAACAGGAAAAAGCCTGGCCGGCGGGCAAATAAGCAAGGAAGAATTTGAAGAGGCCATGGAGCTATTGAAAAAGAGCGGCAAAGGAAAACATATCAGGACAACACCAAAAAACTATTGCAATGGAGGACAGTGAAATGAAGAAGGTACTCATATTGGCGGGTTTAGCGATGCTGCTGGCAGCGGCTCCGGCCATGTCGCAGCAGATGATGAACGATGAACAGCAACAGGTGCCTCCCCGGCAGCAATACAATCAGAACCGGATGTATCCCGGCTACGGCATGGGGCCCGGCATGATGGGCGGCTACGGCTACGGCATGGGACCGGGCATGATGGGCGGTTACGGCGGCTACGGCGGCTACGGCGGCTACGGCATGGGGCCCGGCATGATGGGCGGTTACGGCGGCTACGGCATGGGCCCGGGCATGATGGGCGGCTACGGCGGCTACGGTATGGGGCCCGGCATGATGGGCGGTTACGGCGGCTACGGTATGGGCCCGGGCATGATGGGCGGCTACGGCTACCCGCCGCATGGTGGATACCAGGGACCTAATTTCAGATCCAACCAGGAATATTCAGAATTTCTTAATCAAACAAAAGAACAGCGGCAAAAACTGCACAACCTGATGTTCGAATACAACGAGGAACTGCGCAGTCCCGAACCTGACCGGCAGAAACTGCAGAATATGGAGAAGGAAATTTATGAACTGCGCAATGAAATCGCCAATTATAAAGCAGAGTAGGGGATAACCGGAAAACTGGGATTAATTTTTTTTCCATAAAAATTATTGATCGAACATCCATAAAAAGGCAGCCTGATACCGGCTGTCTTTTTTTATGGAAATATTTTCCCCGGATATTTCTTGTTGGGCTTCGGTTGTAATTCCTTCTGCATTATTTCCCTCTCCGAATGATATAAATATCCATGCCGTCTCCTGCATGTTCCATTAATTTCAGCAGTTGAAAGATTTTCATTTATCCGGTGCTGGGGGTTTTTACCGGGCTGGTTGTCACCCTGTTTATCATCACCCTTTATAAGTGTGAGGATATTTCCGAGCGGTTATGGATTCCCAATTTCCTCAAGCCGGCATTGGGCGGTCTAATGCTAGGACTCCTGCTGCTCCGTTGGCCTCAGATTTTCGGGGTTGTGGGATACGGCGGCATCAATATCGTGTTGAATGGCGCGATACCGGCATTATTGCTCCTGATCCACGCCCTGGTTAAAATTCTGGCTACTTCGATCACCCTTGGCAGCGGCGGATCGGGTGGAGTATTTGCCCCATCGCTTTTCATCGGTGCTATGACCGGGGGCTTTTTCGGTTGAGGTGCGGGGTATTTTTTCCCTGGCCTCACTGCCGATCCAGGGGCCTACGCCCTGGTTGGCATTATCTCTTTTCGGGATATCAGGAAGCTGCTCGATCGTAAGGAGGTTCCGGAAGGGCGCACTGCGGGCGATATCGACACTACCGAGACCAGTATTGTCATCCCCTCGGACAATATTCAGGCTGCCCTTCACATAATGAGTGTTCGAGGCATTTTTCAGTTGCCGGTTGTTACTCCCGACAACCGCAGAAAACTGATCGGCATCCTGCGGCAGAAGGATATCATTGCCGCATACGACAAGGCGTTACTCCGGCAGGAGATTGCGGAGGAAGAGTCGGGTTTTTTCTAAGCGGTTTGAAAAGTTCCAACACTTTCATGAATGTACATCCAGCTCAAACAAAGATAGATAATCCCTTTACCTGCAGGAATCATCTCCCATTTCCTCAAAGACAATTGCGGCTCCTTCAACCAGAGCCCGGGCCACCTTCTTCCTGGCTGATGCCAGGAGCCGCTGCACCGTTCCTCTGGAGATGCCCATTTTGCTGCCGGCCTGTTCCTGGGCCAGTCCATCCCGATCACAAAGTCTCAAGACCTCAAGTTCGTCCCGCTGCAGCTTTATCTGCTTTAATTCATAGAGAGGAATGCCGGTAGGTTTATAAACCCTCCCTTTGATTATGCAGCCACAATGCCTGGGTTTTTTGGGTCTCGACAAATGGGTTCTCCACAACAGATTGAATTCATATGAATTATTCAGGATAAGAAAATTTCTTTCCTTGAAAATGTATTTTAATTACGTGCATATGTCAAAAATAATTCTTGACAAGTGCAGGCCATAAATATATTTTGTGCATATGCACGATATAATCACCAAAATACGTGCGGAACACATAATGGTACAAGCAGTATCATTCTCAATCCCATGTGTCCTAAGTATCAGTAAAAAAAGAATTCTTTAAAATTTCAGTATGTTTTATCTCACAAATAACAAGTTAGAATCAATCACCAGTTCAGGAGAAATATTATGAACAAACAAAAAATTGCCGTACCAACAAAGTTGACCGGCAAAAGATCAGGCCACTTCGGGCATTGCCAACAGTTCACCATTGTCGAGATTGAAAATAACAACGTGACTGCAATCTCATTTCTGCAGAATCCTCCGCATGCGACGGACGGCTGCATGAAACCGGTTTCTCTTCTTAAGGCAAACCAGGTTGACGCGATAATTGTTGGCGGCATGGGAGCCAATCCCTTTAATCGGTTCAGGGAGGTCGGCATAAATGTTTTTTTTGCCGATCTCAAAAAATTTCCGGATGTGCAATCGATTGTTGATTCCCTGCTTGCAGGCACACTGGTACCGATGGTCTCACAGCAGTTATGCGGAGGCAGTGGAAACTGTCATCAGCACCAGGGCAAATTATAGCCCGTATTTTTTAATTTTTTAACTGGAAATGCGCGAACTAATGCCCTGATATACATGAGCAAAAAAGTATGTTATGTAAAATCGTAATTTTAAAGCAATCAGCCAGGTAAAGGGCTGAGTTGAATATCGGGAAACAGCGGGGTAGAAATTTTGCGGATCGTAGAAACCCAGACTGATAAAAATTTTTTTCTATAGCTAAAACGGAACAGGAAGAATTGGGCGTGAAGACATAGCAGCAAAATAAGTTGCAGGCAATTCTCTAATAACGCGGTGTCGGCAAGGTTCATTCATCATTTATTGCCACACGGGCGGCAAAAAAAAAGAGCGCTCTCCAATCAATGGAAGAGCGCTCTTTATTATAGTGGTATGAGAAAGGAGGGAGTTGTTTCTAATACCACATATTACCAACCCATCATGTAGCCGCCGCGTCCCCAGCCGTAACCGCGCATCATGCCCGGGCCACGACCATAGGCGAACCGGTTGTCAATGCCGGCAGCTTCTGCCTTGCTTTCAAGCTGTGCCTGCAGGTCATATAATTCGCCGGTCAGTTTGGCCACCTTTGTTTCATCGGGGTTATCATTCTGCATCAGGGCGTTCAATTCACTTCTTTTGACCACAATTCCCTTGCGGATCGCTGCGGTATCATCCCTGAATTTGTCGAGAGCGGCCTGGTCCTCTGCCGTGTAGCCGCTGTTACCATTGAAATAGTTGCCGCAGTATCCTGGGCCGTAATCGTTGTTGCCGAAATTTCTGCCGCCATGGGCGGAGGCTGTTTGAATTCCTGCAAATGCCAGGGCAGCGATGAGCGCTGCTGTTATTACCATTTTTTTCATTGGCGCAAATTTCCTCTTAATTGTTTTAGGTTTATTATTGTTTTTTTTGTATATATAGACGATGGCCATCGTTATTTGCCATTACATATTACAAGTTTCATGCCAGAAAACATTTTTTGGCAAAATAAAATTTTATTTATAATAATATCAATATAATAAAGTACCTAGTATCTGGTGCAACAGGAACAGAATCGGGTCTGGGATCATGTATAATTCTTACCCGGATTGATTCCTGAGATGAAGAATATTCTTTAACCGATAGGGCTTAGATAGAATCTTTTTGCCGCATGAAAAATCGGGGTAATGATAGAGCAAGTTGTGCCGTCGCCCGGATTGTGGCTGTATGCGAGGTAATCCGGAATGGGCCGCGACAATTTTTCTGCAAATAACCAGGCTTTTGAGAAGGATTAGGAAGAGTATTTTTAAGCGGCGGGACGGAGATATTTTGGGTGAATAATTATTACCCGTGATGTTTTGCCCTGATTTTAATGTGACGTTCAAATTAACGGGAATTGCCAGCCGAAAAATATTTATTCTGACTGCAGTACCCCGTTCTTCAAAAATAAAAAATGTTGAAGGTGTCATGATCATGCTGAGAAGAATGGGTAAAAAGGGGTCTTGCTTCCCATAGTAATGACCTCAGAGTCTGGGGCTAATCATCTCCGCAGGGATCGGAATGTTCTTTTCAGGTTTTCCGATCCCTGCAGAGGCGAAAAGGGAAGAAAGAATTATGAGTACTATCTCTATTACAAATACCATGCCAAACCGGATAAAAATTTTATTAACTTCCTGATATTGCATAAGAATACAGGAAAATTCTGAAAAAGTCTTTAAGCGTCGGCATCTCCAAAAGACCGGATAAAACGAGAATAATCCACATGGGTTGCATAATATTCTGCATCATGAACCGGTAAATACCCTGACAATATTTTTGTATTTGTCTCTTCTTGACAATCCCCGTTTCGATTATATTTTTTAACACAAACGACGGTACATCTATTTACCTGAAATCTTCATGAGGAGAATCCAATGAATAAACCATACCTGGCAATTCCTGACATCGGGGTTCTCCCCGCGCATTTCCCAATACCGGGTGCAGGATACCTACCGGTCAATGCCTTTGTTATCAAAGCAAAAGAGCCTGTTCTCGTTGATACCGGGATGGGAATTGATACTGAGGAGTTTATGAAAACTCTGGAAGCGATTATTGATCCCCGGGACTTGAGATGGATATGGATCACCCACGATGATGCGGATCATACCGGCAGCATCCTGAAAGTACTTGAGGCGGCTCCCCGGGCAAAACTTGTAGCGAACTCCCTGGCGGTTCTGCGGATGAGCACGGCCTGGCCTGTACCCATGCCTCGGGTGTACTGGCTGAATCCGGGGGACAGCATCGATGCGGGCGACCGGACACTCACTGCCGTAAGACCACCCCTGTTCGATAATCCCACCACTATAGGCATTTACGATGACAAAGCGGCCTCTTTTTTCTCCGCCGATTGCTTCGGGGCCATCATCCCTTCCCCGGTTCAGAATATTGGCGAGGTGTCGGATGAAGCTCTGGAACAGGGCATGATCAGTTGGGCCAGTGCGGACAGCCCCTGGCTTCATATGGTTGAACCAAAGGTATTTGTTCATGCCCTGGACAGAATTCGTGAGATTGCCCCGAAAACGGTTTTTTCGGCACATCTGCCCCCTGCAGGAGGGAAGACCGAACAATTTCTGCAATGGCTGGCGCAGGTGCCCGCCTCCACCCCTTTTATTACACCGAACCAGGCGGCACTCGAGCAGATATTGGCCGGGGTTTGACCCCCCTCCGGTATTGGCGGCAAGTACGCGACAATCTTTCGAACTTCAAGGCGGAACTCCTCGGATCGGGTTTCGCACCGCTGTATGTGGAAGACCTGAAGGATATGAAAGTGCCGGCACTGCTCGTCACGGGCGAGAAGAGCAGTGGTTTGTTTCACTGTCTGACAGACCGGCTTGAATAACTGCTGCCTGAAACCGAGCGAATCGAGATCCCTGGAGCGTTTCACATGATGCACGAGGACAATGCCCCCGCTTATATCCGGGCCGTCCAATCATTTCGGCAAGAGCACGATGAAATTACCTCATAATAAGATTGCAGCCTGCAGCGCTGCACGCCGCCGCTGAACCGGAAAGTTAAACGTACTGTATGGTTTAATTGGGGATCGTTGGATGAAATGGATGACGAGGACGACAGATCCCATCTGAACTATCCCGCATCAGGGTTTTCTTTCTTGCGGTCGTCAAATTTCTGTTGGATTGATTTAAGACTGTCTTCTGTAAGATTCAAAACCCCACCGCAGTCGCAGAGCACGGATGTCCCAGGTGAGACTTCATCCAGTAAAAACCTTGATTTCATTCCGCACTCCGGACACTCAACTACAAGGACAGCCTTTTGGTTGTCAACTATTTCTAAATCCAGCTTTGGATTTTTCATTTGCGCACCTCTTCCCGGAGATTATTTTTCTTGGTAATTCAAGCCATATTTTACCATAAAACTGTTTTTAGACCAAATTCTCCACAATTCCCGATAACTCTAAGCAACAAAACCAACTTTTGAATTCTTCGTTTTTTTCAGTAAAAAAATCCAACCTCTTTTCCGGGTTGCCTTAACAGGGAATGAGATCAGCTCTTGCAATATCATGTTTATGAATTCCAAGTGAAAATGCTTCAAAATTTAAGCCCTGAATGTATAGAGGTATCGCAACTTTTAGTGATGAGCGATGTTGATTTGTTATAGTTCAGAACTGAATTGAAACGTATATTTCAAGAACTGACCCCATGGCCCTTTTCTTTAGGACCAGCTACAAAAAAGAAAATTTGCCGCAGGCAGAAAATTGCTGGCGGGAATTACTTTTAGAGCTGAAGGACAGCGGTCCGCAATATTTTGATGCCGCGCAACTGGTCAAGCATTACCTGGGATTACGGAAACAGTATCTCAACAAAAAGATCACTCTTCTCTAGCTCTTCTGGGAGCCTGAAAACCGGCTGGAATTTGAGATGTTCAGAGATCACAGAAAAGAGATAGATGTGTCTTCAAAAAAAAAGCTAACGAATTAGCAGTTGGTATTGACGTGCAGAATTATCCTGAAATGCTGAAAGGAATAACGCAATAACGCAAGCCTGACCCCACATGCACAGACACCTGGGTTGCGCACATTAGTCCTACCCGCCAGGATTAAGTCCTGCTGATAACTATTGTACCAAATAGGATTAATTTGCCGGGTTCCCGCACCAGGAGCGAAAAAACGGATCATTTCGTTCTGCTGGTGATTACTCATGGCATATATGTTGCAGAGTATATAAAAAAATGTATAGCAGCGAATGTGATTAAATGAAGAAACATGTATCGGTACTTATCTGTACGGTAGTGTTTGTCCTGTGTGGAGGTGTGGTTCGCGCGGCTCAGGATGCCGAAGTCTGCATAACATGCCACACCTATTTGGGCGGGGAACTTGCACAGCCGGTCACAAAATGGCGGGGATCGGTCCATGATCAGAATGGAATTACCTGCGACTACTGTCATGGGGGGAATGCCGCAATTGACGTGGGAGATATAACCCAACTCTCTGGCCCGGAGTTCGATAAACTACAATCGCGTGCCATGTCAAAATCAAACGATTTTATCGGCATTCCTGCCGGCAGGGAGATGTTTGACATGTGCGGGCAGTGCCATGATGAATCAGTAGCCAGGTATGCCGGAAGCATCATGGGCCGCGCCTATCTTGACAACAAAGGCGGACCATCCTGTGTCGCCTGTCATAACGCCCATGACAATATCATGCCGGCAGTGCCCAAATCCTGTGAATCCTGTCATAAAAACACAGCCGGATTCGACAGGATAGATCCCATGAATGTGACTAAAGCGACAATCAACGAGCTTTCGGGGATACGTATCGAGCTCGCCGAGACAAAAACAAAAGGAGTGAGACCGGCGCTGGTGCCGGAGTTCCCCGAAGAAATGGATACTTACCAGATAGGGGTTATGGCATTCGGCGCCGTAATTGTTGTGTTTCTTTTCGGCTGTCTCGTCTATGCGGTCCTGGAAAAGAGGAAATAATATGAGCATGGAGGTCATTCAGAAAAAGCAGGCTTCCTATTCCGGAGCCGCCATGGTTGGCATCATTGTTTTAGCGGCTGCACTTTTCGGCTTAGGAGCAGCCTTTGTCTATCTCCTGATTTCGAACCGGGGGAATAATTATCTGCTTGGCACCCTGCTGGCCTTCGAATTTCTACTTGCCGGCATCGAGGTCGTTATCTATGCACGATATTTTATATCATTCAGGGAGGTGTCGGAAGATCGCGAGGAGGAGCTGTTATGGTAGACACCACTGCTGGCGGGAAAGGAGAGAAAAAAGGTCTGACCAGGAGAAGGTTCACCCTCGGGGTACTCATGGCCTCCATCATATCTGCTTTCGGTTCGCTCCTGGTATTGCTCAGGGATTTGGTCCCTGAAAAGAAAGGCGGCTATGTAACCACCATCCAGCCGCGCGACAGACTAGTGTATGCCCAGGGCGACAACAAGGGAGCCTCACTGCAGGCCTCTTCGTTTAAGGTAGGTGACGCCGTGCTCGCCTTTCCGGAGGGGAAATCATCGAATCCCGCCAACCTTGTGCAGGTTATCAGATTGATTGAAAATGTATACAAGCCGCCGACGCAATTGGATCTGACGGACCAGGGTTTTGTGGCGTACAGTGCCATCTGTACCCACCTCGGGTGCACGGTTTCCTGGGAAAAAAATAAGAAAAAGCCAGTTGCCTCATCCACGGAATGCCTCTGCCATAACAGTATCTTCAATCCTGCAAGAGGAGCAAAGGTCATGGCCGGACCCGCACCGCTCCCTCTGGCCCAGATCGGTGTCAAGGTGGCGAAAGACGGGACGCTCGTTTTCACAAGCGATTTCACCGGTCCTATAGGTCCACAGGTAACGTGAGAGGAGGTTGTAACTATGAGCATCTTCACATGGTTTGATCAGAGACTGGAGCTTAAAAAATTCAGGGCTAAATTTCTTGCAAAGACCTTTCCGACTCATCCCACCTTCCTACTCGGCGAAATGGCCTTTTTTTCTTTTATCACCCTGGTGGCAACCGGTATTTTTCTAGGTTTTCTATATGAGCCTTCAAACAGGATGGTCTCCCTGTTCGGCGCCATGGTACCTGCAGCCTATGCAAGTGTGGTCAGAATTGATATCATGCCCATGGGCATGATCATTCGCCGCATTCACCATTGGTCGGCCATGCTGATGATAGCAGCCATTTTTTTGCACCTGATGCGGGTTTATTTTACCTCGGCCTACAGGAAACCGCGGGAGATCAACTGGCTCCTCGGCCTGCTGTTGCTGGGGACGACATTGTTCGCGGCATTTACGGGTTATTTGCTGCCTTACAGTCAATTCTCGGTGACGGCCACCTCGATCGCCTATTACATTGCCAAATCGACGCCATGGATAGGGGATTGGGCCGCCAGGCTTCTCTTTGCCGGTGAATTCTCTTCTGACGCTACCGTCCCCCGTTTTTTCTTCCTACATGTCATGCTGATTCCCGCCGGACTTATAAGTTTCATACTCCTTCATATGCTCATTATCGTAAAACAGAAACATACCGAATCCCAAAAAAATAAAACACGTGAAGAAGCCCAGGGGGGGCGGAAACTTATCGGTATCCCGATCTGGCCGGAACAGAGCCTTATCAGCCTGTCAACGTATCTGTTTATGCTGTTCGTGATCATTTTGATGGCGACTTATGTCCCCCTGAACCCCATTGAGAAATATGGTCCGCCTGCTCCCGGAACTCCCGTGATGCGGCCTGACTGGTATTTTCTTCCCATCTACGGCTTTTTGAAATTGATACCGGGCGATCTGTCCTTTACTGTCCTTGGCGAAAAGATCACACCCGAAACCATCGGCGGTATCTTTTTCCCGGCATTTCTGGTCCTGGTACTGGTGCTGATACCCTTTCTCGACCGGGTGAAGGTGTCACAGAACTACATAACAAATCCGCTGCAGCGTCCATTTATGACTGCATTCGGGACCGCGGGAATAGTATTTTTGGGCATGGCCGCTGCGGCCGGATATATCGACGTCCTCCATATAACGCCGGCAAAAATGGCAGTCTATGCAGTCATATCGACGCTGGCGGTGGGGTGTATTGTCTATTTGCTGTTACGAGGGTATAACAAAAAGAGAGGCTCCCATGTCCATATGTAAACGAATACTTGTCGGTGCTGTCCTTCTGGCAGGAGTGTTGATTTTCGGCGGAACGGTATACGGCGCCACAGAAAAAATGGAAAATTCCTGTGTCCAATGTCACTCCGGACTTCCGGGCGGCTCCTTTCTGGGGGTAAAATCCCACAGCTGGAAGGGTTCGGTCCATGCCAAGCACGATGTGACCTGCGATCAATGCCACGGGGGCAATCCGAATGCCGTGACCAAGAACGAGGCCCATGTGGGAAGTCTCGGCTCCCGTAACCCGCAAAGCAAAATTTACTTTAAGAATATTCCGGCCACCTGCGGCAAATGCCACGGGGCCGAATTCTATAAATTCAGGCAGAGCCTGCATTACAAGTTGCTGGAATCAAAGGGAAAGGGCCCTGAATGCGTGACCTGTCACGGTTCAATGGTCACCAGCATCCTGACGCCGGACAACGTTGCCACCGTCTGTGAGCGATGCCATAACAGGAGGATGAACATCCGTCCGTATATCCCGCAGAAGGCGAAGGCCGTCCTGCTTCTTTTGCGGGAAAGCAAATCCCTTCTCGATTTGCACGAGAAAGTTTATCAACCCGGTGCAGAAAGCGAACAGAATCATAATTTGCAGGAGGCCCGCGCATTTCTGCATTCCGCAAAACTTGAGTGGCACAGATTCGATCTTGACAGGATTACGGAATACCTGCAGGAAATGTATAATTCGCTGGAACCGGACCGGGAACCGTGAGTCTCCAGCCGAAATGCTTACAATCAGCAGCCACAATTTCAAACTGACCGACTACCTGCTTAGAGATGGCAGGATAAAATCTGCGGCGGCCTGCTCTCCGGCCTGTTTTTTCCTTGATTATTTGCATTCCGATATCATTCGGCGGAGCGTATAGAGCGAAAAAAATTCTGAACAGAATCTCTCAGAAAACATTCCGTCTTTTCGTTGGCTTCTTTCTTGCCGTGGTCGGCATCATACTCCTGTCGTCGTTATGAACAGGGGAAAATTTTTCTCCTATGGTTGTCTTTCTATCAACCGCAGCAGCCTCTTATTACACCAGAATTACATCTGCAATAAAAAAGCACCTAACCCAACTTAAGTTAAGTGCTTGCAATTGCTGGTACTGACCTGCCCCATGGAAAATATACCAGTTTGTATGTAAGGGATATTCGACTTGGCAGCTGGCTCCACAAAACATGAAAAATCGTTTTACCGGGAAACAGATCAGCCTCTGCCCTTCTCAAGCAGAATCAGCACTTCCAGGCCTGCTGTACCGGGAAACATATCAAGCGGGACAATGCGCTTGATCTTGTAACCATGCTGCTTCCACTGCCTGATAGAGTTTGGGATCTGGTCCACCCCGCAGTGAATATGGAGCACTTTCCGCGGTTCACGCCGGCTCAATGCCTTGATAACACCTTCCTGGGTGGACTGCCGCGGCGGGTCAAGCAGAATTGTCTCCGCACCAAGATCATCGGGAAGCGGTATTTTCTCAACACTCCTTGCCGTTATGCGGCGGGCCAGAAAGCGGGCTTGCTTTGATGCAGGGTTGAACTTTTTATTAAAGATGGCAGCCCTGATAGCCGGGCCTTCAGCATCTATCCCCAGCACCCGTTTATAGCCGGGGGCCAGAAAGTGGCTGAACAGGCCGTAACCGCAGTAAAGGTCCAGGAGTGTTTCATCCTGCCCCGGCTCAAGCAGTGTCCTGGCCATATCCAGCATTACCGGCACCATGGCCTCATTAACCTGGGAAAATGAGGTGGGATGATAGGAATAGCGAAAGCCTTTGTGATTTACGGTAAGATTCGTCTTGCCGAAGAGTTTCTTGAACTGCACAATATCAGAGGGCTGTCCCTCCTCGAGATAGTAATCCGAACAACTCGGGTCCGGATAGATACTGACAGAGCTCACCGGGTCGGGCAGTTGCTGAAGGTGACCGGCCAGAAGCTTCAGTTTGCGGACCAGTGGACCATTCAAAGTATCAACATTGAAGATTACGGCTCGCTCGTTATAGCTGCCGCGGATGATCAGATAGTTCAGATGAGCAGCCACCAGCGTAAAGGCCGGCTCGCTGATCTTCTGCTGCAGAAATTCAAAAATCCTGCCATGTTCCCGGGGTTCCAGGGGTGACTCCATGAAAGGCTTTTTCTGGGAGCGAAGGGCCCGGTCGTTAAACAGGAGGTAAAGGGTGCTGCCCTTAAGAACAGTTTTACGTTTGGAGGTGGTCCGGTAGCGGCGCGGCCTGGGGGAACCGATGATCGGCTCCGGCTGACCCGGGAGCCTGAAATGCTTCCAGAACATGCCAAGGGCCTGGTTCTTGATCTTGAGTTCTTCCGGGTAATCAAGATGGGCCAGGGGTGAACTCTGCAGAGTAGCCGCGGTCTGCGGACCGGCCGGCTCGACAACCAGCGGCCTCAGCAGACCTGCAAAGGTCACGACTGTTGGTCCCGCATCACGTAACGGCTTATCCTTGGAGGATTGGACCCCGGTTGCAGGGAACCTGCTCTTGCCCTTTGGCGGAGGCCCCGACTTTGCCGGTTTTTTTTGTTGATATTCACGCTTGGGCCTGGATTGTTTTGGCACCGAAGTTCGTTCTCCTGAAATTAATACTCTCAAAAAAAGTAATTCTTTTTTGTATCAGAACATAAGAAGATTTCCTGCAGCAAGCTTCGGGGAGCTGCAATTTTCCAGGTTACGCTGCCTGCCTTTCAAGCAGAAAATCATTCCCCTCTTCGGACATATCCGCTTCCTTCATTGCCAGATAATCCTCAAAACTCATCATCAGGTCGATGCAGCCTTCCGGATTTATTTCGACAATCCGGTTTGCCAGGGTTGAGACAAACTGATGGTCATGGGAGGTAAAGAGCACCACCTCGGGAAAATCGATCAGGCCATTATTTAAAGAGGTAATTGACTCCAGGTCGAGATGGTTGGTCGGCTCGTCGAGAATGACGGCGTTGGCGCCGGAGAGCATCATCCGGGAAAGCATGCAGCGTACCCGCTCACCACCGGAGAGAACCGCGGTCTTTTTCCTGGCCTCCTCGCCGGAAAAAAGCATTTTGCCCAGGAAGCCCCGGACAAAACCCTCGGTCTCATTGGCAGGCGCAAACTGGCGCAGCCAACCGATAAGATCAAGCTCTTCGTGATCAAAATAGTCATTGTTCTCTTTCGGGAAATAACTGTTTTTCATGGTCACCCCCCAGCGGAAACTGCCCTTGTCCGGCTCTAGCTCCCCGGCCAGGATCTGGAACAGGGTGGTTTTTGCCAGGCTGTTTGGGCCGACAAAGGCGATCTTGTCGCCCTTGTTGACATGAAGGGTGAGATCTTCAAACATGGAGACCCCGTCGATCGCTTTGGAAAGACCGTTGATCTCCAGGATGATGTCGCCACAGGCCCGTTCCGGCGTGAAGACAATATAGGGATATTTTCGGGAGGAAATCGGCATATCCTCGACGGTGAGTTTTTCAAGCAGCTTCTTGCGCGAGGTAGCCTGCCTGGCCTTGGAGGCGTTGGAACTGAAACGCCGGATGAACTCTTTGAGCTCTTCCGCCTTGGCTTTAGCCTTGTTGCTCTCGGTTTCCTTCTGGTGGAAACGGAGCTGGCTGGCCTGGTACCAGAAATCATAGTTGCCGACATATACCTGGATTTTTCCATAATCGATATCCGCCACATGGGTGCAGACCTGGTTCAGGAAATACCGGTCATGGGACACAATGATCACCGTGTTCTGGAACCGCGCGAGAAAATTCTCCAGCCATTTGATACTCTGCAGATCCAGCTGGTTGGTGGGCTCGTCCAGCAGCAAAATATCCGGGTTGCCGAACAGGGCCTGGGCCAGCAGCACCCTCACCTTGTCGCTGCCGTCGAGATCCTTCATCCTTTTCTGACGCATCGCTTCCGGAATGCCGAGGCCGTTTAACAGCACCGCGGCCTCTGCCTCTGCTTCATAGCCGTTCATTTCCCCGAACGTAACCTCCAGTTCTCCGGTACGGATACCATCTTCCTCGGTAAAATCAGCCTTGGCATAAAGTGCCTCACGCTCGGCCATAATCTTGTATAGCTTCTTGTGACCCATGAGCACGGTATTGAAAACGGTATGCTCATCAAAGGCAAACTGGTCCTGGTTGAGCATAGCGATCCGCTCTTTCGACCCCTTGCTGACCTGGCCCCGGTCCGGCTCAAGCTGACCGGCCAGGATTTTCAGAAAGGTTGATTTTCCGGCGCCGTTGGCGCCGATCAGGCCGTAACAGTTGCCGGGGATGAACTTGATATTGACGTCTTGGAAGATCACTCTCTTGCCATAGGCGAGAGCTATATTGGTTGCAGTTATCATTGTGGTTTCCTTATAATGAAAAAGCCACAGGGGCATTCCCCGCGGCATCAGGTATTTTGGGTCAGAAAAGATGAGGTGTTGAGGGCTTAATCGTCCTGCGGAGAAAGGTCGTCCTTTTCCTCGGCCGCCTCGTTCTGTTTCTCCAGGCGGCGCTGCTTTTTTTCCTCTTTTTTCTTCTTTCTTGCCAATTCTTTCTGGCGCTTCTCAAATGAATAGTTTGTTCTTGCCAAGAATTCGTCCTTGATTAATGTTTCGTCTTTGTGGAAAAGAGACTGAGAAAAAAAGACCCCGCACAATGCGGGGTCTTTGTAATGATCAATGTTTCCGCTTACAGCTGGGTAACATTCTCGGCTGCCGGACCTTTGGGACCGTCAACAATCTCGAACTGCACCCGGGCTCCCTCCTGGAGGGATTTGAAGCCGTCAGCCTGAATTGCGGAGTGATGAACGAATACGTCCTTACCACCATCCTGCTCGATAAAACCGAAACCCTTTGCATCATTAAACCATTTTACTGTTCCTTCTACCATTGTACTACTCCTTACTGTTAGCGATTCACCTGGAACCGCTTGGTTTAAAATTACCGGGGTATGAAATATAACCCGGCGGATATTCATTGTGTTCAAACAAAAAAACCGCACGCCCTCTTCCTGAGGTTTGTGCGGCTAGCTTTTCCGTAATTCACGAACTACAAATAGAAACTACACAACGATTGGCGGCATAATAACCGAAAATCATAGAAAATCAACAACTTTTTTTCAATCGAAACAAAAAATCGGATTCTGATATTTCCCCTCAGCCCTCACTGCATATTTCCCCTTCTCCATTTTACATTTTACATTCTTAATTTTCAATTTCTAAAACCCCTCTCATTTCCCTAGTTATCTTTAAGGATTGTCGATGTCATTTCCATGGTTTTACACTCAAAAAAAGGCTGACTACCTTCTCTATGTGGATGGCAAGACCGCTGGCGTTATCGAAGCCCAAAAAACCGGCACCACCCTGACCGGGGTAGAAACCCAGTCCGATAAATACGCCAAAGGGCTGCCCGATGGTCTCCCGGCCTGGTCCATCTCGCTGCCGTTCTGTTACGAATCCACCGGCGACGAAACCCTCTTCACCAATAACCTTGACCAGAACCCCGATCCCGACAGGTCTTTGCCTTTCAAAAGCCGGATTACATCTTTGCGGAAGCAGAGAGAATCGCCACTCAAACCGCCGCACCATTTCCGGGTCGATAGTCTCTGGGATGGTTATGCGGCTCTGGAGAAAGCCAAGGTCAAAGGGGCAAATGCCCCGCATATCTTGACGGACTTGGTTTCCCTGGTCCGTTTTGCCATGCATCAGGACAATGAGCTGGTGTCGTTTCCGGAAAAGGTCGAAAATTCCAAATTCCGAAATTCCGCCCAAATTCCGGGGACACCATACTTAATTATCTGGAAAAGTGGACAGATCCCGATTTCTGTTGTCCAATAATTAACAGATCATCAAAAATCCGGGGACATAATCCAAATTTTTGATAAAGTTATCTGCATGGGTAAATCTCTTGGCGCTGAATCATTAAAATATACTCTTCTTCCTTTGCTCTGGCTTATGCTCATTGCCGGCATGCTGGGTACATCTCCAAAGTGTGTGTATGCCCAGCATAAAATCGACCCTGAAACCTGGATCGAGATGCGGAAAATGTTCCGGCCCAAGGGGCCGACGCCGACAATAGAGGAGGATATCGCCGCACTTGCCGGGCCTGAGGCAAAGAGGGCCGGGCCCAGGTTGATTGACCGCGGGCCTGAAGCACTGCCTGCTGTTCATGGAGTCCTGAGATCAGATAAAGTTGAGCTTCTGCAGGCCCAACGACTTCTCCAGGTTATCAGGGATATCGGTAATATAAGCTCGGTTCCTGTGGTTGTTGAATTCATCAAAAAAGACAAGCAAAGTCCGCTCCGCCGGGATGCTCTTTTAGTCCTGGCCCTTATCCCGGCTACTGAAGAAGCTGCAGACTTAATCATTGGCATCGCCAACGATGTAAATGAGAAATGGAATACCTACCGTATGTCATTCACCTGGTTCGGGCTGCACCGTGATCGGCGTGGACGCCCGTATGCTGAGGCAATTCGCAAAGATCCTGATCCGGAAAAACAGGCTGTCGGTTTATTTGTCCTTGCCCGTTTGGGAGATAAAACCATGTTGGAACCGATAAGCCGGATGCTGACAGAGGGGGCGCCGCCTAATTCACGTGATATGCTCATGTATGCCTTGGCAGAGATAGTCACACCCGCCGAGTTTGAACGCCTTGCGCCTCAATCTTTGGCCTGGAGTAAGGGCTATAAGGATGCTTTGCTTTATACGCGTTATATTGCAGCCGGACCGGAAGAAAAAGCCCCTCTGTGCATCAAAATGCTGCGCTCTCAACGCCCGGAACACCTCGAACTTGCTGTCCGCTGGCTGCTTGAAAACGGTAAAGCCGATGACTTAAGGCCCATGGCGGCCGTTGATCTCGAAGCCCCAAGCCGTTCTGCATTGATACGCAATGAAATCCGGCAGGCCGGCTGGCGAATCATTGATACGGACGACGAGTTCAGCATCGTGCCAACTGCGGCGCCTGATTGATCGCGCTGCCGCTGCTCGACGCTACTCCTACTCGGGGTCGGACCATGCTAAAGCCGGGGACACCATACTTAATTAAATTTAAAATTAAGAATGGAGAATGGAAAATACAAGGAGCCGGGTCAAGTCTGCCTTTGACTCTTGGATTTTTTTAATCAGGATTTCAGTTTCTTAAGGGAGGAGATAATGAAAAAATCACTCGGGGCTAAAACACTGATCGTACCCACGCCGGTCTGGTGTGTCGGGTCATACGATACCAACGGGACCCCCAATGTTATGACCATTGCCTGGGGTGGAATCTGCTGCTCTAAACCGCCCTGCGTGACCATTTCCCTGCGCGAGGCCACTTACACCTACGGCAATATAATGGAGAGACAGGCCTATACCCTCAGTGTCCCGTCAGAGCAGTATGTCCAGGCGGCTGATTATTTTGGCCTGGTATCCGGCCGCAGCGTTGATAAATTCAAGGAAACCGGCCTTACGCCTGTCCGATCCGAACTGGTTGATGCGCCCTACGTGGGAGAGTTCCCGATGATTCTGGAATGCAAGGTGATTCATCATTACAAAATCGGCCTTCATACCCAGTTTGTTGGTGAGATAGTAGATACCAAGATAGATGAGAGTATGTTGGATGGTGATGGCGGACCGGATATCGAAAAGATCCGTCCCCTTGTCTTCAGCCCTGGAGTCCAGCATTATCATGGTATTGGAAAATGCATTGGCAAGGCTTTCGAGGTCGGCAGGAAATCTGTGTAAAAATAAGGGGCCGTCCCGTTTATGAATTCCGGGGACACCATACTTAATTATTGACTGTTCCCTAGAAGAATCAGGGTCAGGCTTGACATTTACACTTTCTTGTTGCGCTGGAAATGCATAAATGTCAAGCCTGACCCGAAACCCATATTACCAGCGCGGAGGCTATTGTTGCTTTGTGCTCGGGCCGCGGGGTTGTTCCCCGGTCGTTGAATCTTGCAAAACCTTAAGGAAACGGGGCCCATAATGTTCCAGCTTGTATTTGCCGACGCCGGTGATATCGAGCATTTCCCCATCGTTCCGGGGGCGGAGGGCAGCCATTTCCACCAGGCTTGTGTCACTGAAGACCACAAAGGGCGGCACCCCCTGTTCTAAGGCTATTTCCTTTCTTAATTGCCGCAGTTTCTCGAAAAGGTTCTGGTCATATTCTCTGTCACCAACCGGTTTACGCCTGGATTTCTCTTTTTTGACAGGTGCCCTGAGCCTTGGCTCCGGCATAATAAATGCCTGTTCTCCCCGAAGCAGCGGCCCGGCCTCCCCGGTCAGGCTGAGTATCGAATAGTTGGCAATATCCTGCAAAAGAAAGCCCTGATTAATAAGATGGCGCAGCAGGGCCGCCCAGAATTCACGGGGCCGGTCCGCGCCTATACCATAGGTGGAAAGCCGGTCGTGACCGAGCTGGATGAGACGCTGATTCTTTGAGCCCCGTAATACTTCAAGGATATGACCCATGCCGAAGCGCTGCCCGACCCGGTAGACGCAGGACAGGGCCTTGCGCGCCTCTTCGGTTACATCGATCTGTTGGGGCGGATTCAGGCAGATATCGCAGTTGCCGCAGTCCCGGCCAAGTTTGTCGCCAAAATAGCCCAGCAGGATCCGGCGCCGGCAGGACTGGGCCTCGCCAAAGGCGACCATGCTGTTGAGTTTATGGAGCTCGATGCGTTTGCGTTCCTGGTTATAGCCTTGCTCTATCAGGCTCCTGGCAATAACGATATCGCCATAACCAAAAAACAGCAGAGCTTCGGCATTTAATCCATCACGTCCGGCCCGGCCTGTTTCCTGGTAATAACTCTCGATGTTTTTGGGCAGGTCATAATGGACCACGAAGCGGACGTTGGACTTGTCTATCCCCATGCCAAAGGCAACAGTGGCGACTATCACCTGGATATCGTCATGCTGAAAAGCATTCTGTGCCTCCTGGCGCACATCGTCGGCAAGCCCGGCATGATAGGCGGCGGCACGTATACCGGCCCTGTTGAGATCATTGGCAATGGCCTCGACCCGCTTGCGGCTCAGGGCATAAACAATTCCCGCTTCACCGGGATGGGCGGCCAGAAAATCCCTGAGCTGGGCGGCCGCTTTTATCTTGTCAACCACGGTATACCGTATATTGGGGCGGTTAAAGCCGGTAACAAAGGTCCGGGCTCCTGTCAGCCCCAGCCCTTTCAGGATGTCTTCCCTGGTGTGGGGTTCGGCAGTGGCGGTCAGGGCAATGATCGGCGGGCCGGGCAGAAGTTGACGCAGGCGGCCGAGCTGCCGGTATTCGGGCCTGAAATCGTGGCCCCACTGGGAGATGCAATGGGCCTCATCAATGGCAAACAGGGCAATCTCAATATCCTGCAGCCGCTCGATGAAGGAGTCACTCATCAACCGTTCAGGGGCGACATAGAGCAGGTCAAGGCTGTTGTCGTGCAGCCGGGCCAGGGTTTTGCGGGCCTCTGCCGCCTTCAGAGAAGAATTGTAGAAGGCTGCCCGTACACCATTTGCATTCAGGGCGTCAACCTGGTCTTTCATCAGCGATATAAGGGGAGAGACCACAATGGCAACACCCGGCCGGTGCAGGGCGGGGATCTGGTAGCAGAGGGATTTGCCGCCGCCGGTGGGCATGAGAACAAAGAGGTCATGACCGTCAATAAGGGCCTCGATGATCTCCTGCTGAAATGGCCTGAAATCTTTATATCCGAAGATCTGGCTCAGTGTCTCTGTGGGTGTTTTTGGCATTACTCCGGCACTCGGGTGGAGAGGTTAACTATAAAAAAGAAGACAGATTTATTTTCATACTTTCCTTCAAGCGGGGAAAACGCGCTCGGATTGCGCCGGTACATTTGCCTGGAGCTTAAGAAAGACCGCATCTCCTGGCGCTGGAGGAGCGGATGCCTGGCCGATTGCAACCGAACGGAGGAATTCCCCCTGCTGCTTATCGGACCACCGGGACAACGATTTGTCAATCCATGCAGGTTCGATAGAATTCCGGGGACACCATACTTAATTCGTCCGCATTTAAAGGTTTAAACCCCCGCCTTTTAGGCGGGTAGCTTTAAGCTAGCTGTTGAATTATACTTTCTGGCATGGAATACCGACAGAGTAGTCACACCAAGTACAAAATAGAATATCATTTTGTATGGGTAACCAAATATCGTTATCATATGCTTCAAGGCGACTTGGCAGATCGAGTTCGTGATCTTGTTCGTCAAACCTGTGAGTATTTTGAAATTCAGATATTGCGAGGTGTTGTAAGTAAAGATCATGTTCATATCTTGGTTTCTGCCCCGCCGAATATGTCTCCATCTGACATAATGAAAAGGGTGAAAGGGCGAACATCTCGGAAGATATTTGAAGAGTTTCCTCATGTAAAGAAGCGTTATTGGGGCCGTCATTTTTGGGCACGAGGCTACTTTTGCGTAACAGCCGGTGAACTTACCAAGGTAATGATAAAGGAATATCTCGCTCATCATTTTGAACGTGATCCCAATGATGGATTTGAGGTTGAGCCTTAAACCGGCTGCGTGAGCCTGCCGGTATTGCTGGACTTTAAGTCCGCGCTGTTAAACCCACCTACTTCAAGTAGGTGGTTGTTTAGTATTGACAGGCAACCATTCTGGTCAAAGTTGAGCCGTTATCTGTAAGAGTGAATAATTGGCAGGATCTGCTCAAAACAAAAGCCGGGGCCCAAAAGGAATAATTAAGTATGGTGTCCCCGGAATTGGTGCGGAATTGTTGCTTGAAAGACTTCTCCCTCATAGACTTGGACGGAAAAAGGGGGACAGATCTATTTTTCCACAGTATTATGTCCACAGGATTTACAAATTTCACACCTGCCCCCCCTTTTGTTAGAAAATAAAGCGTATGTTCGGAACCGTTCTGCTTTCAGTCATCACATTGATACATGTCTATGTTTTCTGGCGTGCCACCTCAGTTCCGTTTCTGAATAGTTTTTTCCCAAAAAAATATATAGCCGGCATTGGCATACTCATGTGGACAATATTTTTTGCCGGGCGCATCTATGGCCACAGCGGGACCGGCGAACTTGCCAGGATACTGGAGTTTGCCGGCATGAACTGGATGGCTTCCCTGTTCCTGATCTTTGTCTCACTGCTTGCGGTGGATTGCGTCACGGGTTTCGGATTTATCCTGCCCCGGCTGGCGCCTTCGTTCAGGGGTTTGGCCCTGGCCGCAGGGGTGCTACTTTCGGCAATTGCACTTGCCCAGGGTCTGCGGGCTCCGGTGATCCAGAATTACGAGGTGGAAATACCCGGTCTTCCTGATGCGTTGAATGGTACCGTGATCATTGCCATGTCTGACCTGCACATCGGTTCTTTGCTTAATAAACAATGGCTGGAGAATCGCATCATCCAGGTGCAGGCGGAAAAATCGGACCTCGTGGTCCTGCTCGGGGACCTATTTGAAGGGCATGGCCAGCATCAGGATGAATTGCTGCCAATCCTGCGGAGCCTCTCTGCACCTCTTGGCGTCTGGGCCGTTAATGGTAATCATGAAAACCATGGACAGGATGTTTCGTCCCTGATGGAGGATGCCGGTTTCCAGTTACTACGCAACAGGTGGGCTGAAGTTACTCCCGGCCTTATCCTGGCAGGCGTTGATGATCTTACCGCTATTCGCCGTTCCGGAAAGGAAAGTGATATTGTCTCAAAAACGCTTGCAGATAGACCTCCGGCCACAACTATCCTTCTGACGCATACTCCCTGGCAGTATGAGAGAGCGGCACAAGCCGGAGTGAAGCTGATGCTCTCAGGCCATACCCATGGAGGACAGATATGGCCTTTTAATTACCTGGTCAAATATTATTATCCGCTGCTTGGGGGTCGGTATGAAGTGGACAACATGCCGGTTATTGTCTGCCGTGGTACGGGTACCTGGGGACCGCGAATGCGTCTCTGGCGGCCCAGTGAGATGCTGAGGATAACGTTGGAAAGACAGGGTCCAGGGGTTTAAGGTTTCAGGTGAAAACCGGGGCAGTCCCTTATTTTTTTATTAAAAACCAGTAATTCCGGGAATTCCGGGGACACCATACTTAATTATTGAGTGTTCCCTAAATGTTAACTCCGTCATTGGCTATATCTGGCAACGACAAGAATGGGGATTTATTTCCCCCCTATCTTTTACAGGAATAACAGGCTTCCCCAACCTGAACATGTTGGCTGGGGAAGCCTGGACGATGATAAGGGTCACAGTTGAATGGTATGCGCTCTATGGCAGCTATTTCAGACTTTTTATGTCGATGACAAACCTGTATCGCACATCGCTTTTGATCACACGTTCGTATGCTTCATTGACTTTCTGGATTGGAATGACTTCAACGTCGGACAGTACGCCATGCCTGGCACAAAAATCCAGCATCTCCTGGGTTTCCCGGATACCGCCGATGAGAGAACCTGCAAGATGCCTCCGCTGCATGATCAGCGACCCGGCAGAAAGCGGGATCGGATCGGGAATTCCGACCAGTACCATTGTTTTATCGCGCTTCAGGAGCTCAAGATAGGCGTTATAGTCGTGCTGGGCTGAAACAGTGTCCAGGATGAAATCAAACCGCTTGACGTTCTTTTTGAAGGCATCCTTGTCGCTGGTGACAATGAAATCGTCGGCGCCGAGAGCTATGGCAGCATCCCGCTTGTTTGCAGAGTGACTGAGGACAGTAACCGTTGCCCCCATGGCTTTTGCTATTTTCACTCCCATGTGGCCGAGTCCGCCGAGTCCCAGGATTGCAACGTTGTCTCCGGATTTGGCACCAAAACGCTTGAGCGGCGAGTATGTGGTTATACCGGCACAGAGGAGCGGGGCCACCCGTTCAAGCTCCATTCCCGGTGGAATTCGCAGGACATAATCCTCATTCACCGTAATGCGGGTCGAGTATCCACCGTAGGTTGGTGTTTTGCCGTCCTGTTCATACCCGTTGTAGGTGACACTCATCCCCTTTTCGCAGAACTGCTCTTCATCATCCCGGCAGGCTTCACATTTGCGGCAGGAATCAACGAAACAGCCTACACCGACGGTATCGCCCGCACTCCATTTGCTGACCTTACTGCCGACTTTGGATACCGTACCGACAATCTCGTGCCCGGGAACCATCGGGAAAATTGAGCCGCCCCATTCATTACGGGCCTGGTGAATATCGGAATGACAAATGCCGCAGTAGAGAATGTCTATCAGGATATCGTGGGGTCCCGGGTCGCGGCGTTCGATCGTGTGCGGTGTTAATGGAACTTTTGCGTTCATGGCAGCATAGGCTGGAATGTTTTTCATGGTGAGGACCTCCCTGGTAAGATGACGTTTCTCTTGCTTCACGACAACCCGTTGGTCGTTAGCGAAACAGAACAATACAATGAAAAATGAGAATGAATTCCTTTAATAGTCTATTCATCTGTATATAAAAAGGCAAGGTGTCGGCACCTTAGGAAATGAGGAGACAGGTGGGGGAGAACAGGAGGGCACATCTTTAAAAAAGGGGGTCAAATTGTCCCCTTTTTCCCAAAGGTGCCGTTTCATTCCTGCAATTTTTTTTCGCGAGAATGTAATGCCAATTCCGGAATTCCGGGGACACCATACTTAATTATTACTCCTTCAAAGGTTAGACCTCGCAATATATTGTCAGATAACTATCGTTGACGGTCACGCCGTTTTCATCCTACAGTCCTTTCCTGTTTTCAAAAGGAGGTATGGAATTTCAGTGAAACCATACCTGATTATCAGCAATAATAATTCCAATGTCAGTCATGGCTCGTTTAGCAAGGGTTGTAGTTCCCGGTATTCCCCATCACATAACACAGCGCGGCAATCGCAGGATGAAAACATTTTTCTGTGAAGCCGATTACCTGGAATATCTCCATTTGATGGCTCAATGGTGTAACCGCTGCAAGGTTATGGTCTGGTCCTACTGTATGATGCCTAATCACGTGCACCTGATCGCCGTGCCAGGAACAGAAGACAGCCTGCGTAAAGCCATTGGAGAAGCACACCGCCGCTATACAAGATATATAAATTTTCAGAAAGGCTGGAAAGGACATCTTTGGCAGGGCAGATTTGCATCCTATCCAATGGACGAGCAACACCTTCTGGCCGCTGTCCGGTATATAGAATTAAATCCGGTAAGGGCCGGACTGGTAAAAAAACCTGAAGATTATAGATGGAGCAGTGCAAAAACCTACTTGCAGGGAAAAGAGGATATCCTGGTTAAAGCTGAACCTCTAAAGTCTATAGTTAAAGATTGGCAGGAATTATTTAAAACAAACTTGACAAAGAAAGAGAAAGAGATGATTCAAAGTCATGAACGAACAGGAAGGCCGTTGGGTGGCAATGGCTTTCTCTGCAGACTGGAAAAGATGACGAAAAGAATACTGATAAAACAAAAGCCGGGGCCCAAAAAGAATAATTAAGTATGGTGTCCCCGGAACGGATCAATAATCTGTATTTTGTTGTGAATATTACAGCTGACCGGCCTGAAAGGTATCGCAGCCCCTCATATCGCCGTTTGACAGGCCCTGCTTGAACCACCGGACGCGCTGCGCCGATGTGCCGTGGGTGAATGAATCAGGCACCACGTATCCCTGGCCCTGGCGCTGCAGCCGGTCATCACCAATGGCATTGGCTGCATTCAACCCTTCCTCGATGTCACCCCTTTCCAGGAGCTGTCTTGACCGGTCTGCATGAAAGGCCCAGATACCGGCATAACAGTCGGCCTGCAGCTCCAGCCTGACAAGCATGGCATTGGCGTCTTTGCCGGACAGCCGGCGGCGCTGTTCATCCACCTTCTGCGATGTTCCCAGCAGTGTCTGCACATGATGGCCGATCTCATGGGCGATCACATATGCCTGGGCAAAGTCACCCGGCGCCTTGAACCTGTCCCGAAGATCCTGGTAAAAACTCAGGTCAATGTATACCTTTTCGTCGGCCGGACAGTAAAAGGGCCCCATGGCCTCCTCGGCAAAACCGCAGGCAGATTGCACGGCGCCCCTGAACAGTACCAGAGTCGGCTTCCGGTACCGGGCGCCGCCCTGCTGAAAAATTGCCTGCCATGTATCCTCGGTATCTGCAAGGACGACAGAGACAAAATCGGTCAACTCCTGCTCCTCTGCAGACAGGGTAACCTGCTCCACCGTTTGTTGAGTCCCCTGGTCAGGGTTGGCAATCTCCATAACAACATTGGGATCGACACCGAAATACATGGCAACAAGGACTATGACGATTGTCACAAGGCCCCCGCCTGCAGCCGTCTTTTTTGAAAGACGGATCCCGCGTCGATCTTCAATATTCTCGCTTCTCCGGCCATTTCTCCAGCGCATGACAACCACCTGATTCAAGGCTATGGGAATAAATTGTGGGAACAGTGTACAGAATGGAATTAAAAATGGAAAATTTATAATGGAGAATGGAAAATTAAAAAACCATTAAAAGCCGATCTTGCTTTTGGGGTTTTTCTCTTTTCCCAGAAGTTGTTTTATAGCCTCAAAGACCACCCGGAACTGTTTGTCGTACTTTGATTCCATTTCATCAATTTTCTTCTGCAGATCCTTATGGTCTGCCAACATTTCACGCAGTCGAGTAAAGGTCCGCATGATCTGAATGTTGACCTTGATTGCTCGCTCGCTGTTTAGGACGCTAAAGAGCATTGCCACACCCTGCTCTGTAAAGGCCATGGTAATATATCCTGGCCCACCCCATCTTGAGATCGCAATTTGCAACCTCAAAATTCTAACCTCTTGATTTGTAAGAATAAATATGAAGTTTTCCGGAAACGCGATACGTTTCTGCGTACCTGCTCCTTAAGTCGTTTTGTCTCGACTCCCTATAGTTCAGCCAGGTCACGATCCAGCATTGCCTTATGCCCCCGGATCAAATAGATACGATTTGTTATGGTTTCAACTGAAATGAGGTCTTTTATTTTATTATCCAGAATAAAGGTTGGGGTTATCAGACAAGTGTAGACCTGTAAAATCGGGGATCCAACCCTGAAAAAGTAATAGGAAAATGATGGGGGAAAAGAGGGGGCAGATTTATTGTAATCCCATCACATCATTCCCATTCAATGGGATTCACCCTGTAAAAGCCGTACAGTTCTTCATACAGCTCAGGGTGTTTACTCTTGAGCTGACCCGGTTTTTCAAAAAAGGTCTCGGTTGCCACCGCAAAAAACTCCCCCGGGTTGGTTGCTCCGTAATCATCCAGCACACTTTCCCGCCCTTTTGCCGTTTTCCGCCTGAGGTTCTCGTACTCTTTTGAAAAAACCCTGCCCCAGGCAGAATATGCAGAACGGTCCGCAAGGTAAGGAACACCATCGGACGCACCGTCCTGCTGGTCCAGCTGGTGAGCGAATTCGTGCATGGTTACATTGTGGCCGTCCTTGAAATTCGCCGCGCCGTTTTTAACACTGTCCCAGGCCAGGACAACCGCGCCGGTATGCCATGATTCACCAAGTCGGGCCGAGGCTTCCTGCGCCTGCCCTCTAATGGTGTGTCTTGTGCCTGCCACATATGTGCTGGGATAGACAAGGATAGTATCGAGCCCGGGGTAATATTTTACCCTGCGGTTGAAGAGCAGCATGCAGGCCTGGGCAGCGATGGTCACCTTAATTTCATCGGTCAGGGTAAGTCCGCCGCAGCCTTCAAATGATTTTTCCCCCACAAATATCCTGGTTGCATCCTGCAGTTGCTGGAGCAGCTCCGGAGAAAGTTTGTCATAGGGTGGCAGGTTTTTTTTGAGAATGGCATCCCATTCCGGGGGAAAGGGGGTGCTGAGCAGCCTCAGCCTTTTTTGATCACGGCGAAAGGACCGGATGAAAAACCAGCCCCCAACGGTGAGCCCTACGGCCAGAAAAAGGATAATAAGTTTCATGGGGGAAAAGGGTACACAGAAAAAAAACAAAAAGGGATAGATTTATTTTTATAATAATTCCGGGGACACCTTGCTTAATTATTGACAGTTCAGCTATGAAGCGACGGCACTGTCCTTCTGGCCTACAGTCACAATCCCAAGATAACCGTCCACCGTCACTTCATCCCCGGTATGGATCAGGGTTGCTGCGCCAACCACCCCGGTGACGCAGGCTATGCCGTATTCCCTGGTAATAATTGCCCCGTGTATGAGCATGCCGTCCCGCCTCTCGACAACACCTGCTGCCAAAGGGACCACAAAGGTCATGTTGGGATCAACCGCGTCGCAGACCAGCACCTCTCCCTTTTTGAAGAACGCCAGGTCTTTGACGCTGTCTATGACCCTGGCCCGGCCCCTGCCGATGCCTGGACCTGCCGTGCTTTCATATACCGGTCTTCCTGCCCTGATGATGTCTTTTCGTGTTTTTGGAGGAGCCGGGTTTATAGCTCTTGTCAACCAGGCTGCGCATAACCACGCTCTCGCCCAGGTCGGCAGCACCATCAACGTGGTTTTCCAGCAGGCGTCTTCTGCCCTCCTGCAGGGCCCTGAAAAACTGCTCCTCGATCCTGCCGAGCACGATGTTGTCATCATCACGAAGCCGGTAACTGGCCCGTGCCAGATCAAGCAGACCTTCGGCCCGGGCCCGTTTTTCCCCTTCCGTGAATTGTGCTCTTTAACGGTTTCCTCTTTTCGGTGAAAAATCCAGCGGTCAGGCTCCACCGCACCGTCCACCAGGCCCTGGTTCAGCCCGTAAACCGCCCCAATCACTCCTTCTGAAGCATCGGCCGGATTCAGGCTGAAGGTGATGCCGGACGCCTCACCGGCGACGAGCTCCTGCACGACTACCGCCATGGAGCTTCTGGCAAAGTCAAGGTCAAGTTCCTGCCGTTACAGCAGGGCCCGGGTCAGACCACAGAGATGCCCACACCAGTTTTACATGCTCAAGAATCGGCCCGGTGGAGCGGATATTCACAAAGGATTCGTGCAGCCCGGCAAAGGAGGTTGCTGCCGCATCCTCTTCCGGGGCGGAAGAACGGACCACCACAGGATTTCCCGAAAAATGTTCCTCCATCGCCTTGCCGATCTCCCGGGCAAGTTTTTCCGGCATAACCTGGCGCAGAAAAAGGTTCCGTATCCGGAGCGCTGCATCCCAGATCTCCTCCCAGCGCATGTCAGAGAACTTCTTGCGGTGCAGTTCAAGCTGGATTTTCTCCTGCATGCTGCTGCGGCTGACAAACTGTTTATAGGCCTCTGTTGAGATGCAAAGCGTTGACGGCAATTTCAGGCCTGCTTCCTGCAGTCTTTTGAGTGCAGTTGCCTTGTCGCCGAAAACCTTTGAATCCCGGCTTATTTCAGAGAGCAGGTATGTCGTTCGCATTGAGGATGTGCAGCTCCATGACTTCCTGGAAACGGCTGACCAGGTGATAGCTCCTTACAGAAACAATGATAAATGCAGTTGAGGGTGAACGGAGAAAGTCTTCCAGGTATGGGTGCTTGCTTAAATACAGTGATGCCAGTTCGGTTTGGGATGCGTCAGCATCTATCCTGTCAACGGTGCCCATAACTGTTACCGCCTGGGCATCATGAAAATCCTGCTCGTTATTGGACCGATCGTCGATAAGCAATGAAACCTTTGGATTATGCCTGATGTTGGCAAATTTCCTCGTTGCCTTCGGGGTGGCAAAGACAATTTTCCGCAGGTCATCGGTTGCCGCAAAGGCAATAAGGCTGGCATAGGCTGATCCCTCGGAGCTCTGAGTGGCAAGCACTGCCAGCTTCTGGGATAAAAGCAGTTCTGCTATTTCCTTTTGCAGTTGTTCCCTGTTGGTCATAGTGTTCACCACAAAGATTGCCGGTACAGCAGCCAGGCTCTACCAGCCTTGTATTGACAAAACCCTTTTCGATTATATCTTCTAAATTATATCTTATGTAGTCATTTTAATCTAAGCGAATCAAGCATCTTTTGTGGTTAAATGGATTCGAAAAATTCCGATGACACCATACTTTTCTAAATTAAGAATGCAAAATGGAGAATGGATAATTTATAATTTGTAATTTTGAATTAAAATTAGGGGCGGTCATGATACATACAATGTGGATCTTATTTGCAGTTGCAGTCATTTTCATTGGAGCGACGGATGCCATGGGAATCGAAGAGGCCTAATACAAAGTGATAAAAACAGAAGGCAGGTTCGAGATCCGGGATTATGCACCCCATATTCTCGCTGAAACCATCGCGGAAGGAAATATTAAAGAGGCCAAATTTATTAGTTGAAGGAGACAATTTATGGAACGCATTGACCTGACAGAAAAAGCGAGCTTTTCGGAGCAGTTTGCACCCCAGATATTAAAGGTTTCGCCCAACTATAAGATCCCCCTGATCTGCATGAAACCGGGGCAGGAAATCCCTTCCCACGCCAGCGGCACAGGTGTCTTTTACATTGTCAGCGGTAAAGGCGTAATGACCGTCGATGGGCAGGAAGTCGAAGTTCAGGCAGGGAACATGATATTGGTTGACAAGGGAGAGTCGCGGGGAATCAGGGCAACAGAAACCATGATGGCCTTCGCCGTTCATATCAGCTGACTTTTTTATGCATTCCCAAGGCATAAATTCCTGAAAAAATGGCAGAGAATAAATTGTTAACTCTTTCCGATAATTTTCTGAATACTTTCTATTACTATGAAAAAGCTAAATAAAACGAATGTCATGGTGGCATTCCTTCTGGTCTTTGCTGCATTCAACAAAGCATATGCCAATGATGTAAAAATCCTTGCCGCTGATTTTCAAAGCAGTGATGGAAACCGCTGGTCGGTGAATGTAACTCTGCAACATGCTGATACAGGTTGGGATCATTTTGCAGACAACTGGCGGATAGTAGATAGCGAAGGCAATGTGCTGGGTGATCGTGTGCTCCATCATCCCCATGTCGACGAACAACCCTTTACTCGTGGATTAAGTGGTGTGAAGGTGCCGGAGGGTATCACGACTGTATACATCGAGGCCCACGATAAAGTGCATGGCTGGACGCCAAACCGACTAAAAGTAGATCTAAACAAGGCCAATGGTGGGCGTTTGGTGCTCGAAGCGAAATAGAGCAAACTGCAAAAGTCATTTGACCCGAAGAGCACTTTTGTTTTTTTTGTTTTGCAAGATGGCATGTCATATAAAAAGTTAAATACTTTTTGAAACTGGACTAAATAGATTTATGACACAGTCAACATTGTCATTCCACATGGCAAATTCGAAATAAGCTACAAAAAGTCAAGATTATGGCAAGCAATTTAAAGTGTAAGAAGTGAATTAATTATTCAGGATATTTGGATATATCCTGACTTTGGCTGGTCATAAAAACCGTTTTCCAGTTTTTATCTCTATATGGCATATAATTGAAAACGATTGACAATAAAAGGCTATTGAAAACAAACGACAATCAAACCATTTTATGGAGAACTCGGTCATGTCTATTCTATACTCGAAAACCTTTCTCGGCCCTCTGGCATTACAGAACCACTTGATCATGGCACCGATGACGCGCAGTCGTGCTACCGACAATATTCCAAACGCGCTAATGATGGAGTACTATTCGCAACGTTCCACCGCAGGACTTATTATAACCGAGGGTACATCACCCTCACCAAATGGGTTGGGTTACCCGCGCATACCTGGAATATTCTCCCCGGCCCAGGTGGAAGGGTGGAAAGCTATTACTGATGCGGTTCACGCCAAGGGCGCGAAGATATTCGGTCAGTTAATGCATTGTGGACGTATTGCCCATCAGCTGAATTTACCAGCAGGAGCACGCGTTCTAGCACCTTCTGCCGTTGCGGCCTCGGGCGAGATGTACACGGATGCCGGAGGCATGAAGCCTCATTCTGTGCCGAAGGCGATGACCGGGGAGGATATTAAGACCACCATAGCGGAGTTTGTTCAGGCCGCGAAAAATGCTGTTACAGCCGGATTTGACGGCATCGAGCTGCACAGCGCGAATGGTTACCTGCTCGAACAGTTCATCCGTCCGAATACGAATCAGCGTATCGATGATTATGGGGGTAACATTGAGAACCGTGCGCGTTTCGTGCTGGAAGTGGTCGAGGCGGTGGTTGGTGCTATTGGCAAGGACATGGTGGGTATCCGTCTGTCGCCATATGGCGTGTTCAACGATATGCCGTTGTACGACAAGATGGAAACAGATTACACCTACCTGGCACAACAACTCAACACTCGCGGGCTGCTTTATATCCACCTCGTGGACCACTCACACATGGGTGCGCCGCCGGTACCCGATGCCATGAAAGCGACATTCCGTGAGTTATTTAAGCGCACGTTGATTCTCTCCGGTGGTTATGATGCCGAGCGTGCCGAAAGCGACCTGGCCGCGGGCAAATGCGATCTCATCGCCGTGGGACGCCCCTTCCTTGCTAATCCCGACCTGGTCACTCGCTGGGAAACAGGGGCGGCCGTAAACGCGCCGGATATGGATACGTTCTATACTCCCGGCCCTAAGGGTTATACAGACTACCCGAAAATGAGAAAATAGAGGCGCTAAATTTTGAAGAAGCTGTAGAGAAATGAGGAAAACCTTGTATTGTTCTATAGATCCTTTGTTATTGTCCACCGTTTCCCGGCCACCGGCTAAACTCGGTCGTTACGTGTAATGGTGCACACTATCATGACCTCATCACAACCAGGTGCCCCTGATTCGCCGACTTCCACCAAAGGCATCTATCGAAAGTTGCCGCCCGGCATTTGGGTTTTAGGATTCGTTTCGCTGTTCATGGACATCTCATCCGAGCTTGTTCACAGCCTTTTGCCGATATTCATGGCTTCGACTCTCGGAGCATCCATGGTCACGATTGGAATAGTCGAAGGTCTTGCCGAGGGAGCTGCAGCAATCACAAAGGTGTTTTCCGGCGCAATCAGCGATTACTACGGGAAACGCAAGTTACTCGCAGTGGTTGGGTACGCACTGGGTGCCATGACCAAACCTATTTTCCCGATTGCATCAACGATTAGCTGGGTGTTTGGAGCACGCTTTGTCGATCGTATCGGTAAAGGTATTCGTGGCGCTCCGCGTGATGCATTGATCGCCGATATCACCCCCCCAAAGCTTCTAGGAGCGGCCTACGGGTTACGCCAATCGCTCGATTCGGTTGGTGCTTTTCTCGGGCCGTTGTTTGCGATCATTTTTATGATTTGGTTCACAAACGACATCAAAGCCGTGTTGTGGGTAGCTGTTGTACCAGCTTTTCTCGCGGTATTTCTGCTGATCTTTGCAATGCGAGAACCTGAGTCCTTCCACCGTGCCGCTGGTCCCAGAAATCGCCTGACCTTGACTGATACCAAACGCCTTCCTCAGAGTTTCTGGTTTGTTGTGATGCTTGGAGCAGTTTTTACCCTGGCTCGTTTCAGCGAGGCGTTCCTGATTCTCCGTGCCCAAGACCTGGGGCTTGCTGTCGGTTATGTACCCGCAATTATGATTGTCATGAATGTTGCTTATTCCATTTTTGCCTATCCTGCGGGCGCAGCTGCTGACAGGTTTTCGGCTAGAACGCTTCTGATATTTGGACTTGGGGCACTCATCACCGCTGATGTCGTGTTGTCGATAAATACTTCGCCCTGGGTCGCATTCATTGGTGCGGCATTTTGGGGCCTGCACATGGCATTTACTCAGGGGTTGTTCTCGAAACTTGTTGCCGATACTTCACCCGCTGAACTTCGCGGTACGGCCTTCGGAGTTTTTAATGTCGTAAGTGGCGGAGCGCTCCTGCTGGCCAGCATCATTGCAGGGTCATTATGGAGCGAATTCGGTGCCTCGGTTACGTTTCTTGCTGGAGCATCGTTCGCGGTCCTCGCGGCGCTGGGGTTGCTCAATTACCGTCCCAACTAAAACAAAGGGGCAAGTAAGTCTTTGACTTTTGGATGTAAATCGATTTTTTCGCCAACATAAAAGTCCATATACCTATATCCTCACCTAATAACTTGTGATTAATGCTATGAACCTTGATTAGCAGCTCCATCCAAAGAAGTTACTATTGCCAGTGCGAATCTTAACTGGTAATTTTTCATTTCAGGCCGCAAGATTGCGGCACGTTATCTTTACTTTTAGAGTAATAAATATATAATATTGGGCAGTATTAATTCGTAGGCTCAGCGACAAAACTAAACAATCTGGCCAGAATGGTTGAGTCGGGAAGAAATAAAGGAGTAAATTATGAAATTTCCTGAATACGTAACTATTGAAGAAGTAAAAAGAGTCTGCAAGGAGATTGGCTTGCGTGACTGGTCCGAAATCAAAGATCCATCTGTTTCAGAGGAGGAAGCAGCAACAATTCTTAATGTTGCGAATACCAAAGGAATGAACATTACCCTTGAGGCTTTCCGAAAAGGTTTGGAGGTGGAGCTTGAACATGGGACAAGGTTTGAGGATGCAAATGTAACCAACAACCACCCAATCCTGACAGGCAAGATCGTTATCGCACATCTCAAAGAGACCATGGATTATTATGAAAGAATCGATGTTGCTGAAATAGAGGGAGATTTATTGAAAGCGATTCTGTCTAGAAATATTGAAAAAATAGAATCAAAGTATAAAAAACTCATTGACGCGCAGAAGTTACTGAATCAAGCTGTTGCCAATCAATTGAAGTAGTGCATCTGGCAAGGACATTGGGAGTGAGGGAGGAAATCCGTTATGTCCTGACGGGCAAGGCTTTCTTCCCGTGTCTCATGCGTGACGTTAAATTCAATGCAACTGCAATAGGTATTGAATTTTAGTCCCCTCCCAAATACTTAAAATAATATCCAAGATAGTTAAATTTCATAGACAGCTATCAGTTTTATTTTCTGCGATGCAAAGAAACTAAATGAGTTGATTTTATAGTTATGATTTCCAGTACACATGGAAACAAAGAAATCGGGTTGAAAACGTTACTATTATGGCAATCAATGTGGAATTTTGTGAATGCTTTTATAATGAAATTTTCATTTTTCCAAATTGTTTATAAATAGGAGTACTTATGTTCAAAGTAATTCAAAATGGCACGAACCGGCTAGATCTTGAGATGAGTGGGAAATTGGACGCTAAAGAAATAAAAATTGCTTTAGATGAACTTGCCAGCAAATCGGAGAATATTGAAAATGGGAAAATGTTGTATGATGTAATCGACTTTCGTCTTCCATCACTTGGTGCAATTGCAATTGAATTTTCACTCCTTCCTTCAGTGTTCGGACTTTTAAAAAAATTTGACCGTACAGCGGTATTGACTGATAAGACATGGTTGAAGAAACTAAGTGAATTAGAGGGAATTTTATACCCAGGTTTAAAAATTAAGGCTTTTAATAGAGCTCAACGAGCAGAAGCAGAAGCCTGGTTGGCGAGTTAGAAGGAAAATCCCCCTATTAATAAATAGTTGGCCATTGAAAAGAAGGAACGAAGACGCATGAAACCGGAAATCACAATCAGGAGCGAGACGGTTTCTGATGTTGATGCCATAACCGAGGTGACGATTGCAGCGTTCAAGACTTTGGAGATCAGCAATCACACGGAGCAATTCATCATCGAGGCGCTACGTGCCGCCAAGGCCCTCACGATATCTCACGTTGCAGAATTGGATGCCAGAGTGATCGGGCATATTGCTTTTTCTCCCGTGACCATTTCCGATGGCACCCCTGGCTGGTATGGACTTGGATCTGTTTCGGTGCTGCCGAATTACCAGCGACAGGGGATCGGCAAGGCCCTGATACGGGAAGGTCTGTCACGACTGAGAAATATGAATGCTCAAGGATGTTGTCTCGTGGGACATCCGGAATACTACAGACAATTCGGGTTCACTAACGCCCCGGAGCTTGTGCTTGAGAATGTTCCACCGGAGGTGTTTTTCGCTTTGTCTTTCGACGGGCACACTCCGCAGGGCACCGTCACTTTCCACGATGGATTCAAAGCCGATGGCCAACAAGGCGCTGCAGCGGACGACTAACCGTCGCCGCTGAGCTTAGACGTTAATTCCAGGTGCTTGCTATGAACCTTGAGCAGCAGAACCTTCCCGAAAAATTACTATTGCCAGTGGACATGTGAACACAAAACAAAGGCCCTTCCCAATTAAGGAAAGGGCCTAACAGGATCTAGCATAAATAAAGCCGAGCTGTCTCTTAGAGAACTCGGCTTTGTTTATTTGTTGACTAACGCTGAATTTATTTGCAGTCAGAAAGCCATAGGCAATTCTCCTGACCGCAGGAACTTGCTGCGCCCGTTTGAAAGCAGGGAGTGTTATTTTCAGTTTTCTGGATCATTCGAACTAGTTCCGGTTTTTTCATCTTGCTGGCTTTCAGCCCCATTTTTTTTGCAATACCTTGAATCTCGCTTACAGTCATTTTTGTAACTCCTAAATTTGTTATTAACTTAAATTTGGCAATATGCCTAAAAGCTTAAATATAAAAGCGCGGGACCATACTTCTGTATTGATCTTCTGTCAATCATTTTTCACAGCAGATTGGAAATATAGCTGGAAAAGAAAAAGCGATTACAGTTGTTGAACTAAACAAACAAAGGCCCCTTCAAATCAATGAAAGGGCCTTTTTAGGTGCACTGATAGAATCAGTATCTATCGCGTCTCAATCGGCCCTTCCTCTCTATGGAAAATACCTGCCGTCAAAGCCGCTTCCACATCAGTCTTTTCAAAAACCTCAGAGAAGTGCTCCTCCTTTTCGGCTCCCCTGGAGGCAATGTTCGGGATGGTTACATTGTTCCGGATGTGATTTATAAGTTCAATAGCAAAACCGCTATTGGTGCCATCTCGAAAGTCAACATATCCACTGGCAATCTTAACCCTTATTGAGTAAGTAAAAACTCAAGATGTTGGTAAGCTATCTTGAATCTCACCTGGCAAACTTTTGAGTTTGTTTTGCCCTCCAAAACTGTCCGGATTTCAGGAATCGGTGATAAGAATTTGTTTTTTTCACCTGCGTCAAAATTCGGGGCGGTTCTTTGAATGCGCATCTGCTTTTCGTTAATACAGCAGGTTAGGGGAACAGTCAGCCGAGGTGGTGCTCGATCAAGCCGATTGATACCGCCTTGACAATCCTTTATTGAGGGGTAACCGAAGTTTCTCACAACCGGGAAAATGGCCCATGAGTTTACTTTTTCCTCTTCCTCCTGATATTGTAACGCTTTTTCGCTTCTGCTGTAATTTTTCTTATATTCAGGCCAAGGTCTTCCCTGGGGGCAAGCGTATACATGGAATATTTTAGAGATCTTCTGCCCGGATTTGTCTGATTGTAAATGCGAAGAATTGCCAGGATAGTAAGGTTGCCGTACTCGGCAAAGGCGTCTTCTTCCGGCTTAAGTCGTACCTTCCGCCTTTTCATTTCCTTCTGCAGCAGAGGAGTAACCGCTTCAAAAGTAATGGTGGCAAACTCCCCGAATTTGCCAATGCCCAGGATCCTGGTCAATCCGGTGTAGTTGTTTTCCTTGTATCTCGTGTCATGGCAGACAACGATATAGGGTGGATAAAGGTTTTTTCCATCACAGGAGACAACTTGCTCTCTGGCCTGATCGAGATCTGCGATGAACCTTTGTGACTGTTTTTGTGAAAAATTGAGCTCGGTTGTATTATAGGCAAAAAAGAGCGGCGGATTGATGAGACCAACTGCAAGACAGGAACTGATCCGGGTGCGCGCCCCATAGGGAGGTTTTATATAAGTCGGACAGTGGCTTTTAATGATGTCATCTGCAGTAATTTCTATCGGAGCGGTATTGCCAATTTTCATTTTACGGCGATGGGCCGCTCTTTTGTAGGTATAAATTCTCCTTGCCGCCTTGGAAAAAAAACCGCCGTCAAGGTTTATGCCGTTGGCGATGCCGTCGGGGTAAAGTAGAGAGGCGTTATCGAAACGCATTGAGTACCGAATCATTTCCCGAAATGATTTCCCGTCAATATGATCATGGGGTTCATAGCGGATAGAACGCTCATCAACATCCTGGTAAACCAGGCCGCCGGGCGTGAAGATGGCACCTTTGTTGTCGAATTTTCCAGTGGCGCCTTCATCGTTTTTATCGGGTAGAAAACCGGCTTCATTCTGCCCGAGCATTTTCCACAGTGTATCAAGTCGTATTGCGAGAATCTCTCGAATCAGCTCATTATCAATAATCGATTTTTTGGTGGTCATGTATTTCTGTGGAATTGGTTAGCGATGGTGATTGCCCTGGCAGTTCTATTTAGCATGTTGGCAATGATTATAGGTGATACTTGCATAGTAGCAAATAAAAGAGAATCAAGCTAATTTTATAGGTTTTATGTTTAATGGGGCAGGGTTAGAAATGGCCCTGCTTTTGTATTTGGTAAAATATTCTGAATCGGAAATGCGGGTTATTCCCCCTTCCTTATTCCGGAAAGCTTTTATATACTATATTATGTAAGTTTTTATATAATCCCAAAATCAATATTTTGAAGGAGAGATTAAAGATGGCTAAAGAAAAAGTTAAACATCTCACCGGCGTGTTTGCTTCCATGTTTGCCCACGCGGGACACATCACGAAAGAAGAAGCAAAAGAAATCAGTGGCATGGAGGATGATGAGTTCGAAAAAGCATATGAAAAAGCCTCTGTCATTGCAGATAAAGAGGTGAAATCCGGAGAAACCAAAATGGAAAAATTCTTGGACCATCTCGCCAAGGAGGTTGACAAAGATATCGATGGATTCGGAGAAAAAATATTTTGAATGAGTTCACATACGGCAAAGTACATTTCGCGTTTGTACCCTTTACGATATTTTATCCCTTTGGGTAAATCCGTCCCACTCAATAAAAATAAGGATGATGCCGGTCTTCACCTTCATCGGTACCGGTGCCTTGGGAGTAATTACGCGGATGATGGAGTTAATCCTTGCGGTAATCGGGCCACAGATGGTTGTTGAAGGATTTGGTGGCGCCTTTAAGCTGGCAGGGGAAATCCTTCCAACTGTACAGCATGGAAAACAAAATGATCCACCTTGATGACCTTTAGCTTTTGTGCATGTTGACCGAAAAAAAGGATCGGCATAAGAGCCGGGTACTTGAATGAAACACTGAAGATCCTGCTACGGATAGTTTAATTTACAGATAGTCTATAATTTCAATATCTGCTGATATGTCTGACAGTGTCAAGTAGAAAAGACCTATCCATTGGCCCCGTATTATCGGGTTTTTTATTTCGTCAGCAGGGCATTAGCGACTTGCGATGGCTGCCATCTCTTTTGACTTATGAATGGTTGACCAGCGACAATTATAATTCCCGTCTGACGACAATTATTTTTCCCGGTTGATTTGTAATTCGGTTATTCATATTCCTCAAAGGAGGAGGTGAATGATCACAGACAATCAAGCGAGGAAATTGATGAAGTATCTACAGGAGAAAAAGACATTGGGGACTGCTGCCGCCAAGGCCGGCATGGATGAAAAGACCGCCCGGAAATACCGAGATTTTGATAAACTTCCCAGCGAGATCAAGGCAGCCCGGACTCGAACGTGGCGCACTCGGAAGAACCCGTTTGCCGAAGCATGGGAGATGGTCAAATCGTTTTTAGAGAACAACCCTGGTCTTGAGGCAAAGACTTTGTTTGAACATTTACAGCGGCAGCACCCGGGCCGCTATCCGGATGGCCAGATTCGGACATTCCAGAGAAGAGTAAAAAGCTGGCGGGCGCAGGAGGGGCCGGCCAGGGAAGTATTCTTCCCGCAGGTTCACAAGCCCGGCAGGTTGGGACAGTCTGATTTCACCCATATGGGAAGCCTGGGGATCACAATAGGCTGGGAACCATTTGACCACCTGATCTATCATTTTGTTCTGACCTATTCCAACTGGGAGACCGGCACGATCTGTTTTTCCGAGAGTTTTGAGAGCCTTAGCGATGGCTTGCAACAGGCCTTATGGAAACTTGGGGGCGTACCGGAGATGCACCAGACGGACAGGCTGACAACCGCAGTAAACAAGCCCGGGAATCCGGAAGAATTTACTCGCCGCTACCAGGGTATTTTGTCCCACTATGGATTGACCGGCCGCAAGACCCAACCGGCGAGCCCCAACGAAAATGGGGACGTAGAGCAGCGCCACCATCGATTCAAGAAGGCCGTGGACCAGGCACTCATGCTCCGCAACAGCCGCAACTTTACCACCCGCAAAGAGTATGAGATGTTTCTGGAGGGGCTGTTCGGCCAACTGAACACCAATCGGCTTGATCGTTTCAAAGAAGAACAGGCGGTATTACGCAGGTTGCCCTTCAAGCGGTTACCGGCCTGCACAAAGTTGACAGTCGGTGTGGGACCGAGCAGCACTATCCGGGTAAAGCACAATGTTTATTCCGTCCACAGTCGTCTGATTGGCGAGAAAGTAACGGTGCGGCTGTATACGGAGCGATTGGAGATATGGCATGGCCAGGGTCATATAGAAAATGTTCTCCGGCTGCGCGGGTCCGGTAATCACCATATCCAGTACAGGCACATAATCGACTGGCTGGTCCGCAAGCCAGGAGCTTTTGAAAATTACCGTTACCGTAGTGATCTTTTTCCGACGAGTCGCTTCCGGATGGCCTACGATGAGCTGAAACGACATCATGCTGTGGAAAAGGCCGGCAGGGAATATCTGTTGATTTTGAAATTGGCGGCCCGCGAGAACGAATCGGCCGTGGATGACGCGCTTCGTTTTTTGATTGATCGGAGCAAGCAGATATCAGCAGAGACCGTAAAGGAACATGTCCTCTCCGGCCAGAAGCCGGCGCCGGTAACCGATGTGTCAATCCCGGCGGTTGTCCTGCACTCCTATGACTGTCTTCTGGGTGAAATGGGGGTGGCGGTATGATGGAAACCAACACTGAACTGAAGCGACACCTGCGAGAACTGCATCTTCCCACTTTCCGGGAATGTTATCGGAGCGAGGCTGATCTGGCCCGCCGGGAATCACTCCCATATGAGCATTATCTCCTGGAACTGGCCAAAAGGGAATGCGAAGAAAGAGCGCATAAGCGGACGGCTCGCTACCTGCGGGAATCGAAGTTACCGCTTGAAAAAAATATAGAGGTCTTTGACCGAAAACGTCTGCCGATCAAGGTCAACAACCTGGTCGATTTTCTTCTGGAAGGATCCTTTGTCGGCCGGAATGAAAATGTGCTGGCCTTCGGCAACCCCGGCAGCGGTAAGACCCACCTGCTTTGTGCCATCGGGCAGGAGTTGATCCAGCAGGGCAGACGTATTTTGTTTACTCCCTGCAATCTTCTGGTCCAGGAGCTGTTAATCGCCAAACGGGACCTGAAACTTGCGGGAGTACTGAAAAAGCTTTCCAAATATCATGCCCTTATCATTGACGATATCGGTTATGTGCAACAGACCCGTGAAGAGATGGAAGTCCTTTTTACCCTGTTGGCCGATCGCTATGAGCGAGGCTCGGTAATGTTGACCAGCAATTTGCCCTTTTCCAAGTGGGAGCAGATATTCAAGGACCCCATGACCACGGCGGCAGCCATCGACCGCTTGGTTCACCACAGCATAATCCTGGAGTTGAATCTGCCAAGTTACCGCCTGGAGCAATCCAAAAAGGACAAGGCAAAAACATAATACAGAGGAGAAAAACATGGACAATATATCTCGATCAAAACAGGAAATTGAGGAGATCGTAACAATGATCCGTCTTGATCTCTACAATCATAGCCTTACTTGTGGGCCCAAGGCAATTCTGAAAAAATTGAATGAATATGATGTGGAACCTCTGCCTTCGGAGAGAACAATATCCCGAATCCTGGCATGCCAAGGATTAACAAATCAGAGAACAGGCTGGTATCCTGGAGAGACGATAAATGGGTAGACGGAACCGGGAATTTTAATTGTCGTTGACCGGGAGAAATAATTGTCGTTGATCAAATGGTTCTTAAACTATCAAGATGTACACTGGACATATTGAAGCCTCTCCAACCGGAGGGGCTTTTTTTATTGCATCATTTATCTTTACACATCCCCTGGGTTAGGCTAAAAGCTTACCCAATGTCCATATTTGGTTTTTATACAAAGAGGGCAGGAAAGACGGCACCTGCTCATGTAGAGTACGATTTAATCAACTGAAATTATCGTTGCCAGAAAGTAAGGATAAGGAAATAAAATGGCTAAACAGATTTGTTTCTGTTTTGGGTACTCTGAATCAGACCTGGAACTGGATGTCATGGAGCATGGCAAATCATCAATTATGGAAAAGATCATGGCGGCGAAAAAAGCTGGTGGCTGCCAATGTGAAACAAAGAATCCCAAAGGTCGCTGATGTCTTGCAGATGTTCGCCAGGTGGTGAACAAAACAATGGAAGAGCTGGAGCTAAAAAAAGAGATTGACCTGACAACGATTTAATTCCATCAGAACTAGAATTGACTGATGAGAAATTAAAACCAACCAATAATCAATAGGAAAATGCATGGAATTTAATATAGAAACTGAATTCCTTACAACTCCCAATATTAATGCCTTGCTATCTGACCAGGAAAGAAAGATTAGGTTATTAATGATGGATAAAATCATCAAGGATGGTAGTCCTGTAAAACCCTCTGAATTTCAGAATGTTGATATAGTTAAAACCCTTGATACCAAAGGTTTGATTGTACAGGATGAAAATGATGCGGTTAGTGTAGTTTACCCGGTATCAGCAAGGCCGACCCCGCACAATGTCAAATTAAAAGATGGTAGGTCATTCTATTCAATATGTGCTGTAGACTCATTGGGCAGTGCTTTTGCATTTTCACAGGATATAACAGTCACTTCATCATGCAGTTATTGTCAAAAGCCGGTCTCAGTTACGATTGAAAATGGCGAGATATCTACATTTGACCCTGGTACCATTTTTGTCACCCATACTGATCTGGTTGGAGAAATAAACTGGGCCGGCACCTGTTAAGGCCTTATGAATTTCTTCTGTACGAAGGAACATCTTTTAGAGTGGAAAGACAGTTCAGTTGGAAGTTCAAAAAGAATTTACGGACTTAACTTAGGCGAGGCCTTAACAGTAGCAAAGAGGATTTTTGGATAAAAAGCCTATGATCACTCGCCTAACAAAACAGATAATGATGGTGTGATTGATAGGGTTGAATACTAAAAATGGGAACAAATACATCAATCATGCCAGGCGACCAGAACATTCCGACTTTCAGGAATCCGTTCAATTTTCCGGAAAAAATGCATAGTTATAATTCCAATATCCCAAGAACTTGTCGCTAACTTACTGTGATTATTCAAGTAAAAAATTTTCCATTGCAGGTGTGATTTTTGCATATTTAAAATCTAAATATTTTATTGAGACACTATAAATTTACTTTAAATATTAATTTTCAATGGATGCATTACTAATCATAACGAGAAAGGCATGTTAAGGATTACATAAAATAAAAAGCTGAGGGCATACTCAATGTTCAAATTTGAGGTGGTAGAAAAATGGAGTCCTTTGTTCGAAGTGATAGACAGTATTTGCCAGGAATCTTACAAGAAGTGTGATATTCTTGCCGAAAATGAAACATTTGGCGATGAATACCCTGACAGATACTTTGTTGTTAGGGAAAATAATATCATTCGCTGTACTACTGGGATATTTGAGTCCCAATCTCTTCCGGCTGAAAAATTGATGAAATTCAAAAAAAGGAGAAGATCAGTAGAGTTTGGGAGATTTGGTTTCAACTTATCTTGCAGTAATAAGAACGAAAAATGGATAAAGATGCTGAAAATATCAAGATTTGTTATTTCTGAAATCTTCTATTTTTTGAGAGAACAAATCCACACAACGGACTTCTTGCTGGATACGAGAAATGAACTTGTATCCCTTCTTAGAGCTGCAACAAGAAGCAGTGACCTCTTAATTCCGGTTCAGTTTGAATTAATACCGGAAAATTTTCGGCCAGAGAGGAAGGGTCATACTGATGCTCTACTTGAAGGCCGAGCTGGGTTGTATAGAATAAACCCTCCAGCCCTGCTGAAAGATAAAAGTTCTTATCATAAAAGGGCAAAGGCTTCCAAATCCCATTCCAGACAAATGTCAATAGCAGCTTAAAACTTATTTAAACTTAAATGTTTAAAGAGCCTGAATATTGAGCAAGCTGATATTCGCGGGTTTATTACATCCTGACACAGCGTCGTCGTAAAACTTTGCAGAACATAAAACGCATGAATTGACGGCAGTTGAAATTTGCGACACCCGCTATGAACCTTGAGTAGCAGTCCGGCCCAAGAACTTATTATTGCCGTTACACACCTTTGCTGGTATTTTTTCATTCCCGATTCAGCATTGTGGCAAGCTATCCTGTAAATCCGGATAAAACTGCAAAAACGAGGTCTAATAAATTGTTAAATGGCTGTTGGCATCAAGAGGAAAAAAAGTGAAATTCAGCTTCAATATGGAAGATGCAAGTCAGGTATTTGTCGGAGCTTTTGCACTTGCCGTACCAATATCTTTTTCAGAAGAAGCTTGGCGTTTAGGTCAAACGTTGCCTTTCACGAATTTGCTGATGTTGTTTGCGTTGTCAGTATTGTTTCTTTGCATTTTCACTTATCAAAGTGTGTTTCAGAAAGACATTAAGGCACGTTTAGCTGTATTCATTTTTCGCATTATTGTTGCTTACTTAATTACAGCTTTGGTGGTTTGTTTGGTGCTGCTGTGTTTGGATAAGTTTCCATTATTAGCCGACCCAATAACGTCTTTTAAGCGGGTAATCATTATCGCCATGCCAGCCACCATGGGGGGAATAGTGGTCGATAGTTTTGACAAAGAGTGAAACCAAGCCGTTTAACCAATGCGTTCACCTGATGACGTGAAAGACGGCAGCGCTGGCGCGGCAGGCTCACAGAAGTTACTATTGCCAGTGCACACTTCAACTGGTAATTTTTCATTTTCGATTAAAGATTGCGGCAAGAAGTCTCGACTTTGATATGCAAAGCTGATCACACTTTATTGCCACTCAGCCAAAGGTTGATTTACACTAACAATCAAATCTGGGTTAGAGGGATGTTTTAAACCATTTCTGTTTTACCCGTAAACCAGGCTGCAAAAATCTTGGGTCTCTCTCCGGGTCTTCTGTTTGTGAAATGCAGAAACTCGAGATAGTCCGTTCGAAGAGGAAGGCGTTGGATTAGCCTGCTGTTTCGCTTCTCATCCCCCTCAATATTGTGAGGCCCCCCTCTGCCGGTTGAGGCCGGAAATGTCCCGTCAGCTTTTTTTATTGTCTCTGTTTCATCTAATTCATTATTAATAAAGGCATTTATCGCTATCATCCCATGTTGCTTCCTATTGGCATGCTTCTTGCTCTATTTAAAGTATGATGATGGTCATCATGTATATGAAGGTGCTGCCAGGAAAAGTAAATAACTATCAAAGGCAGCAATAAATTTTTTCAGTGAAGTAGACGAGAACAAACATGTACGTGAGGGGAGGCTGGCAGCTATTAAAATCATCTATTGTGGTAAGCTATATATACTTCCTATAAATCCATCTTCCTAACACATTGTATCACTTATTTATCAGTACTGGTCATTATGTAGTAAACAACAAGATTACTGAATAGAAACCTCTATTAGGAGATATCCCAAATGAACGAGGTTCACTGGAAAACACCAATGTAATGCCTCAAAAGGAATGGTGCTTCCTTATAGGGGTCTCTGTATTTTTTGTTTCATTGATGCAGAAACACTCATTCATAACGACTTATTCTAGAGAATGGAGAAGCAATTATGAAAAAATTGATACTTAGTTTCATGCTAACTGTTTTAATTGCTTTGACCATGTTTCCAATATTGGCAAATTCTGAAACGGTTTTCACCCGTTATGCCATTATTACGGGTGGAGGCATCATTACAGAAGGGCATGGTAAAGATGTCCCTAAAATCACATTTGGGGTACATGTATTGATTAAATATTTCGTTAATGAAAATGGAGATCCTATTAATGAAATTGGAGCGATTGCTGAAAATGGACAACTTCATTTTGCTAAACCACCAATAGGAAACTTTCATATCAAATTCCACAACACAGCTAATGATATACTTGACATAAGTAAGTTCACAACAACTGACATTAGTGCAGTTAAAATCACCCCAGCATCCTCCCCGGATTCTGAAGGTGTCTCTAATTACACCTTAGTTGTGCCTGTCCATGAGGACATAACCAGCTGAAATAAAGAAGAAAAAATGCCTTTTTGGGGTGGACTTTTTGTGCTGGGTTTTGTAATATTATGTCGCCAAACAATTGATATTACAAAACAAAAACAGACTTGAGGGCATTCTTCATGCGAAAAACGCACAAAAAACAGCTTTCTTTAGTCGAACCAGCACCCGTCCACCCCAAGGCACAGGAATGGGCTGAGATAAGCCGCATTCTTGATAGGAACACTATCATATACGCGAAAGCGCTACAAGATTTAACAAGGGGAGATAAACATGTTGAGGTTGGCTCCGAGGGCATGACGGCCGAACAAGTTGTCCGTGTCGCTATCATAAAGCAATTGGAGAGATGCAGTTATCGAGATCTTGCATTCCTCATTGTCGATTCCCGTGTCTTCAGTGAGTTCTGCAAACTTGGCATTGGTGACAAGCCGTTCAAGAAATCGACATTGCAATCAAACATAACTGCTCTGACAGCAAATACCTGGGAAGAGATTCATCGAATAACGATGAAAGACGCAGAAAAAAATGGCATTGAAAAAGGACGCAAGGTGCGAATTGACTGCACGGTGGTTGAGTCCAATATCCATGCCCCTTATGACTCTCAATTACTTTGGGATGTTGTACGTGTTCTCGACCGATTACTTGGCAGGGCGAGAGCAGAATTGCCGGGAGCCCATTTTCCCTATAGTAATCATACCAAGCGGGCGAAACGCCGGAGTCTTGGCGTCATGAACGCAAAAAATGCAACGGGCCGCAAGAAACAATACAAAGACCTCCTTGGTATTACAAGAACCGTTATCGGTTATGCCCAGACGGCATTACCGGAGCTGGAACAATATCGCGCAGGAGACCTCACGCATGCCTCACTCGCTATGGGGATAGCAAAAGAACTGGCACATTATATCCCCCTGGCCCTGCAAGTAGTAGAGCAGACCAAACGTCGGGTTATACATGGTGAAGCCGTCCCCGCTGCTGAGAAGATCGTCTCCATTTTTGAAGAACATACCGACATAATAAGAAAGGACAGGCGGGAAACCCATTACGGTCACAAGGTATGCTTAACAGGAGGTGCATCGAATCTGATTCTGGATTGCCAGATTCTGGCAGGCAATCCAGCGGACTCAACATTGGTGGATGAAATGTTTGATCGCCAGAATGAAGTGTATGGTCGTTATCCTCTTAAAGCTTCATTGGATGGTGGTTTTGCGTCATTGGACAATTTAAAGTCCGCCAAGAAAAATGGGATCAAGGATGTATGTTTTGCAAAAGGCAAGGGGCTTGCGGAAAGTGAAATGTGTCGGAGCCATTATGTGTTCAAGACTCTACGTCGATTCCGAGCTGGCATTGAATCAGGAATTTCGTGGCTGAAAAGATGTTTTGGTCTTGACCGATGCTTTTGGAAAGGCTTCGAATCATTTAAGAGTTACGTCTGGGCAACCATTGTGTCAGCAAATCTGCTGACCATGGCCAGAAAACACCTGGCGTAGCGAATAAAAATCTGGATACCTTTAAACTGGAGTAGTGGGTCTGAAGATTGTTGTTTTCGAGATGTTTTCATAAAAAATAAATTCTGTCACCAGAATGAGCTCTGGCAACTCGTCAGACAGGTCTTGCCATGAACGAGCCAAGGTGAAAAAATGCCATTTCTGGACAGACACTAGTTAGCATGTCAGCAAATGGTAAATTGAATGACGAATATGGCTGGTCTATAGTAGTCTTTATTTCAGATTTTGGTGCACCGGGCAACTCAAAGGCCCCAAAAGATAATTTATTAGATACTGTCCAAATAACGCTAATAGATCCTGATAGAACACCTTATGACATAGCAAATTTAAATGATGCTTATTCTCGGGAACGGAGCTTTATGCCTCTTTTAGATGGGGGGAATGTAACTGTTAATTGGTAAGTGCCATAACATGAAAAAGTTACGATCTACCCGGACACATTGAGAGAATAAAGCCACCCCCGGAATTACCCGGGGGAACACTGAGAGGCAGAGATCAACAACCGTGGCATCAGGCAGGTAAAGCTTACCGTTGAACTTGAACCGATGCTTGGGAGCAAACTGATGGCACGCTGCAATAGCTTGTTAAATATAGCTTCATAAAGAACGGCAGGCTGTTTTTCATTAACCCTGGCTAACGTGGCTTGTGAAAATGGCTTGATCGCCAGATGGTACAACTTGCTTGTCTGGGCTAAACGTTCATGACCAGATCCAGCAGGCTTTTACGGCCGGATAACTGGCCGATGACATAACCATAAATTGGGTCCAACTCCAGAAGGCTGCGCATAGCCTCTTTGTCTACAGGGCGGGTTGACTGCTCAGAACCGCAGGATGCAATAACCAGGGAGGCAAGCCTTTCAAGTACGATCTTTTGCAGCAGGTTTTCTTTAAATGTCCTTTTTCTTTTTGATTCCTCCGGTATGAATGCTGAGAAAAAGGGGACTGATCTACTGCATCTTGTCAAAGTCTATGGCATCCTTTGAATTCCTCTTAGATTTCTTTGCAGCCTTCTTTTCTTTCATGGTCATGGCCGCTTTCTTTTTTCCTTCTCTGCTATTTTTTCTTTCTTTAGACATGATTTTCGCTCCTAGTGATTGTTAAGTGTCCTTCAGGACAACCTCTGTCGTACCCGGTCGCCTGTTTCTGATCAATAATGTTATGGCGGAGCTTTACGGGATGGTAATCATCAAGAGAAATTGTTCCTGGTTTCCATAACCGTGGAATAACCCTCTATCTTGTAAGTGAAAACAGAATCTGGTGGAAATGGTGAATAATTTATATAATACCGCATTAATAAAATAATAGCTTCACATCAATAGTTAAGAAGAGACCTGCAGCAAAAAGGGCAGCATAGCCTGCGGCGACCTTTGTTGCGAGTATGCTGTTTTGTCCGGATACATAAGCAATAAGCAGCGGAATCGACGCCATGTGGCTCGGACTGAGTAGAACACTGACCATACCCCACAAAAAAAGAACCAGGCATTGCCAAGGCAGGCCCGCGCGCAACCAGTTGATTAGGCCTATAAGAAGTTCGTTCACTAAAGTTTACTCGGCGATGAGGGTATCAAGTTTCTCTTTGATCGATTCCTTATCCCAAAAAACCAAATGACGATAGACTTCGTGTCCTTGCTTGTTGAAAAAACCTGGGTTGGTATTGCGCTCACCTTAAATTCTTTTACCTTGTCCCGGTTCTCCCATACATCTATAAAGATAATTGCTGCCTTTTTTTATACTCTATTCACGGTTCTTTAAGAATGGGAGCCATCATCTTGCAGGGTATGCAAGACCTGGCATCAAGGTCAACCAAGGTTACGGTATTTTTTACCGGGATGCTCTGGGCACGATTTCCGTAGCTCTTGCCTTCAAAGATGCTGTAATTGTAATGAAAATCAGGGTTGAAACCAGAAGCAGTACTGTAAGTCTTCATGTAAGCTCCTCACGCAACCACTCTTCAACCCGGGCGCGGGACGGCAGACGGCCTGCACATTTCAATTTATTATTGATCACCAGAGCAGGCGTCTGCATGACTCCGAAACGGCCGATTTCATCAAGATCGTGCACCTGGAAAACATCGGCGGCCACGCCCATGTCGCTCATGATCTCGATGACCAGCCTCTGCAGGCTGTTGCAGGAAACGCAGCCGGGACCCAGAATGCGGATGACGAGCTCCCTATGTTGTTGATGTTCTCTAGACCCACGTAAGCGTTCAACCTCATTAGCAATGGCTTGAAGATAGGTCTCCGTTGCGCTGGCAGGAATATAGTTCCGGGAGGAGACGTCCTCGAGTATTCGTCTAGCCGCCTCGTCACTGCTTAAAGACAGATTTCGGCCAATGCGGTTTAAAGCAATGTCAAGGCCGACCAGACCTACAGTGACCCTGCCAATCATAAGCGAACGCGGCAGCGGACCATCCGTCATTTGAGCCACTCCATTACTTCATTCCGGGTCGGCACCTTGCCAACACATTTTATCTGGCCGTCAATCACTATTGCAGGAGTTGAAAAGACTCCAAGTTTGGCAATCTCGGCAAAATCCTCTACCTTAGTAACTGTTGCCTGAAATCCGGTCTCATTTATTGTTTCACTGACCAGCCGCTCAGCCTCCTTACATTTTGAGCAACCAGGGCCGCATACTTTTATTTCCATGTTTCATCTCCTCAATTATTTACCATATGTTAAAGAATAAGGTTAAACAGATAACCAACCAGCAAAATGCCGCCGGCTACCACACCTATAAAAACCGCTATGAGCCTCGGCATAAGAACCTTGCGCAAAATAACCATCTCGGGCAAGGACAATGCTATAACACTCATCATGAAAGCCAGCACTGTTCCCAGGGCCGCCCCCTTTTCCAATAACGCATGTATAACAGGAACTATTCCTGCAGCATTTGAGTACATTGGTATGCCGATAACGATTGCGGCAGGCACACTCCACCAGGCGTCTTTACCCATTATCGATGCCATGAATCCTTCAGGTACATAGCCATGAATGCCGGCACCAACGGCTATTCCTGCAACAACGTAAATCCATACCCTGCCGACGATGTCCTTCACCGCGACCCATCCCAGGCTGAAACGTTCACTCCAGGTCAAATCGTTCTCAGGTACATGATCAGCGCTGGTGCGCATTTCACGCACCCATTCTTCGATGTGTTTTTCCATTCCCAATCTGCCGATGACCCATCCGGCAACTATGGCTATCAGGAGGCCGGTGACAAGATATAAAGCAGCCACCTTCCAACCCAACAGGCCATATAAAAGAACCAGGGCTATTTCATTGACCATGGGTGCGGAGATAAGAAAAGAAAATGTCACGCCCAAGGGCACACCGGCTGTGACAAAGCCGATAAATAACGGTACTGCGGAACATGAACAGAAGGGTGTGACAATACCCAGGTGTGCCGCCAGCACATTACCCACCGATTCTCGTCTGCCTGCCAGTATCTTCCTGGTTCTTTCAGGGGTAAAAAACGTTCGAATAATTCCCACGCCATACACTACAAGGGTAAGCAGCATGAGGACCTTGGGAGTATCATAGACAAAAAACTGAATTGATGCTCCAAGATGGCTGCCCTGTTCAATATTGAGTACTGAGTATGTAAAAAAGTTAGAGAAGGGTAGGAGTTGCCTGTAAATTACAAACCAGCCAATAAGTGCCACGCCTGCTGTTAATAATTTAGGCCAACGCGAGACTGGTTTGTCATACTTCTTTTCAAGTGAATCATCTGCATAACATGTCTGGGCTGCATCTTTTATCGGTTCCATGTGTATCTCCATCAACGGCAGCGTCCGGTTATGTCACATCGTTCCGCAGTGCCTGCCAGCATGACGACGTTCGTGATCTCATTATCATCATTGATCCAGCCGCCCAGAACATCAAGCATGTGGGCAGCGTAAATGTTATCCGGTTTGTCGGGCAGGCGGTAATTCACCCACATGCCATCCTTGCGGCTTTCAACCAGGCTTGCTTCTTCCAGGATTTTCAGATGTTTTGAAACAGATGGCTGAGCCATTTCCAAGCTCGCCTGTATTTCGCAGACACACATCTCCTTTATCGCCAGCATCTTAATGATCTTGGTACGATTACCGTCAGCCAAGGCTTTCATTACTTTCAGGTATTCTTTCAACAAATTATAATCTCCAGGACAAGATTTATAGCCATATTCCTATTTGGCTATATACTAATCAAATGTTTCCCGTTGTCAAGTATAATTGTGCTTAATTTCATGGGCATTCCGAGGTGACCAAGGGGCTTGAAAGAATGGTCGTTGTGGGTGGCATTATTTTTATATAGGGTGTGAATGATTCCTGAAATATCACGACTGCCAGTGAATATATTGAGTCAAATTTTCTATGACAAAACTCAGGGTTGTGGCAAGCAATGTATTGTTGTGATTCTTTTCACTAATTTTTTCCCTGCCTTCTCAAAAAATTAAACTCCATGAATTCAGTTAGAAGCAATTTCCTCTTAGCCACAATGTGGCTTCGCCTTAAAATCATTCAAAAAATAGCATTGACATAGGTATTTTTACTAGTATGCTGTTGCGGTGAAATATAAGTAAAAGCCAAACCTGCCGTAAGACAGGGACGGAAAGCCAAGGGACCGCTCAAGGCGGACAGCCAGGTTGCCAGAGCGATAGCTATCTATTGCTAGGAAAGCCTGGCTTTTTTATTTTTGGGATCTGCGGGCGATAATACCATCCAAACAAAACTACAGGAGAGGGAGGAACAATGAACAAAAAGATTGGTTCTATTTTGTCTACCGTATTTATTATTTCCATACTACTAATCTTCAGTTTCGGATGTGGAGGTGGTGGTGGTGGCGGGGGTGATTCAACCCCAAGTTTACAAAGTGGTGTGTTCATAGACAGCATAGTTGACGGTCTGGGATATGAAACGGCAACACAATCAGGTTATACTGAAAACGGAACCTTTAAATACTTCAAGGGGGAGACTGTTTCATTTTATATCGGGAATCTTTTAATCGGTCAGGGGGTTGCAAAATCGAAAATGTCACCCATTGATCTCGTATCTGGAGCAACGAATGCGTCAAATGCCACCGTAACAAATATCTGCAGATTGCTGCAATCACTTGATTATGATGGAAATCCAAACAACGGCATTATCATTAGAGATGATATTGCAGCCCAAGTTGACAATTACCTTCTTGTTTTTGAACAAAGCATCAATAATTTTGAAAGTTCCAATCATATTGCCAACCTGTTCGATTCTCTCAATAACCTTGGGTTATACGCCCAAGGAGTCACCGGTGCTCTGGTTCCGGCTGCCCAGGCCCAGGCCCACATGATGAAATCCTTGGGTGAATTACCCGATGGAATAGTTAACACAGCAACAGGAACATATATGTATAATTCCAATAGTGGCCAGTTGACTGTGAACTATACACACTCGGATTTTACCGGCTGTGGTCCTCAAACTAGCCAATCAGATCAACTCACCGTGTTATCAGAAAACTCAGACCAGATGATCCTGGATGATAATGACGAAGGGATGATCTGGACAAGAGATTCAGGTACCGGCAGTGGCTTGGTGGGCAATTGGACATTCTATGATAATGATAACGGGAATACTTATCAAATTGAATTTAAGGCTGACGGCTCTATTATAGTTGTTGGCTATATTGTTTATTGCTCTGATGAAGGAACTGCTGGAGGGACCTTCGCAGTGCCGTATAAAACCATCACCATTGATGGGGATTACAGTGACTGGCAGACAGGTGATCGTGTTTACCTTGATACCAATGGTCCGGATTGCGGCAACGAACCTGGTTTGGATTTAAAAGAGGTCTATATCACCCAGGATACAGATTTTATATATCTGCGATACATTTTAAACGGTCCGTTAGACGATACATACCAATATATGTTTGGTGAAAATTCTCGTCATATCTGGGTGGTTTCATGGAACTCCAGTGTACGGATTGCATACTCCAGTGCATATTACCCACAGGTGGCTTTGCCGGGATCTTTTGTCCATGTGGACGGTGGTCAGTTCGAAGCAAAATTTTACAAGTCTGACGTTAAAGATTATTGGATAGGCCAAAGTTTAGCTTCCTGGCTGGACCAGGGGGTTCAGACACCCTGCCGTGATTATGTTGAACTGCCAGAGCTACTCATTGACTGGTGAGTAATAAGGTAAGTAATTGTAAGAAAATCTGTTAAACAGATTATTGTGGAAAGGCAGGGTCAGAAATGGCGAGCCGATCGCTTAACGTGTTGAAGAAAAGTAAAAAAGGACTGCTGGTACTCATTCGGCAGTCCTTTTTTCTGGAAAGATATCTTTTCCAGCAGTCATAGTGAATAATTACAGTCAGTTTTATTTATAATAGATAATGTCCTCGATCAGTATCTTGCCCTTTGCCAGCCCCAGCCGCATAGCTGGAGTTTGCTTGTTCTTTCCCACTCCCACAAAAATATAGAATACACGAAAGATATCCAGTAGTTTTCCGACCATAACCGGTTTGTAGGGGCCGTAGCCAAGCCAACTGCGACCCTGATTTTCTAAATTGCTGACTTGGCCCTTTGAGCATAAAAATCCCCCTATCAGATTCTACTCGATAGAGGGATTAAATGTTAAGATGTTTTCAACACGTTAAGCGATCGGCTCGTCAGAAATGGTCCTGCCTTTTTTGTTTTAAAACTTACTAATAGCTGCTGAATAATATTGACACTTTGGTCCTGCAGGAGAATATTGACTGGCATATTACAATTGCTTCACATCAACTCGAGACGCCAGCATAATAGAAAATTATTTTTACTAAACACTAAGGGTGTTATATGGATGACTTGTATAATATTGATGATGAAACATTAGAGCTTCTGGCAGAAGCAGCACACAAAGTGTGGATGGAAGGAAAAATTCGTGATGGCTGGGAATTTGGGACCAAGACCGACAAAAAGGCAAAAATTCATAGTTGCCTGGTGCCCTACGATCAATTAAGTGAGACAGACAAGGAATCTGATCGTGATTTTGTCAAGGGGATTCCCCAAATATTAGAATTAGCTGGATTTAAAATAGTTAAAACCACAAAAAATAGTACATAACTTATATAAATCTAGACATACCTATAGACTCTGGAGAGAACTATGAGCCCTGCAGGAAAGACGCATCCAGCAAAAAAAGTTTTTGTCACTGGAGACACTGGCAAGGATAGTTTTTTTTACATAGAAGGGTTAAGTGGTTCCCCCCCGAATCTGCGTGAAGCCTGGGTTGAATCAAAAAATTTCTGGAGGAAAAGTTATAAAGGCGGATCAGGCATACTTGAGCAATGTTTAAAACTGGCTGACGACATTGAGGTGATTGATCCCTCAAAGCCACAGAAGCAGGGAGCTGAGTCGGTATATTTTCTGACCCAAATATCAAAACAGGGGTCTTCTAGCAATGAACATAAAAGATGGTGTGTTGATCAGGCTATAACAGCAGGAGAACGTACTTATCCTTCGGGCACATTAAAAAAGAATCCTGCGCATGATTTCCCCCTGGCCGTACTCGATTTTAATCAAGGCTGGCTCCAGAAAAAAGAAAACCAAAAACGGTTGCCCGAATATTTTAAAAAAAATTCCTATGTAATTCGCAGCCATGACCCATGCAAAAAGGAATGGCAAAAAATCCGTGAACAGAAAGCAACACCAGGTATCTGGTTCTCTCCGATACAGGATATGGCGGAGGGTTCACTCTGGTTCCCTGGAAATTGGGAATATCTCCAAACGCGAGTGCTGGAGTATCTTAAATCTGACAGAACTCTTTTCTCAGGGAATAAATGGTTGCACTATGTTGTCGTGCAAATATCCTATGACGGAGCTTTGATTGTTGGACCGGATGCAAAAACCGATAAGGGCCATTTGCTGATCTTCAAAGGAGATCAGCCGGGTTCTTTCTCTAGAGAAGTCTCCGGCACGGTTCTGGCCGGTGGCGTTCTCTTTGTCTGGTCACTGTTGGAATCTGTAATCGCAGGAAAGAAAATCAAAATTGACAATATTATCAGCAGCACCAAATTTGGTCTGGACAGAGCGAGAAATGTTATCCTAATGGGCTACCTGGGCCCAGTTAACGATTCCTTGCCTTCCTGTACGAATCTCCCTGTTGCCTTGCTGAAAAATAGCTCTACCGATGAGATCATTGAATATACTTCCCCTGTTTTTAAAAATAATAAAAATCTTTGGCGTATCGTCGAGAAAATTATCGGGGGTTCTGAAAATACTTTAAAGGAGAATTCAGTACTTACCCTGGGTAACCTTATAACCTCTTCCCCAAGCTATGCTCATACACTGCTTCAGCTTTCCAGCAGAATGGCAAGTCATGTGAAGGGCGGCAAAGGCGTGCTTTCTTTTGCGATTTTCGGTGGGCCTGGTTCTGGAAAATCGTTTGTTGCCAAACAGTTAGCAAGAGCTGTAGATCCTGCAGGCGGCATTTTTGAACAGGTTACCTTTAATTTGTCACAGTTTACTGACACCGCGCGTCTGCTGGATGCCTTTAAGCGCATTCAGACAATCAGCCTGCAGGGCAAAACCCCTTTCGTTTTGTGGGATGAGTTTGACTCCGTATTTGAAGGGAAGAAAGGGGGCTGGCTGGCACGTTTTCTGATGCCCATGCAGGATGCAATGTTTTTTGACGGCAAAAAAGAACAAGCTCTGGGCAAATGTGTCTTTATCTTTATTGGCGGTACTTTTAAAGATGGGAAAGAGTTCGGGAAGTGGGCCTCTAATCCCGGCGAAGAAGGAGGTGTAAAACTTAAAGGGCCTGATTTTCACAGCAGACTGGACAGCTGCCTGGAAGTGCCATCTGTTGACATTACCGATGAGAAAAATTGTGCTGAACTTGTTCGGGCCATGATGATTCGAATGTTTATTCAGAAAAACAAGTCAGTGAAAGAAATTGCCCGGGAAGTCCTGCGATTTTTAATCACAGTCCCCCTTGAGCATGGGGCAAGATCACTTCAACGAATAATTTCAGCCAGCGAGTTAAACAAAACTTCAACCTTTCACTTATACCATCTGCCTGCCCTGGAAGTCCTTGAGATCCATGTTGATCAAAACAGGGTGAATATTAAATCCTTCCTTGAACAGATAAAAAAAGATGCGCAGGATAAGGTTATTCTCAAATTAGAGTGGCGGGCATGAAGTAATTTAGAGAAAGAGGATTTTTCTCATGGGTATAGAAGTGTTTGAGGATTTAATCGATGGAGAAACACCAAAAGACAAACCGCATCTCAATTTATTAATGCCCTTGCAGATTGGACAGAAGACTCTGACATCGAATATCTTCTCCAACTCCGACTGATTACTTTCAACCAAACATATCCGGATCTAACTCTCTCAATTTGGTCATTATCTGTTCTTGGTTGCAACCCAAATACTGTAGTAACCCTGCGTAATTGTTTACGACTCCCTGCAGGTGAGGATGCTGGTGCCCCGTGTTGTGTGTAAATTTTATAAAGATCATAACCACTCGTCTCATAAGTGGCTCAACCTCATTAATCCGATTGGTTTTCTTTAATAACACAGCGAGATTATTGAGACATGTCGCGACATCGGGATGTTCTTCTCCGAAACTGTTTTCATAAATTCTTAGTGCCCTGCGCATAAGTGGTTCTGCTTCATCCATCCGGTTTATATTCGTCAAAAACTGGGCGAAGTTATTGAGGGTTATTCCGACATCAGGATGTTCCGCACCGAAAATGTTTTCTCTAATACTCAGAGCCCTGCGATAAAGCTGAACAGCTTCATCCACTCGGTCGGTTTCTCTCAATAATGAAGCAAGATTGTAGAGGCTTGTTGCGACATCAGGATGTTTTTCGCCAAAAGTATTTTCTCTAATACGCAATGCCCTGCGCATAAGTGGTTCTGCTTCATTCCCTCGGTTGGTGGCATTCAATAACACAGCGAGATTGTTAAGGATTGTTGCGACACTGGAATGCTCTTTCCTTGAACACTTTTCATCAATCCTCAACGCTTTGCGATAAAGGGATTCAGCCTCATCAATTCGATTGCTGTCATCCATCAATAAACCCAGATTGTTGAGTGTTGTTGCTATATCTGGATGTTCCTCACCATAATTCTTTTCATAAATATTCAACGCCCTGTGAAAGAGCGGCTCCGCCTCATCCAATCGTTTGGTGACACGTAACAGTTCGGCGAGATTGTTGAGGGCTGTTGCGACCCGGGGATGTTCAGCACCATGACTTTTTTCTTCAATGCGCAACACTTTGCGATAGAGCGATTCGACTTCATCCATTCTGTTGGAGTCACGCAATAATTCGGCGAGATTGTTGAGGGCTGCTGCAACATCAGGATGTTCTGCACCATAATTTTTTTCATCAATGATCAACGCCTTGCGCATAAACGATTCAGCCTCATCCATCCGGTTGGTGGCCTTTAATAAAAAAGCCAGGTTGACGAGACTTCTTGCTACAAGGGGATGTTTATTCCCATAACTATTTTCATAAATACTCAACGCTCTGCGATAAAGCGGTTCAGCCTCTTCCAATCGGTTGGTGGCCTTCAATAATACAGCGAGGTTGTTGAGAGCTATTGCAACATCAGGATGTTCTTTGCCATAATTGTTTTCATAAATACTCAATGACCTGTGCATAAGTGGTTCGGCCTCATCTTTTCGATCGGTGGTCAGCAATAACTCCGCAAGGTTGTTGAGACATGTTGCGACATCAGGATGTTCTTTGCCATAATTCTTTTCATCAATACTTAACGCCCTGCGATAAAGCAGTTCTGCTTCATCCAATCGATTGGTAGCCTTCAATAATAGAGCAAGGTTGTTGAGGCATAACGCAACACCGGGGTGTTCTTTACCATAACTTGTTTCCCTTATACTTAAGGCCCTGCGGTAAAGCGGTTCAGCCTCATCCAATCGGTTGGTGATACGCAATAATTCGGCGAGATTATTGAGGGTTGTTGAAACACTGGGATGTTTAATACCGAAAATTGTTTCTCTCATACTCAACGCCTTGCGATAGAGCGTTTCAGCCTCTTCATAAAGGGCGGTATCTTTTAAAAAATTGGCAATATAGTTGGCGGCGTGGCTAATTTTAGTATGCATGGAATCATTTTTATCTGACCAACGTGCAAACGATTCCAAATAGGCCTTCCCCATGATCGTCTGCTCACCAAGTCCAACCCAGTAGTTACGGAGTTCATTTTCATCACGTTCAAAAATTTCCAGGAAGCAGTCAATGTTCAATAGACAGGTTCTCAACCTGTCCCTGGATTCTATCTTCTGCAACAACCAGGGCAATTCGTCACAACTGCGGGCTGAGACTGGTAAGGCTTCGAAATAATCAGCAAGCTGTAAACGTAAATTAATTTGATTCTCGTGCCCGGAGATAAAAGCCTCTTTGACTGCAGACCTTAGAAAATTATGGGCAAAGTTTAGAATACTGTCTCGGTCAACCAGCAACTCTTCCATTGCCGCCCGCAAGGGTGACCACACTGCCTGCGGTAATTGCTCAAGCCCGGTCGGTTTCAATAACTGCAATAGTTCTGTCTCAGATAAGCCTCGCCGGGCTGAACAGATAAGGCTTAATGCGTCTTTTACAAGATTTTTGCGGTCTTTTTCATAATGACGCCGGTAACGATTGAGTACATTTTTCAGAAGTCTTGGCACGTCAGGCTCAGCCAGGTATTCATCCAAACGTTCATCCAGCTTGTCATGCGTACCTGTAATACGCAATTCATCCAGCAGGATCTTGAGATAAAGGGGGTTGGCAGTTGCTGAAGTTGTAATAATTCTATCGATTCTGGCTGTATCCAGTTTTTTACTGAATCGTTTCAGATAATTAATGATCATCTGCCGTCGTTCATCTTCTGTCAGTTTCTCAATAAAAAAGGTCTCCCAGCCGTATTTCTTTACTACCTCTAAAGTCTGGCCGGGCAGCGTAGAAACGATCAGGCGTAATTGCCCCGTAAAAGCATCAGGCGGCAGCCAGCCGAGCAGGCGGCTGTTCCCCTGGTCTTCCAGCTGATTGAGGGCGTCAAGTACCAGGATAAATCGCACAGAATTCTGCTCCGCTTTCAAGCGTGCCTTGGCGAGCCAGAGAGGAAAATCCCTGGTCATCTCGTCATGTGAAGTTGGCAACTCCTCCGGATCATCAGACCATTTTTTGATCTCGGCCATCAAACGTCTCATCAGTTGCCAGTGGTCGGCACTGTCAGGAGTGCTGCCGATATAATGCTGAAAGATAAAGTCATTGGTATGTTCTTGTTTCCAATAGGCCAGCCAGTTTGCTAAAAGGGCAGACTTGCCGCTGCCGGACTCGCCCAATAATAGTAATGGACCGCCATTACTTTCGGCATGACGGTTTAAAGTTTTGAAATACTCATCACGGCCTATATAAGTATGCCTGCGGATTTCAGCAAAGGATTCATGACTGATAGCTTCCTGAGTGAGCGAGTCGGGTGTATCTTCCTTGGGAAATTGTGTATCAATGGCAGATTTGAGATCCTCCAATACCAATTCCGAAAGCGCGGCAGGATCAGTATAGTTAATACGTAATTGTATTTGACCGGCTTTGTAGGCGTTATAAATACGTTCCTTCAGGTCATCCTGTTTTTGAGATGCAACCGCATTTTCAGCCTGGAAGCCCGGTCCGCGGCTGATTGAGTATGAAGGTTCACGGAAATAAAAGAATGACCGGCCGGCCATTTTGGGGTTATTAAGAACTCCATGGAGTATCTCCAGTTCAGTAACACTTTTACCATTAAGCTCGATAATCCATGGCTGTTCTTCTTTAAGGTCGGCAGTAAAGGCGTCATTCCCAGGTATCCATCCATATCGTTCCCCAATCAGTCCGATGAAATATGGGCGACATGCCCGAATTTCATCAAGGCAGAGTTTAAGTGTCTCCTTTCGTGTACTCTGTTCCTCAGTGATTCCCCATCTCATATCGACTTCTACAAGTTCGACTTGCCGCGCAAGGCAAAACCGCCTCAGTTCAGGCCAGGCATGGCTCATCAAAGCATCACGTTCCGCCACCATATCACGAAACGTTGACGAAATAAAAACGCGGACACGCCGGTTTTCTGTCGATATCTGATCTACATTGCTGCCTATTGATTTTGACATGGGAATCCCTCAGCTTTATAAATGTTATGATAATCAATTCATTAACATAAAATATATTTCTACTGATATGTCTGACAGTGTCAAGTAGAAAAAAACTAATCCATTGCCCCCTGTTTTGTGGGGGGTTTTCATTTCATATGCAGGGCATCAGCAGAGGCGAATTGCAATAACTGCTGATAAGTCGCACTTGTGAACTATTCCCAAAAGGTCAAGATGTCCCCGGACATCTTAACTGGTACTTTCATCTCACAGATTCAACAGTCGAGTAGTCCAGGGGGATTTCACCCCCAGGCCCTCACAGAACGGGACGTGACAGTCTCCCGTCATTCGGCTCTTATCGTCCACCCTTTTAATGTACGGTTCCAACTGATGTGATGCCAACTATCACCCCAAATAGTTTGGGTGGTGACAGCCAGAATTTTCCATATGTATATTCGAGAGTCTGGAATCAGTTGATGAATATCATCCCGATAACAGATCATTTTGATGACGATATTATTGTGACAAAAATTGATGGTTTTACCGATTCATATTGAATCTTTTTGATGAAATTCAGGATACATGGATTGATCATAAAGAATTTCATACTCATGAAACCACAATGAATTTTGTAATTATAACACTGCAAAGCGATGATGTTGATTCGCAAGCCGTTGTAACAGTTTACAATTTTGAAAATGAGGTCACAACAGAAATGGATGAAGACTCATTAGGTCTTTAAGCCCCACCTGTAATAATTTGAGTCAACTTTTGACTCTTGTAAAAGTCAAAAGTTGACCCCTTATTTTTTCAAAGTTGGTTAAAAAAAATTATCATATAGAAATACCGATAATTGGTGACAAGATTGTTCAGCGGGCAATCGCTGAGCATGGCAATTTTGAAGAATGGGTAGCAAATGTACCATCTGAGGATGATTAGCCTGTCGCTCCAGCCGACGGCAAAAAGCCGCCGCACCTGAGCTTTTCGTTATATATATAAAACTATTTATTGAGGTATTGTTATGAACACCAGAAAGCTGTCAGGTTTGTATTCGCTGTTTCTGATAATTGTTTTCAGCCTTTCCCTGCGGCTCCCATTATATGCCATGCCGGCAATAGATTTGATGAATCAACCGACGTCTCCAGACTATGCGGTGCCTCAAGGTTGGCTCGTAAAACCCGCGAGCCCCACGGCTCCGGTTGATGTCTTTTTTGTTTATCCAACAGTCCTGTTTAATAATACGGATTGGATAATGGATACCGCTAGGCAGGACATGCGCGACGCGGCCATGGAATCGATGAAAACTCAGGCTTCTGTCTTTAATGGGCAGGCGAATATCTACGCGCCAATGTATCGGCAAATGAATTTAGCCGGCTTGAGTTTAAGTGACGCCGACGCCGCACCGTTGCAAGAGATCGCACACAATGATGTTTGGCGCGCCTTAACGCATTACCTTGAAAATGAGAATAACGGCCGACCCTTTTTCTTGGCCGGGCACAGCCAAGGTTCCATGATCTTGACTGATCTTCTTATCAAGCATTGGGGCTCCACCGGCGCGGAAGACCGGCTGATTGCAGCCCTGCTTCTGGGGTGGTCTTTGACCCCTGATGACCTCGCTACCAACACCTCCTTGCGCATGTGTGAACGTGCAGACCAAACGGGATGTATCATATCGTACAACACCATGGCCGAAGGACGGCAATCCGTTGCACCAACCCTTAAAAAGGGCGCCCTGACGGTTAATCCTCTGTCATGGACGATGGATGGCGCTTTCGTCCCTGCTGATAAAAACCTTGGAGCTGTCTTTTTTGATGAGGTGGGTGTTCCAACAACCTACCCTCATTTTACTTCTGCTCAAATTGTGGATGGCGGTCTGATTGTCCAGCCGGAAAACGTGGACTTGGTCACGGTTAAGGGCAGCCATTTCCCGGAGGGTGTGTACCATGCCTTTGACTATACGCTGTTTTTCGAAAATCTTAAAGCCAACATAGCGGAACGTATTGATGCCTTTGTCCCATAATTGTGTGTTTTGTGGAACAAATAATGGCATATAACAAGTCATTTCAGTGGACGCGAAAAGGCACGCGCCACTGAATTCTAACGTTATGATTTTTAATTACTCCTATCAACCTCAACTAAACTTTCTGGCAGTATAGTTTGATTGCCATTACACACCTTTACTCGACTTCTATCCCAAAATAGTTTCTATTGTGGCAAGTAATGTCAATTTCTCAATTAGGAGACTGTCATGGAAAAAACAATAAAATTGCTCTTTTTTTTAATCTGTTCTTTTTCATTGATTATGCTTTCATTTTCTGCGGCTCTTGCTGACGATGACAACCACCATGATGACAAAAAATGGTATGAGAAAATCTTCGATGATGATGATAATGATGAGCACGGGAATGAATACCTCACACCTGTGAATAATGAAATATTCAAGCAGGAATGTGGAGCATGTCACTTTGCCTATCAACCGGGATTGCTTCCTTCTGGCTCATGGAAAGGCATTCTAAATGAATTGCCCTCTCATTTCGGAGAAGAAGTTTCATTGGGTCAAGATGAAATTAAAATTATTGGTGAATATCTACAAACGAATGCAGCTGAAAACTCATCAGCAAAGAGGTCTAGAAAAATCATGAGAAGTCTCAATGGTAAAACACCATTGCGTATAACCGAAACTCCTTATATCAGAGAAAAACATCATGAACTGAATGAAGATGTCTTCAGCAGACAATCCATTGGTTCATTTTCTAACTGTGTTGCATGTCATACCAGGGCAGAACAAGGAAATTATGATGATGATTACGTAAAAATTCCAAAATAAAAATTTTGAAATTTCATTAACAGAACCGATTTGCAATATCTGTTATGAAGGTTGGGTTTTAATAAACATCAAGTCGTTTAGGGTAGCCATCATACATGGGGGATGAAACTGGCAGGCATTAAAAGCCAAGATGTTGGCAAGAAACTGTAACTTTTTAATTTTAAGATAATTTATTGCGCGAGGCAATATGAAGATAAGGAATTACTGGGAAGAAGGATATCAGCAGGGCTTATAAGACGGGAAGACGGTTGAGCATACATATGAACTTGACGAGATAATGAAAGATATCCACAGCAAATATTCTCCCGACGTGGCACAAACATATATTGCTGGCTATCAAATTGGTTTTGGTGAATCCACGCTAGAGAAAATTAATGAGGTAAGGAAGAAGGTAGGACTTCCTGAAGTTAAATAATTGTAACTTTTGATATAACTTTCTCCGGTCTGAGATAAATTAATAGCGACAGAAAATAATGGGGAACAGGTCATGGTTTCATATAAACTAATTACCTTTGATGTCTACACTGCGCTTTTTGATACGAAAAACAGCCTGAAACATCATGCGCAAAGGATTATTTCAACAAAAGATGTTTCCATAAAAATTTCCGAGTTCGTTGAAATATGGCGAAAGAAACAGTTGGAGTATGCAGCAATTGTCAACGTCATACAAAAAGAATGGCTCACATTTAAAGATTGTACGACACGGGCACTGGATTATACCTTGCGTCGTTTCAAAATCGACATTTCTCAAGATGAACAGAGCAAATTAATGAACGCCTGGGACAACCTGAGGCCCTGGCCAGAGGCTGAGGAGGTCCTGGCCGGTCTTAAAACCCGCGGCTACCAGCTGGCTGTTTTATCCAACGGGGATGAGAAAATGTTACGTGCTGCCGTCTCTAATATTTCAATTCCATTTGATTATATATTTGGTGCAGATCAGGCAGAAGTATACAAACCACGTCCGGAAATATACTTCCTGCCTTTAAAGCTGTTAAATTTGTCGAAAACGGACGTATTGCATGTTGCGGGTTCGGCAACAGACGTTTTGGGCGCTAAGTCCTCTGGCCTGGCTTGTTTTTGGTCCAATCGCGATAATGACTTGATCCTGGATCCTGTTTATTCGCCTGATTTTGAATTCAGAAATCTTTCCGGGCTGCTGGAGACTCTTTAGAATTCTCTGAATTTCGGGGACACAATTCTTAATTAATGGTCTGAAAAAAAACAAAAGTCCCAAATATCTATATTTTATTTACCCCAGGCGGATTGCCTATTAGGGGTTATCGGCCTCCATTTGAAGCACCATCCCCAAAAGTTACTATTGCCAGTGGACACCTTGAATCAATTTTTGCAAGATGAAAGTTAAGATTGTGGCAAGCTATATGGACTTTTTATTAGCATAAACAAGTGCAGCAACGCCTATTTTCCACCATCATTTCCCTGCCTCAAATATATAATGTATTAGACATCACATTATCTGATAAAGAAGATGTATATCAGATAAAAATATCCAGCATTATGCTTGACAGGTGATTCAATCTGATTATATATAGCTATATGGGAATATAGTTATAAGATGAAGTTAAGGAGGTATTGTTTTGTTGAAAGAATATTTAAAGGTAATGAAGGCCCTGTCAGATGGCAATCGGACCAAGATCGTAAAGATGCTGGCAATAAAGGAAATGTGTGTCTGCGAGATGAAGGAGGCCCTGGAAATGGCCCAACCTTCTGTTTCGAAACATCTGAAAATTCTTGAGGAGGCTGGTCTTGTTGAAAGCCGCAAGGAGGGCATGTGGGTAAATTACAGCCTGCCTGAAAATCCGGGAACATCATATGCCGGACATATGCTTGAGGTCTTGGGCGACTGGATTAATGACGACAAGGAAATTATCAACGTAACACGGCAGGCCCGCACCCTGGACCGCTGCGACATAACCGGCCGGTGCGGCTGATGAGGGTAGATATGGAACCGATTGAAAAAATAGCTCCAGCCTGCTGTTCAAACGATACAAAGGAAAAGACTTTTACCGAATCAGCATCCCATTGGCGTAAGTTTTTGGCAGCTGGGGCCATACTCATATCCTGGTTTGTTATTTACAAGCAGCTTCTACCCTTCTCTCATTTTTTCACTCATTCGGTGCTTGATTTTGAAAAGGGCAGCCACCTGGGAGGGGCAATTCAGTTTTTTGCCTATGACACCCCCAAGGTGCTCATGCTGCTCACCCTGGTTGTTTACGGCGTTGGTATCATCCGCACCTTTTTTACCCCGGAAAAAACCCGGAAAATTTTGGCAGGCAAACGGGAATCGGTGGGCAACGTGCTGGCCGCCCATCTGGGTATTGTGACGCCTTTCTGTTCCTGCTCGGCAGTGCCGCTCTTTATAGGTTTTGTGACTGCCGGCGTGCCGTTGGGCGTGACTTTTTCATTCCTGATCGCCGCACCAATGGTCAATGAAATCGCCCTGGTGCTCTTATATGGACTGCTGGGTTGGAAAGTGGCTGCTTTGTATCTGGTTACCGGTTTGCTGGTTGCCATTGTCGCCGGCTGGGTCATCGGACGGTTCGGCCTGGAAAACCATATTGAGGACTGGGTCCTTGAAATACGGTCCAATGCCGATGAAGTTCCGGAAGATACCTTGTCCTGGAATGATCGTTTTATGCATGGCTGGCAGGCGGTAAAGGATATCGTCGGTAAGGTATGGATTTATGTTGTTGCCGGGATCGCGGTAGGCGCGGCGATTCACGGCTACGTGCCGGAGGGATTTATGGCATCGATTATGGGCAAAGACGCCTGGTGGTCCGTTCCGGCTGCAGTTGCAATCGGTATTCCCATGTACTCAAACGCCGCCGGCATTGTACCGGTGATCCATGCATTACTGGAAAAGGGAGCGGCATTGGGCACGGTGCTTGCCTTTATGATGAGCGTCATTGCCCTGTCTCTGCCCGAGATGGTTATCCTGAGAAAAGTGCTTAAACCAGGACTGATAGCTGTATTTATCGGTGTGGTGGGCAGCGGCATATTGCTGGTTGGCTATCTGTTCAACCTTATTATTTAACATCTGAACAAAAACATGGAGACGAATCATGGAAATCAAGATATGCGGCCCCGGCTGCCCCAAATGCAAAGAAGCCGAACGGCTGGTCAGTGAAACGGTGAATGAAACCGGGTCCCGGGCCACAGTGACAAAGGTTGAAGATTTTGCCGAGATCGCCAAGCTGGGGGTTTTCTCAACCCCGGCGGTGGTCATTGACGGACAGATCAAATGTGTCGGCAAAGTACCAACCAGAAAAGAAGTCCTTGAGTGGCTCAAATGATGGATGGTCCGCTGCCGCGTGCGCTTAAGGTTGGCAGGACCAGCATCGGCCTGGTCGGTCTCGATATCGCCCTGAACCGGATCGCCGGGGATGCATCCTTAAACAATAAAGTTGCTGCCAGGCCGGTATTTGAGGAAATCTCCTCTCAGAACTATGTGCCGTCAGGCGCCACGGAATCATATCTGCAGGCTATCGAAAAAGTAATTGAACGTTTGCGGGGCGGCAAAGAAAGCAAAAACGGCGACCTTGTTATCCGCATCCTCGGCCCCGGCTGTGTGTCATGTAACAGCCTGCAGAAACTGGTCATCGAGATCATGAGCGACATGGGCATAGCCGCCGATGTCTTCCAGGTGCACGATCTGGATGAAATAGGGCGTTTTGGCGTCATGCAGACACCGGCCCTGGTCATCAATAACGAGGTAAAATCCGCCGGGCGCCTGCCCAGCCGCGCAAAGATAGAAGCATGGCTTAATGAAGAATTGAATTGAACAATAAAGGAAATAATTAAATGAACAAGAAAATGATGCTCATAATCACCCATTCGGACGACAATCCGGAACGCGCCAATCTTGCCCTCGCCTTTACCGTGGCTATGATTACCGAGGAAGTTGATCTCACCCTGGTATTCATGTTCAAAGGCGTGCTCATGTCAAAAAAAGGGGTTATTGAAACCATTGCCGCCCCCAACGTTACCCCGGGAAAAGACCTGCTGCCTATTATTCTTGAAAGTGACGTCCAATTGCTGGCCTGTACGCCCTGCGCTCTCACTTACGGGGTCAAGGAAGAAGAACTGCTGGACGGTTGCATCCTGATCAGCGCCGCCACGGTGATTCCGGAAATGAATGACCGGGAAGTCATCACCTTCTGATTTGCCGGAAGCAGCCGAAGCGCGGGGAAAATATGGTTATTATCAATGGTGCATGATTCTGGAAACGGTTTTCAGGTACATCGCATTTCAAACTATCAGTACTCAATCAGTATAAAAGGAGAAAATCATGGAAAATTTTGAATCAATTCTGCAGGCAGGAATCATTTTTCACGGCCACCGGTGTCCGGCCATGCCGCTTGGCATTCGCGCCGGTCTTGCTGCCATGAAGGCGCTTGGCGTTGAACGGAGCCAGGACAAGGAATTAAGTGTCCGGGCCGAGACCGGCAAGGGTCATGCGGCGGGGTGTTTCCTTGACGGCATCATGACCGCCACCGGCTGCACTTACGGCAAGTCAAATATTGAAAAACTGTACTACAACAAGATGGCCTTTACCCTGGTGGACAACAAGACCGGGCGTTCCGTCAGGGTATCGCTCAAGCCGGATTTTTTTGAACAGGCCCTGCAGTCCCCTTTTGTCCAGAAGCGTAAAGAAGGCGTGCCGCCCCAGGATATCCCGGCCGAAATCGCCGATCCCATCATTAACAAGGCCCTTAGTGTGCCGGAAGAGGCTTTTCTGGATATTGGCGGAATCAAAAATGAAAAGGTTGAGGCCCAAAAGGGGCTGTTTGAGGCCCAGCGGTGTGATCATTGCGGCGAACTGACCTTTATCAACAAGCTGCAGAAGACCCCGGACGGCAAATTGGTATGCGTCCCCTGTTTTGATTGAAGGAAATAGGCCTTCCTCACAGAGCGCGAGCACGGTGCAATAATTGTTGCGGAAAGGTTGCTGCATCGTGGCCCTGTTGTTTGTCACATAATGAAAATAGATATTGGAATGTAACATGACAATTTCACTCATAGCGGGCGCCATTACCTTTGTCTTTACCACTTTGCTGACCATTGCCGGTGTCGGTGCCGCCTTTATCCTGATCCCGGTTTTTATCGGCATGGGGATCGATGTGCATGTAGCCATGGCAACGGCACTGCTGCTCAACTCCATAGCCATGCTGTTTGCTTCGTACCGGTTCATGAAAAAGAAGCTGATTATGTGGAAGGTGGCAATCCCGATCCTCATTGTGGCAACTGTTCTGTCGCCGCTTGGCGCCTATGTCAGCACCGGCCTGGACCGGGAATTGCTGCTTTGGATGTTTGTCGCCTTCCTGCTCTTTGCCGCCGGCATGATGCTTTTTTACAAACCCGTGCAGCGTGAAGGCACGACTTCAAAGAGCAGGCAGATTATCTCCGGCCTTTCGGTCGGCGGTTTTGCCGGATTTTTAGGCGGCCTTCTCGGGGTGGGCGGCGGCAACTTTATTGTGCCGGTCCTGGTGTGGCTGGGATATGAGCCCAAAAAGGCATCCGCCACCACTTCGTTCATTGTCATTTTTTCATCGTTTTCCGGGTTTTTGGGCCATGCCACTGTCGGGACCATCAGCCCGGGCCTTCTGGGCCTTACCGCTGCCGGCTCAGCTTTCGGCGCCATTGTCGGTTCCTGGCTGATGACCGAGAAGCTCAAACAGAAGCAGGTGAAGATCATTATCGGGGTTGTGCTGCTCGGCATTGCCGCCAAGATGATCTGGACTCTGCTGGGATGAAGGAAGCCGCAGGTTTCTGAATTCGGACCCTGCGATGCAGAAAACCAAACAACAGGGAGGAAGTTATGGACAAAAAACTTCTCGAAAAAGCCTTTGATTTTCATGGCCATATCTGCTGGGCCAGCGCCATTGGCACCCGCGCCGGCCTGGTGGCCCTGCGGGAACTGAAAATGGAGCGCACCGGCACAACAGGTGAGCTGCATTGTCTCCTGGAAATTGGCGAAAACCACGGCGCCCAGTGTTTTGCCGACGGCGTGCAAAGCGTGACGGGTTGTACCCTGGGTAAAAATAATATTGAAAAGACAGGATGGGGAAAACTTGCATTTACCCTGATAGATAAGAAAAAGGAAAGAGCCTTGCGTGTCTCGTATAAACCGGGCCGACATAAAATGGTTGCGGATTCCGCCTTTATGCGGAAGAGGGGGCAAGGCGTTCCGCCAACGAAAATTCCGCAAGAAGAGGCCTGGGAAATGGCTGATATCTTATGGAAAGCTCCGGAAAATGAGGTACTTAGGGTGGGCAAGATGACCCCTTATGCCTGGGGCGATGATTTTGGTGAAATCCTGGGGCTTGAACCGTGTGATCAGTGCGGGGAAATGGTGTCAAAGGTATATCTGCGGGTCGTCGGCAAGAGCCATATGTGCATACCCTGCTCAGGATATGAACGTTAATCTTTTTACGACTGTTGTGAATTTGGAGATAAAATTGTGAGCCATGAACACGGGCATGACCACACGCCCACTGATTTCAGCCGCGCCTTTGCCATCGGCACGGCGCTGAATATGACCTTCGTCCTTGTGGAGGCGGGCTACGGTTTTGGAGTCAATTCTCTGGCACTTATTGCCGACGCTGGGCATAACCTGAGCGACGTCATAACCCTGCTGCTCGCCTGGGGCGCCATGGTGATGGCAAAACGGGTTGCCACACCCCGGCATACCTACGGCCTCAAGAAAGGCACTATTCTGGTTTCGCTGGGCAGCGCCCTTTTTCTTTATGCCGCCATCGGGGTTATTCTCTGGGAGGCTGTGGGCCGACTGTACGCTCCCGCACCAATCCCCACGGACGGTATGACAATAACCGTAGTTGCCGCCATTGGCGTGGTGATCAACACCATCACCGCCCTGTTGTTTATTTCCGGCAGGAAGGACGATCTCAATATCAAGGGGGCCTTCCTGCACATGGCCGCCGATGCTGCCGTCTCGGCCGGAGTGGTGGCCGCCGGATTCACCATTGCCGCCACCGGCTGGAACTGGCTCGACCCTATCGTTTCCATCGGCATTGCACTTCTTATTCTGGTTGCGGGGTGGGGGTTGCTTAAAGATTCGCTCCATCTTACCATGGCTGGAGTTCCGGCCAATATCGATGCCGAGGCAGTGCTCGACTATCTCACCAGGCTGCCCGGGGTGCAGTGTGTTCATGACTTGCACATCTGGGGGGCCAGCACTACGGAAAATGTGCTCACCGCCCACCTGGTTATGCCGGGCGGCTGCACGGACGATTTTCTGCACCGCGTCGCCGAGGAGTTGCGTCATGAGTTCAAAATACACCATACCACCTGCCAGGTGGAACTGGAAGATGTGGATGGTGTTTGCCATACGGCCAATGGTGAAGGTGGCACCTGTTGGCCACAAAAGATGACGACTTTGCCGGATTCCCAAGGACAGGGAAAATAAAGGAGCATATGACCTGATCATTAGCTGATTGGTGCGGCCCTGGTGCAGAACTGGAACATGGGCGGTAATGCAGCCGGCACGCCAGCCGCCGCCCAAATGGCGGTTGTGGCCGGATTATTTGTTCTTTTAGCCGTTGGCATGTTGAACCGGCGGCGTGGTTACGGCATTGCCCCGGAATTTCAAATCGGGCTGGATTAACATTCACAAGAGGATTCCAGATGAAGAAAACATTGAGCACATTATTAATATTGATTTCGCTGGTCATTTTCACCGGCTGTTCCAAGGCGGCCGATAAGGGAGCCAACAGCGAGGTCGTACCCGGTATTCCCGTAAAAAACACCGTGACCATGGTTGATCTTGGCGCCAAGACCTGTATCCCGTGCAAGTTGATGGCGCCGATCCTTGAAGAGTTAAAGGAAGAATATAAGGGTCGTGCCGAAGTGATTTTTATCGATGTATGGGATGCAGCCAATAAGGAAAAAGCCAAGGCTTTCAAAATTGCAACAATACCGACCCAGATCTTCTTCGACAAACAGGGCCGAGAGGTTTACCGCCATATCGGTTTTCTTGACAAGGATGCCATTGTCAAAAAGCTAGAAGGATTACTGGCCAAGTAGATGGACAATATTCTCATCAATATAACCAACTGGCTTCAGGCAACAAACCTTGGCATTGCACTGCCTGCAAGCTTTCTGTGGGGTATGGTCAGCGTGCTGCTGAGCCCCTGCCACATGGCGTCCATTCCGCTGCTGATCGCCTATGTGGCTGGACAGAAGATTATTCCACCACCACGCCAGGCGGCCCGTTACGCGATACTCTTTGCCATCGGTATTTTTATTACCATTCTGGTGGTAGGCCTGGTAAGTGCAGCCGCCGGGCGCATGCTGGGCGACGTGGGGCCCTGGTGGCAGGCAGCGGTGGGTATCCTGCTGCTCTGGGTGGCCTGGACCCTATTTCGACCGCCGCAATGTTCGGCAACCGGTAATGTCCTAAGCCGTTTTCAGATCCAAGGGGCCAAGGGCGCCTTTATCCTGGGGTTGGCCTATGGCATTCTGTCCGGTGTATGCACCTTTGGCTTCATCGCCCCGATCCTTGGCGTTATTACTTTGCAGAAAGAGATCGTAGCCGGTATCCTGATGCTTACTCTTTTCAGTATCGGCCACTGTCTACCGCTGGTGGTCTGCGGCATATTCTCCGCACGCACAATGGAAATGCTGCACAGTCACGCCGGTCAGAAGCTGGTCATGCTGATGCGAAAACTGGCGGCAGTTGTCATCGCCGGTCTTGGTGTTTATTTCAGCGTGATTCCTTTTGTCTAACTCCAATTCCGGAACCATATACATTCTATGAATTTGTTGGTTTTTTCAGTGGTGATCCATTATTAATCACTTGATTGGCGATATTTTACCTCCCATTTTCCCACCTGCTGATAATGACACAAGCAGAAATCACTTCTATAAGCGAGTAGCCGGGACTAGTCTCAGCAAATCCACTTTATTTATGGAGAACTTAAAGAACTGCTCAGTGTCTGCAGAAATGCCTCAATCTGTCCCAACTCTTTGTCAGAAAGAGTTGAGTGGCCGAATTCAAACATCAGGTTAAAATCAAAAGGATATTGGTAAAAAGCCATGACCTTAGCAATGGTTTTGAATTGTCCGGCATGCATGTACGGCGCCCTTTCTGCAACATTCCGTAAGGTCGGCGTCTTAAAGGCACCAATATATTTGTCTGTGTCAGATTCTATAGTTTTCAGGGCAATACATTCCTCAGGGTCGGCATCACTATACTTCCCATAGCAGTTGAATTCATCTGCTAGGACTTTCTCAATACCATCTGCTCTGCCTCTATCAAAGGGGATTTCTCTCCTGCTGGGAATCTGTAGGTTGTGAAATTTATCATCTGCGAAGAGGAGACCCTTGTGACACTTGGTGCAGTTCCCCTGACCTATAAAAAGACGCATACCTTCAATCTCCTTGGGGGCCAGAATAGTCTTTATTTTTTCAGCATCTCCTTGGAGTAGAGCTTCAACATATAGATCAAAGCGTGAGGGAGTTGGCAGTATTAACCTTTCAAAGGCAGCTATTGCCTTTCCAATGTTGGAAAAGACACGATTGACTGATTCCCTATCTTCTGGCTTCATATCATCCCACAATTTTTGGGAAACTGGGTCATCAAGAAGAGGCGAGGCTTTCTCTGGACAATTTTGTACAGACAAGTCAGGTAAAGGCTCGAAAATCTCCTCATACTCCTGGCGGTAGTGGTCTATTACCAGTAATACGACCTTGCATCTCGTGATGCCATGCTCGACGGGATTTTCAAACGGTCCCAAGGCCTGCGACCATAAACTATCGGCCCTGCCATCCCAGAAAAACCACTTGAAATAAGCCAGGCCTATGATCGGCATGTTCCTCCGAGTCGAGGTTCCTATGCCTTCTGCAAGTGGCTTGTTGTCCGAGAAAGCTACCTCAGCTTTGTGGCAGGTTGCGCAGGATATTTTACTGTTTGCACTGAAACGGGTATCTGAAAAAAGCTTCTTGCCTAATTGAACAGCCAGAGGATTATCAGCAACATTATTTGAGGGATCTTTTGGTAATGATGGCAGAGAACCTACCCAGAGAGAGCGCAGAAGTGAAATTTCTTTTTCCGAGTATTGATGCAACTGTTCCTGGTCCCCGGTATCCCTGGCACTTTGTACTTCTGGCGCACCATAAGAGACATCAGACACAAAGTGGATTGCAGTTAGTATTAAAAACAGGAAAAACGATTTTCTCATAATGTTCATAATCTTAATTAAAATATAGTAACGAATAGAGCCAAAACCAACGGTGAAACATATTTTCATTGATGTATCTGCTTATGCGAATATAATGGTAAGCATGAAAGAGACAGCGCAAATATTTAAGGCTTTAGGCGATGAAACCAGGCTGAGGATCATGGCTCTTCTGGTTAATGACCAAGAACTCTGTGTATGTGATATCATGGCGGCACTCGAAATGCCGCAATCAACTGTTTCAAGGCATCTTTCTTATCTACGCAACGCAGGACTTGTAGATGACAGACGCCAGGGGATCTGGATGTATTACAAGGTAAACAGGGAAAGGATAGAACATGCTGCAACCATATTCGATCTGTTGGGAGCAATGTTATTTGAACTTGACCAGACTGCGGAAGACCAGCGCCGGTTGAAGGAGTATTTTGCAATAAAAAATAAGAAAAGCTGCGCCTAAGAGTTTACTGAAATCTGCGGGAGATCATCATGACTGGCACACAAAAAAAGCTCTCATTTCTTGACCGCTTTTTAACATTATGGATTTTCCTGGCCATGTTTGTTGGAGTCATGGGCGGCTGGCTTTATCCTGGCATCCGGGACATCATCAATACCTTCCAGGTAGGGACAACCAACATTCCCATTGCCATCGGCCTGATCCTCATGATGTACCCGCCGCTGGCCAAGGTACGTTACGAAAAACTGCATGAAGTGTTTCGCAACTTCAAGGTACTTGCCCTTTCACTTGTCCAGAACTGGATAATCGGTCCGATTCTGATGTTCGGGCTGGCAGTGACATTTCTGTCCGGCTACCATGAATACATGGTCGGCCTCATCCTCATTGGCCTGGCCCGTTGCATTGCCATGGTTATCGTGTGGAACGACCTGGCTGAAGGCGATACCGAGTATTGTGCCGGGCTGGTTGCTTTTAACTCAATATTCCAGGTGCTTTTCTTTTCATTGTACGCCTGGATTTTCATTACAATCGTGCCTGGCTGGATAGGCCTGGAAGGGGCGGTGGTCGAGATCTCCATGGGCCAGATAGCGGAAAGCGTTTTTATCTATCTTGGCATTCCCTTTATCGCCGGCATGCTTACCAGGTTAATCGGGCTTAAAACAAAAGGGGAAGAATGGTACCAGACAAAGTTACTGCCCAAACTCAGTCCGCTGACTCTTGTTTTTTTGCTGTTTACCATTTTGGTTATGTTTTCCTTAAAAGGAGAATATATTGTCCAACTGCCTCTTGATGTTGTCAGAATCGCTATCCCTCTGACGATCTACTTCCTGGTCATGTTCCTTGTGTCTTTCTATATGTCCTATAAAGTCGGTGCCACTTACGAGCAGGCCACAACGTTAAGTTTTACAGCTGCCTCAAATAATTTTGAACTGGCCATTGCCGTGGCCATTGCCGTGTTCGGTATTGATTCCGGCCAGGCTTTTGCCGCGGTAATCGGACCTCTTGTTGAAGTGCCGGTTCTCATTTCCCTCGTCACTGTGGCATTCTGGTTCAAGAAAAAATACTTCCCATTTGCCAAGGAAACTCCGACCGGCGTCTGCCATGTCAGTTGTGACCAGAAAAATGCTTCTTAAAGGATGGACAAAGGAAATAACCAGGGCCGAATGCAGGCCGGAGTCACAGACGGTGCACTGCATCGCCCGGCTCAACGAAAACATCGGCGAGGCGATTCCCTATCTCAATGCGGTACTGGGCGGCTATACCTGTATTAAGAATCCGCCTTCGGTTACCTTCCGCAGCCAGGGCAAATTGATCTCGGTCCACGCCGACCACATCGCCATCAATGCAAATAGAGATGCTGAAGAAGCAGAAAAAATCCTGCAATGGCTCAAACGGGAGATTAACGATGCCTGGGAGAAGCGGGATGTAATCACTCCGAGTTACGAAGCAGCACCGAGACCGCAGCCATTTACCATTTTAAAATTTCTGCCCAAGACCAACTGCGGGAAATGCGACCAGCCGACCTGCATCGTTTTCGCATCGCTGGCAGTCGAGGGTGGCAAGGGCGCCGCCGACTGCCCTGAACTGACACCGGAGCAAAAGAGAGGGCTTGATGAGTATCTCGGTAAATTTAGGTTTGATTGGTAAGTCTCCATGATCTTTGTTGAATTAAGGTGATAATGTTTTCAGCAACCTGTTACTGAGAGTTTGGCTGTTGTTTTTTCGGGTATGCTGGATATGCCGAGTTTGAAAATATAAACCTGGAATCTGAGGATGATTTAAGTCTAATTTGCGCCTTCCTAACATATTGTGGTCCTGATAAATACCTACTAGACATATATTGAGTATTGCAATGCTATAACATTACGTCAATTAGGCCATTTAATGACAATTGAAAACAAATACCGGTTGGGAGAATATGTCATTATAGAGCAGGGTGGCATTTTGCTGACCTGGGCTTCACATGTCGCTCTGGGGGCACAACTAAACGGAAGATGTTTTATCATCGGCAATATTCTTGTAATTGGACCAAAGGAGCATGAAGAGGCTGGATTTTTGAAATTGGAGTTTTTTGAACAATTAATGAAATTGCCTGCATGGACCAAAACCACATATTATTGTTTTGCTTCCAGCATCCGGGAAGTTGGCACGGGGCAAAGCATTATGAGTGATTTGATGGAACACCCATATTATACCCCTAAAATTGAAAAGGAGTATATCAATACAAACGTGCCTGGCGCCTTCCGACTCGGACGGTATAAAATCACTCTTGACAAAAATAGCATCATTTCCTGGCAAACCATCGGAGAATCAAACAGAACAATAAGAGGTAGCTGCGTTATTGAATCCGGAATCCTTTTCATCTGTCCCAAGGAAATTGAATCAGATGATGGTCAAAGCCACAGAGATTCTTTTGCAGGACAAAGGCTGCTAAGACAATGGGACAAAACTTTTGCCTGGGGACATTATGGATCTCTTATGAAATGCCGGGAACCTGAGCTTCGAAGACCGCATACTGCTATTTGGACGCCAGAAAATGTAAAAGCTTGCATAACAAACAAAAGGCGATTTCTCCAAAACCAACAATTCCCAGGCGAGGGATTTCATGAATTTGCAGCATCAGGCTCAGCGTGGCTAAAAACAACATGGCATCGTATTGTTGGGTGGAAAGTCTGGGGTCGTTTAGTCCCATTGGTTATAGCTGGTGTTTTAATGGGAGTACGATTTCTTGTGTTTTTTATAGGGAAATTTGTCTCTCTATCACTCAGGGTAATAGATCGTTTCCGGGAACATCACAAAGAATAGGAGGATCTTACTATGCAATGGAATAAATTTATCATGCTGGCAATTTGTCTTCTGAAAAATTAAATATAACATACTGTATGTTGCAATAGCCGACTCGCGATGACTGCTATACAGAAGAACCCTGCCAGAAATGACGGGGTTTTTTATTGCCAGTGGATACCTTAGTTGGTAATTATCCATTCCAAGATCGAAGATAATGGCAAGATATATTGACTGAAAAATCTGTAAGTCAGATTATCATAATATTGTCAATGGGGATGTTTTAATATATCAAGAAGCTATGAGATCTATAATTTCTTTTCTTTTATTCTTTGTGTTTTTGTTTTTTACGGGAATTGTTTGTATAGCTGGAGATAACACACTATCTTTTGGTCTCCCACCTTTTGCCAACCCGGTTTCATTAAAACAGAAATTTACGCCACTCGTTCAATATCTTTCTAAAGCCGTCGGCAGACCCATAAAAGTTTCTATTGCCCCAAACTATATTAGTCATGTTATGAGGCTGGGAGAGGGCACAATAGACATTGCCTTTGTGGGTCCTTCACCATATGTCAAAACAAAAGACAAATTCGGCGGCATAGAACTTCTGGCTAAATTTCAGATGCAGGACAACATCAATGATCAGGTTGTAATTTTCACTACAAAGGAATCTGGCATTAGAACACTTGTGGATTTGTCCGGTAAAACTTTTGCATTTGGTGATTATCAATCCTTTGGCAGCCATTTCATGCCACGCTATATTCTCAATAATCATGATATATCTTTAGGAGATCTGACAGCTTATGATTATGTAGGAAGCCATGATAATGTGGTTTTAAGTGTACAACACGGAGATTTTGACGCTGGTGGTGTGCGGTATGATATTTTTAAAAAATATCATGACCGGCCCCTGCAGATCATATATGGGCCGGTACCTATTCCACCACATGTGTTGATCTGCAGAGCTAGCCTGCCGGATGAGATTAAATCCGGTTTGCGTCAAGCCCTGCTCTCGTTGAGTGATCAGAATATTTTCCGCTCCATTAACCCAATGATGACCGGTTTTGCACCGGTAGATGACCAGGAATTCAGCCTGGCACGAAAAGTAATAGATTTAATTGAATCGCGATGAATCAATCAATTAAGCAGACTTTTTATCGCCGTTTCAGTCTTATTCTCATCCTATCAGCAGTCATTATAAGTGCAGCGCTCATCCGATTTGAACGACTGCTTCTCAGCCGTGATCTGGAAGATAAAGGCAAGAGTATCGCTCAAATTTTATCAAGTGTTACACTTGATGCTATTCTTTCACATGACTATGCCACAATGGAGCGTTATGCAGCGGAAATAGTCGAAGAGAAATTTGTCAGTGGCCTTGCTGTGCTGCGTAATGACGGCAAAATTCTTGCTGGCCAACTGCCCGTTCCCGGCGACAATATGTTGCTTACTGAATATCCAATTCGTATGGCTGACGAACCATATGGTGTTGTCCGTATTGCCTTTTCTACAGACCGTATTGATACTATCACATGGCGGATTGTTTGGGTTGCAGTCGGCACTATTGCGGTGCTTCATGTTATAGGTTTGTTTCTGACCAATCTGGTTTTGAACAAAACTGTACTCAAACCCCTAAAAGGTCTGCAGCAGGCAATTATTAAAGTCAAAACTGGAAATTTCAGTGAGAAGATTGATCCGACTGGACCACGTGAGTTCTTGATTATCGGAGACTCCTTTAACACCATGTCTGAAAAACTTCAGCAAAGTTTTCTTCAAATAAATGAGAACCGCCATGCCTTGGAGATGGAAAGGAAAAAGCTTGAAGCCATTGTCACTAATATAGCAGACGGCCTTTTTGTTACAAATACTGATGAGACTATCGTGTCCTTTAACAATTCAGCCGTGCGGATAAGTGGTTATTCCCAAAACGAGGCTTTAGGACAAAGTTGTGAGGAATTGTTTCGTACCGGCCTGTGCAATGACGCTTGTGCTTTGCGCCATAATGGAGAAACCAGAGAAAATGTTGAGACAACTTTGATCACCAAAGATGGAAGGCGCCTTGATGTGGCAGTAAGTTCCGCAATTCTGTGCGACCAAGACGGCAATCGTATCGGTGGGGTTCAAACCTTCCGAGACATCACTGAAGAAAAAAAGCGCCATGAACTCTATTGTCGCACTGAGAAGCTTGCGGCCTTAGGGCAGCTCGCCTCCGGGGTTGCCCATGAGATAAATAATCCTCTTGGAAATATCATCGGATATGCCAAAATGATCAGGCCGGACACTGAGCAGGACAAAATCAAACAACGCGTAAAGATCATTATTGAACAAGCAAGGAAATGTTCTGACATCGTCAAGGGTTTACTGGATTACTCTCGCTCCTCAACTTCAGAATCAAATATTGTTGATCTGAATGGGATAATAAGGAGAGTCGCTGAAGTGCTTGAGCTGGAAATTAAGAAAAAAAACATTCATTTCACTCATGAATTACACGAAATTCCCAAGTTGATGGCAGATGAACGAAAAGTGGAGCAACTTGTGATGAATCTTGCCCTCAATGCTATTCAAGCAGTGGAGCAGGACGGCGCTGTTGCAATTTCTACAAGGCAAAACAAAAATATGATTCAACTGCAGGTAAAAGACAACGGCCCCGGTATCCTCCCTGAATTGCGGTGTCGTATTTTTGATCCTTTTTTTACTACAAAACCAATTGGCGAAGGCACAGGATTGGGTCTTGCTATATGTGCTGGTATTATCGAGGAACTCAATGGCCTTATTGAGATCGACAGCACTGATGAGGGAGTCACGTTTGTTGTTAGTATCCCATTTCAAAATACTGGACAGGAGGTGATAGGTGCCTGAGGGATCTCCGATCTTGGTCGTTGATGATGACCGCCGTATGCGAGAACTGCTCGCTGAGCTTTTTTCCGAACAGGGGAGCCAAGTCACAATAGCCGCTGACGGCAATGAAGCCATACAGGCTATAAAACACTCACATTTCAATCTGATAATTACCGATTTGCAGATGCCTCATCAGGACGGGATTGCCATTCTCCGGCAGGCTAAAATCGTTGATGCAGAAGTGCCAGTGATCATGATTACCGGGCACGGTTCAATAGACTCAGCTCTTTCAGCCATGAAACAGGGTGCCTATGATTATATTGAAAAACCCTTCGACCCGGAAGAGCTGCTGTTATTAGCAAACAGGGCCGTGGACCATTACCAGTTAAGCTGCCGTACGAAGCAATTGAATGAAACACTTGAGAAGTTGCGCGCCCAAGAGATAGTCGGGACCAGTGCGGCCATAGGAAAAGTGAAGGAACTTATTGCCAGAATCGCCCCCCTTGATGTGGCCGTTCTGATCCAAGGCGAGACAGGCACTGGCAAAGAACTAATTGCACGTCTAATTCATAGCTACAGCCGGCGATCTGAAAAACCCTTTTTGCCCATCAATTGCGGTGCTATTACTGAAACTCTTCTGGAATCAGAACTATTCGGGCATGAAGCAGGGTCTTTTACTGGAGCAAATCATACCAAAAAAGGGCTGGTTGAGTTAGCAAACAATGGCTCCCTCTTCTTGGATGAAATTAATAATATGCCTGCATCGTTCCAGGCTAAAATGTTGCGTTTTTTGCAGGATCAATCATTTATGCGGGTAGGTGCAAGCAAGCAACTATTTGCTGATGTAAGAATTATTGCGGCCACCAATGTCAATCTGGCTGAAGAGGTGGCGGCGAATCGGTTTCGTGAAGATCTTTTATTCAGGCTCAAAGTTATGGTGGTCAATTTGCCACCCCTTCGAGAACGTGAAGGGGATATTCCAGAACTGGCTTACTATTTCCTGCAAAAATATAATCGATTATATGAAAAAAAAATTGGGAAAATTCAACGCCATGTGCTTGATATTTTTGCTGAGTATGCTTGGCCTGGAAATGTTCGCGAGCTTGAAAACATCATCAGCAGTTCTGTTATCATGGCAACCGGTTCGGCAATCACAACTGCCTGCTTGCCGGAGGAATTCAGAGAAGAGACTCTTTCATTTCCCATAAAACAATCCCTGAATATAAGCTACATGGAGCAACAACTGATCACTAATGCTTTGCAAAAAGCCCGTGGCAATAAAGCAAAGGCCGCCCGACTTCTTGGTATTGACACCTCAACCCTCTGGCGCAAACTCAAGCGCTACGGTATTCAATAATTCCTACCTTTTCAACCATTGCATTTTGCAATTGTTGTGCAGAATGCAATGATCAGTGCGACGACCAATAATATTATTTATCGAGTTATTCTTGCAAGTTATCGCAAGTACCACATTGTGGCATCAGCCTTGCAGTAATTTCAGGTGTATAATTTATTGTGTTTTCATCTGATTAATCTAAAGGAGGAAAGAATATGCGACCAAAAATAAAAATCCTTACAACATTTTTTGTTGGTGCGACAATTACTCTGCTGGCATGCCAGGTCATGGCCAAAGAAACCATGACCCCAATCTGTGCGGAATGCCATACAGGTGATAGCGAGACTCTCTGGGGCACCTTGGTGCCCGGTTCACAATCAGACACATCGGCCAAGGTGCTGGCAGGCAAGGATGTTTGGGAAGTACATTATGATAATAAATCAAAACTCAAAAAAATGGCTACGGTCAAGGACCTGGCCGACGAAAAGGCAGTTCGGGTCCGGTTTCGTCCGGGGACGGAAGGATGGGTCTATGCCGAGGAGATAAGCTCTAAATCAAATTACAAGTTCAAAAATCCAGATGATATCATTACCATCAACGAAGTAGCTGAACTCCTTAAAAAGAGTCCTGAAGAAGGAAATTACCTTATAGTCGACGCGCGGGGTTATGACAATTACATAGAAGGCCACCTGCCAAACGCAGTCCTGATCCCCCATTATCGTTTTCAGGCGTTTAAGGATAGAATGCCAAAGGATAAGAATACACTGATAGTAGCTTACTGCCGTGGATATTCCTGAGGCATGAGCCCCCACTTTGCCAGGTTGGCAAAGGAAGTTTACGGCTATAAGAATGTTAAATATATGGTGGCTGGTCATAGTACATGGCAAGCCGGTATCAACCCATACTACACTGAACCTGAGTTTTTAAGAATGGCTCAGCAAGAAGGAATTTCATATATTCTTATCGATCTGCGAAGCCCGGAAAAAGCAAGTCAGGAACATATCGGCGAGGCTGTCAACTTCCCGATGGGTGACAATCCGATTGCAGCCATGAATAAATTGAATGCGGCATTGCCCGGTAAACAAAAGAGCGAGGCTCGCATCATTTATTATTCGGATAACGCCAACGAGGCTATTCTGGCGCATCGAATCATGCGGACCAACGGCTGGGAGAACGGCTACATTCTGAACGGAGGAATCGATGCATGGAAATCCAAGGGCTATCCACTGGAAAGCAATCAGCTTCAAACCGAAATCAGCTACAAATGGACACCGCTGCCGGGGGCTATGTTCAAGGATGAATACGAAAAACTAGCATTGAACACGCCCTCAGACACCATCATTCTGGATGTGCGTAGTCCGTCTGAGTACATGAAAAGCATGGTGCCCGGTGCTATGACTATTCCAATCGACACACTTGACAAGCGTTGGCCCGAACTTCCCAGAGACAAAAGAATTGTTCTGCAATGCCAGGCCGGTAACCGGGCCCTGATGGCATACCGAATTCTCAAGGAAAACGGTTTTACAAATATCCGATGGGTGGACGCACATATTAACTCATTTAGCAAAGGTATACTTCAAGAGGGTGCGTATGGCGGAAAATTATAAAAAGTAAATACCAGAGTAGGCCATTTGGTGAGTGTAAACACAATACATTAAATGTTTCTCCCCGTCCAGCCGGCTCGGAGGTTCCAATAATCTTGGCCGGTTGGATTTATCCACTCTTAATCAATCATGAAAAACGAAAGGCGGGTTCATAATCGGACCTGCATTTTTATTTCCCGACTTTCAATGACTGCTATCCATTGAAAGTCGTGAATCATTCCTGAAGTATCAAGATGTACGGCGTACATGTTGAATAACGAGCAGTTCCCTCTAAGTACTAATCATAAAACGATAACGAACGTTTCCAGCATATTGAAATCATGGAAGAAATCCCTTGCGGAACTTTTGATGGATTCGTATAGTAAAATTACGAAAGTCACGTTTTCATCGAAAAGTCAACCATTTGGGAGGAAAATTCATGAGCAAAACAATCGGATATCTGCGTGTATCCACCGACCAGCAAGACCTTGAAAAGAACAAAGCGGACATCCTTCACCTAGCAAATGATAAGAGCCTTGGGCGTGTTGAATGGGTTGAAGAGAAAGTTTCTGGCACTAAAGATTGGCGCAAGAGAAAGCTCGGACAAGTCTTCATCACCCTTCAATCAGGTGACACGATCATTGTTCCAGAATTAAGTCGGCTCAGACGTTCCACTTTGCAGATTCTGGAAATTATGAAGGAAGCAAGGGAAAAGGACATTGCGGTTCATGCGGTCAAGGGAGGTTGGTCGCTAAACGGTTCAATGGAATCAAAGATCGTTTTGACCATGCTGGCAATGATGGCTGAGATTGAACGGGATCTAATCAGCGAGAGGACAAAAGAAGGATTGAGAGCGGTACGTGCAAAGGGAATAAAACTTGGACGACCTAAAGGCCCTGGACGATCAAAGCTGGATAAGCACAAACCAGAAATCCTTGCTCTCCTGAGGAACGGTTCCACCAAGACCTTCATTGCTGATAGGTACGGTACGTCTCTAGCAAATCTGCACAACTGGCTCAAGAAGCATGACATCGAATCATGCAGAGATACTTATTGCATTCAATAACAATGCAAATAGAGCACGTTTTACATCGGAATTTCGATTTTGAGAGATGAGCTATGTCTGAGTACTCAAATTTCAGAAATACGATGTATAGGCTGTTTTGTTAACGGACAGGCAGGTTGTGTTTTTAGTGATGAAGGTACCTTATTCATCACACGTGTACGGTCACTAATTATAGGGGTAAGGTTATGAACACTGATAAGGTCATTATTGAGGTTGAGAGAACAATCACGAAGGTATGCAAAGATATCAAGAAACGGAACGGAGCTGTCGGCTGTGATAAGTTGGACTCGTTATCAAAATTGGTCAACAGCTATTCACGGTTGCTTGAACGTGCTGCTGAACCTGAAGAGAAGGAGAAATTTGATAGAGATGCTTATATTGATGCTGTGATGCAAAATACAAAGTAGGGGGCACTCTCGAAAAAAATTCACTTAACCCCTTTTGTTTCAAAAGGGGTAGGCGCCACAAATTATTGGCCAGATTTTTGAAAGTTGGTTACCGACCTCTATTTCTTCTCACTTTTTCCAAGTCAACATATCCACTGTACACCTGGGCATTTTAAGAATCATTCACGAATTTTTATGGATAGCAGGAAGATTGATTTGAGAAATTATATATATCCGTCTCTTTGCCTTTCAATTCAAACTGCTTATAATTAAAAATCGGGATACACAAAAATATATAGGATATTTTGTATGTTAAAATTTATTTGTCAGAGCTCCTCCAATAGCGCTATATGCTTAATACTGACAGCAGTATTCCTATTTTCCTATCCAACAGGTTCTGCGGCTTTGTCACTCTGCCTGGATCAGGAAGAAAACCACATAGTAGACCGGAATCTCTATCTTGATAACTGCCACTCTTCTACAGGAACCTACCTGCCTCTTTCACAGGAGCACTGTTCAGCCAGTGAAGAAAGTGAAAACAATGACTGTGTTGACGTTTCCCTGACAAATGACAATATCCTTAATCGACTCTCAAAAACAGCACTACCAGCTATTGCGAAAATTTTCCTTTCTTATACGCTGCCAAGCAACTTGGCAGGATTTCAGCAACAGGTGATAGTGCAAAACCCTCACATTTCTTTTCAAATTCCGTCCAACATTCTTCATCTCAAAATACACCGGGCAACCGTTCTCCTGATCTGATAGTTCAGCCTCATTTCCGAGGCCCCTACCATTTTTCCGTAAACATCCAGACATACTGATACAAAGCATGTTGTTGGCTGGCATATATGGTTTCCAGCAAAATTATTCTTGCTTAACTGGTAAACACTAATAAGGCGGCCATCACTTTTATTGATCCGGAGAAATAATATGAAAAAGCAGAACTCAGATTTCGTTAAAAAAGAAACCGTTATTATCGTCACCATAATTATGCTGGTAATAGGGTTCCTGGGAGGGGTATTTTACAGTGCCCTCAAGACTCCAACCAGCACTTCCCAGTACACCGGATCTCAATCAACCGGACAGCCTGCCCAGGATTCTCAACAACAGGCAAACAGAATATTCTCACTGGAGCAGGAGATAGCCACCAGCCCTGACAACGTCAATGCCCTGATCGAGCTTGGTGATATCTATTTTGACAGCAAAAGATATGATGAGGCTATCTTAACATTTCTTACGGCTGAAAAAATAACACCAGCCAATGTCCATATACTGAACGATTTAGGTCTTCTATATATGAGCACAGGCGACAATGATACTGCTCTGAAAAAATTTGAAGCTGTTTTAAAAATTGACCCCAGTCATATTCACAGCTTGTACTATGTAGGATTGGTCCATCGTGAAACCGGGAATACAGTCAAGGCGCTGCAGGTCTTTGAAGAGGTGTTGAACCTGAATCCCGATCCGCAACTGGCAGACGCTGTACAACAGGAAATAGCTGCATTAAAGGATCAACCGTTGTCCGACGGATTCCCCGGAGCAGAATTTAATCAGGCGAAATAAAACTGATTATTCTTTTACATTTTGGAGAAGAAATGACTGAATTCAATAAAAAACCTGCAGGATGGAATCTTCTTTTTCTTTGCTGGCTTGTAGCCGGTATTTCAACGACGGGAAGCCTATTTTTTAGCTATGTCATGGAGTTCGCTCCCTGTGTTTTATGCTGGTACCAGAGAATTTTTCTTTTTCCCTTGGTCCTGATTCTGGCAGTGGGGCTTTTCCCTTTGGATAAAAAGGTTGTGAAATACGCCTTACCTCTTGCAGCAGCCGGCTGGCTGACGGCTGCATATCATAATTTACTGTATGCCGGAATAATTCCTGAAAGTATTCAGCCTTGCAGTCAGGGAGTTTCATGCACTGAAGAGTACATTAACCTGTTTGGCTTCCTGTCAATACCAGTGCTCTCATTACTGTCATTCACAACAATAATTACGTTATTATTTATTTTTTACAGGAGGAAATCTTAATGAAAACACATGTAATATTTGCAATTTCAATAGTAGTGCTGATCGTTGCTTTTATAGTCGGCGGTTCGTATTACAAAGGGAAACAGGCTGAAAAAATCGGCTTCATGGCCCAGGAAAATGCCGAGCTTTTTGTAAGGGACCATTCTCAGACATTGGGCAGCGATGATGCCAAAGTCTATCTTATAGAATTTATGGACCCGGCATGTGAAACCTGTGCGGCTTTTTCGCCGTTCGTCAAGCAGATGATGGACGCCAATCCAGGCAAAATCAAGCTCGTTCTCCGGTATGCTCCGTTCCACAAGGGGGCCGATTATTTTGTCAAAATCCTTGAGGCTGCCGGGAAACAAGACAAGTACTGGGAGACCTTGGACATCATGTATAAATCACAGCGCTGGTGGGCCAGCCACAGCAACCCGCAGCCTCAGCTGATATGGCAGTTTCTGCCAAAGGTAGGGCTTGACATTGAACGCTTGAAAAAAGATATGAATGACCCGGAAATTGCCAAACTCATTGACCAGGACCTTGCCGATGCCAAAACCCTCAATGTCAGAAAAACTCCCGGTTTCTTTGCCAACGGGAAACCTCTCCAGACTTTTGGGTATCAGCAGCTACAGCAGCTGGTCCAATCCGAACTCTACGCAAATTATTCGAATTAACTAAATAAAGTCCATTTGAGGACATGAACGGGAGGTTGCCGTCATTATGAAAAAAATAAAATTGTTAATCCTGATAGGATGTCTCGCCCTGCTCCTTGCCGCATGTGGCGAATCCCGAGTTGCCGCTGTCGGCAAACCGGCACCGGCCTTTGACACGGTAGACATGCAGGGTAATGTCCGGTCCCTTTCCGATCTGAGGGGAAAAGTTGTTTTTGTTAACTTCTGGGCTACCTGGTGCTCGCCATGTCGTGAAGAAATGCCTTCCATGCAGAGGTTATATGAAAAGATGCCAAAAGACAAATTCGAAATGATCGCCCTGTTCAATAAGGACAACCCAAAAGCTGTGAAGAATTTTGTTTCACAGCTGAGGCTCACCTTTCTGATCTGGAGCGATGAATCCAACATACTTGGTGCCAGATACGGCCTCACCGGACTCCCCGAAACGTTTATCGTTGATAAGCAGGGAGTGATACGGGAAAAATTCATTGGCCCGGCCGAATGGGATACATCTGAAAAGATAGAAATGTTGACGAAATATATTAACGAATGACGACAAGGTTTTTTGATATGGACAACACAAACAGGAAGGAACCCAAAGCAGCCAGAAAAAAAATTCGGCTGATACCATTTGTGATAATTCTAATTTTCCTGATTCTTGGTGCTATTGGGATAAGTACGGGGGAACCTTCGAGGGTGCTCCAGCAGGCAACGCAAATCTGTTTGTCCTGCATAGGCATAGGGTAGGATATGGAATTTGTCCGCAAGTGGGTTCAGGCCCTGTTCTTCCTCATGACAAATGGTTACTGGAATTTTCCGGTCACCAGGGGAATATACCAGGGACCACTGAAAGTGGTCTGTTCGCCTGGGCTTAACTGTTACTCCTGCCCGGCTGCGACAACCTACTGCCCACTCGGGTCGTTGCAGCAACTTCTGGCCGGGGTTCGTATGACCCTGGCAAACGGACAGTTTTTCGTCGGCTTTTACGTTGTAGGCGCTATGGGCGTCATCGGCGGTTTTGTCGGAAGAATGGTTTGTGGATGGGCCTGCCCCTTCGGCCTGTTCCAGGAACTTCTTCATAAAATTCCTTCTCGTAATTTTGGAATTTGGCGGCCCTTACGCTATATGAAATATGTCCTTCTTGTTTCCATGGTTGTCCTGTTGCCGCTTTTTGCTGTTGATCAGTTCGGACTCGGGGACCCATGGTTTTGCAAATACTTCTGTCCTGCTGGTACACTGGAAGCAGGTTTCCCGATGCTGATCCTACAACCAAGCCTGCGAGACAACCTGGGTCTGCTTTTCTTGAATAAACTTTTTATCCTCGTATTTTTTATTGTTTGGTCCATTTTAGCCAGCCGGCCTTTTTGCCGAACTGCATGTCCTCTTGGCGCTTTTTATGCTCTGTTTAGTAAGGTAAAATTGGTCAAGTTGAACCTTGATCCTGATAGGTGTACTAATTGTGAAGCCTGTCATAGTGTTTGCCCTATGGGAGTAAAATTTAATGAATCACCCGATGATATGGAATGCATATCATGTCTAGCTTGCAGCAAGGCTTGTAAATTCAAGGCAATCAACCTTGAAGTAGGAGGGATGCCGATTTCAAGTCAACCTAAACCAGTCCCTCAACAGCTGTAGAAATGTTCTAAAATAATTTTATGGAGTATTTCATGAAACATAAGAATATGTTAACCACTTTTATTCTTTCTGTATTTGCATTAATTGTTGGCTGTTCTTCGAATATTGAGCAGCAGATTGCCGCAAAGTCGCTATTTCCAAATCGGCACGGTTGGGATCTCAAGCAGGTCAGCATCTCCGATGCTGACAACATTTTGAATTTTAAAAGGGTAGATTGTGTCTGGGTGGTTGGAAATGATAACAAACCTTCTGATGAACCCAGGGTTACAGCTCTTGTCGACAAACTAGTGTCTCTGACCCCACAGGAATTGCCTGAACTTGGGCCTGACAGATACAGAGACTTCAAGGTAGGGGACGATAGTTTCAGCCGCAAGGTAGTCATGACCTTCAAGGACAACAGCTCATACACCATGCTAATCGGCACACCCGCTATAACAAAACCGGTCTATATAAGACTTGCCGAAAAGAAACATGTTTATCGGGTTGATGACCCTGTTTTAAGGCAAATAAACTTGGATTCCGATTCCTGGCGCGCCCCTAAAGAAGGTTAGTTGAAATTGCGTAAATATAAAGTTGGGAAAATGCAGATTGCTTGCCATCAGTGTGCCACGAACGTACTACAGGATTATATACCCTAAAGTGCGGTGCTGTACAAGAGATGAGGGTAGGCCCCTCGGAATCGATTTTCAGGAGCGGGTTCCAAACCACCTTAAGCTGCTGTGGTAAAGAGCCATGGTGGTGAGCGTTAAGGAAAAGGTCCCGCAAGACGAGGTCAGGTATGGATCATGGAGACGAGCGCAAGCGAACCACTGATGAGGTGTCGAAAAGCTTAGGGTGACGTCAAAACTGGGGGCTATTTCCTCCCAGGATAAGTTCAGGGGAAGCCTGTTTACTGCCCGAGCGGCGTCCGGCATAAAGGTGGCGTGAACATGAATCAGGCTTTTGTGTGGAACGTGGGAACCTGTCGTTCCGATGCTAAGGGAGAAATCCAAGTGGAGGACCCATTAGGATGAGAGTACCGATGCGGAGCACAGGGGCGGAACAGTTCGTAGTAGTGGTGAAGCTTCTGTAATGGAAGTGGAGCGAAGGGGCTGTGTCATCCAGTTTTGAAAATCGGTCAACCAGAAATGGGAGGAGCCAATGGACAAAACAAGGCCATTAGCAGTTGGCTGGATGATGGGAGCCGGATGACGGGAGACTGTCACGTCCGGTTCTGAGAGGGCCTGGGGGTGAAATTCCCCCGGGCTACTCGACTCTTTAATAAATCAAGAACTAATACCTATTATTATTTCTACCGGTAATGATAACTTGTTCCTTAAATTATTATAATTGGAATCTTTATAAAATTAGTTTTGTGGTTAGCTATAGGTTAGCTCAAATGAACAAGCACCTAACTCAATATGAGCTAAGTGCTTGTTATAATTGGTACGCCTGGCAGGATTCGAACCTGCGACCTACGGATTAGAAGTCCGTTGCTCTATCCAGCTGAGCTACAGGCGCACGCCATAATTGTCAAATGGTAATATTACCATTGCCGGATCGGGAAGCCAAGACAAAGAAGGGGGATACTATAGCCAGGGGGCCGCCAATTGGCAACCGGCAAAAATTACTGTTCTAATTTTTCAATTTCCTTCCAGACCGGCCCCTTGGGCGTGTCAACGATTTCGACACCTTTTTGGGCCAACTCGTTGCGCACCGTGTCGGCACGTTTCCAGTCCTTATTTTTGCGGGCTTCTTCCCGGTCCCTGATCAGCCTGTCTATCTCCGGGGCCAGGGGGCATTCTTTCAGCTTTAGGAGGTTCAGGATACTGTTGATCTTTTCCAGGGCTTCCAGGATGTATTTTTTCTGCTCCAGGTCCAGCTGCCCCTGAGACAGGATCGGGTTGATTTTCTTGATGAAATCAAAAAGGGCACCAAGGGCCCGTGATATATTGAGGTCGTTGGCCAGGGCTCGGCAGAATTTTTCCTCCATGTCGGAGAGGTGGGCCGCCACCTTGGGGTGCGGCAGGCCAGGCGGCAGGCAGAGCAGCTTCCGGGTAAAATCATCCAGCCTTCTGAGATTTTTCCTGGCTTCGTCCAGCTTCTTAAAGGAAAAGTGCAGGGGTTTTCTATAGTGGGTGGCCAGGAGCAGGTATCGTATTTCCCGGCCGTTATATCCCCTGCTGAGCAAGTCTTTAAGGGTAAAAAGATTTTTGTTTTCCCGCGTCATTTTTTTGCCTTCCACCAGGAGCTGTTCCGAGTGGAGCCAATAGTTGGCAAGGGGTTTACCGGTAAGGGCCTCGGCAATGGCAATCTCATTTTCATGGTGTGGGAAGATGAGGTCCCGGCCGCTGGTGTGAATATCAATGGTTTGGCCGAGGTAGTGGGTTGACATGGCGGCGCATTCTATATGCCAGCCGGGACGGACGTTGCCCCATGCGGTTTTATAAAAAATACCCTGTTTCAACTCGGACAGGGTTGATCTCTTGAGGAGGGTGAAGTCCACCGGGTGTTCTTTTTCGTAGTCGTCGAGATCCACGGTCTTGCCCACCTGGATCTTGCTGAGGTCAACACCGGAAAGCTTGCCGTAACGTTTGAACTTTGCGATGTTGAAATAAATAGAACCGTGCTTCTCATAGGCATAACCCTTTTCAATGAGACGGGCCGTAATATCGATCATGGTTTCCACATGCTGGGAAGCCCTGGGAAAGCCGGTGGCGTTTTTAATTCCAAGGGCATCCATGTCAGCCTTGAATTCACGGATATAAGACTCGGTGAACTCGGGCAGGGGCTGTCCTGATTTTTCTGCCCCATGGATGGTATTGTCGTCCAGGTCGGTGAAATTCATAAAAAACTGCACGTTGAACCCCTTACTCTCCAGGACACGGTGGATCAGGTCAGCGACAATGAATCGTCGGCAGTGGGAAAGATTTGCATGCTCATGGGCGGTGGGGCCGCAGGCGTAAAAGGTAACCTTTTTTCTGGTAATGGGGCGGAATAATTCTTTTTTCTTGGTGAGGCTGTTGTAGAAGCGCAGCTGTTCCTCCGGGGTGGTCTCCTTCTTTTCCTCATCTTTGGAGGAAAAAAGGGTGGTGCTGAGATATTTTTCACCCCCGTCCGGCAGGATCACCACGATGAGACCCTCCCTGATCTGCTCCGCCCGGGTCAGGGCGGCACACATTGCGGCCCCCGAACTCATCCCCACAAAGATGCCTTCCCGGTGCGCCAGTTCCCGGGACATCTTGAAAGATTCGTCATCCGGGATGTTTATGATCTGGAATGGCAGATTTTTGTCAAAAATTCCAGGTTTATAGGACTCCTTCATGTTTTTGAGCCCCTGCAGTTTGTGGCCGAGAAAAGGCTCAACCGCCGTTACCCTTACCTCGGGATGCTGCTCGGCAAAATATCTGCAGAGTCCCATGGCTGTACCGGTGGTGCCCAGGGTGGCAATGACATCGGTCACCTTGCCCTTTGTCTGTTCCCAGATCTCCGGACCGGTGGTCCGGTAATGGACCTGCCAGTTTGCTTCGTTGTTGAACTGGTCGGTCAAAAAGTAACGGTTCGGATGTTCACGGGCCATGATGTAAGCCTGTTCAATGGCTCCATCCGTACTTCTTTTGGCCGGCGTCAGCAGAATTTCCGCACCGTAGGCCTCCATGATCTTGCGGCGCTCAATGCTGGCGGATTCGGGCATGACCAGCTGGCAGCGGTACCCCTCAACCGCGCAGACCATGGCTAATCCAATACCGGTGTTGCCGCTGGTTGCCTCAAGGACAATCTTGTCCGGAGTCAATTCGCCGCTTTTTTCCGCAGTTTCTATCATCGACAGAGCGATACGGTCTTTCACCGAGCCGCCCGGATTGAATGACTCGAGTTTGGCGTAAATCTTGACCTTTCTGGCCGGGTTAAGCCGGTTGATTGAGACAATGGGGGTATTGCCGATTTTTGCAAGTATGTTGTGATAGGCCATAATTTGAAACCCGTGTTGTAAAAAATGAGCAAACCAAAGAGATTGCTTTTAATAGAGCGTGGATAATGGTATTGCTGTCCGCAAAGATCTGAAGCCCGGTCGGCGCCAATTTCCTGTCCGAGAGAAAAAATTAATCTCCCGAACCATATAACCGATAACGCAAATTTTGCCGGGTGGCAGAATAATGTGTAATTTGTCAGGATTCAAGGCTAATTTATACTCGGACCGGGAAGGGGAAAAGGTTTCCCGGTCCAGTGAAGATTCGGCTCGTCCGGTTTTCCCTGCCGCAGGGGCTGATGCCGGGAAAAAAGATCAGCCGGCAGATGTTTTAAGCGGCCAATAAAATAAAAGTGACGATCCTTCTCCAGGATCGTTGGCATAAAGAAAGCAACCGGTTTCAGGCGGTTGTGCGGCACGCATTCAGTGTGCCAGTATTGAGGAAAAGGATATGGATGATAAGATAACATTGGCGCATGGAAGCGGCGGTAGGGCCTCCCATGAACTGATAGAAAAACTTTTTGTCGCAACCTTCGGGAACAGGCAGCTCACCGCCCTGGAAGACAGCGCTGTCCTGCAGGCCGGTCAGGAGAAAATCGCCTTCAGCACCGATTCCTTTGTGGTGGATCCCATTTTTTTTCCGGGCGGCGATATCGGCTCCCTTGCAATTCACGGTACGGTTAATGACCTCGCCATGCGCGGGGCAAAACCTCTATACCTCTCAGTGGCAATGATCATTGAGGAGGGTTTTCCCTTTAAGGATCTCGAGACTATCGTGCGATCGTTATACGCCGGGGCCCAAAAGGCCGGTATCGAGATAGTGGCGGGTGATACCAAGGTTGTTCAGGCCGGCAAGGCGGACAAGATATTTATCAACACCACCGGAATCGGTTTGCTTGATGGAAAGCTCGACATCTCCGCCAGAAATGGAAAGCCGGGCGATATGATTATCCTGAGCGGCACCATGGCGGACCATGGCACAACTATTCTCTGTCAGCGGGAAGGATTGCAGATCCAGGGCGGATTCAAGAGCGACTCGGCCCCCCTGAATCATATGGTGGCAGCCATGATCAGGGAGGCGGGCAAGGCCGTTCATGTCCTGCGCGACCCGACCAGGGGCGGGGTGGGCACAACATTAAACGAACTGGCCCTGTCATCAGGGGTTGGAATCCGCATCCGCGAAACGGATCTGCCGGTGCGCGATGACGTCAAAGGCGCCTGTGAACTGCTGGGACTCGATCCCCTGTACCTGGCCAATGAAGGCAAATTGCTGGCGTTTGTCGAAGCTGATGCGGCGGATAATCTCCTTGCGGTCATGCAGCAGATGGAATACGGAGAAAACAGCTGCATCATCGGGGAGGTGGTTGCGGACCATCCGGGGCAGGTGGTATTGCAGACCAATATCGGCGCAAGCCGCATTGTTGATATGCTCCACGGTGAACCGCTGCCGAGGATATGCTGACAGCGGGAGACAGGAGAAAGGGGACAGATAGTAATGGACAGGTTTTGAAGGAGATGCCCTGAATCTTCAATCTTCAATTTCTCTGTCAGTCGTCATCAGTTTAGTATGATGACAAATATTCATTCTTCGAAAGTTTTTGTCTGCATCTTCACCCAGAGACTTTTAAGGGAGGCCTTCAGGTCATCGTTATCCAGGGAGCTGATGAGGTTATCGAACTCCTGCTCCTTTTTTCTGTCCAGGATAACCGGCTTGTCCTTTTGGGGTTCAGGTTCGGGCGGCGGGGTAATCGAGCTGTTGAGCTGAAAGCGGATATCGCTGATTTTTTCATTGTGAAGCTGCTGATTTATTTTATCCATCAGTAAAATTTTCTGCATGTGCAGATGCTGCATCCAGACCGAGTCCGCGACCTTGACCCAGAGGACATTGCCGCGAAAAAGAGAAGGCCGGGCTATTGCAGCAATATCTTTGCCCACGGTGGAGTCCCAGAATTCAAACACCCGGTGCAGTTCAAGTTTGGAGCGCCATTGCCTGTTTTCAAAAACAGATGCAAGAAGCCGGCGTATCCGCACCGGCCTGTTCGAGTCATTACTCTTACCGGCGCCTGCCATTTTCCTTATCCATCACTACCCGGTTTCTGCCGGTCTGTTTGGCCATATACAGGGCGGAATCGGCCCTTTTGACCAGGTCGGCTATGTCTTCGGTCCATTTTTTGTCCCCGGAGCGGATGAATCTGGCCAATCCTATGCTCAATCCGGTCAGCGGCAGCTTTTTTTCATTTAAGCTTTGGATGAACCGTTCAGAGGTCATCAGGGCCTGTTCCTTTGATACCTGGATCAGGATGACGCAGAACTCATCGCCGCCATAGCGAAAAGGCCAGTCAACGTTTTCCCTGATGCAATGCTTAACGATATCGCTTACAGCCTTCAGGATTTTATCACCCGCCGGGTGGCCGTATTTGTCATTAACTTCCTTGAGGTTGTCAACATCGAGAACGGCAAGGAAGAGATCATGGTTTTGACGAAAGGCGCGCCGGGCCTCCTCGAATATCTTGGTATCGAAATGACGTCGGTTATACAGCCCTGTCAGGCTGTCTGAAATTGAAAGGAGTTCAAGCTGGTGGAGAAGTTCTATCTCGCGGGCAAGCCTGCTGATCTTGGCTTCAAGTTCATCGGCATTAAACGGCTTGGAAATAAAGTCGCTGGCTCCGGCCCTTATGACGTCGGTATAGGAAAAAGTGCGGTCATAGCCGGTGGCGACTATGACCTTGATATTGGGATAATTGCTGTTGATGTATTTCAGGAGTTCCATGCCGTCCATGCCGTTCATCATCATATCGGTCAGCACAATCTGAAAGAAGTCCTGTTTCAGTTTTTCAATTGCTTCTATCCCGTTGCTGGCCGTGTCATAGTCGTGCCCGAAGATGGTCATCAGATCGCCCAGAACCGCGAGAATCGACGGATCATCGTCAACAAGCAGAATTTTTGTGCCGGGTTTGGTCATGGGCAGGTTTCATTATTTTTGAGGGTGAAGTAGTCTGCGAGAATTTGTGCATGGTCAAAAACAAGGGGGGGCAGATTATGCCGGGTGAAGACCTCTGCTTCGGCCGCGTCATCACCGGCCTCGGGCCGACCGGCCGCAGTTGCTATAAAGACCGTGGAAATGGTATGCTGCCGCGGATCCCGGTCCGGGGCCGAATAGGTCTTGAGCTGGTGTACCAGGGTAACATGAAGGCCTGTCTCCTCCAGGGCCTCGCGCACCGCCGCCTGTTCAAGTGATTCGCCGTAATCAACAAATCCTCCCGGCAGGGCCCAGCCCAGTGGCTCGTTTTTCCTTGCTACCAGAACGATGCCGTCCTTTACTTCGATTATTATATCCACGGTTGGCAGTGGATTTTTGTAATTCTTAAAATGGTGACCGCATTTGGGGCATTCCATTTCCAAGATTCCCTAAGCATTGGTTTACAGCCGGAAAAACCAGAACAGACTGAATTTACTAACATATTGTTATTAATGTGTAAACAGTCTAATGGAAGTGCAATAACTATTATTGAGGTTTTGGCTTCGGGGGAGGCCAGTCAAAAACAGAGGTCATGGATAGCCTGCCAGTTGTTGACCGTCGGCAGGTCATGGTCATCCTTATTCCAGGGCTGATTGTACACCAGGGGGTTAATGCCTTCCCGGGCCAGCATCCTGCAGGTCTGCAGCCGGTCATCGACGAAATATTTCAGGCCCAGATCTTTTATAAATGAGATTTTGTTATCGTGGGCGCCCATTGCCACCAGCCTTATTTTTTCAAAGGTGACGGGCTGCAGAAAATGCTTGAGCCAGAGGGAGATCGGTCCTTTCCGGGGCCGGGCAGTAACAAAGGTCAAAGGCGCTTCTTCGGCAAATCTGTGCAGCACGGATATGGCATTTTCCATGGGCTGCAGCCCGGCGGATAAAGGGTTGTCAAGCAGACGGCTGAAAACCTCTTCAATAATTTCCTGGTCCACATCGAGGCAGTCGATCACCTCGAAACTGGTAATATCATCCAGGGTAAGAGAGTTTATACCGTATTCTTCGGCAATGATTCTGATGAAGGCGCCGCCGGTATCAGCAACCACGCCGTCGATATCAAAGCCAATATGTGCCGGGTTGATTTTGTTCATCTGCAGGGTATGGGGACAGGATAATACGTCAATAAGTCTGCTCTATTTCTTTTATTTTTTGAATCAATTCATCGTTTACCGGCGTGGGTATGTCGAGGATCCTGCCGGCGGCGGCTATTTCGCCATTGATGGAATCAATTTCAGTTGGCCGTCTGTTGTTCACATCCTGCAGCATCGAGGAAAGGTTGGCTGCTGTTTGCCGGCAAACAGCAAGAGTTGCAGTAAGAGGGTCACCAATGAGTTGAATTCCAAGGGTCCGGGCTACCTCTTCACCTTCCCGAACCGCAAAAGTGAGTTTTTCCAGGGTGGCGGTTGATTCCAGCAGTTTCCCGTTTGGGCAGCGGTGAATGGCGGTTAAGGCGTTAATGCCGGCATTGACCATGAGCTTGGACCAGACATAGTCAAGGATATTGTCAACAATAACCGTCTCAATGCCGCCATAGTTCAGCAGGTTGCATACATTGGCAAGAAGAAGTGATTTGGTGAAATTTGTGGCTTTGGGAAAACCGATCCTGGTCAAACCATCCCCGGCATGACGTACATGGCCCGGCGCCACCATATTCGCTCCCTGGGCTGTTACACCGAGAACGATTGAAGGCAGTTTTTGTTTGTTCTTCAGGAGTTTAAGGTGGCCAATGCCATTCTGCAGGGTGACGAGAAGAGTATCCGCCTGGACAAGTTCCGCCGCCTGCTGAAGACCTGCAGCGACCTGCGGTGATTTGACACAAAGAAAGATGATGTCAACCGGTCCGATTTCTTTTGGGTCGGCTGTTACCTTAACCCGGCATGTTTTTCCCCGGTTTGCCTCTTCTAAAATGAGGCCATGATCACGGAGGTGCCGGGCCCTTTCTTCTTTATAATCAAGAAGCCAAAGCTCAGGGTATGGGGTCTTTCTCTTTTCCTGGTCCAGCTTAAGGGTAAGTGAGGCGGCCAGGAGGCAGCCAAGGGCGCCTGGACCAATGATTGCAACTTTCATAGAAGAAATTACAGGTCAGTACCGCGAGTTAAAAGGTGGAAAAAATACACGGGCTCCGGTGGAATGGAGCCCGTGTACAGGATAAACAGGAATTAATCTTTAACTTTGGCGTCTTCAATAATTACCTTGTAGGTGTAGCCGGCGCCAAAATCCTTGTCGGCGGCAAGAATGCCTTCCAAGGTGACGACGTCCCATTCGGGATCAGGAGTCTCTGCGGTGGTGATCACCAGATCGTGGGTCTTGTCGGCAGGATTGCCGGTGCCGTCCTGGATGTGGATCCAGTTGCGGCCCATGATGCTGGGGGATACTTTCATGACTTTGCCCCTGACAACAACATCTTTACCGTTCAGTTCGGCACCTTTGTTGTATATTTCAGCCACCGTATAGCTGTTTTCGCCGGGAGCTTTTTCAACCTCGACCTTGGCAAACGGCACAATCGCCTTCTGGCTTCCGGGCGCTATTTGGGCGGCTGCATTTGCTGCTGCAGCATCGCCCTCTGAGTTAAGGGCCTGGGAAAATGACTCTGCACCTGGGGCTGCAGTCTCCGTTTGGGCGGTGGCGGTGGAGCCTTTACCGATAAGGCCGCTGGAGAATATGATTTCAGGAAAGGTGCGGTCAAGGCTTTTGCTGGAGAAGTTCTGCATAACCATGCCATTCATAAAGGTAACCTCTTCGCCGACCTCAACAGGTGTCTGGTTCACTGCCACCCACATGGGACCTTTGTCGGTTTCCACATTCAGATATGTGTAGCCGGCGGCATCCATGGTTTCCAAAACCTTACCCGTGACAGGTTCTGCAGAGGCCGTTGCTGCACCGGCATCTGGCTGTTGCTGCTGCTGAACAGTTTCCGGTGTGCTTGCTGCCTGTTCCTGAGCCTTTTCCTGGCTGCAGGCGGCTAGGCCGATTACCAATACAATGGAGCAGCAAAGTGAAATAAACTTGTACATGAAAAGTCCTCCTTAAAAAGTTTAATGCAAATTCATTATGATTCTTAAAAATCTCCAGGGCCAAAACACGGCCTATTGTGATTCATTTTTGATGCGGTAACGCCAACGTCAAACGGGGTGATATTGCCACACAAATCATTAACACAATAAGCGTTCGAATCGCGAATAACAAGAGCGGGACTATAAAAAAATATTCTCCATTCAGCAAGGTGTAGTTGGAAAAAATAATCGGGAAACGGGAGGAGGCGAACCTGTTCAGCCCAGAGAGGGAAGGATGGTCTCCTCAAGGGCTCCGGCCCAGACTCCATAGCCCTTCAGGCTTAAATGAACTCCGTCTGCCTCGTAGTAGTCGGTTACAGCCTTGGAATCTTCGCCGAGAAACAAAGGATAAAGGTTGAGGTAGACAACATTCATATCCCGGGCAATATCCCGTAATCTCCTGTTGACCCGGGGGACGGCATCACCCAGAAAGAAAAGCTCAATCGGCAGCAGACTGGTCACAACAATGGTTGCCCGGGTATAATTTTTCTGCAGCAGCCCGATAATTTTTTCATAGGTGTTCAGAAAGCCGTAATCCTCCATGGCGATGTTGTTGGTGCCGGTCATTATCATTACCAGGTCCGGCGATTTTATCCGGTCAGTGATGCGCGGCAGTCTGGAGAACAATCCCTCCGCAGTTTCGCCGGCGGAACCGAAGTTGTAAACCTGGTCATCAGGAAACCGTCCCTGCCAGTCGAAAAATTCGATGAGTGAATCGCCGATGAAAAGAAATTTTCTGGTCATAATTTAATGATCATCGTAATTTGAATCTGAAATGAGAACCACACCACCCATGGGTTCCACCCTGATATTTTTATTGGAGGATAGAATAATTCCCCGGGACTCTTCGACGATATCCTTTGGCGGCGGCGCGGCAGTAGCGATAATTTTGCGCCATCTCACGTTGTTTCTCGGGTTTGGCGCCGTGAATTTTTCCACCCTGGAAGGATGGCCGTTCAGCATGATGAAAAAATCATTGTCCGGTTTCTTTTCCGCCCCGTGGCCGTTCAACAGAAATGCCAGGCTGGTGGCGTTATCCGACCAGTCACTGTTGTCGGGCTTGGTGGATTGCCACTTGATAGGGTGATGGAGTTCCTGGGGCACATCCGGGAAAAAATCAGACCTCCGGAAAACCGGATGTTTTTTCCGGAAGGCAATGAGGAGACGAAAAAAACGGTGCAGATCCCGGTTTACTTCCTGCAGGCTCCAATCGATCCAGGCTAGGGGGGAGTCATGACAGTATGCATTGTTGTTTCCTTTCTGAGTTCGGCCGAACTCGTCTCCGGCCAGGATCATGGGAACACCCTGTGACAGCATGAGAATGAGCGCCAGGGTGCGCATTCTTCTGGCCCGCAGCCGGTTGATTCCCAAATCTTCTGTTTCTCCCTCATGGCCGCTGTTCCAGCTTAAATTATGGTCATACCCGTCCCGGTTGTCTTCACCGTTCTCCTGGTTATGCTTGGCGTTGTAACTTACCAGATCAAAGAGGGTGAAGCCGTCATGACTGGTAATGAAATTGATGCTGTTGTAAGGCTGGCGCAGACTTTCCTGGAACAGGTCGGAGCTGCCGGCAATACGCGTAGCCAGGGCTGACACCTTCCCTTCGTAACCGCACATGAAAGCCCTGACGTCATCGCGAAACCTGCCGTTCCATTCGGCCCAGCGGCCGCTGGTGGAAAAACTTCCCACCTGGTAGAGACCGGCGGCATCCCAGGCCTCGGCGATCAATTTCGTAGGCGACAGGATGGGGTCCTCGGCAATCATTTCTATCATCGGGGCATTGCTCAGCGGGACGCCGTTCTGGTCCCGGCCCAGAATGGAAGCGAGATCAAAACGAAACCCGTCCACATGCATTTCAATGACCCAGTAATGCAGACAGTCTATAATATGCTGCCTGACAATCGGATGATTGCAGTTAAGGGTGTTGCCGCAACCTGAAAAATTAAGATATTCCCTGGTGTCGGGATCGAGAAGGTAGTAGATCGTATTATCCAAGCCCCTGAAGTTGAGGGTCGGGCCGTCGCTGCCGCCCTCGGCAGTATGATTGAACACCACATCGAGGATAACCTCTATGCCGGTCCTGTGCAGTGCCTTGACCATTTCCTTGAACTCCCTCACCTGGTTGCCGCCTTTGTTGTCAGCGGCATAGGATGCCTTGGGAGCACAGAATGTTATGGGACTGTAGCCCCAGAAGTTTAAAAGTTTCTCGCCTGTTTTCGGGTTGGTATGGATGTTTTCATTTTCGTTGAATTCGGCCACGGGCATGAGTTCGACAGCGGTGATGCCCAATTCCTGCAGATAGGGTATTTTCTCAATAATGCCGGCAAACGTCCCGGGATGTTTGACATTGGAACTTGGATGCCGGGTATAGCCCCGCACATGCATTTCGTAGATGATGGAATCCTGGAGCGGAATTTTCAGGGGCCGGTCATCCTCCCAGTCAAAATCGTTTTTTTCGATGAGACAGCGCCTTTTAAAGCCCGCCTGTTTATTCGTCGGGCCGTTCCATTTTTCACCGCCGGCAAGGGAACTGGCATAGGGATCGAGCAGAAAGGCGTCGGCATCGTAAAAATGACCTGATCCACTGGGGTCGTGCGGGCCGTTAGTTTTGAAGCAGTATTGCAGATTATGGTTTCTGGTCCGGAGCATGATGTGCCAGATATCCCCGGTTTTATTAACGATCGGATCCAGTTCAATTTCACCGATGTTTTTGCCTGTCGGGGTGAAAAGTAGCAGCCACAGGTTTTCGGCGTGCCGGGAAAATATGGCAAAATTGATGCCCAAAGGCATAATGGTGGCTCCAAGCCGTCTGGGGGTGCCGGGCGTGATATTAAAAGTCCAATTAGGTGAAAGTGAAACTTTTTTCATATTTTTTCTTCGTGCTCCAGAGTAAGCTGCATAGCAAGAACTATCCGGATAAATAATATCATGCCAATGTATTGCCGGGTTCCGCTTATTGCAAGAAAACTTTCCTTTTACATTTGATGGAATCATAAATATCTGGTGCTCATTAACAGGGCCTGATAATATTGAATATATTACTGGGCAATGCCTCTGCTGATCGATTTTTTTCTACGGCAACGGCACAAATTGCCGTCGAACAAAAAATCATACATCCAAAAAGGACTTGCCAGAAAATGCTGACAAACTATTCTTGTTGAGAATTATTCTTAAAATTAGCTGTTAACCTTATCACTGATAAACTACGGATACAGGAAGAAATAATGAGTTTCTTTGCAAAACTGGGCATAGATCCAACACAGGCCACCATCGACTGGGAGCTGCAGCCGGCAGACACCTTCGGCATGTTTGAAAGCTGGGGCGGCAAGGAAAGGGTAAAAAATAAAAATGAACGATTTTATTATTTTTATATCGACAACTGGCAGTTACCGGCCAGGCTGCTTCTCATGGAGCGGGGCATTAAATACGCCAGGATCCTTGCCAGGATAGAGGCCCCGCAGGAACTGATCGATAAATGCGTTGCCGGTCAGGGCAAGTCAACCACCCTGGATGCAAGCTATGCCATTGATGAGGATATAAAACTGTGGCTGCAGAAAAATGTCGTGGACAGTAAAGACCATTCCCTGGTCATACCCATCAGGGGCGAAGAAGAGGAGGAAATGGGGAAAACCGGGCTGCCATCCCCGTCAGATCCGGTGCCGAAACTCCATCTTCGAAACCTGCGGAGCACTCCTCTTGCGTTTAAAGAGGATAAAATCGGCGACCTGATCCGTCGCACCGGTTTGTTTGAACGGCGGTACAATCCTGAGGGTAATGCTGACGGCTATCTCGTGGACGATGGAGACGGCCTGACGGTAACCGACCTGACGACAAAGCTTATGTGGCAGCGGGGCGGGAGTGAAATAAACTCCATCCGCACCATACAGAAAGGGATTGAGGTGTTGAACAGGTCCAATTTTGCCGGTCACAGCGACTGGCGCCTGCCGACCTTTGAAGAGGCCTTGTCCCTCGCAGTGAAGACAAAAAACAGCAAGGAATTGTATCTGCAGCCCTGTTTTTCGGCCGCCCAGCCGTTTGTTTTTACCTCTGACAGGAGAGATCCTGGCGGTCACTGGTTTATTGATTATGCCCAGGCCCGGGTTTTTTGGGCGTCGGGGTTTAATCCAGGGGGATTCGGTCGGGTCTGCCGTGCAATTCCTTAAGGAAGGCGTCGTAAAAATTCTCCATCGTCAATTTTCAATTATTCAATCATTCTTGCCCCAAAAATTATCTTTTCTGTTTTGCACTATACAGCTTCCAGAGCGGATCGATCCTTCTGATCCGATCTGTGGACAGCTGATCCCAGAGTATTCGTGGTTTATGAAGCGGCGGGTTGAATGCATGGGTTGCGGCCGGAGTTACTGCTCCGGAGATTTTTATATCCCATGGATCCTGGGGCAGGGGCTCCCTGGAAATCTGCTCTTCCAGGATAAAAGTCAGAGCAGACCAGCCCTGCTGCAGGGCATTAAATTCCTGGAGCAGGGCACAGCACAGATCAAAAAAGCCGTTGCCGTCCCCTATCCTGCCGCCGCTGGGGTCCACCGCCGTTGAACCGGTAAGCAGCAGATCCACTGAAAGCTCGGAAACAGCAGCGCCTTTCAGCAGTTGCCCATGTTTTGCAAGACCTTTGTAGGATACTGCCGCAGCCAGGTCCCTGAAAGGGACAGTCCGGGCCGGCAGGAAGAAAAACCCTTCACGGATGGAGGGGTAGGGCATGACAAGATTTTTGCCGTCAACCAGGCAGTTGATCCGGACCTGCTGCAGAGATTTTTCCGGGGAGGCAAAGATCGTACCGGCATCCCGGTAAGGCTGCAGGGCTCTCAGTTTTTCGGCACCCCTGCCCCAGGCCGGGTCAGCCCTGCTTTCAGCGACTGTTCTACTCCAGGCGGAGCGCACAGATTCTTTATCTTTCATTAAGGATATCCCTGTCCCGGTTTCAGGTAATGAAAAATCGAACCGGAGGTTAAGACGAGGTTCAGGCGTTACACTACAGAAGTTACACTATAAGATACAGGGATGAAGAGGAAAGGAATTTATGGGCAAGGAAGTCGGCTTCTATAATTTTTCCCACTTTTTGCTGTCGGTGAGCACGACTAAAGCTGACTTGTAAGGGGGTGATTCCTCGGTGGTTTTTGTGTTGCCGTCTCGTTCCGCCATCTGCAGCCGATGTTTTTTGCTGAAACCGTAGTCAACAAGCTTGGCAATATCATTCCACATGTTGCGGCTGCCGAGGATTGCCACGAGGATTTCATTGCCGTTGCGGGTGAATTTGCCGACATATGTCTGCTTGGCGGCCCAGGTGTAGCCGGTCTTGCCGCCCTCGGCCCCGGTTATCTGCCACAGGGCCTTATTGTGGTTCCGGAGGGTCTTGCCGTAAGAGGTTTTGGCCTTAACCATCTTCACCCGTTCGGCAAATTCCCTGTGCTTCATGGCTTCCCTGAAGATCATGGCCAGGTCCCTGGCTGTTGTCTGCTGTCCCTTGGCGGTTAAGCCGGAGGCGGTTTTGCAGATTGTTTTCCGGGCCCCCAGTTCACTGGCCTTTCTGGTCATCATTCTGGCAAAACCGGATTCCGACCCGGCAATTTTTTCAGCCAGAGCAACGCTGGCATCGTTGGCGGATGCCAGGAGTACAGCATTGATCAGGTCATCGGCATAGTAGGATTTGCCTTTTCTGAGATATACCTTTGAACGCGGCATGTTTGCAGCCCAGCTGGACACCGGCACCAGGGCATTGTTTCTCAGGTAGTCTATGGCAATCAGGCTGGTAAGAACCTTGATGGTGCTGGCAGGCTGTCCGGGACGGTCGGGATTGTGGGAGTATAATTCCTCGCCGGTCCCGGCATCAATGACAATGGCGCTCCTGGCAGAAAGTTTCCGGCGGAATGCACTGTCGAAAACCTTGACATGGTGTACAACTCTTTTTTTGATGTCCGGTGATCTGTCAAGAAGAACGGGCGATTCGTTCTGAACAGGAACATAGGAGGCGACGATCTGCCGGCGCACCTCTGACACCCGGGTTTCCTCCGGGGAATATTTGTAATCCGAGGTGAGAATGGTCATTCCCGAAGAGGATGACTGTGCGGCGGCTGATTGCCCGGCAAAAGGAAAGGCCAGGGCAAGAATAAGAAAGAGTATAAGAAAGGCAACTGATTTTTGCATTGAGTGATAAAGGGCCCGCTAACTCGGTTGAGTTACAAGAAAGAAATCTCCTTTTTCCGCCTTCATGGTGCATGGTGAATGGGAAAAAGTCAAGTACTTTTTTAGCTTTTTATTCCATATATTTGAATTTTGGTAATTTTAAGCAAGTTATAAACACAATATGTTGTGGTGCTGGTTATGGCCGGCTCTATATATTGCGGCGGGCAGAAAAATAAAATAATAATAATTCCGGCAGGTTAATCTAGAAAAAGGTGATCTGCAGGTTTTGGCGGCAAATCTCATGCCTTGCCGGTTTTTTGTAATTTCTGCCGTACCATTTTGGTTACGTTTCTGAAATCTATCTTGCCGCTGCCCATCTTGGGAAATTCTTCTTCAAAAACGGCAAACATTTTGGGCAGGGCAATCTTGGGCAGTTCGGATGCCATCTTTTTCAAAGTTTTCTTTTCATCAATTGGAGCGGTTACCGCCGCAACGATGCGTGCCCCCTTGATGGCGTCAGGCACTTCGACAACACAGCAGAGCACATCCTCAGGCAGGTATTTTTCCAGGACATTTTCGACCTTGATAAGCGACACCATCTCGCCGCCGATTTTGACAAAGCGCTTCAGGCGGCCGACATGCCAGAGGTAGCCGTCTTCATCCAGGTTGCCCATGTCGCCGGTATCGTACCAGCCGTGGCGAAGATGGAGGGATGTTTCCTCAAAATCATTGAAGTACCCTTTCATGACGAGGTCCCCCTTCACTAGGATCTTGCCGTTTTCCCCCGGAGCACATTCTTCGCCGGTTTCATAATTTTCGATCCTGACCTGGACCCCATCGAAGGGCAGACCGACGCTGCCGGGCTTGTTCATGCCTTCGGCATTGGCGGAGATTGCCGGGGAAGTCTCGGTGGTCCCATAGCCTTCATAAAGAAACAGCTTATGCTTTTCCATAAATCCTTCGCGCAGGGCATCCGGGCACTTGTCCGCCCCGCATATGGCTACCCGTAAACTGGCAAAATCACCCGGTTCGGACTTGCGCAGATACCCCCAGTAAAAACTGGGAGTGGCAACCATCAGGGTCGGCTTGTCATCGCGGATTATTTCGCAGATTTGTCTGTAATCCAAGGGGTTGGCATAGGTGACGATGGTCATGCCGTGGTAAAGCGGAACCCAGAGGTTGCCGGTGAGCCCAAATACATGAAAAAAGGGCAGGTTGGCCAGGAACTTGTCATTTTCAGTAAAGTTATAGCGCCCGGAAAAGCTTTGAATATTGGAAACTATATTGCGGTGGGTAAGTTCAACGGCCTTGGGATCCTTTTCACTGCCGCTGGTGAAGAGGATGACAATATCCTGTGAGTCGTTTTTGCCGGCCACTATTTTCTTGATGGCAGCGGCGGAGAGTTTGGAAATTGCAGCGGCCTTAATTTTTTTCAGGGTGCCCAACCCTGCCATGATGTCTTCTATATAGACCATGCCGTCCACATGCGGGCATTCTATTTTCTGCAGCAGCGCTTTTGAGGTGATTATGGTTTTAAAGTCACATTTTGTCTGGGCATACCGGCAGTTGTCTTCCGCGCCGGTGGAATAATTGATCATCACCGGGGTCCGGCCGCTCATCAGGGCGCCGAGGATGGAGAGTCCGCAGCCGGCGGATGTGGGGATCATCACCCCGAGGAAGCCCCTTTCATAACGTTTGAACTCGGCCGCCAGAAGGAGCGAAGCGATAAGCGCTTTGGAGTAGGTTACTTCCCTGCCTGCAGTCCGGTCGATAAATGCGGGTTTTTCCCCCAGCCTCTTTGCTACCTCGATGAAACGATGATGTAAAAGCATATCTTGCCCCTGTATTCAGTTCTAAGAAGAAATGGCACCCGGATCAAGCATGCAAGATACAGTTAATAATGAAACCGGGACACAAATCATGGTTTAGTTTTTTTCTCTGTTGATCAATGAAGTCCTTCAGGGCTCGAAGCCGATCGATTGCCGAGAGCATGCCAACCAGGTTTTCCGTTTTGTCCAGCACCGGAACGGCTCCGATATGATTGGCCAGCAGCAGGGAAACCGCCTTGTTCAGAGTGTCGTAGGTATGGACCACGTGCACATTGGTGATCATTACATCGCTGACCAGCATTGTATTGTCCAAATAATAGACATGGGCAATGTCGTGGGCCTCGTCAACCCAGTTCGGCCTGCGGAGCTCCCTGTCGCTGATGATGCCGATGAGGGTATTATTTTCATCAACGATCGGCAGATGCCGGATGGAGTTTTCCTTCATCAGGAAGAACACCTCCCGGATTCCCATGGTTGGAGGGATGGAGAGCACCTGGGTTGACATGTAGCTGCTGACTTTAACTTTCATGATATTTCTCCATAAACAGAAGATTTTATACCAGAAATAAAGGCAACTACAAGTTTTAAAATGCAAAATTTCCAATCAGTTGGAGGGGAAGAACAAAAGATTATGAGTGATTGCTGCCCAAAAGTGAACGGCAATAGGGTGAAAACAAAATTTTCCTTTTGGTAATTCAGTAAAAGAATAGTACCTTGAAAACTCTCATTGGATGAGGAACTTTTTCCCGTTTTCAAGGATTATTACGCTATGCAGGAAACAATAAAAATAGGGGTCAGTTCATGCCTCCTTGGCAAGGAAGTGCGCTACAACGGGGGCCACAGCCATGACCGGTATATTACCGATACCCTGGGCCGCTATTTTACCTTCGTGGATGTATGTCCCGAAGTTGAGGCGGGTTTCGGCATCCCACGCGAAACGCTGCGGTTGGTGGGTGATCCTGAGTCACCGCGATTGCTGACCTCAAAAACCGGCCGGGATTGCACCGGCACCATGAGCAGTTGGGCCCGGAAAAGGGTGGATGAACTTGCAGCTGAAAACCTCTGCGGCTTCATTTTCAAGAGTAAATCTCCGAGCAGCGGCATGGAGCGCGTCAAGGTTTATACGGAAAAGGGGCATCCGGGAAGCAACAGGGGGGTGGGGCTTTTTGCCCGGGCTTTTATGGCCCGGTTTCCCCTTCTCCCGGTTGAAGAGGAAGGCAGGCTGCATGATGCGGCCCTGCGGGAGAATTTCATCGAGCGAATCTTTGCTCTCAAACGGTGGCGGCAGGTCGTGGAACAGAAAAAGAGCAGGAGTAATATTGTTGCCTTTCATACCGCACACAAGCTGCAGATAATGTCCCACAGCCTGCAGTATTACAGGGACATGGGCCGCCTTGTTGCCGGGATGAAGGAAATGCCGCTGGATCCGCTGTATGAAAAATATGAAGCCATGCTGATGCAGGCCCTGTCTCTGTCGGCAACAATTAAAAAAAATGTCAATGTCCTGCAGCATATGGCGGGGTATTTCAAAAAGCTCTTGAACCGGGATGAAAAAGAGGAACTTCAGGAAATCATTGAACAGTACCGCCTGAATTATACCCCCTTGATTGTCCCGATAGCCCTGGTCAATCATTATGTGCGAAAATATGACCAGGAATATCTGAAAATCCAGTATTACCTCCACCCGCACCCTATTGAGCTCAAGCTCAGGAACCGTGCCTGATCCTTATTGATTTACGGGATTATATGAATCGAACCAGGGTACTGATTACAGGAGCAACAGGATATATCGGCAGAAGGCTGAAGAATAAGCTTCTGGCGTATCGGGAATTCCAGGTCCGCATCTTTGTCAGAAATGTCATGAAAGTGCGGGAACAGGTGAGGCAGAAGGTTGAAATTGTCGAAGGGGACACATTCGACCAGGAAAAACTCGCCCGGGCCCTGGAAAATATTGATGTAGCCTTCTATCTTATTCACTCCATGGGGGCTGATAAAGATTTCAGTGAACTTGACCGGAAAAGCGCTGAAAATTTCAGGGATGCCTGCATCAACGCCGGGGTGAAGAAGATTGTCTATCTGGGTGGACTCGGGGTCAAGGATACTGCCAGCAAACACCTGTTAAGCAGAATTGAGACCGGCGAGGTGCTATCCACCCGGCAGAACGAGATTGTCACCATTTGGATCCGGGCAGGTGCTATTATCGGGGCCGGCAGCATAAGTTTCGAGATTCTTCGGAACCTGGTGCAGAAGCTGCCCGTAATGGTTACGCCCAGGTGGGTGAACACCAGGACCCAGCCAATTGCCGTCGATGATGTGCTGTCCTATCTCACTGCCGCCATCCGGCATGATCCCGGCGAGAATATCATCGTTGATGTCGGCTCCGACACCATGAGTTTCAAGGATATGATGCTGGCCGCTGCCCGGGTTATGGGACTGAAACGATTCATTTTCCCACTGCCGGTTTTAACGCCGAAACTTTCATCCTACTGGCTCATATTTCTAACCCCGATTCCCTATAGAATAGCGGCAGCCCTGGTAGAGGGCCTGAAATCTGAAACAGTAAAGCAGAATGAAAATGCAGCGCGATATTTTCCGGAAATTAAGCCCATGTCCTTTGAAGATTCAGTACGGCGGGCCATAAAGGAAATAGAGGATGAACAGGTCATAAGCCGGTGGTGTGACTCCAGCGGCGGGGAGGTTTGCGATATTATTCACCAGGATGATCCTTCCAGTGCCATAATCCGGGACCGACGCGTGATTGAATTCAGCAACGTCTCACCCGAAAAGGTTTTCCAGGCGGCTCTCACCATCGGTGGTAGAAGAGGGTGGTATAAGTATAATGTGCTCTGGCAGCTCAGGGGAGCCATTGATAAAATGACCGGCGGGTACGGCCTCAACCGCGGCCGGCGTGCAAGTGGTGAGCTTCGCATCGGCGATGCCCTTGATTTTTGGAAAGTGGCTGATATCAAACCCAACAAAAGACTCCTGCTTCTGGCCCAGATGAAGCTTCCGGGCAAAGCCTGGCTGGAGTTTATTGTTGAGGATGACAGGTTGATCCAGACGGCGCATTTTTATCCGCGGGGTATACTTGGCAGACTTTACTGGTATTCAACCCTGATCTTTCATAATCTGGTGTTTCAGGACCTGGCGGAAAAAATTGTCAGGCAGGCGGCGCAAAACAGCTGAACCGCGGATTACTCCTTGACGGGAATACCTTTGCCTTTCAGGTCTTTGAGAACCTTTTTGATCTGGGCCTCGTTGCAGTCGTCAATATGGTAAACATTTCGCATGCCGTCCCTGAACATCAGGATAAAATGCCCGTTGTCGTCCAGGTGTGCCTCTTTGATATAGTCCTTGTCAAGCCAGGGGTTGATCTCGGCCATAAAGTCGTTCAGGCTGCAGGTTTTCATGATTGCTCCTCGTGTCAGGTTAATCTGGTAATCAAACAGTTCTTATTTTACATTTAATTCGTCCGCATTTAAAGGTTTAAACCCCCGCCTTTTAGGCGGGTAGCTTTAAGCTAGCTGTTGAATTATACTTTCTGGCATGGAATACCGACAGAGTAGTCACACCAAGTACAAAATAGAATATCATTTTGTATGGGTAACCAAATATCGTTATCATATGCTTCAAGGCGACTTGGCAGATCGAGTTCGTGATCTTGTTCGTCAAACCTGTGAGTATTTTGAAATTCAGATATTGCGAGGTGTTGTAAGTAAAGATCATGTTCATATCTTGGTTTCTGCCCCGCCGAATATGTCTCCATCTGACATAATGAAAAGGGTGAAAGGGCGAACATCTCGGAAGATATTTGAAGAGTTTCCTCATGTAAAGAAGCGTTATTGGGGCCGTCATTTTTGGGCACGAGGCTACTTTTGCGTAACAGCCGGTGAACTTACCAAGGTAATGATAAAGGAATATCTCGCTCATCATTTTGAACGTGATCCCAATGATGGATTTGAGGTTGAGCCTTAAACCGGCTGCGTGAGCCTGCCGGTATTGCTGGACTTTAAGTCCGCGCTGTTAAACCCACCTACTTCAAGTAGGTGGTTGTTTAGTACCCGTAAAACAAGGGGGATGGCAATAGCCCATTATGACACCTTGATACCGGCTTCACCGCTGCCGATCAGGGGCAGTATTTTCTCCAGACTGAAATAAACCAGGAATTTGGGCCCCTTGGCCTTGTCCTCCGCCGGGGACAAGTGACGTCTCGTCATTTTGGCGATCAGATCCGGATCGGTATCCTCCCGGCTCTTTTTTAAAAAGAGGCGGATTCCCTTGTGATGAGGACCATCCTCCATAAAAAGGTAAACGGCATATGGATTTTCACCGGTATTATGGTGGGTCAGGTGATCCCGCATGATAAAGGCAAGGGTGTTGTCTGCAAGAATATGCGGTTTTGAGTAAACGGCGGCATCGACCCGTCCCTCTGCATCCGCAGTTGCCAGGATTCCCCTGCCTGAGAATTTTTGGAAATATTCGTTCAGCGTCATAAATTTTAATCTCCGCTTTGCTGTTCTGTTCTGATAAGTTTTGTCGTGTCATATCCCTGCATTTGCAGGCGTTTCAGGATGGATTGATACTCTTTTTCATCCATTACAGGTGTGCGGGCCAGAATCCAGAGGTATTTTCTGTCGGGATGTCCGACCACAGCATATTCATAATCTCTGCCAAGATCGATTATCCAGTAATCGCCGGCAAAGGGCCAGAAGAAAGAAACCTTCAGCCTGGCATTTGTCTCTTTATCCACGACCCATGCCTTTCCTTCAGCCGTGCGCAGCTTGCCGGCAAATGACCTGTCATAACATTGGTTGACCACGGCTATGCCGCCGTCGTCACGCCGGGTATAGGTCGCCCTGCTGCCGACGCATCCTTTCTGGAATCTGTTGGGGTATCTGGCAATTTCATACCATCGGCCCCCATAACGGTCCAGATCAACAAAGTTAACGGTTTCGAGAGGTTTCATGCCTTTGCTGTTTTTAGCGGCACAACCGCTAAACACTAGCGGAAGCGCCAGGATGAAGAGAGATAAAAGAATTTTATGCATTTTTTAATATCGGAGGGTTAGATTTTTCCGGAACCAGTGAAGTGTCGAATAGGATTATACTGTAACCAGATTCCAAGGATGATACTATAAAAAACTCCGGTTCCTTTCTGCGAACACTATCTGAAACCGGAGTTTTCTGCCTTATGCTTTATATTACCACCGCTCCGTTCCTATCAGTTGACTGACATCCATGCACCGGCTTCTTGCCCCGAGAGAAATCGATGTTGCCGTCCTGGTGTGGGAAGGCAAGTCGAGCAAAGAGATTGCCGAACTGCTGACTATTTCTCCCGGCGGGGTGGATTTTCATCGCAAAAGGATCATGAAAAACTCGGTCTGACCAATGAAAGGGCAAACCTGCGTTCCTATCTGCTGTCTCTGCAGTGATATCGGCGCGGCAGGTGTGGTGCAGTGCCGTGTCAAAGTTCAGGAGGAGATTTCCAGGTTCTCAGCAAGAATATCCCGTTCTTTTTTAATCTTCCGTATACTGTTGAGCAGTTCGTTTTCAGAAATAAATCCCTTGCCGATTAAGATATCGATGAGCGCCTGGTTCAGTATGATCTCGGTGCGCAGGGCTTCTTCCGCTGAAATAACAGTTTGAGGGGTGATACCTTCTGCCATGTTAAGCTCTCCACAAATTAATGTTTTCCGCAGATAACATTTGGAACATTTGCTCCGCCACCGGCAAATCCGTTCCATGTTTTATTTTGATGTGTTCAGAAATCTAGCACCTGAAAAAGTTCATCTCAACGCCAAAAAATTAAATAGAAAATGATAGGTTCAAACTGGTATTCCAGCATTATCCGGCCTGGTTGCTCCAGCCACTGGTTAAGCTGGAGGTTCCTTTTCTGAATCGGAGACATCTCTGGACCCCGATGCATTTACTCTCTTTTGAATGTAACTGCCTGTTTAGATAACTAAATTATGCAATATGAGATGGTCTTGATTTTTTTTGATAATAGCACTGGCGAGTATTAAAACAAAATGATACATTTGCAGGTAGAAATACGGATAAAAAATAAACGTCAGTATGGGCAATGGCCCGGATTAAAAGGCATGCATTCCCCGGGATGTATTATTTTGTGTCAAAACAATACGGGTGGAAGCATTTGCCTGGACCGGCAAAAGACCAGTTTGAAATTGAAATGGGCACCACCGGTGAATCTTTCTGTGAGGGAAGGCTATGTCGAAGAAAAAAAGGGGGACGTCCTTCCGGCCCGAATCTTCTCTGATGAGTAAACTCGATTTTATGGCTTTCCTGGACTCCATGACAATGGGGGTGCTTTTTATGGATCAGGCCCGTAGGATCATTACAATCAACCATTTTCTCGAGGCTTTGACCGGTTACAACCGCGAGGCGGTTGCCGGTGTTTATGGCGAAAATATCATCCGCAGCAACCTGATAAACAAGGGTGACCCCGTGGGCAAGGCCCTAGAATCTGACGAGACAATGACCCTTGAAGGGGATATTATCAATCAGGGCCGCAAAAAAGTGCCTATCCGCTTCACCATATCCCCTTTAAAGCTCACGACCGGCGAAAAGGTTGGGGTTATGGTCATCCTGGAAGATATTTCCCTGCTTAAAGATCTTGATGATAAAATCCACGGTTTTTCCGGGCCGGAGAAGATTATAGGGCAGAGCCGGAAAATGCAGGAAATTTTTGAACTGCTTCCCATAACGGCAAGAACGGATGCCTCGGTGCTGATAACCGGCGAGACCGGCACCGGCAAGGATCTGGTTGCCGAGGCCATCCATAAAGCATCAAAAAGAGCACGCTATCCCTTTATTAAAGTCAACTGCGGCGCTCTACCGGAATCCCTCCTGGAATCGGAGCTGTTCGGCCATGTCCGGGGGGCCTTTACCGGAGCTGATAAGGATAAGCCCGGCATGTTTCGCCTGGCCCATGGGGGCACGCTGTTCCTCACGGAAATCGGGGATTTGTCATTGCCGCTCCAGGTGAAAATACTCACCGTTCTGGATGATAAAGAGTTCTTTCCTGTCGGAGGATCAAAAAAAGTCAGCGTTGATGTGCGCATTATAGCAGCCACCCATCGGGATTTGGGAGAACTTGTCAAGCTGGGCAATTTCCGCGAAGACCTGTATTACCGGCTCAATGTCCTCCGTCTCCATCTGCCGCCGCTGCGGGAACGGGAAGATGATTTCCGGCTCCTTCTCGATCATTATTTCAGAGAGATCAGAGGCAACCTGAACAAAACAACCAAGGGGTTCAGCCCGGCATGTCTTGAGGTTTTAGCCGCATACCGCTATCCGGGAAATATCAGAGAATTGAGAAATATTGTCGAGTATGCGGTTAATGTTTGTTCGGAAGAAACCGTTGGGCCGGAGCATTTGCCCAAAACCATGCTTACAGAAACACGGATCTCATCTTCGTCTTCATCCCGTGTCGGGTCAGCGTCCCTGGGAAATGCGGAGACCTCGTCGGATTCTCCCGCCCTGACAACTACCTTTACCGTACCCTCACACGGAGGGTGGGGGGAGATGGAAAAAGGCATGATACTGAATGCCTTGACTAAAACAGGAGGAAACCGCTCCAGAGCGGCCGAACTCCTTGGCTGGTCACGCAGCAAGTTATGGAGAAAAATAAAACGCCACGGCCTGGGTTGATATGTTTGACTTTTCTGCAATTGATTCATTTGACTTGTAAGGGCAAGTAGGAGGGGTATGAAGATATTAATAGCAATACAAAAAAACGAAGTTGCTCCCCGATTCGATCAGACTGCGGAAATTCTCGTAATTGAGATGGACGACGAAAATAATATGGGTGCGCCGAGAGTTGTCCTGCTCCCGAATATTTCTGGCGAAGATATTTGCAGCCTGGCTATCAAGGAAAACGTTTCCCTCGTCATTTGCGGTGGTATCGAAGAGACTTATCACCAGTATCTTACATGGAAAAAAATAAAGGTTGTTGACGGGATCATCGGTCCTTATCAGCGGGCTTTGGATTTTGTTTCTGCAAATACTCTTAAGCCGGGAATAATTCTGCCCGGCGCCAGTAAACCCGGGGGACAGTCATGAAAAAAGATTCGGGATGGCTAAAAAGGGTTTTCCGTGATGTTGCCGAAAATTATAAAATTGCAAAATCACCACGGCGATACAGACGTTTGCGCCGGACCCTGTTTCTCGTAATGACTGCAACCTTCTTGATCCCCCTGCTTATGATCACCTGGTTGAGCTACTACGAGTATCGTGCCTTGGTACTGGCTAATTTGCGCTGGAACGCAGAAAGTGCGAAAAGAACCATTGAAACTTTTTTGTCGGAACTCCAGACGGTACTTGTTTATACAGCCAGCGGTCAAACTTTTGAAGAGTTGACCGACCAGGACAACCTGAATAAGCTGTATCACCGGCTCAAGTCAAATTATCCCGGCGTGGTTGATCTGGGTATTATCGATGATAAAGGAATTCAGAGAGCATACGCGGGCCCTTACGAGCTTAAAGGCAAAGACTACAGTAACCGCGAATGTTTTAGGCTCGTTACAGCGAACAAAACATTCATCGGCAAGGTCGAGATGGGGTATCGCAAGGTGCCTCATTTTTGTATTGCGGTCAGCGGCATCACCCCTGATACAGGACGGAACTGGGTGTTCCGGACCAGTATCGATGCTGCGACCCTTGATAAATATATCGAAAAAACCGACACGGCCGCCTTGTCCGATATCTTTCTGGTCAGCAGGAATGGAGAGCATCTGCTGCAGTCTTCATCACGGTATTACGGCCCTCCGCTGAGCCCATATCCGGCTGATCTTCCCGGAAACCGTATCGGCGTCACGGTTTCTGAAGAATCAGGTTTAAGGAACGATGATGTATTAAAGGCCGTCTCGCATCTCGAAGGGACCCCGTGGGCGCTTGTTTTATTAAAGCAGGGCTATCTCTATGGGCGAGAGTGGTCTTTTTTCAAGGCCCAACTGCTTTTTATTGTTTCGATCAGCACCGTATTCGCAATACTTGTTATTCTGCAGATCACCAGACATATTGTCGGCCGAATTCGTGAAGCAGACGAAAAGCGGGAATCCATGCTGGTAGAAATTGAACATACAAGCAAGTTGGCGTCCATAGGGCGTCTCGCCGCCGGAGTGGCCCATGAAATTAACAACCCTCTGGCGATTATCAGTACAAAAACCGGGTTGATCATGGATCTGCTCGAAATTTCTGAAGATTTTAAATACAAGGATAAAATATCTTCGGAAATTAATGGTGCATCCGAGGCGGTGGAACGCTGCAAGGTCATCACCCACCGGCTCCTGGGTTTTGCCCGCCGCATGGATGTTACGCTGGAACCCATAGATATCAACAGCCTCATGCGTGAAGTGTTGAGTTTTCTCGACAAGGAAGCCCTTTATCGGGGTATTCACATTGATTTGAACTTCGGTGAGTCCCTGCCTGTCATAGAAAGTGACCGTGGCCAGCTGCAGCAGATATTTCTTAATCTTCTCAATAACGCGATTGAGGCCATTGAAAAAGACGGGGTGATTACCGTTACGACCAAGTTGCAGGATCAAGATACAATGGAAGTTGATATAGTTGATACTGGCAAGGGCATACCCCGGGAAATCAGAAGCCATATTTTTGAACCGTTTTTTACCACAAAAGACAGCGGCGAGAAAAGAGGCACCGGGCTCGGGCTGTTCATTACTTACGGCCTGGTTAAAAAGCTCGGTGGACAAATCTCCGTGCGCAGCAGCGCGGGGGAAGGCACTACTTTTACCGTAAGCCTGCCGATTAAAATAATGAAAATGAGGCGGAGGGATCGAGATGGCGAAAATAAAGGTTCTGATAGTTGACGATGAGAAGGATTTTGCCTCAACTCTGGCGGAACGGTTGAGCATCAGAGGCTTTGAAACGGCGGCTGTCTACTGTACCGAGGATGCACTCGCCCGTATCCATGCCAAAAACATTCCTGACGTTGTTCTGCTCGATTTAAAAATGCCGCGCATGGATGGCATGGAAACACTCAGGGAAATAAAAAAATATAATCCTGATATTGAGGTAATCATGTTAACCGGGCATGGAGCAGGGGTGCCGTTATCCGGGATCGGCAGTGAAAAGCATGGTGCTTTTGACTGCATGATGAAGCCGGCGGATATTATAGAGCTTACCGCCAAGATCAATCAGGCCATGGCAAAACGGCAGGCTTCCCAAAAGAGAGGAGAAGAGTGATGCAATCGCAGCAACAGGGCCATCTCAGAGAGATGCAGTTAGCCTTTGTCGGTAAATTGATGGCGGGGCTTTCCCATGAGTTTAAAAACCATCTGGCGATTATCAAAGAATTAAACGGCCTGATTGAAGACCTGATTTTGCTGGAAGAACCGGAGAAGCCGATCAAGAGGGAGCGACTGCAGGAAAATATTGCCGGAGTCAATCAGCGTATTGCTCAGGCAGCGGAAATGTGCCGTTTTCTCAGTGGCTTCGCCCACCGTATGGACCAACCCCTTTCTTCATTCAGCGTAACTGAAGTTTTGCAGGAGGCAATATACCTTCTGCGCCGATTTGCCTGGCAGAAACAGGTGAATCTGGACGCTGTATTTGGTGATGATGCACCGGTAATTTTCAACGATCCCGCCCTGCTGCAATTTGCGCTTTTTTGCATCGTCTGGCCGGCTTTGGCTTCACTGGATAAGGAAGGACGAATCCTGGTTGAGATCTCCCGGCAGGGGGCAGCAGTTGAGGTTGTAGTTAATTTTGTGGGGGAAATGAAGAAATCGCCGGTGGACAATGAATGGCGAGAGGTTCTTCCCGACATTCTGCAGAAGCTGAGGGCTGAACATTCTCAAAGAATCCTGCCCGGGGGAAACCAGGTGTTTGCCATCTTAGTATCCTCCATTGAAATTGCATAACGCTGCACCGCGGTGTAATCCGGCATTCAGCGCTTTTCCTTGGGGCGCCAGAATCGGAGCGGCAATGTGTGTCAATACGTTTCAATATGAGACACTTTAGCATCCTGCCACCATTTTAGTCCTTTTTTCTCTTTAACATTCTGAAATAAAAGAAAAAAGTATTTTTACTTAAGCACCATGGCCCAAAATTATCGTTCTGTTTTGTATCGTTTTGGTTTATGCGAATAAATGTTTCATTTCATGCTGAATCTATAATATATTGATATTATTAAAAATATAAAAATGGCACAGGCCTTGCTATATAAATATCAAAACGAACCTGAAAGCAGTGTAACCGGTGCTAAACCAAGGAGGTCCACAATGAAAAATATATTCCAAGCATTCCTGAAGAATATGATGGCGGCAACTTATGCCGAGGCCGGTGAATGGGACACTGCCAGAGAAATGCTTCCTGAAATCAAGTTGTCCCGTGAGTTAAGCTGGTTGAATAGAGTTTTCATGGCGGCTGCCTTTGCAGAATCAGGTCTTCATAAAGAGGCGGTCGAACTTATGGAACCGGCGCGGAGCAGCGGAAATGATTTTAATGCCGCTATGTGTGAAAGTCTCGGCCTGAAAGGTGTCCAGGTGATATATGGCACCGTTTTGATTTAAGTTCTTCTGCGGTGTCTTTCAGGCAAACCATGGGGTGCAGGCGTGGTAAAGAAATTAACTGTTAAGGTGATGTGATGCATTCGACAGTTCTACTTGTTGCGGAAGATTCTTTTTTCCTGCAGAATTTATCCGAGACCCTCAAGCGTCTGAAGGCTTCAGTCATAACCGCGGTCGGTAAGAATGAGGCATTGGAGATGTGCACAAAACATGAAGTTGACCTGGCTCTTTTGGATATAAGGCACCAAGGACATGATGCCATGCAGGTTCTTGCCCGTCTGAAGTTAAATCAGCCGGAAACCGAGGTGATTCTCTTAAGTGATCCTGCAAATATTTCTCTTGCCATGGAGGGCATGCGGCAGGGGGCATATGATGACATAACCGTTCCTTTTGAAATCGACTCGCTGCGAAAAAAAATAAAAAGCGCTTTACAAAGGAGAAAAGCCCGCGTGCGAGCTTGCCGCAAACCGGCACTGCTGAATGTTTTTGAAGATACAATGGTGGCAGCGGCCTTTGCCGAGGCAGGAGAATATGAGACGGCGCAAAAAATTCACCGGGAAGGCAGCAATAAAAGAAACAATGGCTGAGAATATATGCCGGGACGAAAAGGAGAATGCCATGAAAGAAATGAAAGTACTTCTAGTTGATGACGAGCAGAAATTTGTCGAAACATTATCCGAACGTTTGCAAATGCGTGATCTTGAGAACGAGACCGTCTATAATGGCGAACAGGCACTGAGCTTTGTGGATGACAAGGAGCCGGATGTGATGGTTCTTGATTTGAAAATGCCTGGAATTGACGGCATGGAGGTCCTCCGGCAGGTAACCAGGAAATTCCCCAAAATCCGGGTTATCATCTTAACGGGGCACGGAACGGATAGGGATGAAGAGGAATCAAGGCGTATCGGGGTTTTTGACTACCTGAAAAAGCCGGTCGACATCGAGGTCCTGGTGAATCGCATCAAGGCGGCATACCGGGATAAAATTGAGGATACCATGGCTGCGGCAGCCTTTGCGGAAGCAGGTGAGTATGGGAGTGCGCGCGAATATCTCAAGGAAAGAAAAAAATAAGAATTAAAATATCAGGTGCTGAGATGACGGAAAAATTAGAAGCAAATGTACTGCTGGTCGATGACGAGGAACAGTTTCTGGATGCGCTTTCACAGCGGTTGAAAACCAGAGGGCTCAAGGTCGATGCCGTGACAAGCGGAGAAGACGCGTTAAAGCAGGTCGAGGACCAGAATTTTGACGCGATAGTCGTTGATCTTGCCATGCCCGGTATCGATGGCATTGAAACCCTGAGACGAATCAAGGAAAAACGTCCGGACCTGGAGATCATCATGTTGACCGGTCATGCAACAGTAAAAAGCGGCATCGAGGCAATGAAGCTGGGGGCGGAGGATTTTCTGGAAAAACCGGTCGATCTGAACGAATTGCTCGAAAAGATCGGCGAGGCCAAACATAAAAGAATGCTCGTGGTGGAAAAAGGGCGGCAGGAAGAAGTCAGGAAAATCATTAAAAGTAAAACATGGTAACCTAACCATACAATAGAGCCTTTCGTGCCGGAAAGCCTCGCAAATCAAGGCCGGGCTGGCAGAGACATCTGCCCGGAACAGGAGAAATGTATCTATATTCCGTCCCCAGGCAAGAATAAATCGGGCGCTCCCAGGGTATCAGTATCAACAAAATTACAAGGAGAAAAAAATGGGTTCCGACAATCCGGTTGTAAGAGACCTGGTTATACCACTCGACAAGTATCCGCATCTCAAGGAAAACAATACCCTCCACGAAGCTGTTGCGGTGATTACATCCTATACCTCTGTTGAAGATGACCGTATCACATATGCAGAACTTCTGGTTTTAAATGACCGGAATCAGCTCATAGGACATGCCACCCTGCAGAATATACTGCAGAGCCTGAACCCACGATTGCAGGATGGATCCATGGTTAAAAAATTTGCCGGGAAAAAATCTGAATTCCCTGATCTGACGTATATCTGGGAAGAATCATTTTTCATGGAGTGCAAAAAGAGGACGAACATACTCATTCGTGACTTCATGTCACCGATAAAGCATAGCCTCAAAGGAAGCGATCCTGTCCTAATGGCACTGCTCATTATGATAAATACAAAAGATACGGTTTTGCCTGTTACGGATGAGGATCGCGTTATCGGGGTTATCCGCCTGAAGGAAATTTTCAAGGCCGTCTGTGAAAAGTGCAATCTGTAATTTGGCGAGAAAAATGCTGTCAAAAAAAGATGAGGATTAGGGACTATGTCTAATGCAAATCCGGAAGTAAGGTTGGCAACGGAAAGAAGGCCCATTAATTGGAAAAGAATATTCTTTTTACTGGCAGGCGTGATCACGTTTCTGGGGGTCTATTATTCACCCATGTGGCCTGCTGCGGTCGATCCCCTTGGGGAGCAGTTTATTCTCACCAAAGAAGGAAAAGGGGCCATTGCCGTTTTTCTTATCGCCGCAATATGGTGGGTATTTGAGGTTGTGCCCATCGGGGTAACCAGTTTGACAATCGGTACCCTGCAGGCCTTATTTTTCATCCGGCCTGCCAAGGTTGCCTTCACGGATTTCATGGATCCATCGGTTCTTTTTATTTTCGGCTCCATTGTGATCGGCATGGTTTTCACCAAGACCGGGCTGACGAAAAGAATCGCCTATAAAATGCTCTCCATTGTTGGTGAAAAAACGAGCATGATTTACCTGGGCAGTTTCGTGCTTACGACCGCCCTGACCCATATAATGGCCCATACGGCGGTTGCGGCCACCATGTTTCCACTGCTGATGGCCATTTATTCAATGTATACGGACCAGACAGGACCGACAAAATTCGGCAAGGGACTTTTTATCGGCATGGCCTATGTTGCAGGCGCCGGCAGCATCATAACCCTGCTCGGTGCGGCCCGCGGCGCCGTGGCCCTCGGATTTTACAAGGATATTACCGGCACTGATATAAGCTTTTTCGAGCTTTCTTACTATATGGCGCCCATCGGCTGGGGCATGACTTTTCTTCTCTGGGGATTTTTCATGTTTACCTGCAGACCTGAAAAGGTGTCCATCCCCGGGCTCAAGGAAAAGGCCAAAAGAATGTACCGGGAACTTGGAGCCTGGTCGGGCAAGGAGATTCTGGCAATAATCATAGTTATCGCGACAATCATCGTCATTTCCGGCAAATCGTTTATTCCCGCCATGACAAACCTTCACAAAACAGGGATTCTTCTCTGTTCAACCATTCTGTTCTTTGCGGTCAACATTCTCGATATTGACGACCTGGAAGAAATGCCATGGAATATTATTCTGCTTTTTGCCGGCGCCATGTCCATCGGTTTCTGTCTGTGGGAAACCGGAGCGGCCAAGTGGATGGCCATCAACTGGCTCACCATGTTCAAGAACGCTCCGGCCATCGTCTTCATCCTCGGTATGGCATTTTTCGTTATGATTATGACGAATTTCATCATGAACGTGGCGGCCATCGCCATCTCCCTGCCGGTGGCCCTGGTCATAGCGCCGTATCTCGGGGTGGCCGGCGAGGTAATCGTATTTTCAGCCCTGATTGTGGCCGGTATGCCCTTTCTGCTCCTGGTGGGTGCGGCGCCCAATGCCATTGCCTATACCTCAAAACAGTTCACCCCGGGTGAATTCTTTTTCTACGGCATTCCGGCCAGCATTCTGCTCATGGTGGTCACCTGGCTGGCTGTACAGTTTATCTGGCCTATAATGGGGATGCAGGTATATATTCCGGTGTCCTGAAGGATGATGACAGAGTAATTGCACCGGCATGAAACAGGTGTCGCAGGATGCGGGAGATCGGCATGGCGGACAACAGAAAAATTAAGGTGCTGCTGGTTGATGATGAAGAAACCTTTGCCCGGGCATTATCCGAACGGCTTGACTCCCGGGGTGTCGCCGCCGAGACTGCGTTTGGCGGCAAAAAGGCCCTGGAGCTTATAGAGAAAAATGCACCGGATGTCATGATTCTTGACCTCAAGATGCCGGGGATGGACGGCATGGAGGTCTTGCGGCAGGTCAAAAAAAACTATCCCGATATTCAGACCATTGTCCTCAGCGGTTACGGCACCGAATCCACCATAAACGAAGCCGCCCGGCTGGGTGCGGTTGATTTTCTCGGCAAGCCGACGGATATAAACAGTCTGATGGAAAAGATCAGGTCGGCCTTTGCGGTAAAGAAAAATCGTGATTTTCTTTATTCATACGGAGAGTTTGTCCCGATATTAAAGAAGCATCTTGACAATGAAGGTATACGCCTTGGCGAGAATGCCCTGGGAATAAAATGTTTTTGCCGGGACGACAATCAGGACCAACTGGGGTTCCTGCTTATGGGGTGCGGCAGAAGCTGCGGCTGGTTTGACCTCAATGCATTCGGGGCATACCCGGCGGGGCGGGGTATTGAAAGCCTGGGGCCGCCCTCCCATCACGTTCCCGAACTGCGCGGCAACCCCTGGACCGTAGTATTCCACGCCACCCATGTCGGCTGCGACTCGCAATATACCCTGGGCCTGACGGACAGATACGGCATGCGGCAGCCCAGTTCTTCCTGCGGCCTGGTGGCGGCGATCCTGAAAAGGCATGGTGAACGGGGCAACGGCAGGAAACCGCCGGACTTCAAGGATTTTGAAATGAGGGAAACGGAAAGGGCCCTTGCCCCCTATCTTGACGAGATAGCTGCCGGTGCCCATCCCATGGCCGTCGCCGCTGAAAAGCTTCTTGGACTGGGGGCCGATATATTTGATTCGCTTCTCCTGGAAAGCGGCAGTCGATCTTTTTATATCGGCGGCATAAATGTCGATTATGACTCCAACAAACCTGAAAACAACTTATTTGTTCCTAAAACGATCCGGATCTATGCAGAGGCCGGAAAAAGGGAGCTTGAACTGTAGTAATGCGGTCTGCCAATGTTCTGATGTTCCGGTGTTGGAGAGAGGGTGGTTATTACCGCTTTTTCTCAAGAATCCTGAGCAGCGGCTGATCCTTCCGGGGAGGAATCGGCGGTATGCTCCCGGGCCACCAGCATATAGATCGACGGCACCACGAACAGGGTGAAGAAGGTGCCGATGGCCATACCCCCGACCAGCACCAGACCGATGGAATTTCTGGCCGCGGCGCCGGCGCCGGTGACCAGGGTCAGGGGAAAATGGCCGGCAATGGTGGCGGCGCTGGTCATCAGGATCGGTCGCAGCCGTGTTCATGGCCGCCTCCCGGACCGCCTCGAGCTTGGATTTGCCCCTTTCCTGCAGCTTGTTGGCGAACTCGACGATCAGGATGCCGTTTTTCGAGACCAGCCCGACCAGGGTCACCAGCCCGACCTGGGAGTAGATGTTGAGGGTGGTGGTCCAGCCCGTGGGTCCAGAAGGGAATATTGGGGTCCGGCATCTTCAGGAAGGTGAAGATCAGGGCGCCGAACATGGCCAGCGGCACCGAGCCGGCCAGGATGACGAAGGGGTCGCGGAAGCTGTTGAACTGGGCGGCCAGCACCAGAAAGATCAGGACAACCGCCAGGGCGAAGGTCGGCAGGAACGTGTTGCCTTCGCTGCGCAGCTGGCGCGATTCGCCGGTATAGTCGATGACATAGCCCTTGGGCAGGATCTTGGCGGCCTCGTCCTCCAGAAATCGCAGGGCCTCGTCCAGGGGGCGGATCGCCACGCCGCTGATCTTGACGGCATTGAGCTGCTGGAAGCGGTTCAGCGAGCGGGGCACGGTGGTTCTGTGCAGGGTGGCCACGGTGCTGAGCGGCACCAGCTGACCGGCCGGGCCGGTGACATAGATATCCTTCAGCTGATCCGGGTTGAGCCGGTCAACCCGCTGGATCTGGGGGATAACCTTGTAGCTGCGGCCGGCAATGTTGAAGCGGTTGACGTAATTGCCGCCCAGCATGGAACCGAGATCGCCCCCGACCTGCTCCAGGTTGAGGTCCGAGATCGGCCACCTTGTCCCGGTCGATATCAATCTCGGCCTGGGGCTGGTCGATCTTGACGTCGATGATCGGCGGGAAGGCGAACATGCCGCTGTCCATGGCCTTCTGCTGGATCTGTTTGGCCAGGTCCAGGATCTGGTCCTCATCGGCGGTGGAGGCAAGAACGAATTCCACCGGAAACTGGCCGCCGCCCGGCAGGGCCGGCGGGGTTACCGGAAACATCCGGATGCCGGGAATGGCGTGCAGTTTGCTGCTGCACCTCGGGCAGGATCTGGAAAATGGTGCGCTGCCGCTCGTCCCAGGGTTTGACCACCATGCCGCCGAAACCGGAGGACGGGAAGGTGACCTGGAAGGTGAACTGTGTCTCCGGCACGCTGAGAAAGGCGCGGTTGGCCGCCGCGGCGTAGATGCTGGTCTGGTCGAGGGTGGAATTGGCCGCGGCATCGACGATGCCGAAAATGACCCCCTGGTCCTCGGTGGGGGCAAGTTCCTTGGCCGACATGGTGAACATGGGGATGACCGCAAGACTGAGCACGATCCAGACCAGGTAGACCGCCGGCCGGGTGCGGAGGGTGAAATCCAGCCAGCGGCCGTAGGTTCGCCCTGAACCGGTCGAAATCCCGGGAGATTCTGCCGGCCAGGCCGTGTTCCGCCAGGCCCCGGCTTCAGCAGGTTGGCGGACATCATCGGCGACAGGGTCAGGGCCACCACCCCGGAAATGGTCACGGCGCCGGCCAGGGTAAAGGCGAATTCGCGGAAAAGCGAGCCGGTGAGCCCGCCCTGCAGCCCGATGGGGGCATAGACCGCGGCCAGGGTGATGGTCATGGCGATGATCGGACCGACCAGTTCGCGGGCGCCCAGCAGAGCTGCATCGAGCGGCGATTCGCCGAGCCGCAGATGCCGCTCGACGTTCTCCACCACGACGATGGCGTCATCCACCACCAGCCCGACGGAAAGGACGATGGCCAGCAGGGTCAGCAGGTTGATGGTGAAGCCGAAGACCTGCATCAGAAAGACGGCGCCGATCAGCGACATGGGAATGGCCACCACCGGGATGAACACCGAGCGGAAGGAGCCGAGAAAGAGAAAGATGATGACCACGACGATGAGCAGGGTGTCGCCCAGGGTCTTGAGCACCTCGTGGATGGCATTCTTGATATAATCGGTGGCGTCGTAGGCGACCCGGGCCTGCATGCCGGTGGGCAGCTCCTTCTGGATGGATGCCATCTCGGTCCGCACCCGGCTGATGACATCCAGGGAGTTGGCGTTGGGCAGCGGCCAGATACCCATGAATACCGCGGTCTGACCGGAAAAATGGACCTCGGTGTTATAATCCTCGGCCCCCAGGACCACCTCGGCGATATCCTCCGAGCCGGACGATGGCGCCGTCCTGTTCCCGGATGACCAGCTGCTTGAATTCCCGCACCGAACGCAGGTCGGTGTTGGCGGTGAGGTTGACCTGGATCAGCGCCCCCTTGGTCTGGCCGACGGCGGAAAGAAAGTTGTTGGCGGCCAGGGCCTGGCGCACCTGCGACCGGACTGATGTTGATAGGCGGCCATCCGTTCGGGTTTGAGCCAGATGCGCATGGCAAAGGTGCGGGCCCCGAGGATATCGGCCCGCTGCACGCCGGCCAGGGCGGAAAGCCGGGGCTGGACGACGCGGACCAGATAATCGGTGATCTCGTTCTGTTTGAGAATATCGGAGGTGAAGCTGAGATAGGCCGAGGCGAACCGGCTGTCCGCCGACTCGATGTTGATGATCGGCACCTCGGCCTCCGGCGGCAGATCGTTGCGCACCTGGTCCACCTTGGAGCTGATCTCGGCCAGGGCCTTGGTCGCGTCGTAGTTGAGTTTCAGGCGGACATTGATGGTGGAGAGCCCCAGGGTGCTCTGCGATTCGATGTAGTCGATGCCGTCGGCCGCGGCGATGGCCCGTTCCAGGGGGGTGGTGATAAAGCCGCGCACCAGGTCGGCGCTGGCGCCGACATAGACGGTGGTGACCGTCACCGTCGCATTCTCGCTGCGGGGATACTGGCGGACATTGAGGGAGCGGATGGCCTGCAGCCCGGCGATGATGATGACCAGACTGACCACCATGGCCAGGACCGGCCGGCGGATGAAGAGGTCGGTAAATTTCATTTGTTAACGGGATGTGGCTCCAGTTTAAATTCAGGGTTCAAGCTGTTGTCGATCACGGCTGACTGGCCGTTGCGAAATTTAAAAACCCCGGTGCTGACCACGGTTTCACCTTCCTTAAGCCCGGAGGTCACCGCCACATAATCACCGCGTCTCTCCCCGAGCCGGACAAACTGCTGGCGCAGAACCTTGCCCGCTTTTTCCCCCTCTTTCGCCTTGCTTTCTTCGATGACGAAAACCGAGTCGCTGTAAGGCGCATAGAGAATGGCCGTGGAAGGTATGGCCAGGATTTCCTCCTCATCGGGCAGCACAACGGCGGCCTCGACAAACATGCCCGGGCGCAGAACTTCCTGGCTGTTCTCCACCGTGGCCTGGAGGTGGAAGTTCCTGGTAACGCTGTCAATCTCGGGACTGATGGTGGTGATGGTGCCGGTCATTATTCCGTCGGGTACGGCATTGGAGGTCAGCCGCACCGGATAGTCTACTTTGACACGGTTCAGCTGCTGCTGCGGCAGTTGAAAATTGACGAAGAGAGGATCAAGGCTCTGCAGGGATACAATGGATTCGCCTTCGCTGATGATCTGCCCCAGATTTACCAGCCGGATGCCGAGGCGCCCGGCAAACGGCGCCCTGATCGTTTTTTTGGCAATGGCGGCCTTTATGGTATCGACCTGGGCCGCGGCTTCCTTGTAGGAGGCTTCGGCCTTGTCATATTCGGAGCGGGAGACCCCGTTATCGGCAAGGACCTCGGAAGTCCTCTGCAGATTCATCTGGGCCAGAGACGCCGATGCCTCAGCCGCCCGCAGCTGAGCCTTCTCCGTATTGATGTCCAGCTGCACCAGCAGGTCGCCGGCTTCGACCATGTCCCCTGCGTTAAAGGCTATTTTTGTTACTTTACCCGATAGTTCTGGTGCCACCATGACTCCCTGGACCGCTTCAAGGGAACCCACTGTCCTGAAGGTCTTTTCCCATTTCTGGTTTTCCGCCACGGCGCTGGTGACCGTTGCCGGGGGTTGGGCAGCACCGCCGCCCTGATCGATCAAGGTGCGTATCTGCAGATATTTGATGCCGGCAATAACACCGACCACAAGGAGCAAAAACAGGACAATGATAATAATACGTTTTGTCATATGGTCATCCGGGAAAGCTGTAAATATACCATTTCAAATTACGGCGAACTGTTGTTTTGCCCCCTGGTGATGAGGCTTACAAAAAAGATAGTTGTCGGGCTGGTGCAAAAAAATGGAGCGGACCTGCAAGGACCGCTCTAAACCCGCCGTGGAAAACAGGTAATTATCTTCCGGCGGGGTGTCAATAAAAATGGACGATTTCAAAGATGAGCCGCACTGATTATAGGGAAAATGCACTAAAAAAATATTGCTATCCGCACCGGCAGGTAGAAATATTTGCTGGTCAACGGTTTTAATATTTCCGGATAACAGAATACTTGGCCGATCGATCTTTCCTTCTCCAGTAAACCGGGATATCTCCTCCAGAATTATATCAGATCACGGTAAAGGTAAATTCCCTTGAATCCTTGGCATTACTGCTCTGGATTTCACTTCTGACAACATAGGTGCCTTTTTCAGCATCAGCGGGAAGATGCAGTGGGATTGTGGAAGTATAGGTGCCGTCGGTACGGGTTACCTGAACTTCCGGATTGCCGACCAGATTACCGTTATGGGTAATTACCCTGGTTTCTTTGATGGCTGTCCGGACATCGGGCGATGGATTCAGAATCGCATAGGTCATTTTGAGCTCCACGGTCTCACCCGGGTAAACAGCCGTGGGGACAGAAGATACATCTTCCAGGGTGAGCACGGTTCCATAGTTTGGTTTGTAGTTGTATGTTTGCAGGGTTTCTTCCCGGCTGCGCTTCTGGTCATAGGCATAATGACCGATGGCGCCGCCTACAAGGGCACCGGCCAGGGCACCGAGAACCGCGCTTTTCGTATCATCTCCAAGTATTGCTCCGGCGACAGCTCCTGTGGCCGCTCCAATACCGGCACCGGTTGCCGCCCCTTTGTGCTCCTCGGGAATTGTTGCACAACTTGTTAACAATGACATGCAAAAAAGTACCAATACGCTGCTGATGATCAATTTGCGTCCCATATCTTTTCCTCCTGGTTTCATTAATTATTTTTTTGAAAATTATTATGTTAAGCAGCATCAACACCGGCAAACAGATATCATTGCATTATCCTTACTGGCAGGTCAGCATCTTTTCATTGAGTCTTTCAGCCTGCATGCAAAAGGCCTCCAAACGCGCCTCAATGAGCTGCGGAAAAGGGTTGCCGTCGGTTTCAATGGCGAGAAAGGGCAATTTCTTTTCCCGGTCGAGTATGGGCGACCAGGGGGTGCCGGCACCATTATGCAGCATAGCCTTTTTTTCGGTGGTGGTAAATTTTTCATTGAGCACCGCCTCCGCGACTCTGGAGGGCATGCAGCCGAAGGGCCCGATTGAGATGATGCCGCAGGAGGGGTGCAGGATATCATGGAAGGCTGAACCTACGGTGAGGATAGACTCCAGGTTGAAATAGGGGGAAATGTATTTCTGGGCCGCGGCAATGATCGGCTCCACCGGGGCGCCGCCGTTATGAAAAAAAAGGCCCGCGGGCGCAAGTCTCCTGCGGATCGCATTGTCTAAATATTTTTTTACATATCCCCTTATAGCAAATCCCCTCGTACGTTCGCCCTCAATGTTGTTTTTGATCAGCCAATCAACATATTTTATGTATTCGCTCACCGGTGCGGTGCGTACCATGAACCCCCTTTCTGCCAGACGTTCGATCATATTCTGCAGGGAAATCGGATCGTGCCGTACATACATTTCGCCGATCAACGAAATTTTGGGAATCTGCGCAAATGGTTTTTTCAGTTCTATGCGGCGCAAGCGGGCCGCACTGCGAGACAGCTGGGCGGCAATGGTCGGCCAGCGCCTGTCAATAACATGCAGAATGGCTTGATACTCTTCATGGAAAACAGCCAAACCACGCTCGCGGTTACTGGCTCCTGCAAGGACCGCAGCCCACATCTCGTCAAACAAGTCGCCGATCACTATGGCCCGCCAGGCAGCACGCAGGAAATTGTCTCCCAGGTTGCAGTACCCGTTTGTCGAGGTGGGTGTGAACATGGCAACATCCGGGATCTGCAGTTTTTCCAATACCCTTTTGGTGTAAACATGATACTGGCCAAGTCGGCAAGGCCCGTCGGAACTGGCCATGTAATAGATCAGCACATCGTTATGTTTGCGTTGTCGGACATAATGCAGCAGCGAACCCAGAGTTGTCTGTAAAGGCAAACACTCCTTGCAGGAGGCATGACCGCGTCCCAGCTTGAGTACGTCCTCATCGGCCGGCAGCAGTACTTCGGCCTTGATCCCCACCCGTTTGAAAGCAGCGGCCAGCAGGGGAGTTGCGTATCGGCTCATGGCCGGCACCAGCAGCCGCACCGCCGGGTCGGTCAGCGGCATCCAGCGGTTATCCGAGGTCCGCACTCCAGTAGTGCCGTTTTGTTCTGCAATCACTGCCGGTCGGAAATCCTTTCCGGGGAAATATGTCCGCGGTCTGTTTTTCTGGATTTCCCGATAGTAGCGGACGATGTCAAGAAACGCCTCAATTCTGGTTTCAAGTCCGGCGTCTGCTGTATGACTGTCAAGTTCCAGGGTCAGCGAAGGCTTGCGGCCCATGATATCCCGGAAAAAACTGACAATAAAAGAGTCCGGACCGCAGGAAAAATTGGTGATGTAGGCGCCGTACAGCTGCGGATGTTTCTCCACGTAGCGGGCGCCCTTGAGAATGAGCTGTCCCATGGCCCAATACATATTGTTGTCAGGGGCCAGCTTTTCGTTCCAGAAGGGAAGCATGTCAAAAGGTATTATGGTGATGTCGCGGCTGGCGAACTTGGCCGGAATACCCTTATTGGCTACAGCGGTAAAACTGTTGTACGGCCGGCCAAAGAGAACCACCCCGAATTTCTCGGGGTCCCGGGTGATGGCGGCCAGCCCCTGCCGCCCGATTTCCCGGATGTCATCGGTGAATTTTTTCTGCTCGGCGGCGGCAGCCTGCAGGGCCGCGTCCATCTTGGCAGGGTCGGCGCCCAACTGCATGGCAATATGTCGGAATGCTTGCCGGTCTTTGCTGTGGTCACTCGAAAATGTCAATACCCCGGTAATAACATTGTCATTGGTTGCAAAGGGTGGAAAGGCGGTGCGCAGATAATACGGCTCACCCTGAACCAATACACAGGTGCAGGCGAGCTTGTCCGGTTCGTTAACCGGCAGGCTCCGCACCTGGGGCAAAAAGATGAAATCGGGTTTTTCCGCCAGCAGCGCAGCTGCATAGTTATGCGCTATTTCCACCGGGTAGCAGAACGCGGAGCCCTGCTGGTCGACGCCTCTGGGATCCTGCCTGTCGGGCAGGGTGAGGCGGAACCCCAGTTCCGCAAAAAAACAGTTGAAAAACGGAAAATAGGTGTTGAGCAGCAGGGAGCGGTTCATGCCTACCGTGGGCCTGATATCGGTAGGATCGGCAGGGGCCAGGTCGCGGAAAACGCGGCGCTCCCTCTTGATCACCAGGTCATGGTCAACAGTTTTCACCTTGCGGTTGTGGATAAGATTGTCATAGCGGTTGCAGATGCCGCCGAAAGGATAGACCTTGCCGTTGATCCTGATGCGGGAGATTTCACAACCGCGGTCGCACTCTTTGCCCCCGCCGCATTGAAAGGATTCGCCGTATTCAACCCGGCGTTCCATCAATTCACGCAGATCGTACTGCTGCGACTGGAGCAGTCCCTGCTCCATCCGCCGTTCCACTTCCAGGGCCACGCCAAAGGCTCCCATGAGTCCCGCTTCCGAGGGCACTATTACGTTTTTTCCGGTGAGTGCTGCCAAGGCGGCGGGTACGGCCTTATTATAACAGACACCGCCCTGGACAAATACTTTTTTACCCACGGGCCGGTTGCCCTTGACCCGGTTGTTATAGTTCATGCCTATGGAGTAAACCAGGCCGGCCACAATATCCTCCAAAGCCACATTTTCCTGCACCGCCCGCTTGATGTCCGAACCGATAAAGGCGGCGCACTGATCACTGAAGTTGGGAGGCTCCTGGGCCCGCAAGGCGGAGGAACCGATTTCGGTCACATCCAGTCCGAGGCTCTCCCTGGCCGCCTCTTCCAGAAAAGATCCGGTACCGGCGCTGCATGCCTCGTTCATGGCATAATCGCTGGGTACGCCGTTCGTGATATAAGTGTATTTTGCATCCTGGCCGCCGATCTCAAAAATGGTGTCAACTTCCGGATCAAAATGAACCGCTGCGGTTGCATGGGCCACAATCTCATTGATCACCCCATCGGTCAGCGCGTGCAGTCCGGCAATCTGCCGCCCCGAACCGGTCACACCCAGACCCTCGATAGACACCGGCACCTGCAACTGTTCAGCCAGGCTTTTATAGACGTTTCTGGAGGCGCCGACAGGATCGCCGTTGGTCCGTAAATATTCGGCGGCAACGATTGATTTGTCACGGCGGCGCATCAAGACGCCTTTAGTGGTAGTGGAACCAACGTCCAAACCGAGAATGACCGCATCTCCTTCAAGGGCGGTGGAGCGCTCCTGGAATTTGTAATTCACCAGTTTTTGGGCCGCGGCTAGAGGTTCAAGCACCGCCAGACCTGACCGGCGGCTGACAAAAATATCATCCAGGGTAAGGAAAGGCCTGGCATCGTTATCAAGCGCCCAGAGGGCTGCTCCCAGGGCCTCGAAAACAAAAGCATGCTCCGGAATGTACAGGTCGGGTATGGCGTCCAGCAGGTATCGAACCATGGCCTGATTACCGGCACAGCCGCCGACCAGCATCGCGGAATCTTTGGGCAGTTTTTTCAGCAGTTCGAGAACCTTGCCCGACATCATGCCCGACAGGCCGGCAACCACCCGATCTTTGGCAACTCCCTTGTTCAAGGCATGGGTGCAGTCGCTTTTGCAGAATACTGAACAACGGCCGGAAACTTTGTACGGCCTTTCAGGCAGCTGCATTTCAGCCACCTCGGCCAGGGTGATGGACATACGGCCCAGCTGCTGCAGAAAAAATTCTCCCGTGCCTGAAGCGCATTTGTTGCCGGTGTGAATTTCATTCACCCTGCCGTCGTCATCCAGGTGGTAAACCATGGTAGTTTCCCCGCCGGCACTGATCACCACTCTATAGGGATGATCCGCCGGCAGAATGAAGTTCGCGGCCAACTCCACGGCCTCCGGTTCGGAAATGCTGGAAAAATTAAGCATATTTCTGAACTTGCGTCCGGTGACGCCGATCCTGCATTCACGGATATTTTCTATTTCGCCCAGCAGTTGGCGCAGAACTTTTTTCGGGTTGCCGTCATGGGCCTGGAATCTGGAATAAACAATTTTTGTATCCGTATTGTTTCGTTCCAGCCCAACCATGGAGATGGTTGAGGCGCCGGCACATATACCAATGGATTTCATGGGATTTTCAGGAAATTATAGGGAATTACATTAAATGTCCAGTAAACGATGACAGAAGGAATGTTGCATATTTCATGGTGAAAAGCATTTGTTTTTTGTTTGCAGACAAGATCATTTATCAGGCCCAATCTGCTGGATTCAGCAGGAAACATCCTGATTATAAAGGGTATATTGGGCTAATATTTACTTCACTGAAATTGAAGCGCGGTTTTCTTTAGCACCATTATAGCCAAGAAAATCAAGTAAATCTACTGGAATCAGATATCATGCAGATGGACACAAATAATATCTGGTTCCGGTTTGCATAAATTTGGTATTTGGACAAATCCGGGCTCGTTTCCATTTGAATGGTTCGCAGCGGTTTTTCTTTGAATGAAACCCACGGGTTTAATTTTTTTTACAAACTGCAGTGAATTTCATACACATTGAGCCGACAGCTGCAGGGCAAGGACCGCCCGTTAACATTTATCACATAAAAACAATAAGTTATGATTATTTTTCAGGTTGAGCTCCTTGTCTGTTTCTTTTTTAAACCGGATGAAACAATGTGAAGTATGAGAGAGTAAAACAGAAGTTATCCCTGTGTTCATAAGGAATGGAGCCGACTTAACACCCGAGGCTGTAAATCCTGCCCCATCAAAAAATTCCTCCAATATAATCTACGCCTTCCGAAAGGTCTTATTCCCTAATTAAAACTATTTTTATAAATAATATCAGGAAGATGATTTTTCTAATGTTGTTGAAATTGCAGTATGGCACATGGATTGCTGTCTAATAATCATTACTATTGATATCAGCTGCATGTAAAGTGGTATTGCGGTTATTGATCAACCGGTATAACTGCACGAAATTACAATTACTTTTTTTATTATCAACATGTATTTTTCAGGCAGTGCTATGGATAAATTCAACATGGAGGTTTATTGTGGTTCATAAATTTATGCGCAAATGGTTATTCTTGCTTCTGCCCCTGGTGCTTTTTGCCGCCTGTGGCGGCGGCAGCGACTCGACAATGGATTTGTCAACAGGCGGTACCGTCACGCAGGGTATAGCCGTTGATCCATATATAGTCGAGGGGATTTTTCAGGAAATAGAAAGTGACACCGGTATTGTTCTGCAGCAGTCATCACCTTCGGATGAAGCAGGAAATTTTGGTTTTGATCAGCCTTTAACGCCGGGCTCTATAGTCGAACTGGTTCCCAATACGGGACTGCACGGCGGCGCCCCTTACCAGGGAATGCTGCGGCGTATGGTTGCAGCTGATGATGTCGGCCCCGTGGTGGTTTCTCCCCTGACCACCCTGCTGGCAAACGGGATGACACCGACAGAACTTATCGCTGCATTTAATGATGCCGGTTTCACCAGTATTGCTGTTTCTGATCTGTATGACGATCCCATGGCCGGCCTGGCCGACAAGACAAATGAAGTTACCGATCAGGATCTTAGGCTTCTCCAGGCCTCCATGGCAGCCAATGCTTATATGGAAGTAACCGGTGACTACCAGGCCGGCATGAACGGACTCAATGATTCAGAACACTTTCAGATTTTCAGCACCATGCTCAACGCCATGGAAAATCTGCTGAATCCCGAGGAGTTTGCAGCTATTAGAGCGGCTTTGGCCGACGATCCGGATATGACCGGTCCGCCTATTCTGCAGGATTTTATCCGTGCCGTAGTACTACAGCAGCAAACTATTGTTATCAGCACCCTGGAGGGCATGGAGAACAACGGCACCTTCAATCAGGCCATGGTCGACCAGGCGGTCCAGAATGTTAAGGGAAACGGTGCTGCCATGGTTAAAAATTCTTACAGCCAGCGGGTACCGCTGTCAGATTCCTATGATGGAATGACCCTCTATCATGATAACTGTTCTGCCTGTCACGGCATCCTTGACGCCACCGAAATTCCGGGAAGCAGCGCCGCTGATATCCAGACAGCTATTGACAATAATTACGGGGGCATGGGGATGTTCAATACTTTGACCCCGGGTGAGGTTGCAGCCATAGCCGAAGTATTGCCGTCGGCCCAGACACCTGCTCCTGGTATGCCTGTCCCAACCCCGACTCCAACCCCGACTCCAACCCCGATCCGACCCTGCCGCCGGATGGTATTGCCCTGTATGTCACCAACTGCTCCAGCTGCCACGGACTGCTGGACACAACCGCCAAGCCGGGCCGTAGTGCGGCTGAAATCCAGGCGGCGATCGACAGCAACCGCGGCGGTATGGGCATGCTCAGTGCCTTGACCCCTGGCGAGGTGCAGGCCATTGCCGATGCACTGCCGCCAGCCCCGGTGGTCGATCCGACCCTGCCGCCGGACGGTATTGCCCTGTACGGCACCAACTGTTCCAGCTGCCACGGACTGCTGGACACAACCGCCAAGCCGGGCCGTAGTGCGGCTGAAATCCAGGCGGCGATCGACAGCAACCGCGGCGGTATGGGCATGCTCAGTGCCTTGACCCCGGACGAGGTGCAGGCCATTGCCGATGCACTGCCGACGGCCCCGGTGGTCGATCCGACCCTGCCGCCGGACGGTATTGCCCTGTACGGCACCAACTGTTCCAGCTGCCACGGACTGCTGGACACAACCGCCAAGCCGGGCCGTAGTGCGGCTGAAATCCAGGCGGCGATTGACAGCAACCGCGGCGGTATGGGCATGCTCAGTGCCTTGACCCCGGACGAGGTGCAGGCCATTGCCGATGCACTGCCGACGGCCCCGGTGGTCGATCCGACCCTGCCGCCGGACGGTAATGCCCTGTACGGCACCAACTGTTCCAGCTGCCACGGACCGCTGGAAACAACCGCCAAGCCGGGCCGTAGTGCGGCTGAAATCCAGACGGCGATCGACAGCAATCTCGGCGGTATGGGTATGCTCAGCAATTTGACCCCGGGCGAGGTGCAGGCCATTGCCGATGTGCTGCCCCAGGATACCGGTTCCGCTACCGGTCCCGACTACAGTGACTGCACCCTGTGTCACGGCCAGCCACCATCCGGCACCAGCTATCCCGATACCGCCGGAGCCCATGCTGTACATACTGCACTGGCTTCAGTAGGGGGAGACTGTACGATTTGTCATCTGGGGGCGGCGCATAATTCTCAGGTTGATCTCGGTTTCCCGGATACCTTTGATGCCAAGAGCGGCCCGGCCACCGACAATCTGGACGGCACCTGCTCCAGCGTCAAATGTCATGGCGGCCAGACCACCCCGGACTGGTGGAGCGGCATCATAGCAGTCGATACCCAGTGTACTTCCTGCCATAGCTCAGGCTCTTCCCAGTACAACAGCTATTCATCCGGCAGGCATTCCAAGCATGTTGGTGGTGAAGGGTTTAGTTGTACGGTCTGCCACAACACCGACACCCTGGGCAATGGTCATTTCAGCAATCTGGAAACCTCGGGTTTCGAACTGGATCCGGCTGCGACAGTCGGCGGCGGTACGACCAGGGTAGGCAGTTACAGCAACGGTACCTGTTCAAGTATTGCCTGCCACGGATCCGAGCGCTGGTAAAACCGGCAGGAAAAAATCCGGTAGATAATAGGGTGCCCGTTACAGGGCACCCTATTTTTTTGAGACCCGGTTTTTTCTGTTCCACCGAACCGGGCGGGACGGAAAATCAAAGGCGGAAAGTTTTTTGCAGCCGGAGGATATTAGGGTGATAATTTTTCACCGGATTTCAGAATTTTGCGTTAAGCAGCAGGCCATAGGTTCCGCTCTCAGCAATTGGGGTTACCACCACATCTTTTTGATATGCATCAGTAAAAATATAGGTGCTTATTATCCCTATGACGGCACCAGCTAAAACATCCTTCATATAATGGTTTTCCGATTCCAATCTGCTCCAGCCGACGAATGATGCCGCAACATAGGCCGGGATGCCATATTTCCACCCATAACGGCGCTGCAAAAATGAAGCTCCTGAAAATGCGGTGGATGTATGGCCTGAGGGGAAAGAGTGTGAACCGCCGTTGGGGCGGTCCGTATCAACAGTATATTTCAAGGCAACCGTGGCAACCTCTGTTGTTAGAAAAGATTTGGAAAATTGCACCAGGCCTTGCCGGTCATTACGATAGAGGGTCATGCCGCCTGCAGTCAATGGAAGCAATATTCGCATTATATCTCCGGCGAGTTCGATATCATCACCCGCATAAACAGGAGTCGTAAAGATAAAGGAAACAATGAAGAAAAAAACAACCAATATTCCGGTCTGGATGGTTAATTGTGGTTTGTTTTCCATTGCCCTGCCTGCTCAGCGTAAACTTGTTGCCCGGTTTGTATTGGCATAACCTCTATTAGGCCGTGATATTACCGTTATAATACATGGGATACGGTTTCTGAAAAACAATATTTTGTTCAGCCGGTATCATGCCACAAAAAAGGGACTCAGAAAATCTCTGAATCCCTTGTCTATCAACTGGTAGCGGGGGGAGGATTTGAACCTCCGACCTTCGGGTTATGAGCCCGACGAGCTACCGGACTGCTCCACCCCGCGTCATGTGAGCGCAACATACTACAGGAATTGCCGGAAAAGTCAAGGGGCCTGTTGCAGGATTATGAAGATATCCTGAATCTGTCCGGGATAAAACGCTGTGACTCGAGGGTTGATCCTGCGTTAATCGGAAGCGGCAGGTTTTTTAACCCTGATATCCGGATTCACCGGGACGAAATTAACGGGGATTTTATCCGGGACTATTGTCGGCATGTTGCCGGCTGTGAAACAATTTTATTGTCGACCGTATACTTTCGTGCCAAAGTGTCGGCAGCGGCTCATGGATTTTGGGATGCAATTATAATTTTGTTGAGTTTTTCAAAAAGACGGGCCGGCAGTTTTGTCAGCTTGCCATCACGGTTAACCGCGGCGTGAACCGTATAACCTTTGGCGAGTAAAGTCCTGGACTCATCACCGTTATTTCTGTAAATGCGGTAATTGAAACGGCAGGAGACGTTTTTCAATGTCGCCAGCGATGTTTCGATGGTGAGCAGATCGTCGTAGGCAGCAGGTGCCTTGTACCTGGAATAGCATTCAATTACCGGCAGCACCAGACCACTACTTTCTATCTCGCGATAGGTGGTTAATGCCAGGTCGCGCATGTATTCGGTTCTGCCCTGTTCAAAGTAGCGCAGGTAATTGGCATAGTAAACAACCCCCGCAGCATCGGTATCGCCATACAGAACCCTGCAGTCGGTCCTGTGAACAGGTTCAGGCATGGCCAGGTTCATGTTGCCTCTCTTTCCAGCAGTTTATTGAAAAAATCACGGCCGCTTGCCAGAAGAAAACCGCTCTGTTTCGCATTTTTTTCTGAATAGGGAAGTCTGCTGCGGATTCCCTGTTCCCGGGAATCATAGAGAAGAACCGGTACCGGTTCTTCCGTGTGGGTTCTTATGCTGATCGGAGTAAAGTGATCCATACAGACTATAAGGCGGAAATCAGGTTTGTTCTCCATACTCTGTAATCCGGACAGAATGGGTTTGACAATCTTGGAATCAAAATCTTCAATGGCACGAATCTTTTCCGGGATAGAGCCCTTATGTCCCGCCTCATCCGGTGCTTCGACATGGACAAAGACAAAATCCTTGTGAGTCAACGCTTCAATCGCTGCCGCCGCCTTTCCCGCATAGTTTGTATCAAGATAGCCGGTAGCCCCCACTATGTTGATAATATCCAGGCCGGCATAGACACCGATGCCCTTGAGCAGATCAACGGCCGAGATCAGGCTTCCCTGCAGGCCGTACCGGACCTCCATGGTTTGCATGGTCGGGGCCTTGCCTTCACCCCAGAGCCAGATGGCATTGGCGCTGAGTTTGCCCTTTTGCAGGCGCTGCCGGTTGACCGGATGATTTTCAAGGATTCTGCAGGCCGAATTCAGCAAAAGCTGCAGTTCCGGAATTTGCAGGTAACGTTGCCAGTGCTCTGCTACATTTTTACCGATGTAGTCATGGGGAGGGACGGTTGCAAGATCCGACAGATTATTTTTGCTTATCATCAGGTGCCGATAGCTGATGCCCGGATAAAAATGGAAAAGGTCAGATCCCAGTTCCTCCTGGATTCCGGTAATTAAAATATTTGATTCAACGGTGGGAATATGGCCGGCACTGAAATCAACCATGTTGATTGAATTGGGCCCCTTTTTTTCCAGGCTCACCAGGTTGCAGCGGTATGCGGTTTCACCCTCGGCCAGTTCGATCCCCATGCTGGCAGCCTCGAGCGGAGCCCGCCCGGTATAGAATTCCTGCGGTTCATAGCCGAGGAGAGACAGGTTGGCGATGTCACTGCCTGGCTGCATACCGGTTGGGATGGTTTGCAGCCGGAACAGTTCTCCTTTCCGGCTGAGACTGTCCATGACCGGGGTATTTGCGGTCTCAAGCGGAGTCCTGGAGACCAGTTCGGACAGGGGCATGTCGCCCATGCCGTCACCCACAAGAATAATGTACTTCATTGATAATTCTTACATTAAGGTTTCAAGGGTCCGAGGGTTCAAGGCTGCAAGGGAAAAAGATTTTTAGTCTGCAATATCAGATTTATTTGCCTGTCTCTTATATTTTCTGTCTGATACCTATCCGGAAAAACTTTGCCTTTCCAGCTGGAAAATTATTTTTTTATCTATTGCCGGTGCGATGAAACCGGCCTTAAGATTCCACCGGCCCTGCTTGCCGGGAAATAACCCGAACCCTTGAACCCTGGAGCCTAGGGATCTCTATCTGTTATTACTCTTCACCGTTGTTTGCTAAAATCCGGATCTTTACGGTTTTATCGGTCACGATATCCAGGGCGTCAATTTCAGCCACCGCCTGCTGGACTGCCGCCTCGGCTGCTTCATGGGTCAGGATGACCAGGGGTACCGCCTCCTTATGCCCCCTGCCTTTCTGGATAACCGACTCAATGCTGATGTTGTGGTTGCCAAGAATGCCTGATATCGTTGAAAGAACCCCGGGTTTATCCAGGGCGGTCATCCGGAAATAATAGGGACAGCGCAGTTCTTCCAGCGGCGTGATTTTGCGGCTGGTGAAATTTTCAGGCAGATAGGAAAGGGACGGGACACGCTGCACTGCGTCGGACAGTATATTTCTTGCAATATCGACAACATCGGATACAACAGCGGAGCCGGTCGGCATCATGCCGGCACCGAGCCCGTAGAGCACCACGTTGCCGACCATGTCACCAATGAATTGGATGGCATTGTAGGCCCCGTTTATATTTGCCAGGAGGTGTTCCTCCGGGACCATGGTGGGATGCACCCGGGCCTCAACGTGGTCGCCATGGTTGCGGCTGATGGCAAGCAGCTTGATGCGGTAGCCGAACTCCCTGGCAAAATCGATATCAATGGGCTGGATGCGGGAGATGCCCTCGGTCGTGACCTGATCAAGATGGATGTGGGTGCCATAGGCAATGGTCATGAGTATAACCAGTTTATGGGCGGTATCGATACCCTCAATGTCATAGGTCGGATCCGCCTCGGCAAAGCCCTTTTTCTGGGCATCCTTCAGGACCTCCTGAAAGGGGATGCCACGATCTGTCATCTCGGTAAGGATGTAGTTTGCCGTACCGTTCATTATACCCATGATGGAGAGAATCCTGTTGCCGACCAATCCTTCCTTGAGTGACTTGATTACCGGGATGCCGCCGCCGACACTGGCTTCGAATCCTACTTCGACCCCTTTGTCTGCCGCGGCTTCGAATATTTCTTTGCCGTGTCGGGAAAGCAGGGCCTTGTTGGCGGTCACCACGTGCTTTCCGTGTTCGATTGCCTTTAATATAAAGGTCCTGGCCGGTTCGATACCGCCGATAAGCTCAACGACAATACTGATTTCAGGGTCGGTGAAGATATCATTGGCATCCTTGGTAAGTGTCACCCTGCCGTCCCGGCTGATATGGTCCGGCAGTGAATCGACCATGATGTCGGCAACCTTAACCAGCCGTATGGAAGCACCGACCCTTTTGGCCAGTCTGGTTTGCTGTTCGTAAAGAACCTGGGCCAGGCCGCTGCCGACTGTTCCAAAACCGATGAGACCGATTTTTATCTCCTGCATACAAAAAACTCCTGAGTTTAAAAAAAGTTAAATTTATGGCGCTGCAAAGCATGTTTTCCGGAAGGCTATATACAATTATTTTCGTTGCAAGGGTACAAGAAATAACTTCTTTATCCCCTGATGTCAAAAAATTAGTGCGGAAGTGAAAGGATTTAAGGGCCCAGGAATTCCAGATTCAAAGGGTAGGACAAAATCAGGGTAAAAGGGGCGGAGTGCCCGCTTTGCGCTGCGGACTGATAAAGATTTTTGCTCGCCCCTGACACATAAAACAGGCTGGTGCCATATTTTATTTGCAGGAAATTTCATATGGTATATAGTGGCTTTTGCAAAAAATGAATGATGCTTCAGTTGGATGATTCCATGTTAAGTAATTTATTTTAAACAGTTAAGGGATTTGATTAACAGAATAATTTCAGGAAAAGGAGCGACACATGAACATCTTGATATTTGGACCCAATGGAAGCGGCAAGGGCACCCAGGGCGCCATTGTCCATAAGAAATATGATATTCCCCATATTGAATCCGGCGCTATTTTCCGGAAGAATATCAGCGGCGGCACGGAACTGGGTAAAAAAGCCAAAGAATATATCGACAGGGGCGACCTGGTACCGGATGAGATTACCATCCCGATGATTCTTGACCGGCTCAAGGAGGACGATTGCAAGAACGGCTGGCTGCTCGACGGGTTTCCCCGCAACAGGGTACAGGCGGAAACCCTGGCCAAGGCCCTGGCCGAGGAAGGCATCAATCTTGACTATGTCATCGAGATCATTCTGGACAGGGAAACCGCCAAGCTGCGGATTACCGGACGCCGTCTTTGCGTTAATGATAATAATCATCCCAACCACATCGCCTTTGATGCCATCAAGCCGGTGGAAAAGGACGGTAAGCTGGTTTGCAGGGTATGCGGCGGTGATCTGAAGACCAGGCCGGATGACCAGGATGACTCCGCAATAGATAAGCGGCATGACATCTACTATAATGAGGTTACCGGCACCATGGCTGCGGTCAATTATTTCAAGCAGCTTGAAGGGCCGAAGGTGATATCAGTCGATGGCTCCCCGTCAATTCAGGAGGTTTCCGAGGCGATTATGAGCCAACTTAAATAAATATACTGCAGTCCGGAATCTAAAGCGCGGCGGTGCGGCAAAACCGGCCGCGCTTTTTTTTGTTTTTTTTCCCTGAGAGCAGACAAAAAATGAATATAGTATCTTCTGCCGGAAAACGAAATTACTGGTATTCCCATGCAGGTGCCATGCCCCGGGAAGTGGAATCAACTTTCGGAAGACCGGGCCGGTACTTCTAAAACTTGACGATACTTCCACAATGGGTATATACTGCGTGATGGTCAATTTTCCCGGCAAATTTGAATCATTTATCTATGGATTAAGCCTTGAGAAGTGGTCTGCCATGTTTATTTATTATTGATTTCGGAGAAAAACAGATGCCTTTATTTGATTTTATCTGCCGTTCCTGCGGTGCAGAATTTGAAGCCCTGGTAATGGGCAACAGCAAGCCGAAATGTCCGAAATGCCAAAGCGAAGACCTGCAAAAGCAGATGTCGGTTTTTGCCCATCGAAGCAGCGGTGATTCTTCTTCCTCGGGCAGTTCGGGAAGCGGCTCCAGTTGTTCCAGTTGTTCCAGCTCCAACTGCAGTTCCTGCCATTAAGCAGGAGCAGTTACTATACATCCGTTAGACTTGAAAACGATGAGCGAGTGCATTCCCCGCGGGTTACGCTACGCATTAGCAAGCGGGTGCGGGGAGCTTCTAAGTCAGAATACAAAAATAACCAGAAAAGGATTTTTTACATGAGAAAGCATATAAAGATCGGCACCCGGGGCAGCCTTTTGGCCACAACCCAGTCAACCTGGGTCAAAAAACAGATAGAAGCCGAGCATCCCGGGGTTACGGTGGAGCTGGTAAAAATAGTGACCCAAGGGGATAAGATTCTCGATGTACCGTTGGCCAAAGTCGGCGGCAAGGGCCTGTTTGTCAAGGAGATCGAGGAAGCATTGCTGCGCCGGGATGTTGATCTCGCGGTCCACAGCATGAAGGATGTCCCATCTGAATTGCCGGAAGAACTCCATCTGGGCATTATCCCGCTGCGTGAAAATCCCCATGATGCATTTATTGCCACGAAATATGCAAAATTTACCGACCTGCCACAGGGCGCAAGAGTCGGGACCAGCAGCCTGCGGCGTAAATCACAGCTTGCCGCCCTCCGTCCCGACCTTGAAATCGTCGACCTGCGCGGCAACCTCGATACCAGGCTGCGCAAGCTGGATGAAGGACAGTTTCAGGCAATTATTCTGGCTGCAGCCGGTTTAAACCGTCTTGGCATGAGTTCCCGGGCCACGGGGTACTTTACCGCCAAAGAAATGCTGCCTGCAGTGGGGCAGGGCGCCCTTGGCCTGGAACTGCGCCGGGATGATGCGGATTTGCTGGAGGGTCTTTCATTTCTCAATGATGCAACAACAACCATAGCGGTTGCAGCAGAGCGGGGATTTCTTTTTCGGCTTGAAGGAGGCTGCCAGGTACCGATTGGGGCTTATGCCAAAGTAAACAATGGCCGGGTAGAACTGACCGGGCTGGTTGCCTCGCTTGACGGCAAAGTGGTGCTGAAGGAGTCGATTGCCGGTCCGAAAGAAAAGGCCGGAGAGTTGGGTGTTCAACTGGCGGACAGGATTCTCGATATGGGAGGCAGAGAGATTCTTGCTGAGGTGTATGGCCAGGCATGAGTCAGGAACGGAAAGAAAATTACCAGGATAAAACCAGCGGCCTGCCCGGGAAAAACAAGGGAAAGCATTCCGCTCCAAAGGTATATCTCGTGGGCGCCGGCCCGGGAGATCCGGGCCTGATTACAATTCGGGGTAAGCAGTTGCTGGAAAAGGCCGAGGTCCTGATTTACGACTATCTGGCCAGCAAGAAGCTTCTCAAATATGTGCCCGGGGACGCGGAGTTTATTTACGCCGGTAAACGGGGAGGAGCCAAGCACACCCATACCCAGGATGAAATAAACCGGATGCTGATTGACCGGGCCATGGCCGGGAAAAAGGTTGTCAGGTTAAAGGGCGGTGATCCTTTTATTTTCGGCCGGGGCGGAGAAGAGATTGAAGAACTGGTGAAGGCCGGCATTCCTTTTGAAGTGGTGCCCGGAGTTACCTCGGCTACCGCCGCGGCAACATATGCCGGGATCCCCATCACCCACAGGCAATATACCTCCACCGTGGCTTTTGTGACCGGCCATGAAGACCCGGCCAAAGAGAACAGCAATATTGCCTGGGATAAAATTGCCACGGGTGTCGGTACCATCGTGGTCTACATGGGCATTAAAAATCTGCCGACCATCACGGAAAAGATTATCAAGTACGGGCGTGATCCGCTAACGCCGGTTGCCGTGGTGCGATGGGCCTCCACCGCGGAGCAGCGGACGGTTGTGGGCAACTTGGGAAACATTGCCGGGATCGTGAAAAAATATAACATCAAACCTCCGTCATTAGTAGTGATCGGCGAGGTTGTCAACCTGAGGGATACCATCAACTGGTATGAAAAGAGACCCCTGTTCGGCAAACGGATCGTGGTTACCCGGACACGGGAGCAGGCCAGTGACCTAGTGGATCTCCTTGAAAATTACGGGGCGGAATGTCTTGAATTCCCGACCATCTCGCTCGAGCCTGTGGCATCGTATGAAATTCTGGATCGGGCTCTGGCGGAAATCGATACCTACGATTGGCTCCTGTTTACCTCCATCAATGCCGTTGATTATTTCTTCAAACGATTGCTTGAACTGGGCATGGATGTCAGGGACCTCAAGGGTCCGAAAATAGCGGCAGTCGGCAGAGTAACGGCAGAAGCCCTGGCCTGCAAGGGTGTCAGGGCGGATCTGCTGCCGGAAAAATTTACCGGGGATGGTCTGGCGAAAACCCTTGTTGCCACCGGGGTTAAAGGTTTGCGAATCCTGATACCCAGGGCCCTGAAGGCGCGGGAAACCCTGCCGGAAATCTTAGGCGGTGCCGGCGCTGAAGTCACCGTGGTACCGGTGTATCAGAACGTCCTCCCCAGAAGCAGCGCCGGCGGAGAGCTTAAAGATGATCTCCTCAGGGCCCTGCAGGAAAAAAGTATTGATATGGTGACATTTACCAGCTCATCAACCGTTAAGAATTTTGTGACCCTTCTGGATATAACGCCTCCGGATGAGATGCGGAACCTCATGTCCGAAGTTGCGGTTGCCGCAATCGGGCCGATAACAGCGAAAACCGCCGAACAGTCCGGTTTGCAGGTTACCGTGCAGCCGGAAAAATTTACCATACCTGACCTGGTCGACAGCATAGTGGAGTATTTTACTTCACAGCTTGCAGGGTAAAGATCTGCCGCACGGCTGTCCAGGACGTAGTGCTGCAAGACAGAGTCTTCAGCCGAAATCTTGTTATTTTCATGCGAACTGAAACACAGCAGTCCAATATAACCGTTTTCCCCGCTGCCTATCAAAGCGTATCATCTTTTGAACGGTCGCTTCTGCATCTCGCCTCCATAATCTATGAACCGGTTAACCGCGCAACCTTTGCCAACTGCCTGCGGCGGGCCGGGATCTTGGGTCCCAGCGGCGAATGGCTTACTGCAGCAAATATTGCCCCCTTTCTCAAGAAACTGCAGGACCTTGAGCTGCTTGACAAAGAGGGCCGCTGTCCGCAGGAAGTAGTTGAGCAAATAAGCAGGGATGCGGCTGCAGCAGGGAATTTCAGTTATATGGCCGCAGCAGTCCAGGATGAGATCCCCTTTTCGCAATACCAGTCAAAATGGCCCCAGCGATGTTTACGCGCCATGCGTGAATACCGGATCGGCCTCTACACCGGCGATATGGTGCACCTGGAAAATATGCATCTTCTTCTCGATAAACAATATGATGAGGAGGTGGACAAACGTTTTCCGGTGGTACGTTTCTGCAACAATCCTTTTGATGGTAATTGGCTGGGAGAACAGGCCCCATCCCTGCAGTTCTATATACTGAGCCAGATGATGAATTATTCCCTCCACTACCTTTCCCTTCTCGAATTGCCTTTTTCCTACCTGCGCAGCGGGGAAACCCTGCGGGTTATTCCTGCTGAGGAGAGACTTCCTTTTCATCGTCTGTTGGCAGGTCTTCTCCTGTGGCGCGGCAATTTGGCAGAGGTTGGCAAACTCATACGGGAAAATCCGGAATCGTTTACAGCCAGCGGCATGACCGGCTGTATTCATTTCATGCTGGGCGAGAATGAGCAGGCGCTGGTTCAGTTTGAACGGGATTTGCAGCAGTTGAAAAAAATCGGTTCCAGAAAAAGGATGTTCTTTCCCGGTATTGCCGGGCTTTTTTTCATACTGGCATTAATTAAAACCGGAGATAACAGCTTCTTCGTTCGGATACGAACATTCATTGACACGGTGCGTACGCAACAGCCCGGCAACATGCTTATGGGCGCCTACGATATGCTGGACAAATTTCTCTCGGCCCAGGATAGCGGCAGCACCGACCTCTCGCTGGATCCTTCCGCCTTTACCAGCGGCAACAGCATTACGGTTTTATTCGGGATTCTGGTGCAATTCTGGCTGGACGGCGGACTGTCGGCATCCGGTCCCGGAGTATTGGGACGGGACGGTCTCAGGCTTCTATGGGCCCGGGCCCGGGACAATGAATTTCAATGGATTGCCATGGTGTTTGCAGAACTGATCGGTAGAATCGACCAGGACCGGAAACTGCTGGATTTTGCCGCCGATATCACCCGGAAAACAGCCATGGCATCCGTCGCCGATGGCGTGGTTTTAGAGGAACCCTGGAAACGGAGACTGAAAGCGCTGGTCTCCATCGCCGGGGAGCAGGATCCGCGGCCGGAAAAAACAGCGGGCAATTGCCGGATGATCTGGCTGGTTGGTTACCGGGACGGCCTGATATCCCTGGCGGCAAGGGAACAAAGGTTAGGGCCGGATCATGCCTGGAGCAAGGGCAGACCGATAGCGCTTTCCAGGCTTTATTCCGGCCGGAATCTTGATTTTATGACCGAAAATGACGCAAGGATTCGCAAAACCCTGAAACGCGAACAGAACAATCAGAACGTTACGTACAGTTTTGATCTTAAACAGACCCTGCCGGCATTGGTGGGTCATCCCCTGCTCTTTCTCGAGGAATCGCCGGAAATTTCGGTAGAGTTTGTCAAGGGAGAGCCGGAGCTGCTGGTGCAGAGGAGTGAGAATCAGCTGCATGTCAAGCTGCTGAAAGATTTTTCTGAAGAGGGGATTTCGGTCATCCGGGAAACCCCGACCCGGTTTAAAATTATCGAGGTCACCCAAAAGCATAAAGACATCGCAAGGATCATTTCCCGCCATGGTCTGAAGGTCCCTGCTTCCCATCGCAAACAGATCATGGCCGCCGTGGGCAATCTATCTTCTTTTATGACGGTGCATTCGGCGGTTGCCGTTGATACGAAAATAATAAACACCCTGAACGGGAAAACAGGACAGATAAAAGGAGTAAGGGCCAATCCGCAGATTTATATCCACCTTGTCCCCTTGGGTGAAGGTTTCAAGCTGACCATGTTTGTCAAGCCTTTTGGACCCAAGGGCCCTTATCTGAAGCCGGGTCAGGGCGCTGAAAATATTATGGCTGAAGTTGACGGGCAGAGGCTCCAGACCAGGAGGGATCTTGGCCTGGAGCAGGAAAAGGCCCGGGAAATTGAGGAGGCCTGTCCCGTCCTGGCGGGGATCGAGGAAACCGGCCGGGAATGGCTGCTGCAGGAGACCGATATCTGCCTCGAGGTATTACTTGAGCTGCAGAAAGTCATGGATAAGGTTGTTATTGAATGGCCGGAAGGCGAACGTGTTGCGGTTCGGCAGCTCGCCTCGCCGGACAAACTCAGGCTGCAGATACGCCGAATGAAGGGTTCCCGGGGACTCTCATGGTTTGCAGTCAGCGGCTCCCTGCCGGTTGACGAGTTCCTGGTTATCGACATGAAAAAACTCGTGGAGCTGGCCCGCAGTAATTCTGGAAGGTTTCTGCCTTTGGGCAATGGAGAGTTTCTGGCCCTCACCGATGAATTCCGCCGCCGGCTGGATGATTTTTCCTATATTGCAGATCTGCATGGGAAACAGCAGGAGGATGACCGGACATTGCGGATTCATCCCCTGGCGGCTATGGCCATGGAAAATATCATCCAGGACATGGGCAGCCTGGAAGTCGATGAGACATGGAAAGAACAGTTGCGGTTGATCCGGGAGGCGCAGCTGCTTGATGCCGAGGTCCCTTCAACCCTGCGGGCTGATTTGCGTGATTATCAGATTGAAGGCTATAAATGGCTGTCACGGTTGGCGCACTGGGGTGGAGGTGCCTGCCTGGCAGATGATATGGGATTGGGTAAAACATTACAGGCCCTGGCAATTATCCTGGAAAAAACCTGCCATGGCCCGATTCTCGTCATTGCTCCGACCTCGGTTTGCATGAACTGGCTGCAGGAGGCCAACCGTTTTGCCCCGACTCTGAACATGCACCAGATGGGGCAGAGGAACAGGAAGAAACTGGTTCAGTCCCTGCGGGAATTTGATGTCCTGGTGACAAGCTATACCCTTCTGCAGCAGGAGGCAAAGCTCCTGGCCGGGAAGGAATGGCAGGTCATTGTCCTTGATGAGGCCCAGGCCATAAAGAATATGGAAACCAAGCGGTCCCGGGCTGCAATGTCGCTCAATGGAAGATTTAAGCTTCTGACCACCGGCACGCCGGTTGAAAATCATCTGGGTGAGTTGTGGAATCTCTTTAATTTCATTGTACCGGGGTTGCTGGGGTCGCTGAAAAGTTTTAACGAACGTTTTGCCATTCCGATTGAACGATTTGGGGACCAGGCAGCCAGAACAAAGCTGCGTAAACTCATCAAACCCTTCATGCTGCGGCGGACGAAAACCCAGGTCCTGGAGGAACTGCCGCCTCGGACTGAAATCACCCTCCAGGTGGAAATGAACCGTGAAGAACTGGCATTTTACGAGGTTATACGCCGCCAGGCCATTGAAAATCTTGCCGCTGACGGGAATCCGTCTGCCGGCGGCGGCAGAAAAAAAGGTGCGGCCGCGGTTTCTGCCGGGAAAAACAATGGCAGGGTCTATACGGTCAAAATTCTTGCCGAGATTATGAAATTGCGCCGCGCCTGCTGCAACCCGAAGCTGGTTATGCCTGAAACCGATATTCAGAGTTCAAAACTGTTTCTCTTTGAGAAGGTGGTTGATGAATTATTGGAAAACCGGCATAAGGCCCTGGTATTCAGCCAATTCGTCGGTCATTTGCAGATTATTCGCTCATTTCTCGATACAAAAAAGATAGAGTACCGCTATCTTGATGGGGCAACTCCGGTAAAGCAGCGCAAGGAGGAGGTGGATGCCTTTCAGGCGGGGCGGGGCGACCTGTTCCTTATCAGCCTGAAGGCCGGCGGACTGGGGCTCAACCTGACTGCCGCTGATTATGTTATCCACATGGATCCCTGGTGGAATCCGGCGGTGGAGGACCAGGCGTCGGATCGGGCGCACCGGATAGGCCAGATTCATCCTGTAACCATTTACCGGCTTATCACCAAAGACACGATTGAAGAAAAAATTGTCAGGCTGCACCAGGAAAAAAGGGATCTGGCAAACAGCCTGCTTGCAGAAACTGCGATCAGCAGCAGATTTTCTGTTGAGGAATTGTTGAATCTGATTCGGGAACAGTAAATATAATTGAAGATTGCAGATTGAAGATTCTCCTCCATTAAACTCCAATCTTCATTCTTTAATGATTAAAGAGTCACTTTAATTACATGTCGACAATCTACCTGGTCCGCCACGGCGTCACATCCGCCAACAAGGAAAACCGTTTTGCCGGCAGAAGCAGTGAAGAACTTCTTGCTGAAGGCGTCGAGCAGATACAACAGGTGGGGGAGCGACTGCGGCAAGAAAATATTGGCGTCATATACAGCGGGCCGGCGATGCGGACATCGCAGTCAGCGGCAATTCTTGGCTCACTGCTCCATATCCCCGTCTCTTCCCTGGCCGAGTTTGATGACATTAATATCCCTCACTGGGAAGGCTTGACCAAGGATGAGATCAGAAAGCGGTATGGGACGCAATACCCCGTCTGGCTTGCCGCACCACATACCTTTGAACTGCCTGGAAGTGAAACTCTGGCACAGGTACAGCGGAGGGTTGTTGCTGGTCTGCACCGGATTCTGACGGGTGGGCGGCCGCAGAATCCGCTGCTGGTGAGCCATCTCATTGTTCTCCGCTGTCTTGTCCTTTATTTCCAGGGACTTGCGATTAAGGATTTCAGGTCAATAAAGATTGACAACGGCGTAATTCTCAAAGCAACGGCGACGGAACAGGGTGGATGGTCAATGAGCTATCTTCAGGACAGACAGGAATAGGGGCTGTTTCTGGAATTCAGGCGGAAAATCTACATCTTTGGCTGGCGCCTGTGCTTGACCGGCAGGATTCCGAGCTGCTCCCGGTATTTGGCCACCGTCCGGCGGGCGACCTTGATATTTTCCTGAATCAGGATTTTGGAAATGGCGTTGTCGGTCAGCGGTTTTTCCGGGTTTTCATTTTTAATCATGTTCTTAATGCGCTGCCTGATGCTCTCCGCCGCAAGGGCGTCTCCGTTCTGCTGGGGAATGGCAGTGGAAAAGAAATATTTGAGCTCATAAATACCCTGCGGGGTATGCATGTACTTGTTGGTGGTCACGCGGCTGACCGTTGATTCGTGCATGCTTATGTCTTCCGCCACATCGCGCAGCACCAGGGGTTTCAAATGCTGCACCCCCTTTTCAAAAAAGTCTTTCTGGAATTTAAGCAAACTTTCCACAACCTTGTATATGGTGCGCTGCCGTTGCTGCATGCTTTTGATGAGCCAGACCGCATCGCGAAGTTTTTCTTTGATGTAGGCCTTGGTCTCTGCAGAAGCGTTCGTGTCTCCTTCAACAATCTGTTCATAGGCGGAAGAAACTTTTAAACGGGGCAGCCCCTCATCGTTTAAAACTATGAGGTATTCATCCCCGACCTTGTGAACAAAGACATCCGGAATGATATAGTGTATGTCACGTTCAGCATATTGCTCGCCGGGAAAGGGATTGAGGCCGGTAATAATATCTATCGCCGCCAGGACCTCCTTTATGGGTTTCTTGGTGGCCTTGGCAATGGCACCGTAGTTTTTCAGCTCCAGGCTGTGCAGATGATCCTTGATTATTTCCGCGGCCAGGGAATTTTCGAGATCAAGCCGTTTTAATTGCAGCACCAATGATTCCTGGACATTGGTGGCTGCGACTCCGGGCGGATCCATATCCTGAATGATGGTAATCGCCTTTCTGGCTGTATCTTCATTACAGCCGATTTCTCTGGTGATGTCTTCAAGGTTTACCTCGAGAAAGCCGTTATGATTCAAGTTGCCGATGACGAACAGGCAGGCGTCCTCGAGCTCTTCGCTCAGCTCGGCGTTGGACATCTGCCATTGAAGATGAGACTGGAGATTGGTTTCCTTGGTGAAAAAGTCAATCTGGGTCAATCGGTTGCGTTCAGGGGTTTCCCGGGAGAATGAAAAGCCGGCGTCATAATAATTGGCATAATCATCCTCCCAGTTTATTTCCTGCATGGAAGACACATTGTCCATGTTGACTTCACCGGTTTTTTCCGACTCCGAGGCAGCCGGGGTTTCTTCCGTGGCCGAGAGGGAATCCGGACTGATATCATAATCGGTATCACCCGAGTTGATCTCTTCCAGCAGAGGATTCTGTTCGATTTCTTGGCGAATGGTGTCGGCCAGTTCCAGCCTGGAAAGCTGCAGCAGCTTGATAGCCTGCTGCAGCTGCGGTGTCATCAGCAGCTGCTGGGTTAGTTTAAGCTGTTGTTTTAAAGCAAGAGACATATCCTGAACAGTCGTCCTTTTCTGATTTTCAACTCAATTCAACCTTTTTTGGGTGGAAAAAGTTTTTTTGAGAAATAAATATAATAAACTTTCCGCAAAAGGAATATAGTTGGTACCTTTTTTGCATGCAAGCATATTCTTCATCATAATGCGAAATTTTCTCCCAGATAGATTTTTCTGGCCTCTACATTTTTGATAATTTCTGCGGTATTGCCGCTGGTTAGAATTTTGCCTTTGCTGATGATATAGGCATGATCACAGACAGACAGGGTTTCGCGTACGTTATGGTCGGAAATGAGTATTCCCAGGCCTTTATTCCTGAGCTCGATTATTATCTGCTGCAGGTCTGCAACCGAGAGGGGGTCGATGCCGGCAAAGGGTTCATCAAGGAGAATGAAACGGGGTTTTATGGCCAGAGCCCGCATGATTTCAACCCGGCGCCTCTCACCTCCGGAAAGGGTATTGGCCCGGTTGCCGGCGAGTGCTTGAATTTTCATATCCTCCAGGAGGCTGTTAATTCTGTCTTCTATTTCATCTTTATCCACCCCCAGGGGCTCGAGAACGATCCTGATATTTTCTTCCACTGTCAGCTTTTTGAAAATGGAAGGCTCCTGGGCAAGGTAGGAAATTCCTCTTTGGGCCCTTTTATGAATAGGCAAACCGGTGATATCCTCATTATCGAGGAGCACCCGTCCGGTTTTGGGTCTTACAAAGCCGGCAATCATATAAAATGAGGTGGTTTTGCCGGCGCCGTTGGGACCAAGCAGACCGACCACCGACCCATTCTCAACCCGGAGGCTGACCCCGTCAACAACTCTGCGGTTATGGTACTGCTTTACTATTTCACGGGCTTCGAGGAGTGCCATGTCGTCACCATCTGCGAGATCTTGTTAATGATCAGCCGGGTTCGTGGAGTCATTTTTTTCGTTTGTCACCGGTTCATTTGCCGATGGATAGATAAATGCCTTCACTCGTTCGCCTTCCTGGGTGCTCTTCTCCACGACACTTTTGCCCTCATCGAGATAAAGGATGATTTTTTCGCCGCTGACCATGTTTTTGTCCTGCCAGGCCTTGGCATTGCCGGCAAGCGTAATAATTCTGTCATCGGCATTGAAATCCATGCTGTCACCGGTTGCAATCCAGTTTTTCTGAACAATCTTAACATTGCCGGTTGCCTTGATTCGTTCAATATTGCGGGTTGGGTTCACAGCAGTGCCGCCGGAATCATCGGCAGAGGTTCCGGTTTTGGCATACAGAACCGTCATTTGGTCTGCATGGATAAAGAGGTTGGCCTGGTTCGCCTGGACATTTCCTGAGAAAACAACAGTACTGTCCTCCTGGGATGTCACCATGCGGTCGGCTTCAATCCTGATGGGAGTATTATTCAATTCTCCCTGGGCCCGTGAGGCAGGGGTCCAACAGAAGATGCATATAAGACAGAGGACAAGAGTTACTAACCGCATAATTGTGCGCCTGAAAATAATAGAGATTTGTTTTTGTAGAACGGCGTTTTTTCCGATTGTGCTTTTTTAAATACTGGCTTGAGAGCATACTTTTTGTTGAATAGATTGTAAAGAGTACCGGCTGACATGGCCGAAAGCAAAGATACCTTTACATAACATCCAGGAATCATTAAGATGGGCGCCTGATATCACAGACAATCAGGCCATTATTTTTCGCAGGTTGTTGCGATGGCAACCAGGCATTTGTTACAGGGTATTCGGCGGCGAACGGAGCTTTCCCCGCATCCGGCTGCCAATGTCCAGCAATTATGGAGAGTCAAGCCGGATCATAACTGTAAAGGATTGAGCGGTGAGTCCAATGAAAGAATCGATAGAAAAGGCAAAAATTTTAATAGAATCGCTGCCATATATCAGGGCATTCTATAATAAGACCGTGGTGATCAAGTATGGCGGCCATGCCATGGTTGACGAAGAATTGAAAAAAAATTTCGCCCTGGATATTATCCTGATGAAATATATCGGCATAAATCCCGTAATCGTCCATGGCGGTGGCCCCCAGATAAACAGGGTCCTTGACCGGATGCAGATCAAGCCCAGTTATATCGAGGGCATGCGGATAACTGATACCGAAACCATGGATGTCGTGGAAATGGTGCTGGTGGGCAAGGTCAATAAGGAGATAGTCGGGCTCATCAACCAGCACGGCGGCAGGGCGGTGGGATTGTCCGGCCGTGACGGCGACCTGATCAGGGCCCAAAAGATGACAATCCGGAAAAGCCAGACCGAAGACGCCCCGCCCGAATTGATTGATCTGGGCCGGGTGGGTGAGGTGACCCAGGTCAATCCCCACATCCTGCAGACCTTAGAGGTGCAGGATTTTATCCCGGTGATTGCCCCGGTAGGTGTCGGCGAGGATAATTTTTCCTATAATATCAATGCTGATCTGGTTGCAGGAGCGGTGGCGGCACACCTTAATGCGGCAAAGCTGATTCTGCTGACCGATGTGGTCGGGGTGCTTGATAAGGATTCCAGGCTGGTGGGGTCATTAAGCAGCGGTGAAGCGGACGAAATGCTGGCATCAGGTGCGATAGCAGGCGGCATGATTCCCAAGATCAAGTGCTGTCAATCAGCCCTTGCCGCCGGGGTTGCCAAGACCCATATCATTGACGGGCGGGTGGAACATGCTATTTTGCTGGAGATGTTTACCGATGAGGGAGTCGGCACGGAGATTGTGTTATGAGCGGCGGAAACAGCAGCTGGATAAAAAGGAGCAATCAGGTGTTTATTGCAACGTACAACCGGTTCCCAACGGTACTTGTCAAGGGCCAGGGATGTGTCCTGGAAGATGCTGACGGCAAAAAGTATCTTGATTTCCTTGCCGGCATAGCTGTCTGCAGTCTGGGGCATTGTCATCCGGAGGTCACCCGGGCGATCTGCGAGCAGGCCGCCAAATTGGTCCATGTCTCCAATCTTTTTCACACCCAGCCGCAGACAGAGCTGGCCGAGATCCTGGTGGCACATTCCTTTGCCGACCGAGTGTTCTTTGGCAACAGCGGCGCCGAGGCCAACGAAGCCGCCATCAAACTGGCCAGGAAATACAGCAGCCGGGACCGGTTTGAGATCATATCGCTTACCGGTTCCTTCCACGGTAGGACTCTTGCCACGGTTGCCGCAACGGGACAGCCCAAATTCCATCAGGGTTTTGAGCCCCTGCCGTCCGGCTTTCTGCATGCGGAATTCAGCAATATCGAGGCCCTGGAAAAGCTTATTTCCCTACGGACCTGTGCGATTCTCTGCGAGCCCTTGCAGGGAGAAAGCGGGGTGCGGCCCCTGCAGAAAGAATATCTGGCAAAAATCCGGAAACTCTGTGACCAAAACGGCCTGCTGCTGATTTTTGACGAGGTGCAGACAGGGCTCGGCAGAACCGGCACCCTCTTTGCCTACGAACAGCTGGGAGTGGTGCCTGATATTCTCACTCTGGCCAAGGCCCTGGCCAATGGCTTACCCATAGGCGCCATGCTGACCACCGATAAAATTGGCGCCGCCTTTTCCGTCGGTTCTCATGCCTCAACCTTTGGCGGCAACCCGGTATCAGCCGCTGCGGCCGTGGCCGTCATGAAGGTTATGCTGGCAGATGGTTTTTTTTCAGAAGTCCGCAACAAGGGGGAATACCTGGCCGAAAAGCTGTCCCAGCTTGCTGCCAAGCATCCGAAGTTTGCCAGCGGTCAGCGGGGCCTGGGTTTAATCCAGGGCCTGGTTTTGACCCAGGCCGGGATCGAACAGGGTCAGGCCATTGTCCAGAAGCTTTTTGAACGGGGTGTACTCATCAACTTTGCCGGCAATGCCGTGCTGCGGTTTATTCCGCCGCTGGTCGTCAGCCGGGAAGAGATTGATATCCTGATCTGGGAACTTGACGGGGTTTTATCACTGCTTGCCTGATTTCTGCCGCAATCAACCAGGTGTTACGATGAATTCCGGCGGTAGTCGCCGTAAAAACATCGCAAAAACATATTGATATAAATTCCAATAGCGGGTAAAAAAAACTTTTCAAAACCGCTGCTATCCAGTAAATTTTTTAATTTGGCTCAATTTCTCCGTCTTCTTTATGCACCTGCCGGGACGGAAATTGGGCCTTAACTATTTCTGAGAGTAGGACCATGGCAACACATTTGTTACGGCTCAGCGACTTCAACCGGGAAGAGCTTTTCTCTTATATTGATAGGGCTATGATCCTGAAGCAGGAAGCTGCCGCCGCCGTAAGACATAAGCAGTTGACCGGCAAAACCATCGCCCTGATTTTTGAAAAAGCCTCAACCAGGACCAGGGTTTCGTTCGAGGCCGCCATGTATGGCCTGGGGGGGCGGGTCATCTTCCTGTCGGCAAAAGAGACCCAACTGGCCAGAAGTGAACCTTTGAAGGATACGGCCCGGGTAATGTCACGGTATGTGGACGGCCTGGTCGTCCGGACATTCGGCCAGGAAGTGGTGGCGGAGCTTGCTCGCTATGCCTCGATTCCGGTGATTAATGCCCTGACCGACCTGTTTCATCCCTGCCAGGTATTAAGTGATATGATGACGATTATCGAAAAAAAGGGCCGGCCGGAAAATCTTAAAATCGCCTGGGTCGGTGACGGTAACAATATGGCCAATACCTGGGTGCAGGCTGCAGCCGCCATGGGATTCGAACTGATCCTTGCCTGTCCGCAGGGGTATGAGCCCCGGGAGGATATTATGCAGGTGGCGCAGCAGGTTGCAGGAACACGGATCTCCGTGGTGCGCGATCCTGTAGAAGCGGTACAGGCGGCTGATGTCATCAATACAGATGTCTGGGCCAGCATGGGTCAGGAAAGTGAACAGCAGGAACGGCTGCGCGTTTTTCAAGGTTTTCAGGTAGATGCTAAACTTTTAAGCCATGCCAGACCGGACTGCATCGTGCTGCACTGTCTGCCCGCTCACCGTGGAGAAGAGATATCGGCGGAGGTTCTGGAAGGACCGCAGTGTGTTGCCTTTGACCAGGCCGAAAATAAGCTTCATATCCATAAGGCTATACTGGAAAAACATATCGGCTGATCCCGGTTTTGTTGCACAGTGCATGAACAATACCTTGCACCGGAATCTAAAACAGGGGATGATCATCAGTTTCACGCTTCAGGTTCTATCCCCCGAAGCAGTTAATTAACCGGGTGCGGTAAAAATCGCCGGTGAAGGCGGGGTTCGAGTTTTACCCGTATGTTTTTGCGGTCAGGCTGCGTGAGATAACAAAAAGCAAGATGACTTTTTGCAGGAATTATATGAACATAGTGATTTTCGGGTGATTATTCATGACAGTTAACAAGATAATTCTTGCCTATTCAGGAGGACTTGATACCTCGGTAATCCTGAAATGGCTGCAGGAAAACTATGGCTGCCCGGTGGTGGCCTTTGCCGCTGACCTGGGACAGGATGAAGACTGGCAGGCGGTCCGGGAAAAGGGAACGGCAACAGGGGCGGATAAGGTTATAATCGCGGATCTCAAAGAGATCTTTGTCAAAGATTTTATCTTTCCGGCCTTCAGGGCCAATGCCATTTATGAGGGGTCCTATCTTTTGGGAACATCTCTGGCCCGGCCGCTTATTGCCAGGGAACAGGTCAGAGCGGCCGCCGCTGAAGGAGCCGATGCCGTCAGCCACGGCGCCACCGGCAAGGGGAATGACCAGGTCCGTTTTGAGTTGACCTATATGGCCTTGAATCCTCATCTGAAGATCATTGCCCCCTGGCGTATATGGGATTTGAATTCCCGGACCCGGCTGATAAATTATGCCAGGGAGCATAACATACCGGTGCCGGTGACCCGGGAGAAGCCTTACAGTTCAGATGAAAATCTGCTTCATGTCAGCTTTGAGGGGGGCATTCTGGAAGATCCCTGGAATGAGCCGGACCCCTCCATGTTCAAGATGACGAAAGCACCTGAGGATGCGCCGGATAAACCGGTATATGCAGAGCTTGAATTTGTCCGGGGTAATCCGGTGGCGATCAACGGTAAAGCCCTGTCGCCGGGTGGTCTTTTCCAGGAATTGAACCGGCTGGGAGGAGAAAACGGTATCGGCCGTCTCGATATGGTCGAGAACCGTTTTGTCGGCATGAAATCACGCGGGGTATATGAAACTCCCGGCGGCACGATCCTACGTACAGCCCACCGGGATCTGGAAACAATTACCATGGACCGCGAGGTCATGCGGATCCGGGACAGCCTGGTCGCCCGTTATTCAGAACTGGTTTATAACGGTTTCTGGTTCTCTCCGGAAATGCTGCTGCTGCAGAAAACCATGGATGAGGCCCAGGCAACGGTGAGCGGCACGGTTCGGCTGAAACTTTACAAGGGCAACTGTATGCCCGTGGGGCGCAAGTCAGACCAGTCGCTTTACCGGGAAAGTTTTGCCACCTTTGAGGAGGATGAGGTGTATAATCAGGCAGATGCCGCGGGCTTTATCAAACTTAATGCCCTGCGGCTGCAGATTGGAGCCTTAATGAAAAATGAAAACAAAAGCAGGAACTGATAAGCCGTGGGGCGGCCGGTTTACGGAAAAAACCTCCCCGGCAGCGGAAGCATTCAGCGGCTCAATCCATTTTGATAAGCGGCTTTACCGGTATGATATCGCCGGCAGCAAGGCCCATGCCAAAATGCTGGCCGGGATCGGACTGCTTACCGGCGAGGAACTTGAACTGATTCTGGACGGACTGACGGAGATTGAATCTGAAATTGACGGCAATACCTTTGTCTTCCGGCCGGAACTGGAAGACATCCACATGAATATCGAAAAGGCCCTGGTGGATAAAGTGGGCTCAGCCGGGGAAAAGCTCCATACAGCCCGGAGCCGGAATGACCAGATCGCGGTTGATATGCGGCTTTATCTGCGGGATGAAAGTTATCGCTTGATGACCCTGCTTGCAGATCTGCAGAAAGGATTCGTCTCTCTGGCCCGGGAATATTACGGGGTCATCATGCCGGGTTATACCCATCTGCAGCGAGCCCAGCCCGTCCTGCTTTCACATCATCTGCTGGCATATTACGAGATGTTTTCCCGGGATAAGGCCCGTTTGAACGATTGCCTGCAGCGGATCAATATCATGCCCCTGGGCAGCGGCGCCCTTGCCGGTACGAGTCTGCCGGTTGACCGGGATTTTGTTGCCCGGGAGCTGGGTTTTTCCGGGATCAGCGCCAACTCCATGGATGCTGTGGGTGACCGGGATTTCATGGTTGAATTTCTTGGAGCCTGCAGCCTGATCCAGATTCACCTGAGCCGGTTCTCAGAAGAGCTGGTTTTATGGACGAGTCGGGAATTTGGTTTTGTCGAGATTGCCGACAGGTTCTGTACCGGAAGCAGTATCATGCCGCAGAAAAAAAACCCCGACATGCCGGAGCTTGTCCGGGGCAAAAGCGGCCGGGTGGTCGGCAATCTGATGGCCCTCCTGACCGTGCTCAAAGGGCTGCCCATGACCTATAACCGGGATCTTCAGGAAGACAAGGAGCCTGTCTTTGATTCGGTGGATACCGTCAGCAAGTCCTTGGCAGTCATGATTGAACTTTTGTCCGGTCTTTCTTTTAACCGGGAAATTCTGGCCCAGGCCACGGAAAAGGGCTTTATGACCGCAACCGACCTGGCCGAGTACCTGGTGCGGAAAAATATTCCCTTCCGGCAGGCCCATGCCATAGTCGGCCGGGCAGTCGCCTATTGCATTGCCCGTGATAAGGAACTGACCGATATGTCCCTGGAGGAACTGCAGGAGTTCAGTGAAGCTGTTGGTGAAGATGTTTTTGCGGTTCTGGAGATCGAAGGGTCGGTCAACAGCCGTAATATCACCGGCGGAACTGGAGGTACGGCGGTGATGCAGGAAATTGAAAAGGCCGAGAACGACCTGGGAATATGAGCTGTCGCGGCTATACAGCAATAACGGTTATGGTGTTCATGATCCTGTTGTCCGGCTGCGGCCGGAAAACGGCTTTGGTTCCGCCCCAGAAGCTTGTGCCCGTTAGAATAAATGATCTGCGGTATGTTCTTGATGAAGAAGGTGTCACCCTGAAATGGACCTATCCTACCAAGATGGAAAATGGCGACGAACTGCAGGCTGTTGAAAGTTTTGAGATATATCGGGCGGTTATCCCCGAAGAGGATTTCTGCCCGGAATGTCCCGTCCGGTATGAAGAGCCGGTGGAGATCGACGGCGGTCCTCTTTCTCCGGCAGGAGATGCCAGGATCGCGGTATATACCGAGGAAAACCTGCAAACCGGGTATCACTACCTTTACAAGGTGCGCTCCCGGGCCGGCGGGTGGTATGAAAGTGGAGATTCCAATGTTGTTTCCTTTGTCTGGACTGTGCCGCCGGAAACCCCCAAGGGTCTGCAGATCGATGTCGGGGACAGGAGTCTTGCCCTGCGTTGGGACCCGGTAACCGAAACTATCGACGCACAGCCGCTGCACTATCCGGTCCTGTACCAGGTTTATCGCCGGAGCGATGAAGAGGATTTTGCTCCGTATGGTGAACCGGTTCAGGAACCAGAATTTTTTGATGCCGGCTTGATAAATGACAGGCTTTATTGGTACCGGGTGCGCGCATTAGCTGTTCATGCTGATTCCCTGCAGGCAGGGGGTGCCAGCAAGGCTGCATCCGGGATACCCCGGGATCTGACCCCGCCCCCGCAGCCCCAACATCTGGCGGCTATTGAAGTTCTTTCCGGGGTAAGACTTGCCTGGCCTGCGGTCGCAGGTGATGATCTGGCCGGTTACAGGATCTACCGCCGGGGAGAGGATGCGGCAACGCCTGAATTAATCGCCGAAGTTGGACCCGGGCAGAATCAGTATATTGACCGGTCGGTGACCCCCGGTATGAAATTGTTCTATACGGTGACCTCTTTTGACACAGCGCAGCCGGGTAATGAGAGTTTGCCTTCCGAGGAAGAAGTTGTGGACCTGCGGTGAAGGCAGATACAATATTTAAATTCGTGAGCGACAGAAAACAATGCATCATTTCATTTATAAAGACAATGAGTTGTACTGTGAATCAGTAGCCATAGCTGAAATTGCCGAGGCTGTTGGCACCCCTTTTTACCTTTACAGCAGTGCAACCCTGAACCACCATTTCACCACCTTTGACAAAAGTTTCGGAGAACTGTCCCACTTGACCTGTTTTGCGGTCAAAGCCTGCTCCAACCTTGCAATTCTGCGCCTGTTTTCCACCCTGGGCGGAGGTGCGGATATTGTTTCGGGCGGCGAGCTCTATCGATCCATGAAGGCGGGTATAGATCCGCGCCGGATAATCTATTCAGGCGTCGGCAAGACGGAAGAGGAATTGCGCTACGGGCTGGTTTCAGGCATTCTGATGTTTAACGTCGAATCCGAACAGGAGTTGGAAAAACTCCAGCAGGAAGCCCGGGAGCAGGAGCTTGTTGCCCCGGTCTCTTTTCGGATAAACCCGGATGTGGATCCCAAGACGCATGCCTATATATCAACCGGCCTGGCAAAAAACAAGTTCGGCATTCCCATTGAAGAGGCTGAAAGGGTTTACCTGCGCGCCCGGGACATGTCCAATATCAAAATACTGGGGGTGAGCTGCCATATCGGCTCCCAGTTGACTGAGATTTCACCCTTCACAGAAACACTGCACAAGGTGAAATTATTCATAAATCGTCTGAAATCTCAAAATATTTCAATAGAATATTTGGATATTGGCGGTGGGCTTGGCGTGCGCTACCTGGATGAAAAACCACCTCATCCCCAGGAGTATGCCAGGGCCCTGAAGGAGGAGATGACCGGTCTGGACTGCACCTTGATCCTGGAACCGGGCCGGGTTATAGTGAGCAACGCCGGGGTTCTGGTAAGCCGGGTTCTCTATACCAAGAAGACTGCCACCAAGAATTTCATCATTGTGGATGCAGCCATGAATGACCTGGCGCGGCCTACCCTGTATGACGCCCATCATGATATTCAGCCGATCATCCGCAAAACCGGCAAGGCAGCCGCCGAAACACTGCAAAAGGCGGATGTGGTCGGGCCTATCTGTGAAACCGGCGATTTTCTTGCCAGGGATCGAGATCTGCCGGCTTATGCACCGGGAGACCTGATGGCGGTCATGAGCAGCGGCGCCTATGGATTTACCATGTCCTCGAATTACAATTCCCGGCCGCGGGCGGCGGAGGTCCTGGTCAAGGATGATCAGTATTATATCATCCGCGCCCGTGAAAATTATGAAACATTGATCCGGGATGAATCGATCCCCGATTTTCTGGAATAACATTGGGAAAGGTTATACATCGTATTAACAGGGATAAACACTCCGGAGGAATTTTGCACGGTCAATGAATATGAAGGACCTCCAATTTCCAATTCCATTTGCCAAGATGAGCGGAACGGGCAATGATTTTATCATTATTGATCACCGGCAGCCGATTATCACTGAAGCTGACCAGCCTGAATTTGCCCGTCTGGTCTGCAGAAGGAGATTTTCGGTAGGCGCCGACGGCTTGATTCTGATAGAGAATTCCGCCAACGCCGATTTTCGCTGGCTGTTTTATAATGGCGATGGCAGCAGGGCTGAGATGTGCGGCAACGGGGCACGGTGTGCCGCCAGGTTTGCCTATCAGAAGCATATTGCGCCGGCAGCCATGCGATTTGAAACCGATGCCGGCGCCATTGAGGCCTTTGTTCTCAATGCGTCAGGCGAATCGGTCAAGATACGTTTAACCACTCCGGAGGACCTGCGCTTAAATATTCCCTTAAGTATTGGCCGAGTGGAACAGACGCTGCATTTCATTAATACCGGGGTGCCACATACGGTGCTCTTGGTCAACGACGCCGGCATGATCCCGGTGGCTGACTGGGGCAGGGAGATCAGGTTTCATGAATTGTTTCAACCCGCCGGGACCAATGCGAATTTTATCCAGGTGCTTCCCGATGATACGTTGATGGTAAGGACCTATGAACGCGGCGTGGAAGGAGAGACCCTGGCCTGCGGCACCGGAGCGGTTGCCTCGGCCCTGGTTGCCGTCCTGTTGGAGCATGCAAATCCACCGGTTACGGTCATTACTTCCGGCGGAGAACGGCTGACGATTCATTTTTCCGTTACGGAAAAAGAGGGTGTACGGCAGCTTGACCCTGGGGCCGGCATATTTCTGGAAGGCCCGGTCCATAGAATCTACGAAGGTGCAATGGGACCGGATGGGCTGTACGAATAAGATTCGATCCGGTTGATTTATACTGGAAAAAAATAAATTCACCCGATAAGGTGTTAATTCTCAAATAAAAACTTCAAATAATCTCTGAAGGAGGAGTGTGAGGATGAGTGTTTTCCGAGGAGCTTTCGTAGCGATTATAACTCCCTTTGTCGACGGCCGGGTAGATGAACAGGGGCTGGTTGATCTTATTGAATTTCACATTGCAAACGGCACCCATGGCATCGTTCCCTGCGGCACCACCGGCGAGTCCGCCACCATGAGCCATGACGAGCATCATCAGGTGGTGCGATTAACCGTGAAGACGGTCAACGGCAGGGTGCCTGTACTGGCCGGCTCAGGCTCGAACAGCACAACTGAGGCCATAGATCTTACGGAACATGCAAAACAGGCCGGTGTCGACGGGGTTCTGATGGTGTCGCCATACTACAATAAGCCTTCCCAGGAAGGGTTGTACCGGCACTATAAAGCGGTGGCGGAAGCCGTGGATATTCCGATAATCCTCTACAACGTCCCGAGCAGGACCGGCTCCAATATTCTGCCCGGGACGGTTGCAAGGCTGGCTGCAATAGATTCGATTGTCGGGATAAAGGAGGCAACAGGCGATCTGAACCAGATCAGCGATGTAATCAGGCTTTGTCCGAAAGATTTTGCCATCCTTTCCGGAGATGATTTTACGTCATTGGCCACGGTTTTGATCGGCGGAACCGGAGTAATTTCCGTTGTCTCGAATGTGGCGCCAAAGGATATGGCGGATATGATGAATGCTGCCCTGGCCGGAGATCTGGACCGGGCAAAACAGCAGCATTACAAGCTGTTCCCGCTGATGAAGGCTATGTTTTATGACACGAATCCGGTACCGGCAAAAAAATCACTTGAATTGATGGGGAAAATCAAGTCCGGCACGCCGCGGTTGCCGCTCTACCCGATGAATGATGAAACCCTGTCCAGGCTGAAAGTGGCCCTTGCTGACTACGGCCTGATATAGCAGTTTTAATAAAGTATGCCGGCTGAACAAAAATGTGCTGTACCGCAGTAGGTCGGGCTCTTTACGACGCCCGCAAATATTGGCATTAAGATAAGAGGAGAGAAGCATGACAAAGGTCATCATTGCAGGCGCGGCCGGGCGCATGGGCAGGCGCATCGGCTACATGGTCAATCAGCATCCCGACTTGCAGATTGCCGCCGGTTTTGAAAGGTCTGAGAGCTCTGATGTGGGAAAGGATATGGGCGAACTGGGCGGATACGGTACCAATGGGGTCAAGATTGCCGCCGGGCTTGATGCTGTCATTGACCAGGGTGATGTCATTATTGATTTCACCTTTCATACCGCCACCATGCAGATTGCCCGAAAAGCCGCTGAAAAAAACAGGGCCATGGTTATCGGCACCACTGGATTGAGTCCTGAAAATCTTAACGAACTCGGGGAATTAACAGAAAATTTTCCCTGTGTTCAGGCTCCGAATATGGCAGTAGGCGTCAATGTTCTTTTCAAGTTGGCTGCCAAGGTTGCCTCTATCCTGGGTAATGACTATGACATGGAGATCGTTGAAGCGCATCACCGGATGAAAAAGGATGCCCCGAGCGGTACTGCCATGAAACTGGGCGAAGTGATGGCCCAGGCGGTGGGCCGCGAACTCGACAATGTCGGTGTCTTTGCCCGGCACGGCATAATCGGTGAACGGACGGATAAGGAGATCGGACTTCAAACTATAAGGGCGGGGGATATTGTCGGGGAGCATACCGTCTATTTTGCCGGAGCCGGTGAACGCCTTGAACTGACACACCGGGCCCACAGCAGGGACAATTTTGCCCGCGGTGCGGCCCTGGCCGCAGCCTGGGTGGTGAAGCAGCCCAATGGGTTGTATTCCATGTTTGATGTCCTCGGACTGCAGGACCTCTAAACCGAAACGAGCCAAACGATCCCGGCACAATAGCTCTGTTAAGGCATAGTCCGCATATCCCTTTTAGAACATAACCCGCGCAGGCAATTTTAAAATGATAACAATTGAACAGGCAGACAGACTGAAGCAGCTTCCGCCGTATCTTTTTGCTGAACTGGACAGGAAAAAGGCCGAGGCAAAATCCCGTGGTGTTGATGTTATTGATCTCGGGGTCGGCGATCCGGATCTTCCCACCCCTGGCAATATAATTGATAAATTGGCCGAGGCTGCCGCGGAGCCCCGTTATCACCGGTACCCAAGCTACACGGGCATGAATGAGTTCCGGAAGGCTGTGAGCCGCTGGTACAAAAAGCGTGCTGCGGTTGAACTGGATCCTGTTCAGGATGTGGTATCACTTATCGGTTCAAAGGAGGGAATAGCGCACATCCCGCTGGCTTTCATCAATCCGGGTGATATTGTTCTGGTCCCCAGTCCGGCTTATCCGGTTTATGCCATTGCCACCATATTTGCCGGCGGTATACCCCATGAAATGCCCCTGCTGCAGGAAAACAATTTCTTGCCGGACCTGTCCGTAATCCCGGAAAACATATGCAGCAGGGCCAAAATGATGTTCCTGAATTATCCGAACAATCCCACCGCTGCAGTAGCAACCAGGGATTTCTTCCAGGAGGTGATAGATTTTGCCGAAAGGCATAATATCATGATCTGTCATGATTTCGCCTATTCCGAGATGGCCTTTGACAGTTACGTTCCCCCCAGTTTTCTGGAAGTACCGGGCGCCATGGATGTCGGCATTGAATTCCATTCCCTGTCAAAGACATACAACATGACCGGCTGGAGAATTGGCTGGGCTGCAGGTAATTCCAGGATTATCGGCGGACTTGGCAGGATCAAAAGCAATATCGATTCAGGAATTTTCGAGGCCATACAGGTTGCTGGGATCGAGGCCCTGGAAGGCGACCAGAAGTGTCTTGCCGATATGCGAGCAATTTATACGGAACGTCGTGACACCCTGGTTGACGGTTTGCGGAAACTTGGCATAAACGTTTCGCCGCCAAAGGCCACTTTTTACCTCTGGTTTGAGGTTCCATCCGGTTACACTTCTGCTACTTTTGCGGGTCTCCTGCTCGACAAGAGCGGCATTGTCGCTACTCCCGGAAACGGTTTCGGGGCACCCGGCGAGGGATATGTCCGTATGACGCTGACCGTGCCCAAAGAAAGGCTTGTTGAGGCTGTTGACCGTATGGCCAAAGCGGGCTTTTAAAAGTTCCGTCATCTATGACTACCGTTTATATCGGCCTGGGTTCCAATCTGGGCAACCGCCGTGAAAACCTGCTGCAGGCCTGGACCAAGCTTGGCGAGGTCAAGGGGGTGGAACTGCTTGTTCTTTCGAGTCCCTACCGCTCCGAACCAGTGGACATGGAATCAACCAACTGGTTTATTAATGCAGCGGGCAGTCTCAAGACATCTCTGCAGCCCTTGGAACTGCTGGAGGAAATGCTTGCGGTAGAGGCAAGTCTTGGCAGAAAAAGGGATTTCACCGGCAAGGCCGGAGACCGGACGGTTGATCTTGATCTTCTTTTCTGGGGTGACAGGATGAGTAGTGATCCCAGGGTGATTCTGCCGCATCCAAAAATTGCCGCCCGACTGTTTGTCCTGCTGCCGCTGGCTGAAATTGAACCTGATTTGATCCATCCGGTCACCCGGAAAACATCGGTGGAAATGGTGCAGGAATATGTGGTAAAACATGCGGAGAAGGGTTCGGGGTCCCAGGTGGTAAAAACTTCCTGGTCCCGTTTAAACAACGAGGTGTCAGAATGACGCCGCTGCGTCTGCTCATCATCGGTTGCCTCCTGTATATTCTCTATCGCCTGCTCACCAATCCCCGCAGGAATAAGGGGGTTGATGCAAAGGGGAGCGCCGGCAACCGCGGAGGTGAGGTTCAGGATGTCCTGGTAGAGGATCCTGTTTGTCATACCCTTATTCCAAAGGGTCAGGCGATTCGATTGCGTCATGAAAAACAAATATATTATTTTTGCAGTAATGAATGCTGCGAAAAGTTTCTTCAGAAAAAAGGAGCAGAGGAATGAAATTTTTTATTGATACGGCGAATATCGAAGAGATTGAAAAGGCGAATGCCTTGGGCATGGTGGACGGCGTCACCACCAATCCCTCTCTTATTGCCAGAGAGAAAAGACCCTTTGAGGAGTTGCTGCGGGAAATATGTGAACTGGTTGACGGACCGGTTAATGGCGAAGCTGTCAGTCTCGATGCAGAAGGAATGGTTGCAGAGGGGAAAAAGCTGGCGGCCTTACATCCGAATATCGTGGTCAAAATACCGATGACCACAGAAGGTTTGAAGGCTGTAAAGATTTTAAGCAGCCAGGATATCAGGACCAATGTTACCCTGATTTTTTCGGCTACCCAGGCATTAATGGCCGCCAAGGCCGGCGCCTCGTTTGTAAGTCCTTTTGTTGGCCGGCTGGATGATATCTCCCAGGTCGGAATGGATCTGGTGATTGATATCATGAATATCTTCGGCAATTACGGTTATGAAACCGAGGTCATTGTCGCCAGTATCCGCAACCCCGTCCATGTGATGGAAGCTGCCCTTATCGGTGCTGATATTGCAACAATCCCTTATAAGGTGATTGATCAGTTGGCGAAGCATCCGCTCACGGACATCGGCATGGAAAAATTTCTGGCCGACTGGGAGAAGAGGACCCAATAATTTATTTTTCTGAGTATTTGCTTATGCGGTCAGCGCTGCTTTTCATCATCCTGATAGTATTGCTGCCATTACCCCGGGCCGAGGGAGCCATGTACTCCTTTGTGGATCAGTATGGCAGGCTGCATTTTTCCAACGTGCCCGCTGATCCTCGCTACAGGCAAGTGCCGGGCTATAAGGCCTTGCGAAATGCTGCAGTCCGGGGACGCTACGGGGAACACATCAGCGCAGCCGCCGAACGTTACAGCCTGGACCCTGAACTGATAAAGGCCATAATCAAGGTGGAATCTAGTTTCAATCCGTATGCGGTTTCCGAAAAGGGGGCCATGGGGTTGATGCAGCTCATGCCCGGTACGGCAAGGGAAATGAAAGTTGGCGCCCCGTTCGAAGCCGGGGAGAACATAATGGGCGGCAGCCGGTATCTACGGCAATTGCTGGATCTGTTCCAGGGTGATCTGCAGCTTGGCCTGGCCGCCTATAATGCCGGTCCCAAGAGGGTATTGGCGGAAGGTTCCATCCCGAAGATCCCTGAAACAGAGCGGTATGTTGAAAAAGTGCTGCGTGAATACGGCAGAGGCAGAATAAGTGGTCTGACAAGACAATAGGGCTGAAACGTAAAAAATATGAAAAGCATCTACACAGTACCTAATATTCTGACCGCCTGCCGATTTGCGATCGTGCCGATTTTATTGTTTCTGCTCCGGCCAGACAGCACGGATGGCGTAGCCCTTGTTGCTTTTATTATTTTTCTTGTCGGGGCGTTAACCGACCTTGCCGATGGCTATCTGGCCAGAAAATACGGCATTGAGTCGGTCCTGGGCAAGCTGATGGACCCCCTGGCGGATAAAATGCTTGTAGCAACACCGCTTATCATGCTCATTCCCCTGGATAGAATTCCTGCCTGGGTCAGCCTGCTGATCATCTCCAGGGAAATGGCGGTGACAGGATTACGGGGTCTGGCTGCAGCCTCCGGCATCGTGGTTTCGGCCAGCGGCCTCGGCAAGATCAAAAGCGTTTTTCAATACACGGCACTGTGCATTTTGATTTTTCCCCTCGGTCTTTTGCCGCTGCCGTTTCTGCATGATCTGGGTCGAATTATCCTGTATGTCTCTCTACTGCTCACCTTATGGTCCGGATTAGATTATTTTATCCGCCTGCAGCAAATCTACCTGCAACCTAAAAGCAAGACATAGATCTTTTTACGCCCCGGGATCAGTTTTGGCACCGAGGAGATAGATTCCTGGTGCGGTTGAATTCACGTTGCGCCACCTCCTGCTTTTTACCTGGACTCGAGCATCATCTCATTTATCCGCCGGGCCTGCAGGCAGAAGGCTTCCAGCCGCGCCTCGATGAGCTGCGGGAAGGGATTGCCGTCGGTTTCAATGGCCATGAAGGGGAGTTTGCGCTCTTGGTTCAGAATATTTGCAAAATGGCTGGTGCCGTTGTGACGCATTATGTCACGTTTGGCCGCGGTGGTGAATTTTTCATTGAGCACGGCTTCTGCTACCCTGGACGGCATACAGCCGAATGGCCCGATGGAAATAACCCCGCAGGAAGGATAAAGGATATCATGCAGGGCCGAACCGACGGTCAGAATCGCTTCACCGGTGAAATGAGGTGAAATGAAGCGGCGGCCGGCCTCTAGCACCGGCTCCACCGCGGCATACCCGTCCACGAAGAACAGGTTTGAGGGTTGCAGCCGCTTCCTGATACGGTAATTCAGGTACTCTTTGACCGCGTACCGAATGTGGAATCCCATATCACGCTCCCCTTCAATCCGGTTCCTGGCCAGCCAATCGACATACTTGATCCATTCTCCGTTCGGTGCTGTCCGCACCGCAAACCCTTTATCGGCCAGCCTTTCGATCAAGCTCTGCAGGGAGATGGGATCATGCCTGACATAAATTTCACCCACCAGCGATATCTTGGGGATTTCATGATAAGGGCGCCTGAGCTGCAGGCCGGCCAGCGCCTTGGCACTCTTGGAAAGTCGGGCCGCCACAGTGGGCCAGCCCTGATCGACTACTGCCAGAATGCGCTGATATTCCATGTCCAGAAGGGCCAGACCCTCCTCGTGGTTTTTGGCTGCGGCAAGCACGGTGGCCCACATTTCGTCGAACAGATCGCCGATGATCAAAGCCCGCCAGGCAGCAGTCAGGAAACGGTCGCCCAGGTTTCTGTAACCGGTTTTGGAAGTGGGCGACATGACCGCAACATCGGGGATTCGATGTTTGGCAATGGCCCGTGCCGAAAAAACATTGTACTGCCCGAAACGGCAGGGTCCGTAACCATTCGGCATGTAATAGGCGACCACCTCGTTTTTGCGCCTGTTATGAAGGTATTGGAGCATAGCGCCAACGGTGGTCTGTAGAGGCAAACATTCCTTGCAGCTGGAATTGCCGCGTCCCAGTTTCAAGGTCTGTTCATTTGCCGCCGGCAAGGCCTCGGCCCGAACGCCGATCCGATTGAATGCACGGGCCAGCAGGGGGGTGCCGAAACGGCCCATGGAGGGCAGAATGACCTTTACGCTTTTATGAGTGAGCGGCAGCCACCCGTTATCGGAAGTCCTGATGCCGGGACGGTTGCTGCAATCCTCCAGCCGGGCAGGAATGAATGGTTTGGTCTGCCGTTTCCTTTTCCCCGGGTTCAGCTGTCTGTAGTAGCGAACAATATCCAGGAAGGCTTCAATCCGGGTTTCCAGGCCGGCGTCTGCTGTATGGCTGTCCAATTCCAGGGTCAGGGAAGGTTTGCGGCCCATGAGATCCCGGAAGTAGCTGATGATAAAGGAATCAGGTCCACAGGAGAAGTTGGTGATATAGGTGCCGAACAGTTGGTGATCGTCCTTGATCCAGCGGGCGCCGGACAGGATAATCCGGCCCATGGCCCAGTACATGTTGGGTACCACCTCATCTGCGGTATCACCGGCCGGCAGCATATCCACCGGAATGATCCTGAATCCACGGCTGGCGAACTTGGCCGGTATACCTTTGTTGGCTATCGCTGAAAAGCTGTTGTACGGCCGGCCGAAAAGCACAATTCCGAAAGAATCGGGCTCCCGGCGCAATGCGTTCAGAGCTTCACGGCCCATCTGTCTGATGTCAGTTGAAAAATTTTCCTGGGCCGCGGCAGCCGCTGCCACAGCCGGTTCGATAGCAGCCGGGTTCACGCCCAGCCTGGGTGCCATTTCCCGCAGGGCGGGCAGAGTCGCCATAAATCCGTCGGACAGGTAAAGCGCCGGGGTCAGAATTTTTTCCTTTGTCAGTTCGGGGAAGGCGGTCTGCAGGTAGAACGGCTCCCCCTGCACGAAGACACAGGTGGTGTAGTAGCCTTTTGTGGCTCCAGCAACCGGAAGGGACCGCAGCAGCGGCATGAAATAGAAATCCGGATCCAGTTTCGTCAGGCCCGCTGCATATGCATGGGCCAGCGCCACGGGGTAGCAGAATGCTGTTCCCTGCCGATCCATGCCGCGGGGATCGATCTCGTCCGGCAGTACAAGGCGGAAACCCAATTCGGCAAAAAAACGGTTGAAGAAGGGGAAATAGGTGTTGACCAGGAGTGAACGGTTCATGCCCACGGTAGGACGGGTATCGGCCGGATCATCGGGGGCGATATCCCTGAAAACCCGGCGTTCTCGCTGGATTGCCAGATCGTAACCCGTACTGTCGATCTTGCGTTTGTGGACAATATTGTCATACCGATTGCAGATGCCGCCAAAGGGATAGACGCGGTCATTGATTCTGATACGGGCGATTTCGCAGCCCCGGTCGCAATCGCTGCCACCGGCACAGCGGAAGGGTTTTTCGTAGTCCACCGGCCGTTTCATCAATTCCTGCAGATTGAAATCAGCTGGTGTCATGAGCCCTTTTTGCAGCCGCCGTTCCACTTCCAGGGCCACGCCAAAGGCCCCAATCAGACCGGGTTCCGGCGGCACGATGACCTTTTTTGCGGTGAGGGCGGCCATGGCCGCCGGCACAGCCCGGTTGTAACAGACACCACCCTGCATGAATACCTTATCACCCACCGGCCGATTACCTTTTACCCGGTTGGTATAATTCATGCAGATCGAATAGACCAAGCCGGCCACGATATCCGCCTGTCCGAAGTTATCCTGGACCGCCCTCTTGATGTCGGAACTGATAAAGGCAGCGCATTGGTCGTTGAAATTAGGAGGGCAGGCCGCTTTGAGCGCGATTTCACCGATGGCGGTGACATCAAGCCCCAGGGTTTCCTTGGCCGATTCCTCCAGGAATGAACCGGTGCCGGCGCTGCACGCCTCATTCATGGCATAATCGCTGGGGACTCCGTTGGTGATATAGGTGTACTTGGCATCCTGGCCGCCTATTTCGAATATGGTATCAACCCCTGAGTCGAAATAGAGCGCCCCGGTGGCATGTGCTATTATTTCATTGATGACCCCATCGGTCATTGCATGCAATCCGGCGATCTGGCGGCCGGAGCCGGTTACCCCCAGACCTTTGATGACGATGGGCACATGCAGTTGACCTGCCAGACTCCGATACACCCGCCGGGCCGCATCTATCGGATCGCCGTCGGTGCGCAGATAGTCGGCGGCCAGAATGGCCTGGTCCCGCCGGCGCATAATCACCCCTTTGGTCGTGGTCGATCCCACATCCAGCCCGAGAATAGTTTCGTCGCCCGGCTCGGCCTGCTGACGCATACTGTCTTTGAATTCCACCATGGGGATATAATCGGACAGCGGCTTGAGTGATGTGAGCTGGAAGGAGTGCTCCTTAAAAAGGGTATCCAAGTCGGCAAGGGCCGAATTATCGTTTTGCAGAGCCCAGAGACCGGCGCCGAGCGCTTCGAATTGGGTTGCCTGATCGGGGATGTGAAGATCGGTTAATTCCTGCTCAAGGTAATAGACCATGGCCCGATTTTGGACACAGCCGCCCACCAGCAAGACCGGTTCCGGCGGTAGTTTTTTTAACAGCTCCAGAATCTTGCCGGCCATCATGCGGGAGAGTCCTGCAACAACACGGGCTTTGGGGACGCCTTTGTTCAAGGCATGCGTGCAGTCACTTTTACAGAATACGGAACAGCGGCCCGACACCGTGTGATAGGAGTCCGAAAACTCCATGGAGTTGACATCATCCAGGGTGATGGACATGCGGGCCAGCTGCTGCAGAAAAAACTCACCGGTTCCGGAAGCGCATTTATTGCCTGTCAGTATGTTCTGCACCCTGCCGTCCCGGTCGAAGTGATAGGCCATGGTGGTTTCGCCGCCGGCGCTGACCACTATCCGGTAGGGATGATCTGCCGGCAGAATGTGGGCGCTGGCGAGTTCCACCGCCTCGGGCTCGGTGATCACGGGAATGGCAAGATAATCCTTGAACTTGCGCCCGGTGGCGCCGATGCGGAACCGGTTGAGGCCGGACTCCCGCGCCAGCATCCGACGCAGCATGAGGCGGGGGTTGCCGTCGTGCAGTCTTGATTCCGCATGACTGATCCTGATAACTCCCCGCTGCCGACTGAGCCGGACAAGCCCGATCGTGGAGGCGCCGAGGCAGATTCCTATCGATTCCATATCGGCCGTGCTCATATCCCGGTCCATAGTTTACTATTTTTAGTATGCATAACTTTTATCATCTGCGGCATGCCTTATCTCTCAACATTCAAGTTTTCGGTTCAATTTAAAGTAGTAAAATTATCTTAAGTATTGTTACCGAAGTATTCAATATGAATATAGCCCCTCGGTTTGGAGGGGGCTTTTATTTCAGACGGACACAGTTTATTTCTGGGGCTTAGGAAAAACCCGTTAAGGTAGTTTTGCTTCCTAAGCCCCTCATATATTATGGCCTGATCGGCCAAAGTCCTTCCATGGAAAAGCTCCGCTCCCATTTGTGGCACTCCATTTTTACCTATGATTCCCGCTGGTACGAAAAGCTTCTCTGGAATCGAATGGAGGATTTTTCAACCTTTCTTGTCGGTGAAACCGGAACCGGCAAAGGAACTGCGGCTAAAGCGATAGGGCGATCAGGGTTTATTCCTTTTGATGAACAAAAAGGATGTTTTGCCGAAAGCTTCACCGGTAATTTTATTGAAATTAATCTCTCCCAGTTTCCTGAAAGCTTGATTGAATCTGAATTGTTCGGCCATAGAAAGGGTTCCTTTACAGGCGCCATAGGCGACCAACAAGGGGTATTTGCCCGCTGCAGCCGGTACGGGGCAATTTTTTTGGACGAAATCGGCGATATTTCGATCCCGGTCCAGATTAAACTCTTAAAGGTCATTCAAGAACGGAATTTTTCCGCTGTGGGCAGCCACGACAAACTCTATTTTCATGGCCGGGTTATAGCGGCCACCAATAAATCCCTGGATGAACTTCGGCGGCATGGCGAAATCAGGGACGACTTTTATTATCGACTCTGCTCGGACATCATCGAAGTACCCTCTCTGCGCCGGCAGATAGCCGAGGACCCTGACGCCATTAAAATTCTGCTGGACCACGTAGTGCAGAAAATTATCGGCGCGCCGGCGCTGGAACTGCAGAAATTGATACTGAAAGTCCTGGTTCAGGAAATCGGGCGCGACTATCATTGGCCCGGCAATGTTCGTGAACTGGAGCAGGCGACGAGGCGTATTCTCTTGACCCGGCATTACACCGGCGAAATGCGCAGCATATCCGTTGGACTGAAGGACCGATTACACCGGACAATAGAGGAAGGATCGGCAAACGCGCAGGAACTTCTCTCATCCTACTGTACAATCCTGTACCAAAGACATGGCACGTACGAGGAAGTTGCGAAGATAACAAAACTGGATCGACGGACCGTTAAAAAATATATTGTTGCCGGCAGACAGAATTGAAACAACATGGTGAGCAGCTGTGAAAGTTTCACTGTTTAGTCCCCGGAAACGCGTGATGCAAAATCTTCAGTTGCCATGTTCAATGGCGATATAATTCCGGATCAATATATTCTGTTCACCCATGAATTTCATTTCAGCCTCATATCAGGCTGTTCTCGGTACATTGTGGCACTTGTAATAAACCCGGCCATAACTTATAAATAAAATATAAACATTTCAGGAATTGGGCGTTTGACAGGGCTTAAGGTTTATTCCAATAGGGGCTGAAATATTTATTACCTGTCATAGCATTTGGCGACGGGAAAGGGAGGATTTAGAATGCAATATGCTGAAGCTGCCCGGGTATTAATGCAAGGAATCTGCCGGCGAGTCCATATGGGCTCCACAGTTGTTATCGCCCTGGTGATCTGCCTCGTGGCGGCTCTTGCCTCTGATGCACAGGCTGCGGAAGAAAAGAGGACGGTAACCGCTGCTGATTGTATTGAGTGTCATGCAAACGCGAAGAACGAGTCCCTGCAGGCGAGTTTATTATCCTCGTCGGCGCACGCCACCCTGGGCTGCCTCGACTGTCACCGGCATCGGGGCGAGGTGCCCCATCCGGATCAGGGCGCCTTCCGTGCCGGTTCTGATCCATGCCGGGACTGTCACTTTGATGCGGCACAAGACTATACTGTCCATGGAAACCTGAATGTCGGTGCCTCTGCCGATATCCCTGTTTGCTCCGACTGTCATGGAAGCCACCATATTCTGGCACCGTCGGATCCTGCTTCCAGTGCCAGTAAAAGCAACCTTAAGGAAACCTGCGGCCATTGCCACCGCAAGATTGATCTGATCCGCAAGTACGATCTGACCCGGAATTTGATGCAGGTTTATGAAGGAAGCGTCCATGGGGAGTCTTCCAAAGACGGCAGTACCGCGGCTGTCTGCACCGACTGCCATGCAAGTGGTGGGAATGCACACCGCCTGCTCTCACCACGATTTCGTGACTCGTCCATCAACCATCTCAACATCCCTGCTACCTGCGGACGTTGCCACCAGAAGGTCGAAAAGGATTACGAGGAAAGTATCCACGGCCAGCTAGCGGAGCGGGGCGAGACCGATGTCCCGGTGTGCACCGGCTGCCACGGGGAGCATGGGATCATCGCTGTGACCAATCCACTCTCGCCCGTGTCGCCGACCAAGGTTGCCGGCGACACATGTGCTTTATGCCATGATTCGGTAATGCTCAACGAGAAGTACGGACTTCGTCCGGGAAAGATGATCTCCTTTGTCGACAGCTACCACGGGCTCAAGAGCAGAACCGGTGATACAACGGTTGCCAACTGCGCCTCGTGCCACGGCGTGCACCTTATCCTGCCGTCGAATGATCCTCGTTCCAGCATCAACCCGGCGAATCTGAAGACAACCTGCGGCCAGTGTCATACCGACATCTCGGAAAAGATGGCCAACATTCCCATCCACGGTATCGGCGGCCGGGGTCTGCGCACCCCGATCGCGCAGATCATCAGCCGCATATACCTCGTGGCCATCGTGGTTATCATCGGCTTGATGGTCCTGCACTGGCTCGTCGACCTGGTTCGACACCTGGTAGAGGTCTCCCGTTCGAGGCCGCGGGTCAGACGCATGCTTCCCTCCGAGGTTGTACAGCATACCCTGCTGATGCTCAGCTTCATTACTCTTGTCCTCACCGGATTTGCCCTGAAGTACGAGACCGCCTGGTTCGTAAAGATACTGTTCGGATGGAGAGGAGGTTTCGAGCTTAGAGGTTTAATACATCGTATCGCTGCAGTTATCTTCATGCTTGATATCGCCTGGCACCTGTGGTTCATAGCCGTGACCCGGCGCGGGAGAGATTTTGTCTCTGACATGCTTCCTGAAATAACCGATTTCGTGTATTTCTGGCATCGGCTTGCATATAACTTGGGAATTCGTCGAAATCCGCCGCCTGCCGGACGGTTCAGCTATATCGAAAAGGCGGAGTACTGGGCATTGGTGTGGGGTAGTGTCGTGATGGTGATCACCGGCTTGATGCTGTGGTTCGATAAACAGGTGCTGCAGGTGCTGCCCAAGGGGGCGCTCGACATCGCCTGGGTGGTGCACTTCTACGAGGCGGTGCTTGCATCCCTGGCGATTCT
>CAWAPG010000006.1:0-98392 GCA_963783905.1 uncultured delta proteobacterium | reverse complement strand
ATTGTGTGTCGGCATCTGCTGCCAATGTTGTCATACCAGTCATTCCTGTCATGGTGCCACCGGTGGCATACTGCAGGCCCATGTTGGTTTCAATGGCATGCATGCCCGGGAAGACCAGGGCTGTCAAACGTGATTTCTGGATGTACGTCATGTAGGCCGGGATGGCAACAGCTGCCAGGATACCGATGATCGCCACAACGATCATCAACTCGATAAGGGTAAAACCTTCCTGTTTCTTCAATAATTTCTGCATTTCCTTCCTCCTGTTTTTTAATTGATTGTATTGGGTTGTTAACATCTGAATCTTGTTTTTGTGTTTTCGGCTCCTCTTTTTTCTTAGCCCGTTAAAATTAGTGTAGACGCAAATAAATTAAGCAATCCCCGTGCCATTTCATCTAAATCTTGTAACTGTTACTGGCATATTATCAAATTATTAAATAATATTAAATAAATATATATCAAATATGTTTAATTCCTTTATAATTATCATCATAAAATACCGGCATAATTTTCAGTGAAATAGGGTAGACTTGTGACAAATATTGTCACCGCACCTCAAAATTGTCACTGCTGGCAATTACAAGAAATCCTCAACTGCTGAATATGTATAAATTAATTTTAAACAGAAAAAATTGAATGGCTGGGGGACAGGGATTCGAACCCCGACAGGCAGAGTCAGAGTCTGCAGTCCTACCATTAGACGATCCCCCAGCATTGTGGAATGGAGTCGAATAAAATAGAGAAGAGTGCGTATTATGTCAAGGGGAAAACAGTTACGAGAAGATGGAGTATTGGAGTATTGGAGTATTGGGTTTTTATAAAACATCACTCCATTACTCCATCACTCCAGTCACATTACCACCAACCCAGCATACCCCACCACATGATTCGTATCCCCCGAGGCCTCCCCGGAATCGGTATAACGCACGAGTTCCGCCTTTTTTGCTCCCAATGCCAGGGCGGCAATGAGTGTCACGGTTGTCGGCATGATGCCGCACATGGATATCCTGTTGCCGACCACGGTATTGTAAAGCCCCTGCGGGTCCATCTCCTTGATGCGCTCCAGGGCCATGCTGTCCTTGGCGCTGGCTGCCTGCCGGGATTCATAATGGGTCATATCCGTACTGGCGACAATGAGAACCGGCTTGTCATAGCTTTTAATTGCTGCGGCCAGGCCCTGCCCCACTTCAACACAGGTTGCATAGGGTACATGCGACACCACAATTGGGGCGATGGTCAGATTTTTCCGCATGTACTGCAGGAACGGCACCTGCACCTCCAGGGAATGTTCAAAGCGGTGGGCCGCTTCATCAATTTCAACCTGGGGTGAATCCTTTGCGATCAGTTCAGCGAGCTCCCTGTTGATCGGGACTTCACCCATGGGCATATCCCATGAGCCCAGGGCCATGAGCGCCACCGGAGCACCATGGCCCGTATGGTTGGGGCCGAGAATAACAACATTTTCCGGCACCTTCACCCGGCCAAATGTTTCGCCGGCCACGCCGCCGGAATATATGTAGCCCGCATGGGGCGCAACCACCGCAAGGGCTTCTTTTCTTTCTTCAGGCTGTATTTCAGGAACTAGTCCTTTGAGCGTTTTGACAAGAGATGCTTCACTTCCAGGATAGAACTGACCGGCTACGGCAGGAGAACGGATCATGGGAGACCTCATAAAAAATGCGATATTGGAGTAATGGAGTATGGAGTGATGGAAAAAGTACACATACTCAACTCTATAGATTTACCCTTAATTATAATCAATCTTTCATAAATGAAAAATTTTATTTAATTAGTTGTATAAACCGCATTACTTTCTTTGGTAATCAGTTGATCAACCCAATCTTTATTTTCTCTCTTATATTCCAAACTTTGAACGAGTCTAAGTAAACCGTTTTCAAGTTTATATGCCAGGTCATTTAATAGTTGGAACTGCTCTTCAGTTATTTGTCCTGCTTTTCGATAAGCATATAATCCGGAAACTGATTCACCTAATGATCCAAGTGCAATATTTAAAAAGTTGAGATATTCCTTAATAGACCGCCGGCAATACCCCTCAGCAATATTACGATGAACAGAATCACTCGCTGCAATAGCCTGACTTGCAACTCGTTTCAGACCATAAGGAAATTTGCAAAAAACTTTACACGTATCATTATAATATTCTATCGCATCGACCCAGACTCTCAGTTTTTGGTAGCCACGATTTTTATTTTTCTTCATTTCCCATTACCCCTGCCTTTCAAACATCCTGCCTTTTGTGGACTGATAATCGTCTACAGGTATGCCGCTGTTTTTTCAGCACTCTGGTGCTCTGCTTAATTCATTACTCCATTACTCCATCACTCCACTACTCCAACACCCCATCACTCCATCACTCCATTACTCCACTATCTCCAACACTCCATCACTCCATCACCCCATCACTCCATCACTCCATTACTCCACTATCTCCAACACTCCATCACTCCATCACTCCATCACTCCATCACTCCAATCTCTTTATGTTTTTACCCTCCACGTCGTCCCCTCCGGCCCATCCTTCAGGTCGATCCCATGGACCAGCAGTTCATCACGGATGGCATCGCCCCTGGCCCAGTCCTTATTCTGCCGCGCCAGGTTCCGTTCCCGGATCAATTTCTCGATGGCCTCATGATCCAGATCAATTTTTTCAAGGAGCTTGTCCTGGACAGCCTGGACATGCGCCACCGGATCTTCTACCAACAGCCCCATGATCCCGGCCAGTTCTTTGATTTTTGCTGCAGCATCGCGCAGCAGATCAAGATCGTGCTGACTTGGCACCGAGGGCAGCGCCCGGGTAATCTTGTTCAGGATCTTTACCGCATCAAAGAGCTGGGCTATGGCTTGGGCCGTATTGAAATCATTGTCCATGGCCTTCTGAAACCGCTCCTCCAGGCCGGCCAGTTTTGCCGCATCCTTTTTCGATACCACCGATCCTTTGTCAGCTGCGCCTGATTCAGGCAGCCGGGCAATCTCCGCCAGGCACTCGTACAGCCGCTCCAGGCCTGCCCCGGCATCCTGGATGGCTGCCTCCGAATAATTGAGCGGATTCCGGTAATGGGTGGAGAACACGAAAAGACGCAGGACCTCGGGATGAACTGATCCAGGACATCGCGGATGGTGAGAAAGTTGCCCAGAGATTTTGACATCTTCTCGTCCTTGATGGTGACAAAACCGTGGTGAATCCAGATGTTGACAAAAGGCCTGCCGGTTGCCCCTTCGCTCTGGGCGACTTCATTTTCATGGTGCGGGAAAATGAGATCCTTGCCGCCGCCATGGATATCGAAGGTGTCGCCCAGGTATTTTCTGCTCATGGCGGAACATTCGATATGCCAGCCGGGCCGGCCCGGCCCCCAAGGGCTTTCCCAGGTCGGCTCGCCCGGTTTGCTGCCTTCCAGAGGGCAAAATCCATGGGATTCGTTTTTTTTCGTTGACCTCGATGCGGGCCCCGGCCTGCATGTCATCAAGCGTTCTCCTGGAGAGTATGCCGTAGTCCGGAAATTTTTCCACCGCATAATAGACATCGCCATCCACCTGGTAGGCCATGCCCTTGTCAACCAACCCTGCAATCATGTCGATGATCTCCTGCACATGCTCGGTTGCCTTGGGTTCTATGGTCGGCTCCGCCACGCCAAGCCGCACCATGTCCTCATGAAACATGCGGATGAACCGCTCCGACAGCTCTTCGGAGGTTGTCCCCTGCTCCTGGGCCCGGTTGATGATCTTGTCGTCGATATCGGTGAAATTGCGGACATAGGTAACCTTGTAGCCCCGGTACAGGAGGTAGCGGTAGATCATGTCAAAGGCCAGGGCCGAGCGGGCATGGCCGATATGGCAGTAGTCATAGGCGGTAATGCCGCAGACATACATTTTGACATGGTTGTCCTCCAGCGGTTTGAGCTCGGTCTTACTGCCGGTGCGGGTGTTGTATATTTGAATGAGCATGGGGGGTTCCTTCCTTCAGATCATGTTATGGCAGACACTTAGAGACTTCATCGAAAATTCCATAAAGACTGGAGTATTGGAGTACTGGAGTATTGGAGTGTTGGGAGATTAAACCTTTTCGTTCATTCGTATTAAGTTGAGAAGCTGAAGTGGTCGTGAATAAACACTGTTTAAAGAGGAAGTGTTCAATATTCTGTGTCGCCATTGTTGTGGCCTTTTTCTAACTTATCAGACCATTAGCTCTTTATCCAGTCTTTTCAAGATGTTGCACTTGCCCTGGATCCCCGCATGCGCGGGAATGACTCTGCTATGTATTAAGTATTTCCTCTTTAATTGCCACTTTAAACTTTTTCACGAATGACCCCTTTTTTTCTACACATCACCATCACTCCATCACTCCATCACTCCAATACTCCAACACTCCATCACTCCAGCACTCCAGTACTCCAATACTCCAACACTCCATCACTCCAGCACCCCAGTACTCCAATACTCCATCACTCCAACACTCCATTACTCCAATACTCCAACACTCCATCACTCCAGCACCCCAGTACTCCAATACTCCATCACTCCATCACTCCATTACTCCAATGTTCTCGCTAACGTCCATCTAAGCATCTAGACTCGCACAGATTTAACCCTGCACTTTTGCGCCTTTTACTCCCCCAACCACCTCTGCAGGACTTCGACAATCTTTTCTGCCTGCTTGCTGCTGGAAATATTGAATTTTGATTTCGGCATATATTCGCCGCCCACCTTCTGGTATCTGCGGATACTGTAGCTGTCAGTCCCATACTCATTTTTGCGCCTGTCCCACTGCTGGTATCTGAAAAGAATCGTCGTCCAGGAACCCTTGGAGAGAATCTCCTTGTCGATCTCCTTGACCAGGACTACGCCGTCCTCTTCATACTGAATTGTTATATCATTAACATCTGATGCCATGAAATTCTCCTGATATGATCTGTTTCAATTAATCTCCGATAATAACCTTATCCAAAACGAACAGGCTGGCTACCTTACAAATTATGAGCCAAATGAGCAATGCCATTTCGTTTTCCCTGTAAAGGCTCTCCTGACATAATATATTATTTCATACGATATCATTCATATCATTAAATGATAAGATTTCTCCCTGCGGTCGAAATGACATTTTTAAGTCTTTAAACCCATCACTCCAGTACTCCACTCCGCCTTTATATGACAGGTGGGGTCGTTCGAGATGACAAAAATAAGACCGTTGCAACAAAATTATGTTTTTAAGAACCAACATACCAACACCCCATCTCAGTATGGCGGTTGACTGAAAAATCAAGACACTTTGCCCTTATATATGACAGGATGGATGAGAGAAATGACATAAAGTGGCCCCTTAAAATGACACTTTCATGTCTTTAAAACAATACTCCATCACTCCAACACTCCATCTCAGTATGGCGGTTGACTGAAAAATCAAGACACTTTGCCTTTATATGACAATCCCATGGTTTTCACTTTACAAACATTATTCCACCAGCTGGGTCAATGTTGCCTCGATGTGCGGAAATTCAAAAACAAACCCTTTCGCAAGCAGTTTTTTCGGCAGAACTTTCTGCCCCTTGACGAATACATTACCGAATTCTCCAAACATCCCCCTGATCACAAAGGCCGGCACCGACGGCAGTATTGTCGGCCGGTGCAAAGCCCTGCCAAGGGCCTGCGTCATCTCCCGGTTGGTCACCGGGTGTGGTGCGGTGCAGTTGACCGGCCCCGAAACATCGTTATTGTTCAGCAGATACAGGAAAATATTGACCAGGTCATGGAGGGCGACCCAGGAGAACCATTGCGACCCGGACCCAAGGGGGCTTCCCACCCCCCACTTGAATACGCCAAGCATTTTGCTCAAGGCGCCGCCGTCATGTCCCAGGATGACCCCGACACGGCAGAGAACCACCCGGGCGCCAAAATCTTCGGCCCTTTTGGCCTCAGCCTCCCAGTCCCGGCAGACCCCGGCCAGAAAATCGTCACCCGGCGGCGAATTTTCATCCAGTTCCTCATCTCCCCTGAAGCCGTAATAACCAACGGCTGAGCCGCTGAGCAGGGTTAATTTTTTTCCGGCCTGCCCGATTGCATCCACGAGATTACGCGTGGTGAGCACCCGGCTGCTCCGGATTGCCTCCTTGTTCTTATCATTCCAGGTCTGAAAAATGGAAGCACCGGCAAGATTAATCACCGCATCATGCTTGGCAACCTCTTTCTGCCAGTCGCCGGCCTTTGCCGGATTGCCCTCGCAAAAGGCCAAACCCGGTTTGAGCGCTCTGTTTTTGGCGGAACGGGACAGAATGGTCACGGAATGACCTTCTGCCAGAAGTGCTTCCGTTAAGGCTGCACCTAAAAAACCGGTACCGCCGGTTATAAACACTTTCATGTTTATCTCCCTGTTATTTTTAAAAAAATTACCGGACATTGCCTGCCCGTGACAAGATTGTACACTATACCCTCTTGCCTGCTCTTTTTCAATTTGCATGTATTCAGATTTTCTTCTATCCTCTTTTTCTCCAGTTTTATTCCCCTCTGTCTCTTTGTCTATTTTCCAGGGTGATCACTTCGTTTTTTTGTCTGCCGGACGAATTTTCACCGACAGGAAGAAGAACGGTTAAGAATTCACCGCACCAGGCTGCGGGCAATGCATCCGCTTTTCCTGTTTCACCCCAAACAGCGCCCTGCGAAGGGCTGGAGGATTTTTTTATATTTTTTTTAATTATTGGTTGATGCCATATACCACATTGTGGTACATTGGCACTGTTTTGATCGGCAAATTACGGAGGGGGCCCCTATATGGATGATAAAGAGTTTTTGCATGCCCGCAAAATACTTGGAAAAACACAAAAACAGCTGGCCGAATTATTAGGCTCTTCGATAAAAGCTGTACACAGTTACGAACAGGGGTGGCGCACGGTCCCCGCTCACGTGGAGCGCCAGATCTTCTTTCTTCTGGCCAGAAAAAAAGGTGAAACGAAAAATACCAAGGCCTGCTGGACCATCAAAAAATGTCCCCGCAAGCGGAAAATACAGTGCCCGGCCTGGGAATTTCAGGCAGGAAAACTCTGCTGGTTTATCAACGGCACCATTTGTGAAGGAGAGGTACAACAGAACTGGCAGGAAAAAATGAACATCTGCCGTCAATGCGAAGTATTAAAAACATTACTGGAAGACACCCAATAACAGGCAGGCGGGAATCAGCTCTCAGCATGCAACCTCCAAACCTAACGGTAAACAACCATGCGACGATCCATAAACACTCCAGATAATTTGTTCTGCGTGTTTTAATTCCGTGTAATCTCCGGCCTGTACCTAGGGCCGAAATAGCTGCTGAGAGCTGATTCCCGCCTGCCTCTATTTTCATCATCCCCACATATCAACCCCCACAATAGAACTGCATACCATGGCTCTTAAAAAAGATCTTCATTTCAGCACCAAAGTCATTCATGCCGGACAAAACCCGGAACAATGGCAGGGCTCGACCCTGGTCCCCATTTTTCAAGCAAGCGCCCATGCCCACCCCACGGCGGAGAACCTCAGCCAGACCTTCGGCGGCAAGACCACGGATCATATTTACATGCGTCTTACCAACCCGACGAACCGGGTTCTGGAACAGAAGCTGGCCGCCCTCGAAGGCGGCCGGGGAGCTGTGGTCATGTCTTCGGGCATGGCCGCCGTCACCAATGCCTGCCTGGCCCTGCTGCGGGCCGGCGACGAGTTCGTTGCCGGCAACTCGCTTTTCATGTCAAGCTACGTCCTTTTTGCCAATATTTTCAAAAAGTACAACATCATCCCCAGGTTTGTGGAATCAACGGACATGGCGGCTGTTGAAAATGCGATCAATGAAAAGACCAGGTTTCTCTGGCTGGAAACCATCGGCAATCCCAAGCTGGATGTTCCCGATATCGAAGCGGCAGCAACAATAGCGCATCGGCACGCTCTGCCCCTGATGGTGGACAACACCATGGCAACCCCGTATCTCTGCCGCCCCCTTGAGCTGGGAGCAGACGTAGTCATCCACTCCACCACAAAGTACCTCAGCGGCCACGGCGATGCTACGGGCGGCGTTGTTATTGACGGCGGCAGCTTCGACTGGGCCGCTTCCGGACGGTTTGCCGACCTGAAGCCCTATGTCGACCGCAAGGGGCCCCTTGCATATCTGGACAAGGTCTGGCGGGAACACCATATCAATTTCGGCACCACCCAGGCGCCTCTCCATTCCTATCTGACGATGATCGGCCTTGACACCCTGGCCCTGCGCATGGAAAGACACCTGCAGAATGGCATGGCCGTTGCCAAATACCTGCAGGGCCGCAAGGAACTTTCCTGGCTCAACTATCCCGGTTTTGCAGAGAGCCTTTCCCATGCAACCGCAAAAAAACAGTTCGGCGGCAAAGGTTTTTGCGGCCTGGTGACATTCGGGCTTCACGACCAGGAAACCTGCTTCCGGTTCATCAACAACCTGAAAATGATCTACAACCTGGCAAATCTCGGCGACTGCAAGACCCTGATCCTGCACCCTTGCTCTTCGCAGTATCTCTCCTTTGATGAACCGACCCGGCGGAAACTGTCCATCCATCAGGACCTGCTGCGGCTGTCCGTCGGCATCGAGGCGGCTGAGGATATTTGCGCCGACCTGGGACAGGCACTGGATAACCTGTAGCCAACTGCAGCTACCGGCATCCCCGATAAAGAAAAATATGGCCTTTTATCAATTGGGTATTATAGATTAATGTATGTTTTATAAAAAAATTAATGAACACTGTGTAACAGTTGCCATGGTTTTTAAATCTTCAATCTACACTTTTTCAAATCTTCAATTTTTTAAAAGCTGCAGGCTTTTAAAATCATGAGCGAATATATAGAACATAACAGGGACGGGGTTTCCGTCGGTCTGGTGGAAAAGAAGTTTTTCACCTTTGCCGGGCCGCCGGACACCATGCTCCTGGAAAGCAACGCCCGCCTGGGTCCCATTACCATTGCCTATGAAACGCTGGGCACGCTGAACGAGGACAAATCCAACGTCATCCTTATCGAGCATGCCCTTTCCGGGGATTCCCATGTGGCGGGTTATTACTCCGAAGATGACAGTAAACCGGGATGGTGGGAGATCATGGTCGGGCCGGGCAAGGGCATTGATACTGACAAGTACTTCGTTATCTGCTCCAACATCATCGGCAGCTGCATGGGATCGACCGGGCCGGCCTCAATTAATCCAAAAACCGGTAAACCCTATGGTTTTGATTTTCCGGTGGTCACCATCGGTGACATGGTCCGGGCCCAGAAAGCATTGCTCGATCATCTCGGCATTAACCGGATTCTTTCCGTTCTCGGCGGCTCAATCGGCGGCATGCAGGTGCTGGAATGGGCGGTGCGCTACCCCGACATGGTTGTCTCCGCCATACCGCTTGCCACCACCACCCGGCATTCCGCCCTGGCCATAGCCTTCAACGAAGTGGCCCGGCAGGCAATCATGGCGGATCCTAACTGGAATAAAGGACGATACTACGGTGATGCAAAGCCGAACCTGGGACTGGCCCTGGCCAGAATGGTCGGCCACGTGACCTATCTTTCCGATGAAGCAATGCGGCGCAAATTCGGCCGGCGGCTGCAGAATAAAATAGATTTTTCCTTCAACTTCGATGCCGATTTCCAGGTGGAAAGCTACCTGCGGTACCAGGGGCAGAAATTTGTCGACCGCTTTGACGCCAACTCGTTTCTCTATATCACCAAGGCAGCGGATTATTTTGATTTGCGCCGCCAGCACGGCAGCGGCTCGGAGACAGAGGCCTTTGCCAAGGCCGGGGCAAGATTTCTGGTAATCTCCTTTACCTCCGACTGGCTCTACCCGACCTACCAGTCCAGGGCCATGGTCAAGGCCATGAAAAAGAGCAACCTTGATGTCAGTTTCTGTGAGATTGAGGCGGAATGGGGCCATGACGCCTTCCTGCTGCGCAATGAACGTTTGTCCTCGCTGATCAAGGGCTTTCTGGACCACAATTTTATCGAATTGCGGGGAAAACAGGGAGAGGGAGTGATGGAGTGATGGAGTGTTGGAGTGATGGAGTGTTGGAGTGTTGGAGTGTTGGAGTGATGGAGTGATGAGTTGGAATACATAAGGCACAAAGGCACAAAGGCATTGAAGCTCAAAGCTGAAAGCTGAAAGGGGGAAAAAGGTATCAGGTTTCGGGTTTCAGGGGCCAGAAAAAGATAGTTGGCAATTGGCAGATTGCAGTTGGCAGGAGAAAAAAGCTGAAAGGAAAAGTGATTACGTGATTAAGAGAGCTTCCTGGCCACCTGAGATTTAACCCATAACCACATAACCACTTAACCACATAATACTGAAATTCGACCAACCGACAACTAACAACCGACAACTAACAACCAACAACAAACAACCAACAACAAACAACCAACAACCTACAACCCACCGATTTGAAAAATCATGACCCGGATAACACAAACAGAAGCCACCGGCCTCAAACGTTTTGATCTCCAGGTGATCGCATCCTGGATCAAACCGGGTTCCAGGGTCCTGGATCTCGGCTGCGGTGAAGGCGACCTGCTCCTCTACCTGAAGCAGACCAAAAAGGTCATGGGCACCGGCATCGAAAGCCGGGAATCCAAGGTTGCCATCTGCATTGCCAAGGGGCTCTCGGTGCTGCAGGGCGACATCAATGAGGAGGTGCTTGACTACCAGGACTCCACCTTTGATTATGTCATTCTGAGCCAGACGCTGCAGCAGGTCTATTACCCGGAAAGGCTGCTGAAAGCGCTTCTTGCCATCGGCACAAAGGTGATCGTCAGCTTCCCGAACTTCAGCCACTGGTCCATCCGGCTGCAGGTCCTGCTCACCGGCATGGCACCGAAAAATGAACAGCTGCCTTACGAATGGTACAATACCCCGAACATCCGGATCATCACCTTGAAGGACTTCCGGAAATTCACCCGGCAGCAGGGCTGCACCGTTCTCAAGGAGGTGGCGATCAACACCAATCATCACGACACCCAGGGTCATATTGTAAGTTTTCTCCAGAACTGGCGTGCCACCTATGGAATTTTCCTCATCGGCAAGGGAGATAAAAAATGAAGAAAAAAAAGAAGACAAAATTTCTCGATTCATACCAGGAATGCGATACCGCCATTGAACCGGCCACCCCGCTCTATGAGAGCATACCACCGGTGATCAAAGACCTGATGGAAATCATGGCTGACCCGGATTCTTTCAGCCATGTGGAACCGATCCCGATCCCTTCCAATAAATCGGTGGTGGAGCTGATCCACCAGGCCAGGCGGATCATGTTCCCCGGCTACTTTACCCAGTCCACCCTGGCGCAGGCCAACCTGGAATATTACCTGGGCCAGGAAACCACCTGTTTTCTGGAGAGCCTGTCCCGCCAGATAATCTCGGCCTTTCAGCACGACTGCTTCCGGCTTGACCTGCCCTGCACCAAATGCTCGGAGCAGGGCCATGACATTGCCCTGAAAGTTGTCCAGAAACTGCCGACCGTCAAAAGACTCCTTGACACCGACATCAGGGCCGCCTATGAGGGTGATCCTGCCGCCAAGGGGTATGACGAGATCATTTTCAGCTACCCGGGACTGCTGGCAATCTCCATATACCGGCTGGCCAACCTGCTGCATACCTACAAGGTGCCGGTTATTCCGCGCATTATGACGGAGTATGCCCACAGCTTAACCGGCATTGACATCCACCCCGGCGCCACCATAGGCGAGAGTTTTTTTATTGATCACGGCACCGGCGTTGTCATCGGCGAAACCACGGAAATCGGGGATCATGTCAGGCTTTACCAGGGCGTTACCCTCGGCGCCTTATCGCTGCCCAAAAATGCCGGCGATCAGTTCCGGTATAAAAAAAGACACCCGACTATTGAAGATGATGTGATAATATATTCTAATACTACGGTATTGGGAGGGGAAACCGTTATCGGGGCGCGGTCCGTGATCGGCGGCAACATCTGGATCACGGAGAGTGTGCCGCCTGAGACCAAGGTCCTTCTCAAGCGTCCGGAACTCATTTATGCCGGCAACGGCAGGAAACAAATGCGGAAAAAGGGGAACTGATCATGACCGGGATTAATGGAGACATTGCACAGGTTGTAGGAAAAACACCGCTGGTCAGACTCAACAGGATCACGGCCGGGCTGAAAGGTACAATCCTTGCCAAGCTCGAATTCCAGAATCCTCTCTCCAGCGTCAAGGACCGTATCGGCGTCTCCATGATAGAGGCGGCGGAAAATGAAGGGCTTATCGATTCCCACACCACCATAGTTGAACCGACCAGCGGCAATACCGGCATTGCCCTGGCCTTTGTCTGCGCCGCCAAGAAATACCGTCTGATCCTCACCATGCCCGAGACCATGAGCCTCGAACGCAGGGCCCTGCTGCGGCATCTGGGAGCAGAACTCTTTCTTACCCCGGGCCATGAGGGCATGAAGGGCGCCATTAACAAAGCCCAGGATATTGTGGAACACAACCCCAAGGCTTATATGCCGAACCAGTTCTCCAATCCGGCCAACCCCGAGATACACCGCAAGACCACGGCGGAGGAAGTCTGGGCCGACACCGACGGCCGGGTTGACATCTTTGTTGCCGGGGTCGGTACAGGCGGCACCATTACCGGGGTGGCGGAAGTCATCAAGAAACGCAAGCCTTCTTTTAAGGCGGTGGCGGTTGAACCGGCGGGTTCGCCGATCCTCTCCGGCGGTAAACCGGGGCCCCATAAAATACAGGGAATCGGCGCCGGCTTTGTTCCGGCTGTTCTGAACACCGGCATCATAGACGAAATCGTGACGGTCACCAATGAAAATGCCTTTGAAACCGCCAGGCAGATGGCCAAGCTGGAGGGGATTCTCTGCGGGATATCTTCCGGGGCGGCGGTCTGGGCGGCAATGCAGCTGGCGGCCCGCCCGGAAAATGAAGGCAAACAGATCGTCGTGGTTCTGCCTTCGACCGGAGAGCGCTACCTGTCAACCGACCTGTTCATCAAGGAGGAGACAAGAACAACGGCGACAATAAAGAAATCGGCGCCCAAAAAGAAACAACCCAAGAAAGCAGCCGCCAAGTCGGCTTCAAAAAAGGCCCCGGCAAAGAAGACCGCTGCCAAAACAGCATCGAAAAAGACAACAAAAAAAGGGGCTGCAAAGAAAACTGCCGTTAAGGAAAAGAAAAAATAATTCCCAGGCTCAATCCTTATTTCTACCGATCCTGGAGCTAAACCCGAAATCGATGATGCAGCCGGCACCACCCATGACCCGGCTGCCGGAAAAAATTATGCCAAAAAAAACCTTCTATTATTTTTTAGCCGCTGCAGCGTTCTGCGCTTTGATTATTCTGCCTGGCGGGTGTTCCAAACAGGATGAACAGCAGACCGTCGAAAAGGGGCGGATAGAGAAGATGACCGACCAGGCCGCAGAGACCATAGAAAAGAAAATACGCACCCCGATGGATAAGGCCCGCGCCACCCAGAACCTCGGCGATGACCGGTTGGAGCAAATGGACAAGGCCCTGCAGAAGCAGTAGCCGTTCTACGCCGCTTTGCTACTGGGCGGCGGTTTTCTTTTCCAGCAACTCGATAAAGTCAACAACTACCTCTCCGGCCTCGAGCACTTCCGGGTTTTTTACGTCTACCTTGGCACTGTGGGGATCCAGTCCCTCTTCCTCATGCAGATCGGAAATTTTTGCCACGGACGGCTCACCCTTGCTCAAGCGCAGGGTGTTTTCCAGATCCAGGCGCCACTTATCCGCTTCTTCCCGCTCTTTTATTCTTGTCTTCTCAGACAGCGAGATTTCCTTTTTCCCGGTCATCATTTCATTGCGCTTGCGCCGGTCCAGGACATACTGATAGTCCAGGCTCTTGCTGTTCCTGGCGTTATGCAGACGCTTGAGGACCGGAACAATGTCATCCATATTGTAATAGGTCTGGTACGGAATGGAGTTGATCTTATCCCAGGGCAGTGCTTCCGGCAAAGAGCTTTCGCCGATATTGTCAAAGCTGTAGAAGCTCGGATAGTAGAGATCGGGAACCACACCTTTATGCTGGGTGCTTATGCCTGAAATGCGGTAATACTTTGCAGTGGTTGCCTTCAGTTCGCCTTTGGGAAGTGGCAGCAGCGATTGTACCGTGCCTTTGCCGAACGTATCTTCGCCGATTATAATTCCCCGGTTGTAATCCTGAATCGCACCGGCAAAAATTTCCGATGCCGAGGCGCTCATCCGGTTAACCAGAACCGCCAGCGGACCTGAATAGACCAGCCGCGGATCCCGGTCCCTGATAATATCAATTCTGCCGTTGGCATTGCGAACCTGAACCGTGGGCCCCAGGCCGATAAAAAGCCCGACGAGACTGTTGGCCTCCTGCAGGGAGCCGCCGCCATTGTCGCGCAGGTCGATGATCAGGCCGTCTATTCCTTCCTGCTGCAGCTCGGCAATCAGTTTCTGGACATCCTTGGTAGTGCTCTTGTAGTCCAGCACCCCGGCATTCATCCCCTTGAAGTCGGCATAGAATGTCGGAACATCAATTATGCCTATTTTAAACACCGTGGCGCCCCGCTTTACTTCAATAACCTGTTTCTTGGCCGCCTGCTCCTCGAGTTTCACCTTGTCGCGGGTAATATTGATGACTTTGGTCTGCTGCGAATCCGCCGCATCAGCGGGAATGATTTCCAGACGCACCAGCGTTCCCTTGGGACCCCGGATTTTATTCACCACTTCGTCCAGACGCCAGCCAATGATGTCCTGCATCTCTCCATCTTCACCCTGGGCAACGCCAACGATGCGATCCGCGGCCTTGAGCAGTTTTGAGCGTTCGGCCGGTCCTCCCGGGATCAACCGGACAATTTTGGTGTATTCATCATCACTCTGCAGAACCGCACCTATACCTTCCAGGGACAGGCTCATATTAATGTTAAAGTTCTCGGTGCGGTGCGGCGAAAAATACTGGGTATGCGGATCTGTCGACAGTGCCAGAGCGTTTATGTAAAAATCAAAGGCGTCATCGCTGCTGTTCTGCTGCACCCGGTTCAGCTGATTCCGAAAACGGCGCAGAAGTGTTTCCTGGATGTCCGTAAGTGACTTGTCGGCCAGCTTCAGACTGAGCACATTATTTTTCAGCCGTTTACGCCACAACTCATTCATTGCCGCTTCCGAATCCGGCCACGGCAGGTCTTTGCGATCAACCTGCAAGGTTTCTTCAATATTGAAATCCATATCGTCAAAGCCCTTCTCAACCCGGGCGATCAGGTATTTGAGCCGTTCATCAACCCGCTTCTCATAGAGGTTGAAAATAGCATACGCGGGTTTCAGATCACCCCTTTCCAGGGCATCATCGATCTTGTACCGATATTTGCTTTCAAACTCCTTGACATCGTCGGCATAGAAGTAACTGTGAGTCGGATCCAGTTCATCCAGGTACCGCTTCAGGACTTTGGCGGACAGCTGGTCATCCAGCCGAACTTTCAAATAATGCCGGGATTTGAGTTCATCGACGATATCGACATTAATTATTTTCTGCTCTTTTGTAGGGGTGAGAGCCGCATTTAACGGTTCGGAGTTCTGGTCTGCAGTCTGAGCATAGACCGCAGCATGCATGCTCAAGGCAAAACTGCAGGCAAGGGCAAAAAGGATTCCATTCTTAAATATTTTCATAAAGCATTAATCCGGGTTATTCTGTTTATAAGGGGACTGGGCCGATGACTAAAATTCACTCGCCGGCACTGAGACCGGCGCAGGATTCCACCGCGGAAAAGTTGTCCCAAATGGTCTTCCTGCAGTATACATCCATATTTATTCTTATAATCACTTCATTTTTTACAGCAACTTTTCTTTTTACCCTAAATAGAAAAAAGAAGCAAAAACGACTTTCAACTGCCGAGCTTTCAACCCCCTTATGACCCAAAAATGCTTTCTGCGTAAAACGGGCCTGTATTATTACATTCATTTTGTAAACTGCTCATTTTCCGTGAGGGATTCCGGGAGCTGCAGCGGTTATCGGTTTTGGGGTTGCAGCATCACGGTTGCCTGGCGTATATAAGGTACACGCAACCTGAACTTTTCATCCGGAAAAACCAGGACTTTCAGGATGAGAACCGAATACTGTTCTGTAACTGTCATTACCATGCCCGCAAACACCTGCCGCTCAAGCCGGCCGAACACCTTTGATCTTGTTCGCAGCCCTCTTGAGGGCTTCAACCTCATTGATGCAAGTGCGGGCACCGGCAAGACCTATACCATCTGCGGCCTGGTGCTGCGGCTCATCCTTGAAAAGGAATTAACCATAGAGCAGATACTGGTTGTCACCTACACCGAGGCTGCCACCGAAGATCTGCGGGACCGGGTCCGGCAGAAACTGCGGCAGGCCCTCGATGGTGTCGGCGGCAATCCCGGGAACGACCCTTTCCTGCAGGAGTATCTTGCCGGGATCAAGGATGAAAAAAAAGCGGCATCCCTCCTCTCCGAGGCATTGCGCGCTTTCGATGAAGCCGCCATATATACCATTCACGGGTTTTGTCAGCGGATGCTCCTGGAACACAGTTTTGAGAGCAATACCCTTTTTGACACGGAACTTATTGCCGACGACAGCTATCTCTTCAAGGAAATTATCGAGGACTTCTGGCGCCGTAATTTCTTTCAGAACTCCAGCCTCTTCAGCCGGTATGCCATTGACCGGCTCTCCCCTGACGGGCTGCATGATTTTCTCCGCCCCCTGATTCCCCACCCGTTTTTACAATTCATCCCCGACATTGATTTCAAGACGGGCTGTTCACATCTTTCCGACACTGAAGCAGAATTTACCGCAGCTTACCTGGATGTCTGCCGGGAATGGCCGGCGGCCCGCGATGCAGTCAGCCGCGACCTCCTTTATTCCCCGGCTTTTAACCGCAATATCTACCGGAAAGCATTCATGCCGGTTCTTATCAGCCGCATGGATGACATGGCGGCCCGCTGCATTCCGGAGCCGCATCTTTTTGACCGGTTTCATCTCATTACCGGCAGCAGAATAAGTTCCGGCACAAAAACGAAAGAAACAGCCAATGTTCTGCCGTTTCATGAACTCTGCGACAATCTTGTCCGGATCAGGGACACCCTGCAGGTCCAGTATGACCGATGTCTGCTTGCCCTGAAAAAAAGACTGCTCGACTCCTTTCGACATGAATTGTCCCGGCGCAAGGCCAGGGACAATGTTTTCTCCTTTGACGATCTTCTGCAGAAACTGCATGGGGCGCTTTCCGGCCCGGGAGGATCTTCATTGGCCCGGGCGATAGCCAAAAAATATCCCGCCGCCCTCATCGACGAGTTCCAGGATACCGATCCACTGCAGTTTGAAATCTTTAAAGCAATCTACCACGAACGATCCCTGCTTTTCCTGATCGGTGATCCCAAGCAGGCAATATACAGCTTCCGCGGCGCCGATATTTTTACCTATATGGACGCAGCTGCCGCATCGCCGTTCGCCCATCATACCCTGGGCGTCAACCACCGTTCCACCCCGGAGTTGGTCAAGGCAATCAATACCGTATTCTGCCGGGCGGAAAAATCGTTTATCTTTGATGCCATATCATTTCACCCGGTGGCTGCTGCACAGAAACGTGAACGAGAATACCTCACCATAGACGACCGGCGGGAGGAGCCGTTCATCCTCTGGTATCTGAACCGAACCATGGCGGCAAGCGATGATGCATCATCTTCCCGGTCCGCGGATCCCAAAATAACCAAAAGCGCAGCCCGCAGCCGCATCATATCCATGGTAACGGCCGAAATTTGCCGCCTGCTTCGTCTTGCAGCAGAAAACAGGGTCAGGATCAACGGCAGGAAACTTTTACCCGGAGATATGGCCATCCTGGTCCGCACCAATGATGAAGCCGGAAAAATGCAGCAGGCTTTGACCGCCATGCATGTAACCAGCGTCCTGCACAGCGGCGACGATTTATTTGCTGCCGGGGAAGCAGAGGAGATGTCGCTTCTGCTGGGCGCCATTGCAATGCCGAACCGTCTTCCTGCGGTAAAAACCGGGCTCACCACCCGTTTCATCGGCCTGCCGGCGGCAGATATCAATCTGCTGCAGGCAAACAGCCCTGAAAATGAAACAATTATCGAATACTGGCTGACAAAATTCCGAACCTATCATGCGCTATGGAAACGGTATGGTTTTATCCGGATGTTCTGGACGGTCATGCGGGAAAACCTGGTGCGCCAAAGGCTGCTTGCCGCTGAAAACGGGGAACGGAGCCTGACCAATATCCTGCACCTGGCGGAAATCCTCCACCAGGAGGCGGAGAACCGGGGACTGAACATGACGGCCCTGCTGGAATATTTGCAGGACCGGCGGGCGGCTGACCGGGATAAAAACATTGAACACCAGCTGCGTCTGGAAAGTGACGAGGGCAGGGTGAAAATCGTCACCATTCACAAGGCAAAAGGTCTGGAGTATCCTGTAGTTTTCTGCCCCTTTGCCTGGAATGGCCTGCGGACGGATGCCGTGAATGGATGCCTTTTCCACCGGCAGCAGGCCGGCCAAAAAACCGAGCTGCTCTTCGACGCCGGCTCCCCCCGGCTGGAGACACACTTGCAGGAGGCACTGCAGGAGGAAATGGCGGAAAATCTCCGGATTCTCTATGTTGCCCTTACCAGGGCCGTGCATCGGTGTTATCTTGCCTGGGGGCCGATAAACGGCGCTGAAACCTCTGCCCCGGCCTATCTTCTGCATCAAGGTTCTGGTGGCCAGGCGGGATCCACACCTGCCACCGAATCCATCCTAAGTCTCATGCAAAGAACTGCGGCCAGGTTTTCCGGGCTCTCGGATCAGGAAATTCTTGTTGACCTGCAAGAACTGAGCGCTGCGGCCCAGGGCTCGGTCAGGATATCGGCAACCCCGGAAACACCACCACCGTGCCTGCCGGAGAGTAAAGAGAAGTCCATAGCCCTCCGCCCGCTGAAATTTAACGGTGACATTGCCCGGGATTGGAAAATAAGCAGCTTTTCCTCTCTTATCACCGGTTCATCAACCCTGACCGATGCGAGCCAGGTCCTCCGGAAATTGCTTCCCGACCGGGATGAATTTCCGGCCGAACCAGCCGTATCAGTCACGCCGGCGGAACAGAAAAATGTTATCCGTGACATATTTTCCTTCCCGCACGGCTCCGGGCCCGGCACATTTCTGCATGAACTCCTGGAGCAGGCTGATTTCAGCCGGCAGGCGCCGGTGGCCCCGGAGCTTATTGACGAGAAGCTGCAGCACTTTGGTTTTGAAACAGAGTGGAATATTGTGGTGGCGGAAATGCTGGCAAACCTGGGATGCGTCCGACTGCATAATCATATTCCCGAACTGAAATTTTCCAACATATCCCGGACAAACTGCCTGCATGAACTGGAATTCTACTTTCCTCTCTCCCGGGTGACACCGGATGTGGTTAAACTTCTTTTCAACCCGATCAGCCTGCCGGGATCTGCAGACGCAACCGCGCCCATGCTGGAGCAACAGCTTGACAGCCTGACCTTTGCCCCTTCCCGGGGCTTCATGCGGGGCTTTATTGACCTTGTTTTCGAGTTTGACGGCAGATACTACCTGGTGGATTGGAAATCCAATTACCTGGGTTCGGACATTGAAAACTACCGCCGGGACAAATTAATCGATTCGATTCTTTCGGGATTTTATTTTCTGCAGTATCATATTTATTGTCTGGCCCTGCACCTTTACCTGGAAAGACGTCTGCCCGGCTATCAATATGAAAATCATTTCGGCGGGGCATTTTATGTGTTTTTGCGTGGGGTGCGCGAAAATCTCGGCCCCGGTTACGGCATTTACCATGACCTCCCGGATCTTCCGACAATAGAAAGGCTGCGCACACTATTACCTGCCGGACCCATCGCCTGAAACCGGCAGCAAAACGTATCTGTCATCCATGGATATTGCACCGACATTGCCGGAACTTACGGACATACTGACCGATCCGGAGCTGTTTTCCGGCCTGGACCATCACTTTGCCCTGTTCATGGCAAGGCTGGCAAAAAAACACGGCCCGGCCGCAGCCCTGGCCGCAGCCCTGGTGAGCCGCAAGACAGGTGCGGGCAATATCTGTCTGGATCTGGCTGAATACGCCGGAAAGCCTCTGTATACGAATTCCGGGAACATTGCCGCGGCAAGCCTTATCTGCCCGTCCCTTCCTGGCTGGAAGGAACAACTCATGGACAGCGGGGTGGTCGGCACCGACGAAGAAGGCGCCACCCCCCTTGTTCTTGACGCCGGCAACAGGCTTTATCTGCGCCGATACTGGCAATACGAAAAGACCATTATCCAATTTATCCGGCAGAGGGGGGTTCCCTTTTTCGGCGACCTCAACCTTCCCAGGCTCGGCACCGACCTGCAGAAACTGTTTCCGGCCCGGCCGGGCGGAGAGGTTGACTGGCAGCAGGTTGCCGCTCTTGCCGCCGCCACGCGGTTGTTCAGTGTCATCAGCGGCGGCCCCGGCACCGGAAAAACCACCACCGTAGCCAAAATTCTTGCCCTTCTGCAAAAACAGTACAGCGCTGGCAAACAGCCGCGCATTCTCCTGGGAGCGCCTACCGGGAAGGCTGCTTCCCGACTGCAGCAGGCCATTGCCGCTGCCAACCTGTTCCGGAACAACGGTGAGCCCCTGCAGGCCACGACCCTGCACCGCATGCTCGGCTACATCCCGGATTCCCCGTATTTCCGGCACAATGCAGATAATCCCCTTGCGGCGGATATAATTGTTATTGATGAAGTTTCCATGGTCGACCTGCCCCTGCTGGCAAAACTCATGCAGGCGGTCCCGGCAGCGGCCCGGCTTATTCTCCTCGGCGACCGGCATCAGTTGGCCTCGGTGCAGCCCGGGTCCGTTCTCGGTGACATCTGCCCTGCAGCAGATGCCATGACGGATTTTTCCCCTGCATTCTGCCGGCTCAGCGCCGAACTTACCGGCAATTCCCTGGCAGCCGCTCCACCTGCCGGCGCAAAAAATTCTTCCTCCTCTCTCCGGGATTCTTTTGTTGAGCTGGTACAAAGCCACCGCTTCAGCCCGGAAAGCTCCATTGCCCGGCTCAGCAGGGCTGTACGTTTGGGTGACGGCGACGGAGCGCTCGCCGTGCTCCGGCAGACCCGGGATGACTCCATAACCTGGTCGAAAATTCCCCGGGCCGCAGAACTTGGCGGAAAACTCCGGGAATCGCCGTACTTCTCCCTATACGCCGCCATGCAGCAGGCGCCGGAACCGGATTCCTGTTTCGCCCTGCTGGACGATCTTCGCATACTCTGCGCCCTGCGGAGCGGACCATTCGGCATGGAGAGGATAAATGATATTTTCGCCCGGCAGATCGGGCCGCAGTTTCAAGCCGGATTGCCCGAAAATTTAGCGGCTTTGTCCCGGCACGAAGGAATTTCCCTGCGTTTTCGCCCGGTTATGGTGACCCGCAATGATTACAATTTGCAGTTATTCAACGGCGATGTCGGCATCCTGCTGCCGGACCCGGAAAATAATCAGTCTCTGCGTGCTTTTTTCCGGACCCGCGACAACATGCTCCGGGATATCGCCCCATCCCTGCTCCCCGGCCATGAAACAGTTTTTGCCATGACCGTGCATAAGAGTCAGGGCTCTGAATTTAACCGGATACTGCTCATCCTGCCGGACCGGGACTCGCCGCTCCTGACCAGGGAGCTGCTCTATACCGCCATAACCAGGGCCCGGAAAAAGGTCGACATCTGGGGCCGAAAGGAAATATTTTTATCTGCCGTGCAGCGCAAGATCAAAAGATCTTCGGGGTTGGCGGCAGGTCTCTGGGGTGAAGCAATATGAGGTTCAGGAGGTAAATTCCCCGGCTATAATCTCATCCAGCCCACGCTTCGGCACATGGTGCACCCCGTCATCATCGCGCCAGTACTTTATATCACCTTCCGGTTTCAGTGCTTCAAGCATGACCGTTTCCGCCGGCTTGCCCAGTGCTATAACCTGCAGGACCTGCAGATGATCATCGAGGCCCAGTTCATCCCGCAGACCGGGAGACAACGATTCGATGCGGCAGCCGCCGAGCCCTTTTTCAGCACCACCCAGCAGCAGATTCTGGGTGGCGATACCAAGATCGCAGTCGGCTTTGTGGCTGACGCGGGTGTCAAGCAGGCAGACGATATAGGCTGCAGGCCGCTCGCCTTCCCGGGGTCCGGGCCAATCCATTAAATAGCCCGCCCAGCCGAGATGGGAAAATATTTTGGCATTGGTTACCGGTCCATTGACAATCACATATTGCAACGGCTGGCGATTGGCGGCGGATCCGCCGAGTCGAGCCAGATCAACGAGATCTCTCAAGGTTTCAATATCAATGGCCGCATCCTCCTTAAAACGTCTGAAACTTCTGGTTTTCCGGATTAAATCATAAAGCATGCTCTTTCCTCCTGAACTGTTTTCCGTCAAAAGCCCGCCCGGGCATAGGGACGTTTATCTGCTGTTATCCGTGCTGATTGCCACCGCTGCAAAATTTCCATTTTACCACACAGTTTGGGAGGGACAATACACAAGACCGGGAAATATAATGATTTTTTTTGAAAAAATTTTTTCTTCTCTTGTAAAATTTCCTAATAAGTTGTTTTAATTGGTATTGATAACTGTCTTATATGTATGACATATTGCGTCAACGTACAAAATTGAACCGTTCAAAAAGGTTCAGGGCAGGCACCGTATCCTAATAATATCAATAAGTTACAGGCGAAAAACCGGTTCGCATCATTTTTTTTGCGATGGAGACAAAAATTCTCTCATAAAAATCCGCATATCATGCTGTAGCAGTTCAGTGAAATCCCATGGGTGATGTAATAAAATTTTTACGCTGGCAGGATATACTCGATATCTTCCTGGTATCATTCATCATCTACCGCACCATCCTGCTCATCCGGGGGACCAGAGCCGCCCAGATGCTGATCGGCATCGCAGTCCTCATCGTAATTTATTTCGGCGCCCGGGAGCTGGAACTGCTTACCCTGTACTGGCTGCTGCGCACCCTCTTAAGTTCAATTTTTCTTATCATCATCATCGTTTTTCAGGGCGATATCAGGCGGGCCCTCACCCAGGTCGGCAAAACACCGTTCTCCAAAACCTATACGATTCCGTGCAAAATACCATTCAGGTCGTGGTGGCCGCCGCCCGCTATCTTGCCCGGCGACGAATCGGCGGCCTTATCGTCATTGAACGGGAAACCGGTCTGCGGGATTATATTGAGTCCGGCCATAAGGTGGACGCAAAACTGACCAAGGAACTGCTGGTAAGCCTGTTTCTTCCCTCCTCGCCCCTGCACGACGGCGGTGTCATTATTAATAACAACCGTATCCAGACCGCCGGCTGCCTCCTGCCGCTGACCAAGAACCCATATATCAACAAGCGCTATGGCACCAGGCACCGGGCCGCCATCGGACTTTCCGAGGAAACCGATGCCGTTATCGTCGTAGTTTCCGAAGAAACCCAGGAAATCTCCCTGGTCCAGCACGGCTCCATTACCACGGTTTCCGATGAAACGACTCTGTTGCATAAACTTGAAGAAATTTTTATTCCCAAGGATTATCAGCCCCATCTATGGAAAAACTGGTTCGCCAAATAATTGACAATTTCTATTCCTTTCCGCGGCCGAAAAACTGGGTCCTGAAGCTGCTCTCCCTGCTTTTCGCCATGTTTCTCTGGTATTTCGTGGTCGGTGAGGACAAGGTGGATATGAACGTCACCATCCCGGTGGAAATTGTCAACCTGCCGCGCGATCTGGTTATTTCCAATCAGTTCAAAAAACAGCTGGAGGTCACGGTGAGCGGGCAGCGCAGCCTTATCCGCGGCATAACCTCGCAGCATATCAGCCGGACAATTGATCTGTCAAAGGCGGAACCCGGTACCGTTGTCATCCAGAATCATCCTGCTTCCATTTCACTGCCCCGCGGCTTAAACATACTGCGGGTGCAGCCGCCAACCATTACCCTACTCCTTGACCGGTTGATTCAGAAAGAACTGCCGATCAAGCCCCTGCTGGTCGGCCGGGTTGACAATGATTACCGGCTGGAGTCGGTGACGGCGGACCCGCCGACCCTGGAAATAAGCGGGCCGCAGTCGATCCTGGCCCAGGAAGAGAGTCTGAATACCAATCCCATTGACATCAGCGGCCTGAAACAGGCTACCGTGAAACAGGTTTCATTGGCCCTGAAACCTGCAATAGCCGACCTGATCGGCGAACCGGTGGTCGCTGTCCGGTTGAATGTTGTTGAACTGAAAAGGGAAATGGAATTCGTCAACATCCCGATAGAATTTGATACGGATGGAGGACCCCCAGAAACAAACCATTTACCGGCTGCTGCCGCCGACGGTCAGCGTTACCGCGGAACTTCCCATGACCATGATCAATTCAACAGACAACATCAGGGATCTTTTCCACGCCAGTGTTACTCCGGAAACCCTGCAGGCAGGGAGCCAGAACCTGGGAATCCACCTCGAATCTCCACCCGAGGCCAACATTCTGTCCATGGAACCGGAAAATGTTTCCCTGCAGATCATTAAAACCAAAACACTCAAGATCAAGCCATGAGAAAACTTTTCGGCACAGACGGGGTGCGGGGCATTGCCAACACCTATCCCATGACCACCGAAATAGCCATGCAGCTCGGCCGGGCCATCGCCTTATCTGGTCAAGGAGCAGGTGCCGGACAAGGAACATAACCCGCGGATAGTAATCGGCAAGGATACCCGATTATCCGGCTATATGATCGAGAACGCCCTGGCTTCGGGCATCTGTTCCATGGGGGTTAATGTGCTCCTGGTCGGTCCACTGCCGACTCCCGGCATCGCCTTTATTACGACCATCATGCGTGCCGATGCCGGCGTTGTTATTTCCGCCTCCCACAACCCCTTCCAGGATAACGGCATCAAGATATTTTCCCTATCGGATTTAAACTGCCGGATGAAGAAGAGGCCATAATTGAGGATCTCATTTTTTCCAAAAAATGGACTCCCTGCGCCCGGTGGCGGAAGAGGTCGGCAAGGCGGCCCGTATTGATGATGCCAAGGGCCGCTATATCGTTTTCCTGAAAAATACCTTTCCGAACCGGTACACTCTGGACGGCATCCATATTGTGCTGGACTGTGCCCATGGGGCCACCTATGGGGTGGCGCCCCATGTTTTCGAGGAGCTGGGGGCCAAGGTCACCAGTATCGGGATAAATCCGGACGGCAAGAATATAAATCACCAATGCGGCGCCCTTCATCCCGAAGTCATGGCCGAACTGGTCCGCAGCGAAGGCGCCGACCTCGGCATAGCCCTTGATGGAGACGGCGACCGGCTTATCGTGGCCGACGAAAAGGGTACCGTTGTCGACGGCGACCAGATAATGGCTATATGCGCCGCCGAAATGCTCCAGCGCCAAAAACTTGCGCAGAATACACTGGTGACAACCGTTATGAGCAACATCGGTTTGGAACATGCCATGCAGCGTCTGGGAGGAAAACTCATCCGGACCCAGGTCGGCGACCGTTATGTGGTGGAGGAAATGCGGCGCAACGCTTACAATTTCGGCGGCGAACAGTCCGGGCATCTCATCTTTCTCCGTCATAACACCACCGGCGACGGCATACTGGGCGCCCTCCAGCTCCTTATCGCCATGAAGAAAAAAGAGCTCCCCCTCTCCGAAATGACCGGGATAATGGAGCCCTTTCCGCAGGTGCTGAAAAATGTCCGGACGAAAAAAAAGGTTGCCGTGGAGCAGATATCCGGATTTACTGAAAAAATTGCCGTACTGGAAAAAAGTCTCGGCGCCTCCGGACGCATTCTGGTGCGTCCGTCCGGAACCGAGCCGGTAATCCGGGTCATGGTGGAAGGTGAAGATGCCGAGCTGATCGAAACCATGGCCTGCGAGCTCTGCGACTTTATCAGCAAAAATGCCGGCTGCTAAAGCCTTATCCGCCGCCGTTCATCGCCTTCTGAAAAGCCTCCGCCGACCGTTCGATAACCCCATCATCAACGCAGAAAGCCAGCCTGAAGTAGCCCGGGGTTCCGAAACCTCTGCCGGGCACGGCCAGGATCTTCTGCTCCTGGAGCCGGCCGACAAACTCCGCATCATCAGCTATGGGAGATTGGGGGAAGACGTAGAAGGCCCCTTTGGGCGGCATGAATGTATAGCCTGCATCGGCAAGAATTTTACAGAATTTTTCCCGCCGTCTCGTGTAAATGCTGTTATCAACGGTGGCTCCCTGCAGTTGGGCCACAACCCGCTGCATCAGGGCCGGGGCATTGACAAACCCCAGAATGCGGTTGGCCAGGGTCATGGCATCGATCAGGGGAATTTTTTCGGCAATTTGCGGATGCACGGCTATATAGCCGATTCTTTCACCCGGCAGCGACAGGTCCTTTGAATAGGAGGAAACCACAATGCTGTTTTCATAGGCCTGCATGATGCTCGGCACTATATTATTATCAAACACTATTTTTCTGTAGGGTTCATCGGCGATGAGAAAGATCGGCCCCGCATATTTCCGGGCCGCATCTTCCATGACCCCGGCCAGTTTCGCCAGGGATTCCTGCGAATAGATCTGCCCCGTCGGGTTATTGGGGCTGTTGATGATTATTGCCTTGGTTTTATTGTTAACCGCGGCCGCAATTGCATCGAGATCCAGATCAAAGTCTCCGTCGGTGTTGACAACCCTGCTTATTCCCCCGTGGTTGTCAACATAGAATTTATACTCGACAAAAAACGGCGCCAGGATAATTACCTCATCACCCGGATCAAGCAGGGCCTTCAGGGTGACGTTGAGCCCGCCGGCGGCACCGCAGGTCATCAGCACTTCATTGGCCGTAAGGGTCACGCCCTGCTCGCTTGAAATGCGGGCCGCCACCGCCTCCCGGACAAAGGGGTAGCCGCCGTTGGGCATGTAGGCATGGGAGCCGGGGCTGTCCTGTTGGGCCAGCTGCAGCAAGGTCTGCTGAAACTCCGGCGGCGGGGGCAGATCCGGGTTGCCGAGGCTGAAGTCAAAAACATTGGAGGCGCCGAATTCCGCCTTCAACCGGGCACCCTCTTCAAACATCTTGCGGATCCAGGAAGCACTCCTGGCAAACTCATTCATTTTTGTTGAAATGGCCATTTTCTCCCTCCAATAATTTCAGGTTTATTTCCAATCCGGTAACTTATTTTTTTATTTCAATTATACCTTGCCTTTATCAGTTCAATATCGGGTCGTCAAACACGGGCGGGAAGATGATTGAGGAGCATTTGAACAATTTAGTCAGAATTCAAAGGTTCGCGGAGTGCAGAATTACAGCATGTCTGAGCCGTTGCAGGCGGCGAGTTTTGTAATTCAGCGGAGCGAATCGTAGAATTCAGTAAATTGTTCACCAGCGAAGGAAATCATCTTTCCCGGAATATTCAATTACGTGATAAAATATTATGGTCCGGATTGCCGTTCATTTCCAACTGCAGCTGCATTTTTATTATATTATTGCCCGTATTTTCCCTTCAGAAAGGCATAGGCATTATTGATCTCTTTCATTTTTTCTTCAGCAACTTTTTTAAATTCCTCACCGAGATGTTCAACCTTGTCCGGATGATACTGCATGCTCAGCTTGCGGTAGGCCGCCTTGATTTCAGCAAAGTCGGCGCCAGGCGCCAGGCCGAGAATGGCAAAATATTTCTCCTCGGTAAATTCTTCCGTCCGGGCGGCGGTCCTGAACCCGGTTCTGTATTTTGCCGCAATGGACCGTTGATCATAGGCGGAAATGTTTAAATAATTGCCGATATTTTCCGCCAGCTGCAGATCCTGGCGCGATACCGTTTCATTGGTGTAGAGCACCTGGTAGATGAGCTCCAGCAGTATCAGCCTGGGTTCATAGGCGAATTTCTCCCTGAATTCCTGCAGCAGGGAATCAAGACTGGCCGTGGAATCCATGGCTTCCTTGATAAGTTCTTTTATCCAGAAAAGCTGATTCTGCGAATAACGCAGGTTGTACTGGAAAAAATGCCGGATTGTTTTGACTTCATCCCGGGTCACCCTGCCGTCCGCCTGGGCTATCTTGACCAGGATGTTGACCAGCAGATGGACAAAGGTGTTATGGGTTTCGGTCTGGGATTTCTCATAGGCACTGATCTGCCGCCTGACATAATAGGTAAAGGCCAAGAAGGCCCCAATGCCGCTGAGCAACAGAAAGAGCAGGATAAAAACCAGCATGCCGAGAAACTCAAACAACAGGGGAAAGCCGCCTGAGATCAGGGTCAGCAGAATCAGGATAAGAAGGCAGCCCCCGCAGCCCGGCTGTTCATGTCGTCTGTATTGCATCCTATATCTACCTTTTATGCTGAGAGTTTTTCTGTTTGTTTTTTCGGCAGTGCGTCGGTAACCACGGTAAAGTCAACTGGTTTCAAGGAATTTTCCGTACCGGAGAGCCTTAGCCTAAGGTAATATTTCATTGGCAAATCCATGAGCCTATCGTGTCGGGGTAATCTGCCGGGAATCATCGACAAAAAGGGCATCGATAAATTCCCGGGGATCGAAGTCGCGCAGGTCCTCGATTTTTTCGCCAATGCCGATATATCTGATCGGGATGTTAAAATCATGGGAAATATTAACCACGATGCCTCCCTTGGCAGTACCATCCAGTTTTGTCAGGGTCAGACCGGTGAGACCAACCGCCTCGTTGAAAAGCTTGGCCTGGGAAATACTGTTCTGGCCAGTGGTGGCATCGAGGATAAGCATAATTTCATGGGGAGCGCCCTCGATCTTCTTGTTAATTACCCGCTTGATCTTTTTCAGCTCTTCCATCAGGTTCACCTTGGTATGGAGCCGGCCGGCGGTGTCAATGATTATGACATCAAAATTCCCGGAAAAAGCATAATCCAGGCCGTCATAGATAACCGCGGAAGGATCCACGCCCTGCTCTTTGGCAATCACCTCCGCTCCGACGCGATCCCCCCATACCTTCAGCTGCTCGATGGCTGCCGCCCGGAAAGTATCCGCCGCCACCAGCAGGACCCTGTGGCCGGAACGGGCGAACTTGTAGGCTATCTTGCCGATGGTGGTCGTCTTGCCGACCCCGTTGACCCCCACCACCATCATGACAAAGGGACCGGAGGCGGGAATCTGCATCGCCGCTGTTTCATCGTCCGCAAAAAAGGTAAGAATTCTTTCTTTCAGGGCAAGTTTCAAAGCCTGGGGATCCTTGAGTTCCTGCCGCGACACCTTGCTGCGTATTTCCTCCAGAAGATCCAGGGTGGTATTGACTCCGAGATCTGCGGTAATTAAAATTTCCTCCAGATCATCCAGAAGTTCGGCATCAATTTCCTTTTTGCCAAGGAACAAGTCATCAACCCTGTTGACCAGGGTATCGCGCGTCTTGGCCAGCCTCTCCTGCAACCGCTGGAACAACCCCTTCCGGCTCTCCTGCTGCTGGTCCTCTCCAGAAGGTTGAGCCGCATCGTTCAGCGGTTCGCCCGGACCTTCATGATCGCCGGAAATACGTGGCGCCGCGGCCTCTTCCCCGTCCTGATTCTCTTCCGACAGGACCCCGGCAGATTCGGGCCCATCTTCCTGCTCGGTGTCCTGTTTCTTTTTAAACCATCCCAACATCGGTTTCTCCAAGTAAAGTTATGTCCGATTTCCGCTAATTGCGGACATTCATGATGATGCCGGCGCCTCCTTTCTCCATCTTGAGTCGAGGCGGCAATGGAGTATGACCGGCCAGGGTAGAGGTCGGCGCCGTTAAAGCAACACAAATCGAATGCCGATTACAGTATCATTTGCAAACCCGGACCTCAACCTGTTTACAATCTCTGCCGGTTACGGTCTGAAGAACAACCCCAGCCAGCTGAGACCGGCAAGCAGGTAAAAAACCGATTCCAGGTAAAATTCCAGCCTGGCCCCCCGACTTATTCGACCGCTGGAGTACAGCCGGGTTAAACCGAAAATATAGAATATTCCCGGCAGCAGCCAGAATCCCACCCCTGACATGAGGTTAAACAGGGGCATGACAATCAGCATGACCACCAGCACTCCCATCAGAAGGTGCAGAATAAAGAGCGTTTTCTTTTCTCCGATGCAGACAGGCAGCGTTTCCTTGCCGACAATCCTGTCTCCCTGGACTTCAAAAACATCAAACAGGGCACTTCTGACAAAAACCAGGAGGAGGACAAAAAACAGAACCGTCAGGGTCATCAGGTCCGGGCTGCGGGAGTTGCCCCAGGCCGGAATCAGGGTTGTGACAAAAGCCCAGGCCACAGCCACCAGGAAGGTCTTGGAGCCGGGGATCTCTTTCAGGCCCCGCACCCTGATATCAGCGACCAGCGATCTTGGGATAACCCGCACCGAATAGAAAATGCCGAAAATACTCATGCCCGCCAGGAGCAGGAACGGCTTCAGGCCGTGTTCGACCACCAGGACCAGGGCAAGAGCCAGCGACAGGGCGGAAACAACCAGGAGCGGCCAGTGGTATTTTTCATAAAAAAGGGCCCGCAGCGGGTCATTAAATTTTTGTAATTTTCTATCCCCGAAGCGGTTGAGATTATGCATGGCAAACAGATACAGAAAACTTACCAGAAAAAAAACTGCTTCGGGTCTCCTGTTCTGCAGTACTTGCGCGGAGTAGGCAAGAGCGCCGCCGGCAATACTCACATAAATATTGGTCGCCAGAATCAGCCAGAGCAGTTTGCTGCCGAACTGTTTCGTTCTGTTCTCACCCTTGCCGGGCATGGCCTCCAGTATCCTTACAACCCTGCTGATCATCCAGGTCGGGGTTGATGCCCCGGCAGTCACCCCGACACATTCATATTTTGCCAGGCCGTCAAGGTCCAGTTCCTCTTCGGTTTCAACCAGAAACACGGGACAGCCCATGCCTTCGGCAATCTCGGCCAGCCTCTTCGTATTGGCGCTGTTTTTACCGCCGACCACGACCATGGCCTCTATATCATTACAGAGAGTCCTTACCTCTTCCTGGCGTTTATGGGTGGCATCGCAAATGGTATTAAAAACCCTGCCCCCGGGAAACCGCTCCAGGATTATACGGCTCAGCTCTGCAAAAATTGTTTCATCCTGGGTTGTCTGGCTGACGATTATATAGGGTGGTTGGAGATCAAGGTTTTTGACATCCTCCCGGGAGCTTACAACCCGGCCCCGACTGCCGGCAAAACCCATCAGCCCTTCAACTTCCGCATGATTGCGGTCGCCGATTATTACCGTTCCATATCCCTGTTTCAGATATTTCCTGATAATAACCTGAACCTTCACCACATGGGGACAGGTGGCATCCTTCACCGTGGCGCCGGCCATCCGGAGCCTTTCTTTGTGTGCCGGCGGCACGCCGTGGGCCCGGATAATAACCGTGCCGGACTCCTTTGCCGGGATATCCTTCAGTACCTTTACGCCCCGCTCCTCCAGCAGATTGAGAACCTGGGGATTATGGATCAAAGGGCCAAAGGTGGATACCCCGGTATCCTCTTTCTGGATGACATCGAGGGTCGTTTCCACCGCCCTCCTGACGCCCATGCAGAAACCGGCGCTTTTTGCTAAAATAACCTTCATTGCCTTTCAGACTGAACGGCTGCAGCCGCTCTGCAGCTCAAAAACGTTTCTCCAATATCTCCGGAAGTATCCCGGCATTTCGTCCCAATAATCCTTAATCCGCAACCCGGCTTTACTGCCCTGGCAATGATCTTTTCTGCAGTACCACTGCAAAACGTCGATTTCAACCGGCTGCCGGCAATTTTTCGGCACGGATTGGGGACAAGTATAAAAATATGTCATAGTAATACATTCGTTGCAGAATTAAAACTACCGGATTGCGGCTGGATGTATTATGGAGAAAGTATTATTTTTATACCAATTTATCATGGCTGCCGGCCTCATATTTATTTTTTCCCTTGAACACAGACACATACCATTATGCCTGACATCCGACCTTTGACCCTGGCAGACCGCAGCCTGGTTTCCGAATATCTGCGAGGTTATCCGCCTGAGATCTCGGAGCATACCTTTACCAACCTGTTTATCTGGCAGCCTTCCAGGCCGGTCTTTCTTGCCGAAATCGACAACTCGCTGGTTTTTCTGGTAAAGGCCGCCCGAACGCAAGGCACGTACATTCTCTTCGGACCGCCGCTGGGCAAAATCAGCATTCCGGATGTTTTCTCCGCATTCGACCCCGGCATTATCGGGGCTGTCCGCATTCCCGATACGAATGCAGAGAATCTCGCCGCGCAGGATTTTGCCATAATTCCCGACCGTGACAATGCTGATTATGTCTACCGGGTAAAAGACCTGGCTGAACTAGCCGGACGACGGTACGCCAAAAAGCGCAACCATATTAAACGGTGTCTCAGCAGCCATACCTGTGAATACGTGCCCATGACCCCGGAACTCGTTGCCGAATGTGAAACCATGCAGGAACACTGGTGCGACAGCCGGGATTGCGACCGTAACCCCGGGTTATGCAATGAAGCCAATGCCATTGCCGAAATCTTTGCCCATTTTAATGAATTGGAACTTCTTGGCGGTGCGGTGCGGGTCGACGGCAAAATCCAGGCCTTTGCCATTGCAGAAAAACTGCACCCCGGCACCTCCGTCTGGCATTTTGAAAAGGCCATGAACGATATACCGGGCCTCGGCCAGCTCATAAATCACTGGTTTGCGAGGTATGGGCTTTCAGGTTTTGAATACGTCAACCGGGAACAGGATCTGGGCATCCCTGGCATGCGGCAGGCAAAGGAAAGCTACTACCCGCATCACCTGGTATTAAAAAACTATATCTCACGTTCCGGAGACACACCTGTCAACGCCCGGAGCATCAAGGCCGATGGCTGCGCCGCCCACGAACAATAAGGGTTTTGTCATTCATGAGAAAATGGCAATCCAGTCTTTTCATGATGTTGCATTTGACCTGGATTATCAGCATACAAGGCTGCTGATGATTGACCTCCGTCTGCGCGGGAATGACTCTGCTATTTATTAAGTTTTCCCTTTTTAATTGCCACTTTCAACTTTTTCACGAATGAACCAAATAGCGGACAACCATCGTTCACGCTTTCTTTTTTTTCTCCAAAGCCACCTCCAGTGCCTCATCGATTCCCTGCACCAGGTGAAAATTGATCCCCTCTTTCACATTGTCCGGAAGTTCAATAACATCCTTTTCATTAAGATGCGGCAGGATAATATCGGTTATACCGGCCCGCACCGCGGCGATCACCTTCTCCTTGATGCCGCCGACCGGCAGAACATCCCCCCGCAGGGTGATTTCACCGGTCATGGCTAAATGCTTGTGCACCGTACGGCCGGTAAAAAGCGAAGCGAGCGAAACCACCATGGCCACCCCTGCCGAAGGTCCATCCTTGGCAATGGCACCCTCCGGAACATGGATATGGGTATCTGTTTCAGAAAAGACGGAATCTTTGATTTTAAACCTGGAAGCCTTGGACCGGAGGTAAGTCATTGCCGCGGTGGCTGATTCCTTCATCACGTCCCCCAGCTTGCCGGTAAGAGTCAACCCTCCTTTGCCCGGCATTTTCGCCGATTCGATAAAGAGGATGTCGCCGCCCACCGGGGTCCAGGCCAACCCGGTCGCCAGTCCGGGCCCCCAGGTTCGGGCCAGGATCTCGGGGAAAAAGCGGATGGGGCCGAGGTATTTGTGCAGATCCTTGGCGTCAACCACGGTCTTGCCGGTTTGCCCGGAAACGATATCCTTGGCCACGCCGCGGCAGATTGCAGCCAGCTCCCTTTCAATATTGCGGACGCCCGCCTCCCGGGTATAGGAACGGATAACGGCGTGGATGGCGGGTTCCGTCAGTTCAAGGTCGTCGGAGGTCAGGCCGTGGGCCTCGAGCTGTTTTTCCAGCAAATGATCCTTGGCAATCATCACCTTCTCGTCTTCGGTATAGCCCGGCAGTTCAATTACTTCCATCCGGTCGCGCAGCGGTCCGGGGATGGTGTCGAGTATATTCGCCGTGGTGATGAACATTATCTTTGAGAGATCAAAGGGGATTTCCAGATAATGATCGGCAAAGGAATAATTCTGCTCCGGATCAAGTACTTCCAGCAGGGCGGAAGAGGGATCGCCCCTGAAGTCCATCCCCAGTTTGTCTATCTCATCCAGCATAAAAAGGGGATTGTTGGAACCGGCCTTGCGCAGGCTCTGAATAATCCGGCCTGGCAGGGCCCCGATATAGGTTCTCCGATGCCCCCTGATTTCGGCCTCGTCCCGGACGCCGCCAAGCGAGATGCGGACGAATTTCCGTCCCATGGAACGGGCGATTGACTGGCCCAGGGAAGTTTTCCCAACACCCGGCGGTCCGACAAAACAGAGAATGGGGCCATGCATGTCATTTTTTAGTTTGCGTACGGCGAGAAACTCGATTATCCGCTTCTTGATCTTCTCCAGGCCGTAATGATCCTGGTCAAGGATGCGCTGGGCCTCTTCAACGTCCAGGGAATCTTTGGTGGATATTTCCCACGGCAGGTCCAGGATCCATTCCAGATACGTCCGGGATACGGTGTATTCGGGTGAAGACGGGGAAATCTTCGCAAGCCGGTCCAGCTCCTTTTCCGCCGCCTTCCGGGGTTCCTCCCCCAGTTTTGCCTTGGCAACCCGCTCTTTCAGGTCATTGATATCAACATGCTCTTGATCCTCGCCCAGTTCCTTGCGGATGGCCTTCAACTGCTGGCGCAGAAAAAATTCGCGCTGTTTTTCATCCATATCCTCCTTGACCGCCTTCTGGATCTTGTTGCTCATCTCGACCGTTTCCAGGCGTTTGGCAAGTTCCGCCGCCACCTTGCGCAGCATGGACTTGAGTTCATCGATCTCAAGAATTGCCTGCTCTTCATCCACCGAGAGATTCAGCTGGGAACCAATGAGATAGGCGATGTGAAATGGATCGGTTATGGACATGACCGTCATGTAGAGTTCCGGCGGCAGCTGCGACAGCGTCACCAGTTTTTTGAACTGCGTCCGCAGGTTGAGGATATGGGCTTCAACCTCCTTGTCCTCTATCACCTGCATTTCAATAACCTCGACCCTGGCCTTCAGGTACGGGTCCTTTGAGGTATATTCCAGGATCCTGATCTTTTTGACCGCACTCATAACCACCTGGTAAACGTTTTCAGGGGATTTGATAAGTTTGTGAATATAGCATGCCACCCCAATGGAATAGAGGTGTTCGGCAGGTTCCCTGGATGGTTCCCTTTCCTCTGTCTTTTTATGGGAAACCACGGCTATCAGCCGGTCCTGCAGCAGGGCGTCGTCAATCAGCTGCTTGGAATGTTCGTTGGAAATCTGGAGTGGAAAACCCATGCCCGGGAAAAAGACAAAATCATTCAGCGGCAGAACCGGCAGCTCTTCGGGTATCGGCAGTTCAACCGGGTTGACATTGGCCGGTTTGGCCGTTGTTTTTTCTGTTTTATCATCAGCCATTACTCTATAATATCCTTTTATATTTGGAGGTTGAGGTTAAGGAGCGGAACAGCTTTTCGTTTCCTTCGGCAGCCTGATTTCCAGGATCCCGTCCTTGCAGCTGAAGGCAGGCTGGTCAAACTTGACGGCGACCGGGAAGGAAATCACCCTTTTGAAATATCCCATTTCAATCTCCAGCTGGTGAATACAGCAGACATTGCCGCGCTTGGGCAGATTCCTTCTGCCTTCGACGGTGATCCGCTTATTTTCAGCGGTTATGGCCAGATTATTCAAATCCATGCCGGCCGTATCCATGAGGATAACTATATTATCCGTTGTTTCATAGACATCGACCGCCGGCTGCCACCCATCGCTGGAGCTCAAGGGCATCATCCGCGACAGGGAACTGCTTCTCAGCATCCTGCCCATCTGTCTTTCCAGTTCCTTGAATTCATCCAGTATTCTTCTATCAAAATCATCCATCACATTCACCTGCCTTAAAAATAATGCCCCTTGGATACCAGGGGTATCCTGAAAAGTCTTCCGGAGAAAAACCGTATCTCTCCTTGTCACCTCGATATATTTGAGGATCACTTTATCTAAAATCCGAAAAACTACGCAAGGAGAAATTCTTCATTTCTCATGTCCGGCCTGACGGACTCGGCAGCATTCCTGACAATACCATAAAATATTACCGCGCCGTTCCGGTTCGCATCATACTTTCGCACTGCCGGCAATCCCCGGCGGAAATGCAAAAACTATTTCTTATTCGCTTTTAAAACTTTAAGCATTACAGTATATAAGTACACCTAATTCCTAACAAGTTATTTTCCGAGGAGGGCAATAATCATGTCAGATGCCTGCAAAACATGTCCAAGCAAAACCGGGGACCAAACAGGAACCTGCGGCACCATAAAAACCGCCAGGGCGGTTCAGGACATTGCCATAAAGTCAGCATTGGCGAAAATTAAACATAAAATTCTTGTCATGAGCGGTAAAGGCGGGGTTGGCAAGTCCACCGTAGCGACAAACCTGGCCATGGGTCTAGCCAACAGGGGATATCAGGTCGGACTGCTGGATGTAGACCTCCATGGTCCAGATATCTGCCGCATGCTTAATCTGACCGAAAAACTGCAGCGGTCCAGGGAGGAAAAAACCTCCCTGGTGCCCCCGATGAAATACAATGACAAGCTGAAAATCATGTCGCTGGAATACATGATGGATAACCGCGACGAGGCCATCATCTGGCGGGGTCCGCTCAAGATCCAGGCGATCAGGCAGTTTATCGCTGAAATTGACTGGGGGCCCCTGGATTATCTGGTTATTGACGCCCCTCCCGGCACCGGCGACGAACCGCTTTCCGTGGCCCAGACCATCAAGGACGTCCAGGCCCTGGTGGTTACAACGCCGCAGGAGGTTGCCCTGGCCGATGTCCGCAAGTCCATTAACTTCTGCCGCCATGTCAATATCAAAATCCTCGGAATCGTTGAAAACATGAGCGGCTTTATTTGTCCGCACTGTGATCAGCCGGTGGATATCTTCGGCACCGGCGGCGGCAGGAAGACGGCCCTGGAATTTCATCTGCCGTTTCTGGGCAAAGTGCCCATGGATCCAAAAGTGGTTGCAGGAGGAGATACCGGCAGACCCTATCTTTCTTCCGGGGCCGATTCTCTTGCAGCCAGGGCCTTTGACGAGGTTATTGACAACGTGGTAAAAGAACTGCCGGCAAAAAAGCAAGCGCCGGCACAATCATAGGGAGGAAGGATGCGCATTAAACAGATGACGGTCGGCATGATGGGGGTCTGCTGCTATATCGCGGCCTGCCCGGAAAGCAAAGAGGCGGTGATTATCGACCCGGGAGGCGACGAGGATGACATCCTCTCCGCCTGCCGCCAGGAGAATCTAACCGTTAAATATATCATCAACACCCATGGACATCCGGATCATGTCTGCGGCAACAAACGTCTTAAGGACAGCACCGGGGCCGACATAGTAATGCATACGGCTGATGCCGATTTTTTTGAACAGGAACGGGTTGAACAGTTCTTTTCCCAGCTCGGTCTGCCTCCTTCACCTCCTGCCGACAAACGCGTGGTTGACGGCGACATTATCAGCTTCGGCAATGAAAAGCTGACGGTCATCCATACCCCGGGCCATACTCCCGGCGGCATGTGCCTCTATTCCAAACCCAATCTGTTCAGCGGCGACACCCTGTTTGCCGGAGGCGTCGGCCGCACCGATTTCCCCGGCGGCTCCACCGGTGAACTGCTGCAATCCATAAAAACGCGGCTCCTGGTGCTGCCCCCTGACACCATTGTCTGGCCGGGACACGGGTATGGCGGGGAACATTCCACCCTTGCCCGGGAGAAAGCCGAAAATCCCTTTCTTACCGGGGGCTGGTAACAGGTGCGTGAGGTTATTCTCGGGACCGCCGGCCATGTTGATCACGGCAAAACCAGCCTTATCCGGGCCCTGACCGGCATCGATACCGATCGGCTCAAGGAGGAAAAAGAGCGGGGCATTACCATTGAACTGGGTTTTGCCTATCTTGACCTGCCCTGCGGCCATCGGCTCGGGATTGTTGATGTCCCGGGACATGAAAAATTCGTCAAGAACATGGTAGCGGGTGCATCCGGGATGGACCTGGTCGCCTTCATTATTGCCGCCGACGAGGGCATCATGCCCCAGACCAGGGAGCATTTCGAGATCTGCCGGCTGCTCGGCATCCGGCGCGGTCTTATTATCATCACCAAAAAAGACATGGTGGATCCGGAGTGGCTCGAACTGGTAATCGATGATGTCAGAACCTATTTTGCCGGTTCATTCCTGGAGGAGGCCCCCCTGCTTACGGTGTCCTCCACCACGGGAGAAGGCATCGAAACGGTCAGGGATACCCTTGATTCCCTCGTGGCGGCATCGGATTTTTCCGAGGCCTACGGTCCTTTCCGCATGCCGGTTGACCGGGTGTTTTCCATGAAGGGCTTTGGCACGGTCATAACCGGCACAGCCATATCCGGCCGCATAAAGACCGGTGAAGACCTGATGTTCTATCCCAGCCGCAAAACAGGCAAAATCAGGGGGATGCAGGTACACGGCAAAGAAACGCCGGAGGCGGAAGCCGGCCACAGAACGGCCATTAATATCCAGGGCCTGGAAAAAGAGGCTGTCAGCCGCGGCGAAATGGCTGCTTCGGTGGATTGTCTGCAGCCGTCCTACCTGCTTGATGCCCGTTTTTTCTACCTGGAGTCGGCAAAAAAGAACTATAAAAATCGGGCCCGGATAAGGGTCCACATCGGCACGGCAGAGATCATGGGACGCATCGTTCTACTCCATGCCGAAGAAATGGAGCCGGGTTCCGAAACCGATGTGCAGATCCTGCTGGAAGAGCGGGTCAGCTGCTGGCCCGGCGACAAATACGTAATCCGCAGCTATTCCCCCATCCACACCATCGGCGGCGGCATAGTCTTGAACGGCTCACCCAGGAAAAGAAAACGGTTCCGGGAGAAAAACCGGGAAATTTTTTCAGTCTACCGGCAAAACAACCCGGAAGAGCTGGCCCTCCTTCACATTGAAGAAAGCGGCTACAACGGCCTCACCTTTGACCGGCTTGCAGTCAAGATGGGGATTTTCGGCAACCGTCTCAAAAAGATCATACAGCAGCCCCTGTCATCGAGAAAAATCATCCTGGTCGAGCAGGAAAAACAGCGCATGGTCTCCTCCAGGGTATATGAAAAACTGGCGGCAAAACTCCGTGCGGCCCTTGGCGCCTATCACCGGGATAATCCGCTGAAAACAGGGGTACCCAAAGAAGAACTCCGTTCCCTGCTTTACCGGGGACTTGACCAGCGCCTTTTGCAGTTTTTATTAAATGATCTGCAAAAAAAGGGGGAAATAGTCCAGGACCAGGGATTGATCCGCCTCTCCGACCACAAGGTTTCCCTGAAGGAGGATGAAAAAAACCTGCGGCGGGAGCTTGAAGAATATTACCGGCAGGCGGATCTGGCGCCGCCGACCATCAAGGAGGTCAAGGCAAAACTGGCGGAGTATCCGCAAACCCTGCTCAAAGAGGTTCTGGCAGTCATGGTTCGGGATGACGTCCTGACCAAGGTCACGGAAGATCTATACTTTTATAAGCCTGCCATGGACAGTCTCAAGCAAAAACTGGTAACCCTCCTGGTTAAACAGGGAGAAATTGATACACCTGGCTTTAAGGATCTGACCGGTCTTTCCAGAAAGTTCACCATCCCGCTGCTTGAATATTTTGACAAAACAAGGGTTACCATGCGCGTGGGCGATAAACGCATACTTCGGGAGAAACAAAATCAGTAAGCTGGTCGGCAACATCGGCGGATTGAAAACCGCACAACTCAAACGTCTTGAGCGTCTGGGCAAAAAACGCATGGCACCGGACCTCATTGTCAGTCACGAAATGGCCCGGGCCATGGCCGAAATTTCACATGAAACCGGCCGCCAGGTCGGGCTGCTGATTGACCGGTCAGGCCAGGTCGATATGGTCATTGTCGGTGATGCCAGGCAGATCGTTATTCCCGCCCTCTCCGGCATCAGGTCGGCCGGCGGCCGTCTCAAGGGCCTGCGCTGTATACATACCCATCTGGCCGGTGAAAACCTTACAGAAGACGATCTTGCCGATCTTTTGTTTCTCCGCCTTGATCTGATGGGCATAATCAAGGTCCGGCCCGACGGTGAACCGGAAAAACTTTACTGCGCCCATCTGGTCCCTTCTCCCCGGGAGGGTAAAAACTGGACCTTTCTGGAGCCCATGGCGCCGGGACAGCAGAACTTCGGCGTTGATGAACTCATCACCGCCCTGGAAGATGAATTTGCCCGGCTGCAGCCCATCCGCAAGGTTGACCGAGGCAAAGACCGGGCCATCCTGATAAGCGTTATTACTCCGTCCAGGTTCCGGGGCCGCACTTCCGCCCGGGAATCCATGGACGAACTGGCTGAACTTGCCAGGTCCGACGATGTCGTCGTTCTGGACCGGGTTATACAGCAGCGTTCCAAAATTAATCCCAAATATATTCTCGGCAAAGGCAAGCTGGGTGAAATCATGCTTGCGGCCCTGCGCCAGAATGCCAACCTCCTTCTCTTCGACCAGGAGCTCAACCCATCCCAGATCCGTTCCATAACCGATCACACGGAACTGCGGATCATTGACCGCACCCAGCTTATATTGGATATTTTTGCCAGGAGGGCTCTTAGCCGTGAAGGGAGGCTGCAGATTGAAATGGCCCAGCTCAAATACATGCTGCCGCGTCTCACCAGAAGAGATGACGCCCTCTCCCGCCTGACCGGTGGAATCGGCGGCCGCGGCCCGGGTGAGACCAGGCTGGAAATAGACCGCAGGCGGATCAATGACCGGATCGCCCTGCTGGCAAAAAAGTTAAACAAGGTCAGCCGGGAGCGGTTTCACCGGAGATCACGCCGCCGCAAAAAGGGAATACCGGTCATCTCGCTTGTCGGGTATACCAATGCCGGCAAATCAACCCTGTTGAATACCCTTACCGAAAGCAAAATTACGGCTGAAAACAAGCTCTTTGCCACCCTGGATCCCACCAGCCGCCGTCTTCGCTTTCCCAGGGATCTGGAGGTGGTAATCACCGACACCGTGGGTTTTATCCGTAACCTGCCCGCCGAATTGCTGCAGGCATTTAAGGCGACCCTGGAGGAACTCTATGAGGCGGACATGCTGGTCCATGTCATTGATGTCAGCAACCCCAGGTTTGCCGACCAGATTGACGTGGTGGATAACCAGCTGCGGGAACTGGAACTGGACAGAATTCCCTGTCTCAGGGTATTGAACAAGACCGATCTGGCAGCGCCGGAATTTGTCAAAAAGCAATGCCGGGAATACGGAGCAGTTGCCTTAAGTGCGCTCGATGCCAAGACTTTTGGGCCCTTTTTTGATGCGGCCGCAAAAATTATCAACAGCCTTGGGAATCTGGAGAATTTAGCCGGTCAACTATCCGTTCACTGAGCCGTACTTTCCGGCCGGCCGGGCTTCCACCCTCAGGTTACGATTACCAGCAGCCAGACCACCGCCGCATTAACCAGGGACAGCAGCACTGCGGCCGAACCCATATCCTTGGCCCGCCCTGCCAGGTCATGCTCTTCGGCGCCGATCCTGTCAACCGTTGCCTCAACGGCACTGTTGAGGAGCTCAACAATAAGAATAAGCAGCAGGCTTCCCAGCAGCAGTGCTCTTTCAACTCCGGTTTTGCCGAAATAAAAGGCCGGGATAACCAGAATGACACAGAGTAAGAGCTCCTGACGAAAGGCGGCTTCGTTTATAAAGACGGCCTTCAGACCCGACATTGACCAGTTGAATGCCCGATACAGCCGCCCTAACCCTTTACCGCTTCTTATTGCCATGAAACCCTGATGAAGAAAACGGGATGACAGTTCAGCCCGTCTGTTGTTTATCATTCTTCCCGCCAGGAAATGCAGTCCTCCGGGCAGAACATGATTGCCTCATCGACCTCTTTTTCAGAATAGTGGTCCAGTTCGATTATTTCTATGTATCCGGCATCATTGTAACGGAATACCTCCGGACAGGTTTCGACGCAGCCCAGGCAGATTGTGCATGCCCCGATATCAATATCAGGCACCTTCATCGTATTTATCTGTTACGGATTAATCATAAATTATGGTGTTATACCGATCCAGAAGATCTTCCGTTTCAGGATCAAGCTGGTCGGCAACCTCGTGGATCTGATACTCCCGGCCGCATTTTTTGCACTGCATACGGATTTTCCGGCACATGCGCAGAATCTCGAGCTTCCCTTTACATTTTTTGCATTTCATTCCGGCTTGTTTCCATTAACTGGTTATCATCACATGCTGCTCTATGGGGCCAGCAACTCCTCCCTGGTAAATACGGAAAGCAGTGCATACCCTTTTGCCGCCAGGGCTTCGACGCCGCCTTCCTGGCGGTCAACAACGGTGGCGATCAGACCGACCTCAAACCCCTGGGACTGCACCCGCTCGATGACCTGCAGCAGCGTGCCCCCGGTGGTGACCACATCCTCAAGCAGTGCCACCCGGGCTCCGGCAGGCAGGTTTCCCTTGCCTTCGATATAGTTTTCCGTGCCGTGGGATTTTGGTTCTTTTCTGACGATAAAGGCCGGCAGTGGCCCCTGCTCCAGGTAGCTCACGATTGAAACTGCGGTAACCAGCGGATCGGCTCCCAGGGTCATGCCGCCCACCCCGTTGATATCGACGCCGCTGGAACCGATCAAATCATACAGGAGCACACCGCAAAGATAGGCGCCTTCCGGATCAAGGGTTGTCTGTTTGCCGTCAATATAAAAATCAGACTCCTTGCCGGAGGTAAGCTTAATCCTGCCCTGGCGATAAGATTTTTTAAGCAGCAGTTCTTTGAGCCGCTGCCGCATCTGCTGCAGGTCTTTATACATACTGGTCCCCTCTGTTTTATAAACCTGACGATCCTTTTTGGGCCGGTGCGAAAGTCCGGTTTATTTCACCCGAAGATCGGGTTTACTTTTCACCCATTTTTTCTGCCTGAAAAGATAAACAATTACAACCTTTTTCCCCGGGAGAAAAGAAAAAACTCGTAATCAGCCGGTTTGTCCGGTAGATTTGTCGTTTTTGCAAAAATACTCGACGGACAGGTCCCGCACCTGTTATTGAAGAGTATAAAACGGTTTATTTGATATTTCCCTTCTGACCTTATAATTGTTTAATCACCCTTGCTTTTGGAGAAAATATGTGCGGCATAGTTGGTTATATCGGAACCAGGAAGGTAGTTCCCATCCTCCTGGAAGGACTTAAAAAGCTTGAGTACCGGGGCTACGATTCCGCCGGCCTGGTCTACCTGCAGAACGGCAGGTTGGTAAAGCACCGGGCCCAGGGAAAGCTCAGCAACCTGGCAAAACTTACAGAAGAAGTCCTCGGGGTTGAAAGCAATATGGGTCTTGGGCATACCCGCTGGGCTACCCATGGGGCGCCGACCACGGAAAATGCCCATCCCCATGGCGACTGCCGGGATGATCTGGTGGTGGTCCATAACGGTATTATCGAAAACTATCAGACTCTGCGGGCGGAACTCACTAAAAAAGGACATACCTTCCGCTCAGAAACCGATACCGAGGTTTTGGCCCATCTCATTGAAGAGTACCTGGATCAGGATCTGTTGGGGGCGGCGAGAAAGGCGCTGAAACGGGTCAAAGGCTCATTCGCCGTCGGCATCCTCTGGAGTGGACAGCCGGATATCATGGTGGCGGCCAGGAACCACAGCCCGCTCGTTCTGGGAGTCAACAACAGCGACGGCACCCTGCTGGCCTCCGATGTTCCGGCCCTTCTGCCATACACCAGAAAGGTTGTTTATCTCGAGGACAGGGAGATTGCCGTTCTTACCGCCGACAGCTGGGAGGTGCGCAATCTCGATAACGGCCGCAAGGTCAAAAAAGAGGTGCAGACCATTACCTGGAATGCCGGCATGGCGGAAAAGACCGGGTTCAAGCACTTTATGCTGAAGGAAATCTACGAGCAGCCCCAGGCCCTGGTCAACACCCTGCGCGGCCGAATCGATCCACAGAGCGGCAGAGTGGAGCTGCCTGAGATTACCATGCCGGCAAATGAACTCAAGAACCTGGAACGCATCGCCCTGGTCGCCTGCGGCACTTCATGGCATGCAGCCCTGGTGGCCAAATACTGGTTTGAGGACTGGGTCGGCATCCCGGTCGAGGTTGATATTGCTTCCGAGTTCCGTTACCGCAAGCTTCTGCTGGACAAGAAAGTCCTCACCCTGGCCATTTCCCAATCCGGGGAAACGGCGGACACCCTGGCAGGAATGCGGTTGGCTTCGCAGCTTGGCTCCCGGGTTCTCACCATTTGCAACGTGGTGGGGAGCACCATGACCAGGGAGGCCGATGCCACCATCTACACCCATGCCGGCCCCGAGATCGGGGTGGCCTCGACCAAGGCATTTACCAGCCAGCTGGCGGCCCTGTTTCTCATCGGGTCCTATCTGGGCCAGCTGCGGGGAACGCTGCCGCCGGAAAAGGTCAGGCAGCTGGGGCAGGCCATTATCGGGCTGCCGCCGCTTCTGGAAGAAAATCTACCCGCCCTGCAAAAAAAGATACAGGTCGTGGCCGAACGCTTTTACGACAGCCGCAATTTTCTCTTTGTCGGCAGGGGACTGAATTTCCCCATCGCCCTGGAGGGCGCCTTGAAGCTGAAAGAAATATCATACATCCATGCCGAGGGTTATGCGGCCGGTGAATTAAAGCACGGCCCCATTGCCCTCATAGACAAGGATATGCCGATCGTCGGCCTGGTGCCCAAGGACAATGTCTATGAAAAATCCATTTCCAATATTGAAGAGATCAGCGCCCGGCAGGGACAGCTCATTCTCATCGGCTCCAAAGGCGACAGGCAGTTGAAAAAAATTACCGACCATGTGTTGTATATGCCCAAAGCACCGACCATGATGCCGGAATTAAACCCCATTCTCTTCACCATCCCGGCCCAGCTGCTGGCATATGAAATCGCCACCCTGCGCGGCTGCGACGTTGATCAGCCCAGGAATCTGGCCAAAAGCGTTACGGTGGAATAAGGGAAACCATTCATTGTATTACACGACGCTGCAAACAGGAATTTTATCCCCGGAAAAAAACTATTAATCAGCTTCCCCTAACCATTGAGGCCGTTATGACGTCGGAACTAACCAAACTTAAGGACAAAATCACCCGGAAGGAATTTCTCCTGGGCATCATCGGCCTGGGATATGTCGGACTGCCGCTGAGCCTTACCTTTCTGCGCAAAGATATTACCGTCCTCGGCTTTGATCTTGATGCCGGAAAAATCGCCAAACTGCATGCCGGGACCAGTTATATCAAGCATATCCCATCGGATGAACTGGCCGATTTTGTCGGCCAGGAAAAATTTTCCGCCACAGCGGATTTCTCCCGGCTCAATGAACCTGATGTCCTGCTCATATGCGTTCCGACCCCGCTGACCGGGAACCGTGAACCGGATATGCAGTACATAGAAAATACTGCCAATTCCATCGCCAAAGTCCTGCGGCCCGGGCAGATGATCATCCTCGAGTCAACCACCTATCCGGGCACCACCGTTGAACTGCTGCTGCCGCTTCTGGAAAATTCAGGGATTACAGCAGGGATCGACTTTGCCCTCGCTTATTCACCGGAACGGGAAGATCCCGGCAATCCCCGCTACAGCACCGCAGTAATTCCCAAAGTAGTGGGCGGCATCAATGACGAATCCACCATGCTGGCCGCGGATTTTTACAAAACCGGCCTGCAGTCGGTGGTGAATGTATCCTCCACCCAGACCGCTGAAATGTCCAAGCTTCTGGAAAACATTTTCCGTTCGGTCAATATCGCCCTGGTAAACGAGTTGAAGATCCTCTGCCACCGCATGGGAATTGATGTCTGGGAGGTTATCCGGGCATCCAGCACCAAGCCCTTCGGCTTTATGCCCTTTTACCCCGGACCGGGACTTGGCGGCCACTGCATCCCCATCGATCCTTTCTACCTGACATCAAAGGCCCGGGAATACGATTTTCCCACCAAGTTCATTGAACTGGCCGGCGAGGTCAACACCGCCATGCCCTACTACATTGTGCAGCGGGTCATGGAGGCCCTGAACAACAGGAAAAAACCCATCAACGGTTCCAGGATCCTGCTGCTCGGCATGGCCTACAAAAAAGATGTTGATGATTCGCGCGAATCGCCATCATACAAGCTGCTGGAACTTTTGCAGGAAAAGGGCGCTGATGTTCATTATAATGACCCGCACATTCCGGAGCTGCAGCCAATGCGGAAATACACCTTTCATCTGAAAAGCACCGACCTGACCGCAGACTCATTGCGATCCATGGACTGCATTCTTCTTGCCACCGATCATTCCGCCTATGACTACCGTTTCATTCTCGAAAACGCCGACCTTATAGTGGATACCCGTAATGCTTTCAATGGCCTGCCGGATACGGCCGCCAAGGTCGTACAGGCATAATTCCCGGTTAAAGGGGCAGGCAGACACGTTTCATATGGTTTCTCTCGGCATTGAACAGCTTATCATCTCCCCCCCGAAATGGCTTGCCGGCCGGGGGCTGGGGCTTCTCTGCAACCAGGCGTCCACCGACAGCAGGCTGCGCCACAGCCGTAATCTGCTCCACCGCCTTTATCCGGACCGGCTGACCTGCCTGTTCTCCCCCCAGCACGGATTTTTTGCCGAAAAACAGGACAACATGATTGAGTCCGGACACACGACTGATCCGGTTACCGGCCTGCCGCTTTACAGCCTGTACAGCCGGGAAAGACGCCCCACCCGGGAGATGTTCGATCTCTTTGATGTGCTGATCATCGATCTGTTCGACGTCGGCACCAGGGTTTATACCTTTCTCTATACCATGGCCTACTGCCTGGAAGCTGCCGCCCGATACAACAAAAAGGTGCTGGTGCTTGACCGGCCCAATCCTCTCGGCGGCGAGAAAGTGGAGGGCAATATCATGCAGGAGGAATGCTATTCCTTCGTGGGACTCTACCCGATTCCCATGCGCCATGGCCTGACCTTCGGCGAACTTGCCCTCTTGCTCAACAACCATTTCAACATAGGCGCCGACCTGGAAATTATCCCCTTGCAGGGCTGGCACCGCCATATGCTGTATCCCGATACCGAACTGCCATGGGTATTCCCCTCGCCCAATATGCCTTCCCCGACAACGGCGATGGTGTATCCGGGCCAGGTGATCTGGGAGGGCACCAATATTTCCGAGGGACGCGGCACCTGCCTGCCGTTTGAACTCTTTGGCGCCCCTTTTTTTGACCATGAGGCAATCCGGCGCAGATTAGAAAACAGCGCCGAACTGTCCGGCTGTTTCCTGCGGCCGCTCATATTCGAGCCCGTGGCCGACAAGTGGGCCGGCCGGGCCTGCAAGGGGTTTCAGCTCCATATTTCCGACCCGGACGCATTTCGTCCGTATCGCACATCCCTTGTCCTGCTGCAAACGGTCATGTCCCTTTATCCCGATGATTTCGCCTATAAACAACCACCCTATGAGTACGAATATGAACGCCTGCCCATGGACCTGATTTTGGGCGACCAACGGGTGCGGCGGGATCTTGAACAGGGCGCAGATATCATGGGTTTGGAAAAATCATGGCAGCACGACCTGGACGGTTTTGAAAAATTGCGCCGCAAGGTGTTTCTTTACAACTGATCCCTTGAATTGCTTTACATAACAAGGTATTTTGCGCTAGTCCGAGTGCAGACAACTTTTTTAAACTATTTTCCCTGGCTGATGCATGGTTGCCAAAACTAAGACACTTGCAGAACTTGCCGCTATGGTAGGCGGAAAAGTCACCGGTGCGCCTGAACTCAAAATCCATGGTTTGGCCGACCTGGCAGGGGCCGGCCCCGGCGAAATAGCCTTCCTGGTCAAGGCGGCCGGCCTGGAAAAACTCAAAAATTCCAAGGCTTCAGCCTTTATTGTCCCGCAGTCGCTGGACTACAATGACAGACCCCTGATCAAGACTGCAAATCCCTACCTCGCCGCCGCCCGGATCCAGCGGTTTTTTCAGGCTGTACCGTTTCAGGCCGGGGGCATCAGTCCCCAGGCCCATATCGGCAGCAACTGTGAAATCCCCCCGGAAATAACAATAGGCCCCTTTGTTTCGGTCGGTGACCGGGTTAAACTGGGTAAACGGGTAACTCTGCACCCGGGGGTTGTTCTCGGCGATGATGTGGTGGTCGGCGACGATTGTCTGCTTTATCACAATGTTACCGTATACCATTCCTGTACCATCGGGGCACGGGTCATTATCCACAGCGGCACCGTGATCGGCAGTGACGGTTTCGGTTTTGCCACGGATGAAAACGGCAGTCATGTCAAATGGCCCCATATCGGCACGGTGCAAATTGATGATGACGTGGAAATAGGCGCCAATGTCGCGATTGATCGGGGCACCTTTGGCAAAACCCATATCATGCGCGGCACCAAGCTGGACAACCTGATACAGGTGGGTCATAATGTGACGATCGGTGAAAATTCACTGGTGGTTGCGCAGGTCGGTATTGCCGGCAGTACCACCCTGGGGAAAAATGTCGTTTTAGGGGGACAGTCTGCCTTAAAAGGACATATACACCTTGATGACGGCGTCATGGTTGCCGGCAAATCAGGGGTGCATTCCAACCTGCCGAAGGGTGCCGTTGTCTCAGGAATTCCGGCAATCCCCCACCGGGACTGGTTAAAGGCCAGCACCATCTTTGCAAAACTGCCGAAAATATATGGCGAACTGCTCGAGATGCGGAAAATGATGCAAAAGATGTATGCCAGGCTGTTTCCGGATGAAGAACAGAAATAGCATTGCTGCATAACGGTATTGACCCTGGCGGGCCAAGTAATAATACGATGGCAACAAAAGACATAATGCAGGAGGAGAGGAAGAATGGCAAGTGACATTGCAACCATGGATATAAAAAAGATTGTCGGGCTTCTGCCGCATCGCTATCCTTTTTTACTGGTCGACAGGATCCTGGCCGGCGAGAAGAACAAATCCATGGTCGGCTTGAAAAATGTCTCCATGAACGAGCCTTACTTCCAGGGGCATTTTCCTTCCGACCCGATCATGCCCGGGGTTCTTATCCTGGAGGGGATGGCCCAGGTCGGCGGCATTCTCGCCTATTATTCCCTGCCGGAAATGATCGGGAAAAAACTTATCTACTTTGCAGGCATCGACAAGGTGAGATTTCGCCTGCCGGTTGTGCCCGGCGACCAGTTAATCTTTGAAATGACCGTTATCAAACATAAGGGAAAGATCTGGAAGATGGCTGGTTTGGCCAAGGTAGACGGTGAAGTCGTTGCCGAAGCGGAATTCATGGCGGCATTCGTCTAAAGAAATTTTTCCTCTCCACATACTCTCGTGCAAAAAAATGAAAATCCATCCAACCGCAATCGTAGATCCAGGGGCTGAACTTGACAGCTCGGTCAATGTCGGGCCCTATGTGATCATCGAAAAAAACGTCAGGATCGGACCGCAAACCACGATCAAGCCCCATACGGTTTTAACCGGCCCCACGACCATCGGTTCCGCCAATGTCATAGGTCCCTTTGCCACGGTCGGCGCCCCGCCCCAGGATTTAAAATACAAGGGAGAGGAAACCGAACTGCATATCGGCGACAATAACCAGATCCGGGAATATGCTTCCATCCACCGCGGCACGGTGACCGACAGGGGGGTTACAACCGTCGGCTCCGGAAATCTGCTCATGGGATACGTGCATGTCGCCCATGATTGTCTTATCGGCGACTCCGCCATACTGGCCAACGGCACCACCCTGGCCGGACATGTAAAGATAGAGGATTATGCCATTATCGGCGGTCTCGTGGCCGTGCATCAATTCACCCGGATCGGGGCCTATTCATATATCGGCGGCCTGTCAGGGATCAGCAGGGATGTGCCCCCTTTTGTCATTGTCAGCGGCACCCGCAAACATATGCGGGTATCGGGCATCAACAAGATAGGGCTGCGCCGCCGCGGCTTTGATAATGAAACGCTGAAAAAACTTGACAAGGCCTACAGAATTATTTTTATGACCCCGGAACTGCTGCTGCAGGAGGCCCTGGAACAGGCGGCAAGAGAGATTACTGACTGTGAACCGGTAAGCCGGCTGCTCGAATTCTTCCGCACCAGCAAACAGGGAGTTATCAGAATGACTGAATCGCCTGATTGACAGACGGGGCCCGGCAATAAAGCGGCAGCATCCGGAAATAATTATTTACAGGCTATGACAGGAAACGGCGCGGATAAAATCGGCATTATTGCCGGCGGGGGGCAGTTTCCCCTTCTTTTTGCCAAGGCGGTCCAGCGGCAGGGACTTCAGGTTTATGCCGCAGCGCACCATGGCGAGACCGATGAAACCCTGGCTCGCCAGGTGGATCGTCTCCAGTGGGTCAAGCTTGGTCAGCTGGGCAAGATCATACATTTTTTCAGGAAAGAGGGCGTAAAAAAAACCGTCTTTATCGGCTCGATCACCAAAACCAATATATTCCGCGATGTCAGGCCGGACCTCAAAGGCCTCGGACTCTGGAACAAAATCGACATCAAGCAGGATGACGCCATCCTGCGAGCGGTTGCCGACCGGCTGGAAAAGGACGGCATTGAGGTTGTAGCCTCAACCGGTTATGTGCCTGAATTGCTTTTTCCCCGCGGCATCCTGACCCGGAAAAAACCGACCCGGGAACAGGTGAACGACATTAATTTCGGTTGGAAAACAGCACGCGCCATAGGCAACCTTGACATCGGCCAGTGTGTGGTGGTGCGCAACCACACGGTCCTGGCGGTCGAGGCCATTGAAGGAACCGATGCTGCAATCCGCCGGGGAGGAAGTCTCGGCAAAGAGAAAACCGTGGTGGTGAAACTGCGAAAGCCCAACCAGGACCTGCGCTTTGATCTGCCTGCAGTGGGAGAAAAAACAATCGCATCCATGCAGGAGGTCAAGGCGGCCGTTCTTGCCGTTGAGGCAGGATATGCCCTTTTCTTTGACCGGGAGTCGGTCATCCGGGCAGCCGACGCCGCCGGTATCGTTATCGTCGGCATTACCGAATCCGCTGCCGGTGAATTGCAATTTTAACCGGCAACCAACTTCCCGGCACATTACGGCCCTGTCTATCCCCATGTGCCGGTCCTTTTAACGTCATTGCACAGAGACATCTGCCGACTGTGAACAACAGAACATGAAAGCTATGATCCTGGCCGCGGGTTTCGGTACCAGGTTACTTCCCTATACCCTGAAGCTGCCAAAGCCTCTTTTCCCGGTTCTCAACCGGGAGCTTCTGCATCTCACCATTAACCGGTTACGGCGCGCCGGTGCGGCTGAAATTATTGTTAATGCCCACCATCTGCGGCTGCAGATAAAAAAGGCGCTGCACCATGAAACAGACATCATCCTGCAGGAAGAAGAAAAAATACTGGGAACCGGCGGCGGCCTGCTCCAGGCCATGCCCTGTTTCGGGAAGGAACCGGTGCTTGTCGTTAATGGTGATATTTATCATTCGATCGATTACAGTGAGGTCTATCGGTCCCACTGTGAATCCGGGGCGGATGTCAGCCTCGTGCTCCATGATTATCCGCGCTTCAATGATGTTGCAGTGGATGAGACCCTTCATATCACCGGCTTCAGCAGTTCTGCCGGTACCGGAAACAACCGGCGGAGCCGTCTTGCCTTTACCGGCATCCATGTTATTAATCCTGCAGTACTGCAGGAAGTTCCGCCGGATACCCCGTCCTGCATTATCGACTGCTATCGGGAAATATTACAGCAGGGAGGCAAAATCAGGGCCCACCTGGCAACGAACCATTTCTGGACGGATATGGGGACCCCGGCTGATTACCTGCAACTGCACGCCGATTTACTGGCGCAGAAGGTTCCACTCTATGAAGAGCTGGTTGAAACCGCTGCCGAAGCGCCCTTCGCAGGAGTACAAACCGCCGATATCGGCAGGGATGTTAAACTGCTGGACTGGGTCTGCCTTGGCAAAGGGGCACGGATTGAAGCGGGAGCCGTCCTGCAGCGCACGGTTGTCTGGGATGGCGCAATCGTTCCTGCCCGGAGCCTGGTTAAGGATGCCATTGTCACACCATGAAGGCATAAACATTCGGGGAGCGGAAAGTTTGCAGCGATGAACCGTTATTTAAATTGGAGTAATGGAATACTGGAGTGATGGAGTACTGGAGTGTTGGAGTGGTGGAATGATGGAGTAATGGAGTACTGGAGTGGTGGAGTGGTGGAGTGGTGGAGTGATGTATTTTTCACATACCAACACGCCAACATGCGATTTTTGGAAAAGCTGTTAACAGAATCAATCCTGTAATTTAATCCATACCTTTACCGTTTTTTAAAATGAACATTCCAACAGAAAATAATCAGATCCGGCAGATCATCGATTTTCTCCGCCGGGAGGAAATTATCTACAACAGTAATAAAGTCAGCCTCACCCCTCTGTCAGGAGACGGCTCCTGCCGCCTCTTTTTTAAAATCAGAACCGAAGCTGGCGGCTCATTCTGCGGCGTCCTGCCGAACGCTGCCGCCCCCCAAAAGGGAATGGCTGAAGCCCGAGCCGCTTTTCACATCGGCACCCACCTGAAAAAAAGGGGAATCCCGGTGCCGGCAATTCATGCATTTGATCCGGAAAACGGCTTTATCCTGTTCGACGATCTCGGCGACACCCTCCTGTATGACGACCTTGCTGAAAAAAGGGAAACCGACAGGGAACATTTCTGGCAGCAGACCGTAAAAACCTACAAAGAGATTATCGAACTCCTGCTCTATATGCAGATTTCCGGCAGTGTCCATTTTGACCGGAAATGGTGCTGGGATACGGTGCGCTACGACAAAAAGGTCATGCTGGAAAAAGAATCCGGCTATTTCCTGCAGGCATTATGCCGGGACATGCTTGGAATAAATGATTTCCCCACTGAATTATCCGAGGAATTCAAACGGCTTGCCGGCCGTGCCGCCCGGCAGCCGGCAGTTTATTTCCTGCACCGTGATTTTCAGTCCAGAAATCTTATGGTCTGTGCCGGAGAAATCAGGGTTATTGACTTTCAGGGAGCCAGGCTCGGGCCCCTTGGCTACGATCTGGCCTCATTGCTTATTGATCCCTATGTGCAAATCCCGGCAGAAATGCAGCTGGAACTGCGGGATCACTACATAGAGCATTTGTGCACCTACGGTCTCGACGATCGGGCCTTTCTGAAGGGATACAACAACCTCGCCCTGCAGCGGAACCTGCAGATCCTGGGTGCCTTTGCCTTCCTCTCGGAACGGAAGCACAAGAACTTTTTTAAACAGTTTATTCTGCCGGCCGCCCTTTCCCTTCATTATCTGCTGACCGGACCGGAGGCTGACAACTATCCGCATCTGTTGAAATTAACCGATATAATTCTGCAGAGGCTGCAGGCATAAACCTTCTGTTTCCGGCAGCGTCTGCAAGCTGAAACAGTACTCGTTCACCTGAACCCGACAATGACCGTGGAAAAAATCACCCCTGAAAAATCGGATCCCATGCAATCCCCCATTGTTGTATTAATCGGTCGGCCCAACGTCGGAAAATCCACCCTGTTCAACCGGATTACCAAGTCACGCAAAGCGATTGTCGATCATACTCCGGGCGTTACCCGCGACCGGCAGTACGAACGGGTGGTCTGGGAGAATCATGCCTTCATCCTGGTTGACACCGGCGGCATCGAGGTGCAGGACAGGGCGGCTGACTCCGGCCATTCCATGGCCGGCACTATCCGGGAGCAGACCCTGCAGGCGATAGCCGAGGCGGATGTTCTCCTGTTCCTTATGGACGGCAGGGAGGGAGTCACCCCGACTGATTTTGACGTCACGGATCTTCTGCGCAGGACGGACAAACCCGTCTTTCATGTGGTGAACAAGGTGGATGGAGAGGAGCTGGAACCGCGCCTGCTGCCGGCTTTTTACGAGCTGGGGGTGGAACACCTGCAGCCGATATCAGCGGAGCACGGCTACGGGATTCAGGAATTGCTGGATGACCTTGTCGCATCCCTGCCCGAACGCGAAGAAAGTTCCTTGCAGCCGGCGGATTCAATCCGTATCGCCTTTTTCGGCCGTCCCAATGTGGGAAAATCCTCCCTTATCAACCGGCTGCTCGGAGAAGAACGGATGCTGGTTTCCGAAATCCCCGGCACCACGCGGGATTCCATTGACACCCTGCTGACGGTAAAGGATAAAAATTATCTGCTTATTGATACTGCCGGGATCAGACGCAAGGGCAGGGTTAAGGAGAAACTTGAAAAATTCAGCATCATAAAGGCGCTCGCCTCCCTGGAACGGTGTGACCTGGTTCTTGTCCTGGTCAGTGCCGAAGAGGGCATTACCGAGCAGGATACTAAGGTCATCGGCTACACCCAGGAACGGGGAAGGGCCTGTATACTGATAGTGAACAAGTGGGACCTGGTCAAAGGAGACGGGCTGCGGCAGAAAAAAATTATGGCTGAACTGAAGATGGCGACGCAATTTGTCGGATTTGCACCGGTTTTGCCCCTTTCGTCCCTGACCGGCAAGGGAGTCAATAAATTGCTGCCGACAGTCGCCGCAGTTTATGAGCAGTTCAGCAAAACCTTTGTCACCAACCGCTTAAACCGCATACTCCAGGATGCGGTGCAATCTCATCCACCATCACTGTACCGCGGCAGAAGGCTGAAACTCCTGTATACCACCCAGATTTCGACCCAGCCCCCGACCTTCGCCATTGTCGCCAACTATCCCAAGGAAATCCACTTCTCCTACCACCGCTACCTGGTCAATACCTTCAGACAGGAACTGGGGCTTGACAAAACTCCGGTCAAAATCGTTTTCCGGGAGCGCAAACGGCGTAAGATGAATTTCTGAATTTCCTGGGTTTAGAAATTTAAAATTAACAACCACCCCTCAAAGGGGTGGATTACAAGTTGACCCTGAAAGGGTCTACTGTTTTGCATGCTGTGAATGTTTTTATGCCATTTCACGCAGCCGAGCAGCACAGCAAAGAACGGAAAAGCGACTCGGTCATAGCGAAGCGTCATCCCGATGTCGCCCGTTCTTGGCGAGCAGCGAAGGGCAGTCGACCGCAGGTCGACCAAGTGATCAGGCTGCACTTTCTTTTGGTTCGTTTTCTTTATGCAAGTTGTCAATCGTCGGCAGTAGTATATTTGCCGACAACGAAATGAACATTCATATAATAAATATGGGGATTAGGAAGCAAAATACGATAAATTTTTATACTCTACGTAACGCTTCTCAATTACTTCTGCAAAATAAAGCCAGGCCATTAATTCTACTGGAGGATTATAGGAATAAATCAATGTTTCGCCTCCATCTTCTTCATGAAGTCCAGCCAGATCGGGGCAGCAACCCGGCCGCCTGACGCATTTTTCCCCAGGGAGAGATTCCTGTCATACCCGACCCATACCCCGGCGAGAAATTTTCCGGTATAGCCGATGAACCAGGCATCCATGTTGTCGTCCGTGGTTCCGGTCTTGCCCGCGGCCGTCTCTTTTAATCCCCGGGCCCGCCTGCCCGTACCCCGGCTGATGACTTCCTGCAGCATGGAGTCAATCCGGTGGGCCGTCTTTTCCGACATAACCCGCTTCCTTTGCGGCGCATTTTCTTCCAGAACATTTCCGTGCCGGTCAATTATCCTTTCGATAAATATCGGGGCAATATACCTGCCGCCATTGGCAAAGGCGCTGTAGGCCCCGGTCATCTCCAGCAGAGATACGCCGGAAGAACCCAGGGCCAGGGTGAGATCCGGCTTTAATTCCGCACTGATGCCGAGATCTTCGGCCATCCTGACCACCCTGCTGATCCCGATCTCCTGCAGGAGCTTTACCGCCACAATATTGCGGGATTCAACCAGTCCCGTCCTGAGTGTTGTCCGTCCCTGATAGCGGTGGTCAAAATTTTTCGGCTCCCAAACCTTGCCGCCGCTTGCCCCGGCCAGGTGCAGCGGCTCGTCCACGAATTCCGAGTCAGGGGTGTAACCTTTTTCCAAGGCGGCGGCATAAACCAGGGGCTTGAAGACCGAGCCCGGCTGGCGCCTGGCCTGAATCGCCCGGTCAAACTGGCTTATGGCAAAATCAGCTCCGCCAACGACTGCCCGCACCTTGCCTGTTGCCGTTTCCATAACAACCATGGCCCCCTGGGGTGCATTTTTCCTTTTTACTCCTCCCAGGGCGGCAAGACCATGCTGAATGGAAATTGCGGCGCTTTCCTGAATTGCCGGGTCCATGCAGGTATAAATTGTCAGTCCCCCGGTGGTCAGTGTTTCCTGTCCGTACCTGCTGCTCACATAATTACTGACCTGCTGCACATAGTACCCGGTGCCGGCATACTCCCGGCCGGAATTATGCAGGTTCAGCGGTTCCTTAAAGGCTTTTCTGGCTGCCGCCGGTGTAATATACCCTTCCTCCGCCATCCTGTTTAAAACATACGCCTGCCGCTTTTTGGCAATTTCCCGGTTCCTGAAGGGGGAATAACGGCTGGGAGCCTGCGGCAGTCCTGCCAGCAGCGCCACCTGCCCGAGGCTCAACTCATTTACCGTTTTGCCAAAATAGGTGCGGGCCGCCGCCGCCACGCCATACGCTCCTTCCCCCAGGTAGATCTGATTCAGATAGATATGGAGAATGTCGTTCTTGCTCAACACCGAATCAATACGGTATGCCAGGATCGCTTCCTTGATCTTGCGTGAATAGACCTTCCGCCTGGAAAGAAGAAGGGAACGGGTAACCTGCTGGGTTATGGTGCTGCCGCCCTGGGCCTTTTTGCCGGTTCGCAGATTATGGAAAAGGGCCCGGAAAATCGACCAGAGATCAACGCCCGGGTGCTCGTAAAATCGGGCATCCTCCGCGGCGACAAATGCCCTTGGAAGAAGGGGCGGTATGGTTTCCAGGGAGACCACCCGCCGGTTTTCCGCAAATATTTCCTCCACCACCTGGCCGTTCCCGGCAAGGACCAGGGTTGCCATCTTGGGTTCATAGTCCCGGATGGATTTCAGATTGGGGATATCGAGCAGGACAAAGAAGTAGAGGACCAGGCTGATAAACAGGCTCAGCCCAAAACCGATGGCGGCAAGAAAAAAGATGCAGTGGACATGGTTCCAGGGTTTTCTCTTTTTGCCGGTGGCTGCTTTTTTTCGCTTCCCGGCAACGGGAGCGCTGCTTTTTTTACCGGCTGATTTACTGGTTGCAGTATGTAACGGTGTTTTCCTGGCCATTCCGGACTAACTTGTATGGAGAAGATTTGTGGTGTAATTTATGACGCTGCGGTTTATTTACATCATGCAGGCCAAGAATACAAATAACAATCTTTAGCCTCACAACGGAGATACCCTTGTCCCAAATCAGAATTCTTTCCGAACACATAGCCAATCAGATAGCAGCCGGTGAAGTAATTGAACGGCCCGCCTCCGTGGTCAAGGAACTGTTGGAAAACTCCATAGATGCCGGCGCCGGCCGGGTGCAGATCGAAATTCAAGGCAGCGGCACCAGGCTGATCAAGGTAATAGACGACGGCACCGGCATGGATGCCGATGATGTCCTTCTCTGCCTGGAGCGTCATGCCACGAGCAAATTACAGGAAAGCAAGGCCGACGCCGGCCGTCTTGCCGAGATAAGCAGCCTCGGGTTCCGGGGCGAAGCAATTCCGAGCATTGCATCCGTGGCCAGGATGTCCATCACCTCCCGCACCGGCAACGATCCCCTGGGCACCCGGATCGAAGTCCGCTACGGCAAGGTGTTGAAGGTTCATGAAATGGGCTGCAACAAGGGGACCATAGTCGAGATCAGGGACCTGTTCGGCAACCTGCCGGCCCGTAAAAAATTCCTGAAAAGCACCCGCACCGAACTCTTTCATATCGAAGAAATTGTCAAAAATTACTCCCTGGCCAACAGAAGGCTTGGCATCAGTTATACGGTTAACGAAAACCGGGTCCTGGATCTTGCCGCCGGTACGGACACCCTGGAAGACAGGGTAAAAATGCTCTATAACAGGAACGGGTCTGAATCCCTGATATCGTTGCAGAATCCCGCGACAACGACGGCCACGGATGGGGGAATCCGGGTCACCGGATACCTTCTGGCCCCGGAACAGACCTTTGCCGCCTCGGCCAGACTGAGGCTGTTTGTCAACGGCAGGTCGGTGCAGGACAGAATGATGGCCCATGCGGTGACGGAAGGGCTCGCCGGCTACCTGATGAAAGGCCGTTCTGCGGCAGGGGTTGTTTTTGTCACGCTTCCTTATGAAAAGGTTGACGTCAATGTCCACCCGACAAAACAGGAAATTCGCTTCCAGGAACCAAACCGCGTCCATGAAAAAATCGCCGCCGCCGTAAGATCGGGAATGGACAGCTACCAGCAGGCATCCAGGCATGCCCTTTTTGGCGGCAAACTGGAGCAGGAAAAAGCAGCTCCGGAACAACGGGCTGCACCCGAAAAAACAAGGACCGGGTCAAAAAAAGTATACCGGCTCTGGAATGCACCGTCCGGTCCATCTCCGGGAAAAGATGCGGTCCGGGACATGGATGTTCGATCATATCCCGCCGGGCAGACCATTTTCCCTCCGGCACAAGCCGCCGAAGGTTTTACAGCAGCAGAACCAGCTGCCCCGTTTACCCATACACCCGGGACCGATGTCCCGGTACCCGAGTCCCTGAGACCCATCGGACAGTTCATGGACCTCTATCTTCTCTGTGAAGCCCGGCAGAAAAATCAAAGCTACCTGGTGGTGATTGACCAGCATGCGGTGCATGAAAGAATTATTTTTGAAAATCTCAGGAAACAGTTTGCCGCCAGGCAGCTGATAAGCCAGAATCTGCTGTTTCCAAAAATGATTGAGCTGCGGCCTGATTATGCAGCAATACTTGAAAAAAACCGGGACCATATGCAGCAGCTGGGCATGGTGGTAAACGAATTCGGCGGAGACACCTATGTCATAAAGGCGGTTCCGGCGATTATCAGCCATCTCGATCCTGAAGAGATTTTGACCGGGATTCTCCTGAAATTCTTCGCGCCGGAATACGGCCGCGAAGAAGGGAAAAAACGTGGAGATCCCACCGGGTTCGACGACATACTTGCAACCATGGCATGCAAGGCGGCCATCAAGGCGGGCCGGAATCTGGATACCCTGGAAATGGAGGAGCTTCTCAAGCTCATGCGGGAGAGCAGTGCTTTCACCCATTGTCCCCACGGCAGACCTGTGGTGCGGATGTTCTCGGCCGCGGACATAAAAAAATGGTTTCATCGTACCTGAACCAACCGCATCCTTATCGCTGATCATCGCGGCAGCCCCGCTCCCTGCAGGATTCGGACCCTGTCCGCCGCGGTTTTTTTCAGCATTCCAATTTGCTCGGCGGATGAATCTATGGTACAGTTTCAGAAAATTTATCCCGCCTTCTATATCACTTAAGAGTTTACCATGCAAAATGCTGTTGCGGACGAACAGACAAAAACTCCTTTTGCAGTAAAAGACTGTGCCCTTATCACCATCGCTGCCGGGATCAAGGTGCAGAACCTGAAAGAATTTGCCATGGCCCTGAAAGAGGTCCCCCTGGGCAGCATCTATCACCATTTCTGGGGCCGCCTGCTGCGCCCCCTGTTCGATGAGCCGGAATATAATAACGATTTTGCCTCCTGGGCCCACCGGGGCCTTAATGACAAACCTCTGGCCGAACAGCTCAGTATGGTCATTCCCACCGATTATCAGGATCTGAAACTTCTTCGCCAGGAGATGGTAGAGGTTGTCGAACAACGGCTGGACCAGTCCGAATACGTACCATGGGCCAAGGCCGATCAGCAGTTTCATTTTCTCAAATCACAGATCGTGGTCTTTGATACCGGCATCCGATATGAGCATCCGTCTGAACTGCCGCCCCAAATAAATTCGCTTTCCACGGGTTCCATCTACTACCATTTTATTGACGCCCGCAACCGAACCGAAGGAAGGGTGGATGACTTTACTTCCTGGCTGGACGGTTTTGACGGTGAGTTCAAGAAACTGGCGCAAAGCCTGTGCTCGGTTGACCCGTATTTTTCATCTCTGAAGGAGATTCGCCTTATAGTCAGTCATATTTTCCAGAAGTTTTTCGAACAGGACGGTAAATGAAAAAATCCAATGACAAGTCCCTGCAGGACATGATAGCAGCATATCGGGCGGTCACCAGTTCCACTGTAATCCATCAGCTGCAGCAGCTTGCCGCTCCTCTCAAGGGGGCCAAAGTCCTGCATATAAACTCGACCAAGAAAGGCGGCGGCGTAGCTGAAATTCTTCACAAGCTCATACCGCTCAAACAGGCCCTGGGTATCGAGGCGGATTGGGAGATTATTACCGGCAACCAGGAATTCTACCAGTGCACCAAGGGATTTCATAATGCGATGCAGGGGATGCACCAGACCATCTCGGACAAAATGCTGCAGAACTATGAGACGACAAACAGGGAAAACGGCGACAGGCTCAAAGCAAAGCTGCGGAATGCCGATTTTGTCTTTATTCATGATCCGCAGCCGGCGCCGCTGCTGAAATTTACCCCGGGCCGCAAGGGCAAATGGATCTGGCGCTGCCACATAGATGTCAGCAAACCCTATCGGGAGGTATGGAAATACCTGCGCCAATGGATTGTATCATATGATGCCAGTATCTTTTCCCTGCCAGAATTCGCGCAGCACCTGCCCCATCCGCAGTATATCATTGCCCCCAGCATTGATCCGCTGAGCGAAAAGAACTGCACCCTGACCGAAGAGGAAATCAAAGGGGTCTTTACCCAGTTCAACTTTGATCCGGACCTGCCGATGATCACCCAGATTTCCCGGTATGATCGTTTCAAGGACCCGCTTGGTGTCATCGAGGCTTACAAACTTGCAAACAAGCTTACGCCGCTGCAGCTTGTTCTGGCCGGTGGCAGCGCCACCGATGATCCGGAAGGCGAAGCGGTGCTCAACGAAGTAAAACAGGCCTCCAACGGCAATGCCAATATCCACGTGCTGCTCCTGCCTGCGGATGCCAACCGGACCATCAACGCCCTGCAGCGGGCATCGGATATCATCCTGCAGAAATCGATCCGGGAAGGGTTCGGCCTTACGGTTTCAGAGGGCATGTGGAAAGGCAAACCCGTTATCGGCGGTGACACGGGAGGCATCAGGCTTCAGGTCATTAACCACTATACCGGCTTTCTGGTCCGGACCCCGGAAGGTGCGGCCCTGAGAACCAGATATCTGCTGCACCGCCGCGACCAGCTGGAAGAAATGGGATTGCGGGCCAAAAGATTTGTCGAAGAGAATTTTCTCATCACCAGACATTTGCGGGAATACTTAACCCTGATGGTTGGTCTGACCAACGGTGATGAAGAACGCATCAATGTTGGAAATGCATAAATGGAAGCTCCAACCCCATGCAGGCTCGAGACTTTCTGGCAGCAGCTGCAGGCCGCATCCGCTAAAGTCCTGCTGCTTGATTATGACGGGACCCTGGCCCCTTTTCAACTGCAGAGGGACAAGGCCTTCCCCTATCCGGGCATCCCGGAAATACTGAATAAAATTCAGGACTCGGGCAAGACCCGTCTCATCATAATCAGCGGCCGCGCCGTACGGGATCTAAAACCGCTGCTCGGCCTCAACCCTTTGCCGGAACTCTGGGGCAGTCACGGCTTTGAACGACTGTTGCCCGATGGCCGGCTGCAGACCGAAGAGATCGATGCCGACTGTCTGCGCAACCTGGAAAAGGCATCTGCCTGGATGGCGGAACACGGCCATGGGCCCGATTGTGAAAAAAAACCATCATCAATCGCCTTTCATTGGCGCGGGGTGGAACAAGAAAAAAGGCGGCAACTGGCCCAAACCATCCGCAATGCCTGGACCCCCCTTACAGAGGGAGTTAACCTGGAAATCCACTCCTTTGACGGCGGCCTTGAACTCCGTTGCGGCGGATTCAACAAGGGCAGGGCCGTCCGCAAGGTCTTGGTGGAATGTGACCCTGATTCGGTAGTGGCCTATCTGGGTGATGACCGCACCGATGAAGACGCGTTTCAGGCCCTGCAGGGCAAAGGGCTGTCAGTACTGGTACGGGACACATACCGTGACACGCTGGCTGACTGCTGGCTGCGGCCGCCGGCCGAACTACTCGATTTTCTGAGGAACTGGCAGATATTTTCGGAACAGTAGCTTATGGATAAACAAAAACTTACCAAACGGCTGATCGTGGTTTCCAACCGCCTACCCATCATTATTACCGATGAAGATGCGGGCTGGCAGATACGTCCCGGTTCGGGCGGGCTGATTACGGCGCTTGACCCGATCCTGAAAGAAAACAAGAGCCTCTGGGTCGGCTGGCCGGGAGCCGGGGAAGAGGCGCCGGTGCAGGAACTTCTTGATAAATTCGGCGCTGAGCAGGGTTATAAACTGGTCGGAGTCTCCCTGAGCAAAGAGGATATTAAACGGTACTACTGGGGTTTTTCCAACGGCACCCTGTGGCCCCTGCTCCATGATCTGCTCGGCTACTGTAATTTTGACCAGGAGGACTGGCAGGCCTACGTTGATGTCAATAAAAAATTCGCGGAGAAAATCATAACACTGACCCGCGAAAACGACATTGTCTGGATCCATGATTACCAGCTTTCCATGGTCGGTTCTTTTCTGCGAAAAATGAAGCTTCAGCTGCCGCTTGCCTACTTTCATCATATTCCTTTTCCCTCCCTTGACCTGCTCCGGAGACTGCCCTGGAAAATGGAATACACCAAGGCTTTACTGGCCTTTGATCTTCTGGGTTTTCAGACCCTGCGCGACCGGAAAAATTTTGTCAATACGGTCACCAGCCTCATATCCGACATCAGGGTCATGCGGCGGCAGCGGAACTATACCCTGCTCAAATACGGCAAACGCACTATCCAGGTACGAAACCTCCCGATAAGCATAGATTTCAACCAGTTCAACGATGCGGCCCAGTCCCAGGCCGTCAAGGATGAAGCCTGGTATCTGCATGAGAACCTGCACGAGCGTCAGCTCGTACTCGGCATTGACCGGCTTGATTATACAAAAGGGATTCCGGAGCGGTTTCTTGCCTTTGAACGGGCCCTGGAAAAGTATCCGGAACTGAGGGACAAAATCTCCCTGCTCCAGGTTGTCGTGCCCAGCCGGACCATGGACCCCGACTATCAGAGTTTAAAGGAACAGCTGGACCAGATGTCCGGCCGCATCAATTCGCGCTTCAGCCATGCCGGCTGGACCCCGATCCACTATATTTTCCGTTCCCTGGATAAAATCCAGCTGGTGGCCCATTACCGGGCATCCGAGATCGCCTTTATCACCCCGCTCAGGGACGGCATGAACCTGGTGGCCAAGGAATACTGCGCCAGTTCGGTCGACAACAACGGGGTCCTCATACTGAGTGAATTCGCCGGTGCTGCAGACCAGCTGGGAGAAATGGCCCTGCTGGTGAATCCCTATGACATTGAAAAAACGGCGGACACGGTTTACCAGGCCTTAACCATGCCCTTTGAGGAACGGCGGCGGCGGATGCAGTGGCTCCGCAGCCAGGTGCAGCGAAACGATGTCCACCGCTGGCTTCGCTCATTCATGAATGCCCTGAATGAAGTGAACCCCAAAACCGATTAATCCTAAAAACCGAGATTTCCTTTGGTGCCCTGCTGTTTTTTCTCGTCAGGGCGTGGCATATTTCCCCTGTCTGCACTATGATTTCAACAGATTATGGACTCTCATCCCAAGCAATTGATAATCATCGGCGGCGGTTTAGCCGGCAGCGAAGCCGCCTGGCAGGCCGCCGGCCGGAGCTGCCGGGTATTTCTCTATGAAATGAAACCCCGGCAGTTCAGTCCGGCCCATCAATCCCCTCTGCTGGCGGAGCTTGTCTGCAGCAACTCGCTGCGCTCCGATGCCGTGACTTCGGCTGTCGGCCTTTTAAAGGAAGAGATGCGGTGCATGGGCTCCCTGATCATGGAGGCCGCGGCCGAGACAAGGGTGCCGGCCGGCAGGGCCCTGGCTGTCGACCGGGAGAAATTCGCCCACTATGTTACCGAAAAAATAGAGGCCAATGATTTAATCAAGCTCGTTCGAAAAGAGATCAGGGAACTGCCTGCCACGCTGCCCGATACAACCGCACTGATACTTGCCACCGGACCGCTGACCTCCGACGCCCTGGCGGAATCACTTGGCCGGATCACCGGCAGGGAGCATCTTGCCTTCTATGATGCCATTGCCCCGATTGTCGAAGCGGAGTCGCTTGACCGCAATATTATCTTTCAGGCTTCCCGCTATGATGCTGGTCCGGGAGATTATCTCAACTGCCCCATGAATAAAACGCAGTACCTGGATTTTATTGACGCCCTTGCCAAGGCCCGCAAAGTACCGCTCAAATCTTTTGAGCAGCAGCAATATTTTGAAGGGTGCCTGCCGATTGAGGTCATGCTGGAGCGCGGACCCGAGACCCTGCGTTTCGGGCCCATGAAGCCGGTGGGCCTGATAGACCCCCACACCGGCAGGGAACCTCACGCTGTGGTCCAGCTCCGCATGGAAAACAAGGAATCCACCCTGTATAACATGGTAGGTTTCCAGACAAAGCTTGCCTATGGGGAGCAGAAAAGAATTTTCCGGATGATTCCCGGCATGGAGCAGGCCGAATTTACCAGGCTTGGTTCCATTCACCGCAACACTTTCGTCTGCGGACCTGAACTTTTACGACCCAGCCTGCAGCTGAAAAACCGGCCCGATATTTTCCTGGCCGGGCAGATTTCAGGTGTTGAAGGCTATGTGGAATCAACGGCGACGGGGCTGCTGGCCGGGATCAACGGTGCCCGGCTTATTGCCGGGAAAAAACCGGCTGTGCCTCCTCCGGAAACCGGACTCGGCGCCCTGATCACCCACCTGACAACAACCGATCCCCGGCGGTTTCAGCCGTCCAATATAAATTTTGGTCTCTTCCCGCGGCTGCAGCAAAAAACACCGAAAAAATTCCGCGGTGAAAAGTATGCTGAACGGGCCCTTGCCGCCCTGCTGAAATGGCAGGCGGAAATAAGGTCTGCTGCTTGAGAATTCGGGCTTGCCGCCGTTATAATCATCCGGAGTCGGGCCGCACCACGTCATACAGCAGGAGCTCCCTGACAACTTCCGCCAGGGGCAGCCCGACCACGTTGCTGTACGAGCCGTTTATTGCCTGCACCAGGAAGGAGCCGCACCCCTGAATACCATAGGCGCCGGCCTTGTCCAGGGGCTCGCCGGTGGCCGCATATGCCCTGGCAATCTCGGCGGGAAAAGGGGCAAAACAGACCTCGGTCATTACCCGCCGGCTGACGGATACCTGTTTTTCTTTGTTTTTCAGACAAAATCCTGTATGGACGAAATGATTACGGCCGGCCAGGGTCAGCAGCACGGACAATGCCTCCTCCGCATCTTTGGGCTTGCCGAGGATCCTGTCACCATGGACAACCACGGTGTCGGCTCCCAGAACCCAGGCGGCATTATTCCGCCGGGAAACCGCACCGGCTTTGTCGCGGGCGGCCCGCAGGACAAACTCCTCCGGCGTTTCGCTGCTAAAGGGTTTCTCATCCACCCCGGCTTCGACGATGGCAAATATAAGCCCGAGATTATGCAGCAGATCTCTTCGCCTCGGGGAGGCTGATGCCAGTATGAGTTCGGCGCTGGTCCGGAAAGGCCCCGGAGGACTCACAGTTTCGGAAATTTAATTTTCATGGACTGCTTGCCTTCCTCTTTCTCCATCTTTACCGTAACATTGACCTCGCCGGAACGCAGACCCAATGATAATGCCATCTCGCCCTTGTCCTCTTCGATATGCAGAATTGCCCGCATGATCTCAAAAATCTTGTTCAAAACAGCGGCTGACGGCACAGGCAGCATTTGTTTTTCGTCATTCTTGATCTTGACGGAAAGTTCATCTCCCTTTTGCTTCAGGGACAGTTTTTCGGCCTTTTCGGATATGGTATGCATAATTGCCAGGGCCAGGTACTTGATGGCATCCTCTTCAACATCCTTTGATTCGGCCCCGGCCATCGCCTGCATTTCCGGAAGAAAATCGGTCTCCATGTAGCAGTCGCACATCTCCTGCAGCTTCAATTGATAATTCAGCGTCATTTTTTCCATCCTGACCTCCCTGGCTTTAATTAATGGTTATCGAATTCAGCCTCAAAAAATTAGTTACTGCATCTTTATTGGTTAGAGATATGGTCCTTTGGGCGGACTCGTTGTTGCTGACGATAGCGGTTCTCAATCATGCCGCGGCCATTCGATGTCATTCTGCTCAGCGGCAAAATAAAGAAACCGATCCCACTCAAATTCCCTCAAGCTTACCGGACAGCGAAGCTTCACCTTGCTTTCACTGACCCCGATCACTTCCCAATCGCCTCTACGCGGCCCGCCGTCAATATATATTTTCTGGCCGACAGCGAGTGGATAGGGTTTAAATTCAATTACCGTATATTTTGCCATGTCTTTCTTCCTCTTGCTGCAAAAAAATTATTCAGATCACCTGCCGGGTTTGCCTGTCCAGCATAAAAGACACTATTTACCAACGCAAAAATCGTGGCAACGGTTGTCCGATGCTTGACAAATGTATATATAAATAGAATACACCAAGCACTGGAAAAACGTAATTTTTTCTTCACCCTGAGGATATTTTTAACAAAAACCCTGGTGATCATTCATGGATAAACTGTGGTATCAATCGCTTGCTGACATGGGGATAGACGGACAATTGCCGACGCATGACACCTGTCGGCAGATCTTGACGGACGGCGGGGTTGAACTCCTGGCGCTGCTGGATGCCGCCTTTCAGGTGCGCCGACATTTTCACGGCCGGGAGGTGACCGTTCATATTATCAACAACGTCAGCAACGGCCTCTGTTCCGAAGACTGCAATTACTGCCCGCAGTCGAAAAGCAGCTTCGCCGACATAGTAACCTATAGCGAAAAAACAGCGGCCGAGATAATTGCCGAAGCGGAACAGGCGTATCATGCCGGGGCCCATCGTTATTGCATGGTGTATGCCGGCCGGCGGCCGAGCAGGGAGAGAACCGAACGTATCACCAACCTGGTAAGAACCATCAAGGGCCGCTATCCCATTGAGGTCTGCGTCTCAGCCGGCATCATGAATGAAGACGACGCCAGGCTTCTCAAGGAGGCCGGACTGAACCGTTTAAACCACAACCTCAATACGTCAGCCGGCAGATATGATAAAATCTGTTCCACCCATACCTTTGCCGACCGGCTCAATACCTTAAAAGCAGCCCGCAGAGCCGGGCTGGATGTCTGTTCCGGTATTATTGCCGGCATGGGTGAAAGCCCGGAAGAAATTATAGAACTGGCCCTCATGCTGCGGGATCTTGCCGCAAAATCAATCCCGATCAACTTCCTGCTGCCGATAGCAGGCAACCGCCTGGAAAAAGCCCGGAACCTTACCCCCGAGTATTGCTTGAGGATTCTCTGCCTCTTCCGGTTCCTCAATCCTCAGGCGGAAATACGGACCGCTGCCGGCCGGGAATACCATCTGCGCTCCCTGGAGGTCATGAGCCTTTATCCGGCGAATTCACTCTTTATGGACGGCTACCTCAATACCCGGGGCAAAAACAGGGAGACCACCCTGCAGATGATCATCGATGCCGGTTTTACGATTAAATCGGACAGGTCGGTCGCAGAACTGCTGCAGAAAACATCGGCCGATCCGGAGGATGATTTTTCTCTGCCGGGCCTGAAATCAGATGCCGATCTGCATCCGGCTAGAAATTGAAGATTTGAAAAATTGAAAATTGAAAATTGCAAGTTGAAAGTTGCCTTAGGAGAACAAATAAAGCTGATTTAACAACCACCCCCAAAAGGGACAGATTGAAAATCTGCCCCCGATTAATCCTATTTTGCCCGATGTAAATGTTTTTACGCCATTTCACGCGGCCGAGCACCGATGAAACGACCGGAATAAGAGCTTAAACTGTCTGAGCGCAGCGAGTTTTTAAGCTCCCGGTCGTTTTGAGGCGCGCAGGGCAGTCCGACAAAGTCGGACCAAGTGATCGGCTGCCCTTTTTGATTCCTTTTTGGGCAAGCAAAAAGGAATATATTCCTATTGATTGTTTTTTATTATACAGACCTTCTTCTTTTACGTGCCTAAAAGAAGAAGCAAGAAAAGGGCACCCCGACTGTGCCGGCCCTTCGGGCTGCCTTGCACTTCTCGCTGTTGCCGGGACGGTAAAAAACTCGGCTTCGCCTCAAACAGTTTTACCGTCTTTTACCGGCAACAGCTGCTATGCTCAGCGGCACAGAATGGGGGCCTGCCTCCCAAGGTTTTGCAGGTTAAAAGGGATCTATCACGCCACCGAGCACCGATGTCAATCGTCGGCAGTAGTATATTTGTCGTCATACAAAACACAACGACACTTGACAGCCGACAAAAACGATCTTCATCTGCAAAATTGTAATCGGTTATTCATACAGGAACTGTTTTATTATTTCATTGTCAGTGCCGGCAGTTAACCATCTGACCGCTATGTTCAGATTCATATGCCCTTGGCCGGAATGACAATTTTCGTCGGCAATTTAAAAATACGGATAAATACGTATCGGTATCCATTAAATATGCCACGCCTTATTGGCGTATGAGACAGGGATACGGCACAAGTTTAGATATGAGCTTGCACTAATAGGGCAATGACAGCAGCAGCACCTGGACAACCCCGATAAGAAAACCGAGAACCGCCCCCACCATTTCAACAAACTTGAACTCCCGCCGCATTATTGAAAAAAGGATTTCCTCCAGCTTGTCACTGGAGAAGGCGGCAACCTTCTCCTCCACAATCCGGTGAATATCAAGCTCTTCTTCCAGTTCATCGCTCAGCTTGTCGATAAGCTCTTCGTTGAGACTGCTTATCTGCGGCAGGAGAAAACCTTTGATTTTTTCCGTCATATCACTCGACATCATCATGGCCAGCATGGGAAAGGCACGGGGCAGACGGGTGGATATTCCCTCTTCCAACCGCAGGGAAATATGATTCAGTACTGCTTCGGAGGTTGCCTTCTCCTTAAGATGGGTTGTGAGATCTTCAACCGAGATCAGCTCCTGGGAGACGATCTGGGCAAGCTTGCGGGCAAAATCTTTCTGTCTCTTGGGAAAGACCCCCTGTATCGGAATAAATAAAATTTTCTTCTCATCTCTCGGATGGAAGAGCATCTTGATGGCAATATAATTGGTCAGCCATCCGATAAGCGCACCGATAAACGGCAGCGTGTATATCAGCATAGTAAAACTCCAGTCGGACTTTTGCGACAGGGAATTGACGGCATCAGGTATGGGTGCACCAGCATGGCATGAATTTCTTCACTTGCGGCAAAAGCAGGATCAGATAAAATTCTCCGACACACCGGGCGAAAAAACGTCAGTCCTGTCCGTCCCCTGTCATTTCGGGGTATTGAAAAGCTTCAGGACCATATTTTTCATTTCCTCGGTGTCCCAGTTGTAAGGACCTATCAACTTATGGCGCAGAATACCGTCGGCATCAATGAGAAAGGTCTCCGGCACCCCGGTTATCATATAGGCATCCGTCACCTCCGGACCGGGATCGGCAAGGATGGGAAAGGTTGCACCGAGATTCCGGGCAAAGCTTTCCGCCAGCTGCAGATCGTCATTAAAGATAATGGCGAGCATCTGAAAGTTCTTCCCTGCCATGGCCTTATTCATGGCTTCCATGGAGGGAATTTCCTCGCGGCACGGTTTGCACCAGGTAGCCCAGAAATTCACAAAAACCACCGTGCCTTTCAGCTCGGAAAGCTTCCAGGTCTTGCCGTCTGCATCCTGCAATACAAAGTCCGGTGCCGGTTTGCCGATTTCCATTCGTTTGGCCTGGTTCAGCCCGGCGATATTTTCACAACCGGCAATCAAAAAAACAAAAACCAATATGCCTGCCGACAGCAGGACACGGGATCCTCTTATTTTCTTCATAGGCAACACTTTCATTCTCAGTATACTTAACCCCCGGTCATTTCAACGGGAAATTCCGGGGCCCTCTACACTTACACTTGATTAATAATTTGAAATCATTTAAACAATTATAATTATTCTTCTTCTAGTGAAGACAAAATCGGGATTTTGCCAAATTTGATATAATCGCAACAAGTATCACCGACATCAACCGGACCTGATACAAGCAATATATTACGGGCGCAATACCCATCCGTCGAGCGCTTTTAACGGAACCGATAAATTAAATGTCCAGAACATGACCCCCTCATCCGGCGACAAGACCTCTTCCTATTCCTGGGACAATGTTCCATTTGACAAACTGCAGCTTTCAACGCTGGTTGTCATGGAATCCCCTGAGGCTGTGCATAGCGAGGTTCTCCATATCCTGAACCTGATGAATCCGGAATTCGATACAGCGCCCGTATCCCGGGTTTTCAGATTTACCATTGACCTGTATGACGGGGTGCTGCGCGAATACAGGGCCTGTAATACAGATTACCATAATCTGCGCCATATTACCGACACATACCTGGCCATGGCACGGCTGATCCACGGCGCTTCGCTCAGCGGTAAAGACTTCAGCCACCGGGATATCATTCTTGGCCTGACCGGTGCCCTTCTGCATGATTCCGGCATGATCCAGAAATCATACGATATTGAAGGGACCGGGGCCAAGTATACCCAGGTGCATGTTCAGCTCAGCATGGATTTCGTTGCAACGCACTTTGCGGCATTGCACTTGACCGACCAGGAAACCGCAGACCTGCGCGACATGATCCTCTGTACGGATCTGATGGCCGATATCCCGGCGATACCTTTTTCCTCACCCACCATGGAACTTCTGGGAAAAATCCTCGGCACCGCCGATCTCATCGCACAAATGGCCGACCGCACCTATCTTGAAAAACTACTTTTTCTCTACCATGAATTCCGGGAAGCCGAATTGGGAAACTTTGAAAACGAGCTCGATTTCCTGCACCAGACACTCAATTTCTATGAGATCAGCGACAAACGTTTCAAAGAAACGCTCGACAATACAAGCCGTTTTATGGTTCCCCACTTTAAAGCCCGCTGGGGGATCAATGAAAACCTCTATATCCTCTCCATGAAAAATCAGCGCCGGTTCCTCGAAAAAATCCTGGCCGACGAAAACAGATCCGTCTACCAGGAACTGAAACGAAGCAACATAGTACAGATGGTCCGCCGCAAATTCGGCAACACCGGCCTGGACAAATAATATTTTTCAGCCCCGGCCCCGCGTCTGATTTCCCTTAAAAATCCATAATAAAAAGGGCCCGTTCAAAAAGGCTGACGGGCCCGGTAAATTTGGGTCCTGAAAACTATTCGCTCAGGGATATATCCACCGAAGGCCGCATGGTGGCGCAGACCGCCAGGGCGGCGTGAATCTTGTGCGACGTAAAGGCCTCTATGAGTTCTTCATTCACCGGTTTGTCGGCATCAAAATCCACAAAGGCCTGCTGCTGAATATTATAATCGAATCTAGGGGCCCATTTTCGCGAACCGAGCCTCGCCGTTGTCGAGCAGTTGTCCACCATATAGGCAACCCCCTTGAAATGCATATAAGGATTCAGGGAGTCCACTGCTTCAATAACCGATTCGTTCGCCACCTCGCTCAAACAGTGACCCTTTTCGATCAGCAGGTCAATCTGGGCCATCATGACAGCACAGTACAGGCCTGCAGTAAAGGGATTCACCTTTGGCATGGTGCCGCCGCGGTCAGCCCGCACCTTTTCTCCAACCTGCCACATGCGGGTGCCGTCGATCTTACCCATGGGGAAGCGGTTGAATCTCTTTCCGGCCAGATATACCGAGCGGATTTCATTGCCGCTGGAGACCTCGTCATAAATTTCCAGCAGAATTTCAAAGGCCGGCCGGTAGGCATGGGAATATATTTTCGCAAAAATCTTCTGGTCCTCCGGCCCCAGCTGTTTATACACGGCCAGGATGCCGTCGCGGGAAATCTTATGGCTCAATGGGCCGGTAACATTCTCAACCGAATCAATAAATGCCTTCTCTTCCGCCATGCCTTGCTGCATGACAAACCGGCGGTAGAGAGCTTCCACTATGCCGTGCACCGCCCCGAGCAGAATGCCGCGCTCTCCGAAAATATCGGAGCGGAATTCATTGCCCAGGGTGGTCATAAAGACATACGGTGCGCCAATGGCGACCGCCCAACCCAGAGCCTGATCGGTGGCCTTGCCGTCGATGTCCTGTTCAACCGCAAAACTGGTGTTGATCCCGGCCCCGTTAATCTCCTTGCCCTGCACGTAAAGTCTGCGAACCGAGGGACCCATGCCCTTGGGACATACCCCCACCACGTTGATGTTTTTGGGGAAATATTTGCCGATGCTTTCCAGGTGCCCCAGGAGAAAACCGTGGGACAGTCCCAGGGTGGCGCCATCCTTCATGGTGGAGAATACCTTTTCATAATGGTCTATCTGGGCCGCATCGGAGATCAGCAGAAGCACCATGTCCGATTCGGCGATCACATCGTACATCTCACCGAGACCACCTTTTGCCTCGGTAAAACCAGCTTCCCTGGCAGCTGCCATGGACGGACTGCCGGCTCGCAGCCCGATCTTCACTTTGATGGCAGTGTCCTCCAGCGAATCCCTGAGATTCTGGGCCTGGGCCGGTCCCTGCGAACCCCAGCCGATAACGCCTATCTGCTTGATGCCGTCAAAAGCCTTGGCAAGCAGAGAAAATTTATCACGCCCGCCCCGGACGATCATCTCCTCGGTATCGGCAAGGGTGATAACCTCGGTTTCAAAAACATTTGACTTAAAAGTAACGTTCATTGTTTCCTCCTGAAATATGATGACAGCTGTAATCCGATTTCTAAAATATTTTCTTTGAAATGAACAGGAGATATTAGCAGAGTCAACGGCAAAAAGCCAATGCAATTTTACCCCTGCCGCTCATATCCTTCCATGGACACCCTCTGGTCAACCGAGCAGTTGCCTGCCTGGAAGTCCGTCAATATCCGGGTTGGAGGATACCTTCATCCAGCCAGCCTGAATCCAAAGTCATCCGGTGCTGATTATCAACTGCGGCGCGATTGCGGATACAAACTGCAGGAGAAGAGATTTGCACATACTCTATTTAATACACCCCCTACAAAAAGTGAATTATAGGGGGACCCAAAGGTTCTTTGTATTGTTCGCAGAAAAAAATATTTCACGTTTCTATAATTCATATATGTTGACTTCACTTTATTTATCACTAACCTCCCTGCATGGCAGAGCTGGGACCCAGCAGCCAAACCGGTGGATTAAGCCGAATATTTAATATGACAGCCCATTGCTGCGGCTGCGAACCTGGAGCAGGAAAAATGAAATCAGGGTGCATATTTTCTGCAAAACAGATATATTTTGCCAATTACCGCCGCTTGACATATTGTAGCAGCCGGGATCCAGGGGGTATCGCTGCTGCCGCAGAAAACCGTCCTCAGGGGCTGGCTATTAAAGTATAGGTAAACCAAAACGGAATAAATATAAGGAGTGAATATGGTAACCTCAATTATCCTCATAAATGTCGAAAGAACAAAAATAAATGAAGTGGCTGAAAGGTTGGCGGAAATAGACGGAATTTCAGAAGCCTATTCCGTGAGCGGCAAATATGACATTATCGCCCTCGCCCGGGTTCCATCAAATGAAGACCTGGCCCATCTTGTTACCAACAGACTGCTTGCCATCGATGCCATTTTAAAAACTGAAACCATGCTCGCCTTTAAAGCGTATTCCCGGCATGACCTTGAAGCAATGTTCGCGGTTGGAATTTAGGGTTTGGCAACGCCTAAACGGAGCCGCAGCTGCAGGCAGGCCAACCTGCAATAAAAGGGAGAGGAAACGCCAATGTCACCCATGGTAATGCTCGGTGTCCTGCTGGCAGCATTGCTGCATGCATCCTGGAATTTTCTGGTTAAGCGTACGGATGATAAACACCTGAGCATGAGCGCCGTTGTCTTCGGACATTTCCCGATTGCAGCAGCGGTTCTTTTCTTCGTCCCCGCCCCCAGGCCTGATTCCGTGCCTTACATCATTGCCGGGGCGATTCTCCACACCGGCTATCAGCTGTTCCTGTTAAACTCCTACCGCCACGGCGATCTAAGCCAGGTCTATCCCATGGCCCGGGGGGTTTCGCCCCTGATAATAGCCTCTATTTCCGTGCTCTTTCTGGGCGTCGACCTTTCCGGGCTTGAACTGACCGCGGTTGTCATGATCGGGACGGGGATTATGAGCCTGACCATGGTGCGCCGCCATGATGGTCTGCGGAACGGCCGCGCGGCCCTCCTGGCGATTATAACCGGAGGTTTCATCGCCGCCTATTCGCTGGTTGACGGCACCGGGGCCCGGGCAGCGGCAACCGCCCTCGGCTACTACAGTTGGTTGACAATTATCAATGGTATTATTTTTGCCGGGATCATGCGGATTACCAGGCCGGGGCTGGTCAAAAAAGTGGTCTTCCAAGCCTGGCGTCTGACCATGATCGGCGGCACCGCTTCATTTCTGGCATATGCCCTTGTTATATGGGCTTTTACCCTGGCTCCCATTGCACTGGTTGCCGCCCTGAGAGAGACCAGCATCATATGCGCACTGCTGCTTGGTGTCTTTGTCCTGAAAGAGCCGCTTGACCTGGTCAAGATTATCGCCACAACGATTACCATGATCGGGGTCGGCGTACTGCGTCTCAGCCGGTGAGATCAGGTCCGCTGATCCCTTCCTTCATTGCTGCAGATCAATGCGTCTGCTGGACTCACCACCTGGCCAATGAGCTTAGTTAAGAGCAGTTACCGGGATATGGATGAATTTGTTCAACCGGAACACCGTATTTTCTCTTTCCGTCTGAAAGCACAGATAACCGGCGCCGGCATTGTCCGTTACCCCGGTTTCCCGGAGAAACTTCCCTGAAAATCCAAAAAAAACACCCTGTTTAAAAAACTCATCCCGGCCTTTATAATCATACACTCCTTCCCGGTTCCGCCCCATCCGCTTCCAAAGTATTTTCCGGTGCCGGACGATGGAGTCCTCCTCGAAATGGGCGGGCAGAAAGCGGTTGCCGCAGCGCAGCCAGTCAAAAATCAGCAGCTCCCTGAGCAGGTCCTGATCCGGCCTGCCCCGGATTACCTCCAGCAAAAGAGAACTCATCAGCTCCTGGGTGGGGGCCAGGTCGAAAAAACCTTGCTGCCGGCACCGGGCTGAAAGGGCCTGGAAAAAAGCAACAGCATCCTCACTGATTTTAAGCAGATAGTCCCAGAATCCCCTGAAAAAACGGTTGTTATAAAATTTTTCAACACATTCCCCGAACCAGAACAGCTCCTCCAGCTCACGGGCGTCAAGCCACCTGTTTGCCAGAATCTCATAAGGCGGCTTATCGCACACCAGCAGACCATATGCGGCAACTTCCCTGCTCATCGGGGTATCGGGCAGCACTTTCAAAAGTCCCATCTGGATATAATGCGGCCCGAGGCTAAACACATCCTTAAACGACCGGATAAAGGTTTCCCGATTGTCGTGAGGCAGGCCCAGGATAAGATCCAGATGTATATGGATGCTGTCCAGAAAAACAAGCTGCCGGATATTGGATGCGGCCAGAGCCGGGTCGATTTTGCGGTTGATGGCTTTCAGGGTTTTCGGATTCGTGGACTGGATGCCGAGTTCGAATTGAAAGCGGCCCGGTTCCACCTGCTCCAGAAAACGGAACATTTCCTCCGTAAAACGATCCGGGGCCATCTCGAAGTGAAACCGCGTATTTCCGGGCTGCTCCGCCAGAAACCGCCAGATATTCATGGCCCTTTCCGGCACATCATTAAAGGTCCGGTCGACAAAACGCACTATCCCGGGGGCACAACGGAGTATATTCCCCAGTTCTGCAAACACCTGTGTTTCCGGAAGATGGGTTACTCCCTTTTCAGAGGCGGACAAACAGTAGGTGCAGCCGAAGGGGCATCCCCGCGAAGATTCATAATAGATGTGCCTGTTCTTAAGAGGGCCGGCAAAATCATCTGCCCGGTAAGGACTTGCAAACACCGGCAACCGGGAGCAGTCATACTGTCGCTGCAGCTTCTTTTCCGCCAGGTCCCGGTAGAATGATCGGTCGATTCCCTCAATCGGCCCCTGGATAATGGTGCAACCGCGCAAGACCCCCGGGTCCAGGTCCCGGGCCAGGGCATTCGCCTGCGGCCCGCCAAGAATAATCGGCGTGCCGGGAATGAGCTTAACCAGGTCGATGATCAGCCGCTGAATATATATGCTGTTCCATATATAGACTGAAAAAAAGAGGGCCGCCGGCTCGCCTGAACCAACCCGGCGCAATGTAGCGTAATACGAATCATTGATTGTATATTGTATGATCTGCGGCCGGCAGTCCGGCAGATTATCCAGCAGCGCTGCCCTGACATAAAAAAGCGCCAGACAGGAGTGAATGAATCGGCCGTTAAAACCTATCAGTTTGTACAATGGAGTATTCACGATATCACGAAATTAAAGTAAGAATATTTTGCTATGTTGTTCTACGATCTTCACCGGCAGCTGCAAATTCGGCTCACTTTATACTTTGGTTCGCTTTATACACTTTTCTTTTCACCCGAGCATGTTTAGTATATGGGAATTAAAAATCCATTTTTCCCGTTAATTCTGCCTCCGGTATGGATATGACTGTAAAACATACAACACTAATTATTTACACAATTTTTCTTGGAATGGTCCTGAACATGTTAGTTTTTGCCCCGCCGCCGGCCAAAGCCGCCCAACCGACCATGCCGGTGCATAATATCAGCATGGAATTCGACCTGCAGACCAACAGCCTGAAGGCGAATTCCCGCATCGAACTGCCGGCGAACGTCAACCTTGAACTTGATTATTCGCATCTTGCGGTATCACGGATCACGGTCAACGGTCAACAGGTGGAAATTACTCCCGGCAGCGCTGCTCTTAATCTCCCTGCATCTTCAAGGGACCGGGAGATTCTGCTCACCTACACCAAAGAAATAAGGCCGGGCACATCCCCGTACAACATGATCAGCGAAAACGGCATAACGCTTATTGACAGCTGGTATCCGGTTGCGGACCGGGAAATGCTGTTCAAGTTGACCGCCTTCATACCGGTAGAATTTGATGCGGTCTCGGAGGCTGATGAGATCATCACCTTTCAGGTCAACAGCAGAAAACAGATGATATTCCGTTTTCCGCATCCCCTGTTTTCCATTGATTTTATTGCCGGCCCTTATGTGGTCACCCGGGAGAATTTCGGAAACGAAAATAGCCTGGCCGCCTACTTTTTCCCCGAAGACCGGGAGCTGGCGGACGGATATCTTGCAAAAACCCGTCAATACCTGGAGCGTTATACGGAACTGCTCGGGCCCTATCCCTATGACCGGTTTGCCGTTGTCGAGAACAGGCTGCCCACCGGTTTTGCCATGCCGACCTTCACCCTTCTCGGCCAGGCTGTAGTGAGGTTGCCCTTTATAGTCGACACCTCCCTGGGACATGAAGTCCTGCACGCCTGGTTTGGCAACGGTGTGCGCCTGTCGCCCAGGGAAGGCAACTGGATTGAGGGTTTGACAACCTATCTTGCCGACCAGTCCTTTGCCGCCGACGAAGGGCGGGGCGCCGCATACAGAAAGTCACAGCTTGTCAAGTATCAAAGCTACGTCAGGCCTGAAATGAATCTTATCCTGCGCAATTTCAACAACGTCGGCCATGAAAATGTAATGGGTCAGCCCGTTCGGGCCGTGGGCTATAACAAATCATCCATGGTCTTTCACATGCTGCGCAGCAAGCTGGGGCCGGATGCATTCACCGCCGCCCTGCAGGACTTCTACAAACGTTTCAGATACAAAACCGCCGGCTGGTCCGATCTAAAGACCAGCTTTGAACGTATTTCGGGCATGGATCTCGATACTTTCTTTACCCAGTGGCTAGACAGAAATGATGTTCCGTTACTGGCCGTGGAGTCGCCGGAAATAACAAACACGGAGGGGCACCCGGTTCTGCAGTTTGATCTTGTGCAGAAAAACGATCAACCCTATGTGCTGGATGTACCGATAGTCATAAAGACCGCCCTGGAGGAAATCCACAAAACCCTGCCTCTCTCCAAATCCAGGGGCCACTTTGAAATTCCGCTGGCAGCGTTGCCGGAGTCCCTGGTTATAGATCCGGAATATGATCTCATGCGCACCCTGGCGCCCGCCGAACTGCCGCCGACCTGGTCGCGGTTTTTAGGGTCGGAGCATAAGGTAGCGATTCTGCCCTCCGAGAAAGATAAAATCATATATAAACCATTACTGGATGAACTGCAGGAGTATGAGGGGAGCATCCTGATTGAAGACGAGGTCAGCGATAAGGATCTGGCGAATAACTCCCTGCTTTTCCTGGGAACCGCAGGCAGATTGAGCCGCTCTCTATTTGCGCAGCCGGATCATCCGGCCAGCGCTTTTACCCTGGATGTGCGTAACAATCCCCTGGATCCTGACCAGGTTGCTGTGCTTGTTACCGCTCCGGATGCCGAACAGGTAGCGGCGGCGGCAGGAAAACTGCGCCACTATGGGAAATACAGCTACCTCTCATTTAAGAACGGCCGCATCCAGGAAAAGAATATCGCTGCGACCGATGACGGCATGATCATCGAATTGGCCGTCCTGCCCGCCGGTATAAAAACGAGCCAGATTAACTCCTTCGGCAGTATCATTGCCGACCTGTTTCACAAAAGGATCATATATATAGGCGAAAACCATACCAGTTATGAGGATCACCTGCTACAGCTGGAGATTATCAGGGCCCTGTATGAAGAAGATCCGCGCCTGGCCATCGGCATGGAAATGTTCACCCGGCCATATCAGGCGGTCCTCGACCGCTACCTGGCCGGCGAAACGGATGAAAAAACCTTCCTCAAAGAATCACATTATTTCAAGACCTGGCGGTTTGATTACCGGTTGTACCGGGATATTATCAATTTTGCCAAACACAACCACATTCCGGTGATTGCCCTGAACCTGGAGCAAAATATAGTCAACCAGGTTTTCAAGGGGGGAGGGACAGGCAGTCTGGACCAGGAGGAGGCAAGCCTTCTGCCCCCGGACCGCAAGCTCGATGCGCCCGGTTACCGGGAGAGAATTGAGTCCGCCTATATGATGCACGCCGGCCGCAGGCAGAATGACAATTTCAGCGGCTTTCTGCAGGCCCAGGCATTATGGGACGAAACCATGGCTGAAACCATTGCCGGATATCTGCAGGACCACCCGGATGAGCGCATGGCAGTAATCGCCGGCCGCGGCCATGTTGACAGGAGAAACGCCATCCCGCCGCGGGTGGAGCGGCGCCTGCCGGTCTCCCAGGCCGTCGTGGTAAACAGCACCGGTTCCGCCAACCAAGAGGACACCGCCGACTATGTTTTCTTTTCACCGCCGGCCGGCCTTCCGCCTTTGCCGCTGCTGGGAGTCATCCTTGAAGGCACTGAGAACGGAGAAGGGGTTCTGGTCACGGCGCTCACCCCCCAGGGTCCGGCCAAGGAGGCAGGGGTCAGGGAAAAAGACATCATCCTGGCGATTGATTCCGAACCGGTCAATGACATTGAAGATGTCAAGATTGCAATGCTTTACAAGGAAAAGAAGGATGCGGTGACAGTGCGAATCAGACGTTCGGCTTTCCTGTTCGGCCGCAAGGAGCTGGAGATTAAAATCCCGCTGAAAAGTGCGAAAAATCCGCATCACATGTAACATACAAATCAATCGGCTTCCCTGACAGCTTCCGCCAGCCGGACGGCCTGGACCGTCTTTTCCACATCATGAACCCGCAGGATCGACACGTTCTGTTGGACGCAAAGCGCCGAGATTGCGGCCGTTGCCACATCCCGGCTCCCGACTTCTGCACCCAACAGCTTGCCGATAAATGATTTACGTGAGTGGCCGATCATGACGGGACAGCCCAGTTCGGTAAACTCATGGGCCCTCTTGAGGATGGAAAGATTGTGGCCCATGGTCTTGCCGAACCCAATCCCCGGATCAACAATAAAACGGTCCCGGGATACTCCATTTTCCTTAGCCCAATCCAGCCTCGCTGCAAAAAATTCCTTGATTTCCCTTACGACATCATCATAGTGGGGCGCAACCTGCATGTCGGAGGGGGTGCCCTGCATATGCATGATAACCACCGACGCCTCGGTTTCCCGCACCAGGGAAATCATTGCCGGATCAAAGCGCAGCGCACTGATGTCGTTCAGCATGTCCGCTCCTTCTTCCATGGCCTTGCGGGCCACTTCCGCCTTTGTCGTGTCAATCGAGATCGGCATGGCGGAACGCTCGCGGATCATCCTGATTGCCGGCAGAACCCGGTCGAGTTCCGCCGCTGCAGTCACCGGTTCGGCAAAAGGCCGGGTTGATTCGCCGCCCACATCAATCATGTCGGCCCCGGCCTTGATCATTACTTCAATCTGGGCGGCAATATTTTTACGGTCAAAAAAACGGCCGCCGTCAGAAAAGGAATCCGGTGTGACATTGAGGATTCCCATGACCAGAACTTTGGAACCGAATTGGAGGTGCATGCGTGGGCGTATTTATCGGAAAATCACGAGTGATGGAAATTCTATTGCGCCGATTCTCCTGCAGCTTTTCCGGCATCTGCCGGTTCATCCTCGCTCTGCTGCACGGCAGCGGACTGATCCGGCTTTTCTTCCCCGGCGCCGGACTTGTTGGCCTCGATAATGTTCTTGATGTCATCCAGCACGATGGTCTCTCTTTCCAGAAGGGCATTTGCCATGTCGTGCAGCACCTGGAGATTGCCGCTCAGAAGCTTGCGCGCCGTATCACTGGCACTCTCCACCAGCACCTTTACTTCCTTGTCAATGCGGATGGCGGTATCTTCACTGTAATCGCGATGCTGGGCGATCTCCCGGCCGAGAAATATCTGCTCTTCCTTTTTACCGTAGGTCAGGGGGCCCATATCACTCATGCCCCATTCGCAGACCATTTTTCTGGCCAGAATGGTGGCCTGCTCGATGTCATTGCCGGCGCCGGTGGTAATATCGTCAAATACCAGGCTTTCCGCCGACCTGCCTCCCAGGAGAATACAAATCCGGTTAATCAGATACCCTTTGGAATGCGTATGCTTTTCCTCGATGGGCAGCTGCTGGGTCAGTCCAAGGGCCCGGCCGCGCGGGATGATAGTGACTTTGTGGATCGGGTCCGTATCGGGCAGCAGGATGGCAACCAGGGCATGCCCCGCCTCATGATAGGCAGTGATTTTTTTCTCCTTGTCGGTGATGATCATGCTGCGCCGTTCGGCACCCATCATGACCTTATCCTTGGCCAGTTCCAGATGCTCCATGGTGACCTTGTCATCGTTGCCCCGGGCCGCCAGCAAGGCCGCCTCGTTCACCATGTTTTCCAGGTCCGCCCCGGTAAATCCCGGGGTTCCCCTCGCAATGACCGCCCATTCGACATTATCAGCCACAGCGGTTTTACGGCCATAGACCTCGAGAATCTTTTCCCGTCCCTTGACATCGGGAATCGGCACCACAACCTGCCGGTCAAAACGGCCCGGCCGCAGCAATGCCGGATCGAGAACATCAGGCCGGTTGGTTGCCGCGACAATGATCACTCCTTCGCTGGACTCAAAACCGTCCATTTCGACCAGCAGCTGGTTCAGGGTCTGCTCGCGTTCGTCATGACCGCCGCCTAGACCGGCACCACGATGGCGGCCCACGGCATCAATCTCATCGATAAAAATGATGCACGGGGCATTTTTCTTGCCCTGGACAAAAAGATCGCGAACCCTTGAAGCGCCGACGCCGACAAACATCTCGACAAAGTCGGAGCCGCTGATGGTGAAAAAGGGCACCTCGGCCTCGCCGGCAATGGCCTTGGCCAAAAGGGTCTTACCGGTGCCGGGGGCGCCGGCCAGCAGTACGCCCTTGGGAATTCTGCCTCCCAGGCGGGTAAATTTCTTGGGATCCTTCAAAAAATCAATAATTTCAGAAAGCTCCTCCTTGGCCTCCTCGATACCGGCCACATCCTTAAAGGTGACCTTGGTCTCACCTTTTTCCATCAGCCTGGCCCGCGTCTTGCCGAAAGAAAGCGCGCCGCGGCCGCCCATCTGCATCTGCCGCATGAAAAAAATCCAGACCCCGATCAGGAGCAGCATCGGAAACCAGGAAACCAGAATGGTTACATACCAGGGAGTATCCTCCTTCTGCTTGACCGAAATGTCGACTCCGTTTTTACGCAGCATCGGAATAAGTTCGGAATCGTCCGGGGTAACGGTGCGGAAATCATTGCCGCCTCTCAGGGTGCCGGTGATCTGATCACCTTCGATGGAAACCTTGGTTATGGCCCCTGACTCCACACTATTGATAAAATCACTGTAGGAAATTTCTACATGCTGGAGCTGCGGCTTGTTGAACAGGTTGAAAAGCAGAATCATGGTCAGGCCGATCACCAGCCACATGCTCAGATTTTTGTAAAATGTGTTCAAAATTCAATCCCCATTGCAAGTCAAAAGACTTCCGGCTGTATCACCGGGTAATGTTTTATAAAAGTAAAAGATTATATACTTTTAATCATAGCGAGTTACGTATAAACAATCATAATAAAGATAAGTTCAGACACCGTAAAAGTCCAGCCTTTTCCGGCAGACGGCCGGTCTAAAAATATTCCTGAATGGCCTTGACCTCTATTTCTTTTTCCCGCACCGTCTCCAGGGCCTGCACCATTGACAGGGCGCCGCTGGCGGTGGTGGTATAGGGCAGATGATAATCCAGGGCGCTCCGGCGGATGGTATAGGAATCCTCGGTGGTTCTTGATCCCATCGAGGTATTGATGATCCACTGAATCTGGTTGTCACGCACCTTGTCCAGCAGATGCGGCCTTCCCTGGGATATCTTGTTTACCATGGTACATTCCACCTCGTGCTGGGTTAAGTATGCTGCCGTGCCGCTGGTGGCCAGGATGGAAAAACCCAGGTTCAACAGGCGCCGGGCCAGCGGCAGAACCGCTGGTTTGTCCGTATTCCTGACGCTGATAAGGACATTGCCCCGAACCGGCAGCTTCTGGCCGGCGGCAATCTGCGACTTGGCAAAGGCGATGCCGACGGAACCGTCAAGGCCCATGACCTCTCCGGTTGATTTCATCTCCGGACTCAACAGGGTATCGACATTGGCAAACCGGTCAAAGGGGAATACGGCCTCTTTCACCGCCCAGTGGCGCACTTCGACTTCTTTCGTCAAACCGAGATCGGCCAGTTTCATGCCCATCATCACCTTGGTGGCAAGCTTTGCCAGCGGTACCCCGGTAGCCTTGCTGACAAAGGGTATGGTCCGTGATGCCCTGGGGTTGACCTCCAGAACATAAAGCCGGCTGTCCTTGACCGCAAACTGGACATTCATCAGGCCGATTACATTTAATTCCCGGGCCATGGCCTTTGAGGCGTCCCTGATTTCCTCTATCATTTCGGGGGAAAGGGAATGGGGCGGCAGGACGCAGGCGGAGTCTCCCGAATGGATGCCCGCCTCCTCAATATGTTCCATGATGCCGCCGATAATGGTCATCTCGCCATCGGAGATCGCATCGACGTCGACCTCAATGGCGTCCTTTAAAAATTTATCGATCAGCACCGGATGCTGTGAGGATACGATAATGGCGGAGGCCATGAATTCCCGGATCCCCTTCTCGTTATACACGATGCGCATGGCCCTGCCGCCGAGGACATAGGAAGGCCGCACCACCACCGGATAACCGATCTGCTCGGCGATGGCCAGGGCCTCTTCCATGGTGCGGGCGGTGCCGTTGGCCGGCTGCTGCAGATTTAATTTCTGCAGAAACTGCTGGAACCGCTTGCGGTCCTCGGCCCGGTCAATGGAATCGGGCGAGGTTCCAACAATGGGCACCTTTGCTTCGGCAAGAGGAACCGCCAGGTTCAACGGCGTCTGGCCGCCGAACTGGACAATAACGCCGTCCGGTTTTTCCCGTTCTATGATATTGAGCACATCCTCCCTGGTCAGCGGTTCAAAGTAGAGCTTGTCCGAGGTGTCATAGTCGGTGCTCACCGTCTCCGGATTGGAGTTGACCATGATGGATTCTATGCCCATCTCCTTCAGGGCGAAGGAGGCATGCACGCAGCAGTAGTCAAACTCTATACCCTGGCCGATGCGGTTCGGGCCGCCGCCCAGGATCATGACCTTTTTTATATCGCTGATCCTGGATTCGTCTTCCTTATCGTAGGTGGAATAATAGTACGGCGTGTAGGCCTCAAATTCCGCGGCACAGGTATCAACCAGTTTATAGACGGGAACCAGCTCCTGCTGCAGGCGCAGCTCCCGGATGTCATCCTCCGTGGTGCCGGTGAGGTGGCCGATCTGAAAGTCGGAAAATCCCTGCTGCTTGATCTTCCGCAGAAAATCCCTGGTTAAGCCGTGGAAACCCGCCGCGGCAATGGCACCTTCCGTTGCAACCAGCTGCTTGAGATTGTTCAGAAACCACGGGTCGATATAGGTCAGACGATAGAGGTCCTCAATACTTCTGCCCCGGCGCAGCGCCTCATATATACAGAAAATTCTCCCTGAATTGGGGGTGACCAGCTTGTTCTCCAGTTCCACCTCATCCATGGCGGCCAGGGAGTCTTTGCCGTCATTGCCGAATCCCATGCGGCCGATCTCCAGGGAACGCAGCCCCTTCTGAAATGCCTCCTTGAAGGTGCGGCCGATGGCCATTGTCTCCCCGACCGATTTCATGGCCGTGGTCAGGATATCCTCTGTTTCAGGAAATTTCTCAAAGGTCCAGCGGGGTATTTTTACCACGCAGTAATCAATGGTCGGTTCAAAGGAAGCGTAGGTCTCCCGGGTAATATCATTGGGTATTTCATCCAGGGTATAGCCGATGGCAAGTTTGGCGGCGATCTTGGCAATGGGAAAACCCGTAGCCTTGGAGGCCAGCGCCGAACTCCTGGATACCCTTGGATTCATTTCAATAACCATGAGTTCGCCGTCTGTCGGGTTAACGGCAAACTGGACATTGGAGCCGCCGGTCTCGACGCCGATCTCCCGCATGATCGCAATGGAGGCGTTGCGCATGAGCTGGTATTCCCGGTCGGTCAGGGTCTGGGCCGGGGCAACGGTTACCGAATCACCCGTATGGACCCCCATGGCATCCATATTTTCAATGGGACAGATGATCACCACGTTGTCATTCTTATCCCGCATAACCTCAAGCTCATATTCCTTCCAGCCCAGGAGGCTGCGCTCCAGCATGACTTCATTGTTGAGGCTGAGATCGATGCCGGCGGTGCAGAGCGTTTCAAGCTCATGCATGTTATAGGCGACACCGCCGCCGGTGCCGCCCAGGGTATAGCTCGGCCGGACGATAATCGGAAAGCCGATCTGTTCAGTAGCCGCCAGGGCATCTTTCACCGTGTGCACAATGGCGCTTTCCGGCACTTTCAGGCCTATCTTCCTCATGGCGGACCGGAATTCCTCCCGTCCCTCCGCCTTGCGGATGACGTTGATATCAGCCGCCAGGAGCTCCACCCCGTATTTATCCAGAATGCCCATCTCCGCCACCCGGATGGCGGTATTCAGGCCTGTCTGCCCGCCCAGGGTCGGCAGCAGGGCATCGGGCCGTTCCTTCTCGATAACCTTGGCCACCATGTCGGGGGTGATGGGTTCAATATAGGTCTTGTCAGCCAATCCCGGGTCCGTCATGATGGTGGCAGGGTTGGAATTGATCAGCACCACCTCGTAGCCTTCCTCTTTCAGGGCCTTGACCGCCTGGGTTCCGGAATAATCGAATTCGCATGCCTGGCTGATAATTATCGGGCCGGAACCGATTATGAGAATCTTCTTGATGTCTGTACGTTTTGGCATAATTCACTGGCTGATAAATATTATGTGTTCGGACAATATCTGGTTACGGTTTCTGCTCCGGAAGTATGAACCCGGAACCCAACTTCATTTCATCATCTCAATAAAGCGGTCAAACAGGTAGAGCGAGTCATGCGGGCCCGGAGCGTTTTCCGGATGATACTGCACGGAAAATGCAGGAAATTTTTTATGCCTTATGCCCTCCAGGCTGCCGTCATTGAGATTGACATGGGTCAGTTCCACCTCCGCCGGATCAAGACTCTCCAGATCGACACAGAAGCCGTGATTCTGCGAGGTTATTTCTATCCGGCCAGTTTTCAGGTCTTTCACCGGCTGGTTTGAACCCCGATGACCGAATTTCAATTTATAGGTTGTGCCGCCATAGGCCAGACCCAGAAGCTGATGCCCGAGGCAGATGCCGAAAATCGGTTTTTTGCCGAGCAGTTCGCGGACGGTCTCCACCACCCCTTCAATCCCGGCAGGATCGCCGGGGCCGTTGGTCAGGAAAATGCCGTCCGGCTCCAGCGCCAGAATTGCATCCGGCCCGGCAGCGGCCGGAACCACCTGCACCGAACAGCCCCTTTCCGCCAGGAGCCTGAGCTGGTTGTACTTGAGGCCATAATCTATGGCAACCACCTTGAATCTGCCGCCGGCAGCGGTTGTAAAACCATCCCCGCTGCGGGGGCCGTTCTCCGCCCAGCCGTAGGGCTGGCTGCAGGTTACTTCCCGCACCAGGTCGCGGCCCACCAGTCCTTCCGATTCCTGCGCCATCCTGACCAGTTTTTCCTGATCAAGGGTCCTGGTGGACACCACCCCCTTCATGGCCCCGGCTTTGCGGATATGTCTGGTCAGGGCCCTGGTGTCGATACCTTCCACCCCTAAAATGGAGTACTGCTGCAGAAAATCCGCCAGCGACCCGGTGGCCCGGAAATTGCTTGGAATACTATTGTACTCCTTCACCAAAAAGGCTTCGGGCTGGACCCGTGCCGACTCCATATCCTCGGGATTAATGCCGTAATTGCCGATGAGGGGATAGGTCATGGTGACGATCTGCCCCTTATAGGAGGGGTCGGTCAGGATTTCCTGATATCCCGTCATCCCGGTATTAAAGACAATTTCACCGGTGGCCTCGCCGGACCCGGTAAAAGATTCGCCTTCAAATATTGTTCCATCCTCAAGAGCGACAAGCGCTTTCATACTCTTTCCTTCTCGTGCCTTTTAACAGATATTATCTGTATTGCTTTATAGTGATGATCCGTCTCCATTGCAAACGGCAAATTCTTCACCGGCTGAGGACTTCTTTTACCAGTTGCGCCTGCTTTGCAGCTGCACCCTGCTGCGCTGCGGCAATTTCCCGGGCCCGCCTGCCGGCGGTTTCATACTCATCGGGGTGCTCCATGAAATAAAGGATCGACTCGGTCAAAACCTCCGGCCCGTTTACCTGGAAGCCGCCGCCAACCGATTCAAGCAGTTCGGCGGCATCGCTGAAGTCCTTCATGCTCGGGCCGTAAAATACCGGTTTACCCCGCAGTGCCGCTTCCATCACGTTGTGGCCGCCCCGCTCCACCAGGCTGCCGCCGCAGAACACGTAAGAGGCAATGGCGTAAAACCCCGGCAGATCACCCATGGTATCAACCAGTATGGTATCCGTCCTGCGCCCGGAATCTTTCACTTCGCTCCAGCGTTGATAAGGGACCTGCCTCTTCTGCAGCATGTTTTCCACTTCGGCCAAACGCTGCAGATGTCTCGGGGCCACTACCCAGATCAAATCCTTCATGCCGGTCGCCTTCTTCAGGTCCTGGAAAACGGTCAGCAGCATTTTCTCTTCCCCGGTATGGGTGCTGCCGGCAACCAAGAGCGGCTGTCCCGGGGGCAAATTCAGCTGGGTACGAAACTGCTCCTCGCCTGCCGGTTCGAGGCTTTCCATATCCTGGTCATACTTGGCGTTGCCAAGCACCCTTACCTTTTCGGGTTCAGCCCCCAGACTGATATACCGTTTAGCGTCGGCGGGCTGAATAACGGCAATCATGGAAAAACAGGATAAAATTTTTGCCATGAATCCCTTTATCAGCTGATATCGCTGCAAGGAGCGTTCACTTAACCTGCCGTTCAACAGGACAAGTTTTACCCCTGTTCCGCTGGCGTGCAGCAGAAAAGCAGGCCATAATTCCGTTTCCAGGCAGACATACAGAGAAGGCCGCACAATGCGGATTGCCCTGTCGACTATAACGGCAAGGTCGAGCGGGGCATAAATACAGCGGACCTTCTCCCCCGCCTGTTTTCTGGCAATCTCCATGCCCTGCTCGGTCATGGTTGAGAGGACAAAATCCGCCTCGGGCAGAATTTTCTCCAGCTCTTTGATCAATATCCCGGCCAGCAGCACCTCCCCGACCGAGGCTCCGTGCAGCCATATTGTCATAGCCGGAACCGGTTTCCGCCTTGCAGCTCCGACAAAACCCAGGCGCTGGCCCAATCCTTCCCGATACTGCCCGGTAAACAGGCTGTAAACAAGAAAAAAGGGGAAAATTATGATAAATGTCAGCCAGCCAAGAAATTGATAGAGTCCGTAAAGCAACGGTATTTGCTACCTGGTTTCGAAAATTGAGCAGGAACCGCGTGCACATGCCCCGCAGCTTGCTGCAGGACCGGCGAACGCATCTGATAATCGTACCATCCTTCCCTCAGAAGATTCCCCCGCACCTCAAGTGTTGCATGTGCATGCGGTGGCGGGGAGCTTCAATTATATGGGCTTTGGAAAAATCGTGCCATTAAACCCTTAATCCCCTTTTTCGTCAATAAGATTATGGCATTTCAGGCCGAGTTTTGCTTGACAATAAGCCCATGGCCTTGTAAGCAAACCTGGCATCAATGGTATGCGCTGCACAATATCGTTGAGATATCCATTCAACCACCGGCAAACCTGGCGTATTCGTCAGGCCTGTAGCCGGATGAACGAGGAGAAATTTTCATGAAACTGTATCTGCTGGCATTATTTATTATTGCAACCACACTATGCAACACCGCAAAAGGGGATCTCATGGCTGCTGAAACCGGATTGGAAGATGGACTGTATGCAAAAATCATGACCAACAAAGGGGATATACTGGTCAAGCTGGAGTTTGAAAAAACACCGTTGACCGTTACCAACTTCGTGGGACTGGCGGAAGGTACCAAGGACTTTCACGATGCCAAGGGCAGGACCAGCGGCCGTTATTATGACGGACTGAAATTCCACCGGGTAATCAAAAACTTCATGATTCAGGGCGGCGATCCGCTCGGGACCGGCACCGGCGGTCCCGGCTATAACTTCCCCGATGAGTTCGATCCGAGCCTGAGACATGACTCCCCGGGAATCCTTTCCATGGCCAATGCAGGACCCGGCACCAACGGCAGCCAGTTTTTCATCACCCATATCGCAACTCCCTGGCTCGACAACAAGCATACGGTCTTCGGCCATGTCGTCTCCGGACAGGACGTGGTCAATGCCATCCAGCAGGGCGACACCATAACCCGGGTGGAAATCATCAGGGTCGGCGACAAGGCAAAAGCTTTCAAGGCTGATCAGGCCTCATTCGACAAACTGCTGAACAAGGTCGACAATAGCAATGCCGCCAAAGAGAAAGAGAGCCAGGGAAAAGATATGGCCACGATTAAAGAGAAGTGGCCCAATGCCCAAAAAACCGGCTCGGGTTTAATGTACGTGATCATAAAAAAAGGCAGCGGCGAGGAGAAACCGAGTCCGGGGGATATGGTAAAGGCCCACTATACGGGAATGTTTCTCGACGGCAGCACGTTTGACTCCTCCGTTGATCGGGGCGAGCCGATCAGCTTTCCGGTTGGGAAAGGCAGGGTCATAAAGGGCTGGGATGAAGCGCTGCTGGATATGACAAAAGGCGAAAAAAGAATTCTCATCATACCGCCGGAACTGGCATACGGTACCCACGGCCGGGGGCCGATTCCCCCGAATGCAACCCTCGTCTTCGAGGTCGAACTGCTGGACTTTTAAGAATTGAAGATTTGAGAAATTGAATATTGAAGATTTGCGGTGTTAAAACATTGCATTTTAGGTATTGAAGATTTGAGAAATTGAATATTGAAGATTTGCGGTGTTAAAACATTGCATTTTAGGTATTGAAGATTTGAGAAATTGAATATTGAAGATTTGCGGTGTTAAAACATTGCATTTTAGGTATTGAAGATTTGAGAAATTGAATATTGAAGATTTGCGGTGTTAAAACTCGGTAGATTTCTAAAAAATAACAACCTTCAATTCCCAGGCTCTTCTGCAAATCTTCAATCTTCTGTCAATCATCGGCAGTTTCGTATGCCGATAATCTTCAATCTTCAATTTTCAATACTTAAGCCCCACCCTCTGCCGAACCAGATCCAGGGTCGGGGCCCCCTTTTCCCGGGCCTTGTGGGCCCCCCGGGCCAGGATTTTCTTCAGGGAATCCCTATCCTGCAGAAGTTCGGCCCGCTTCTTCCGGGCTTCCTGAAAGTACTTTTCAATAAGCTCCACCAGCTCCAGCTTGATGTAGCCGTAGGCCGCCCCGCCCTCCAGGTAGAGTTTCCGGATTTCGGCCAGCCGGTCGGCCGGGGCAAAGAGTTTGAAAATATTGTAAAGATTGCAGGCATCAGGGTCCTTCGGTTCCTCGACCGGCGTCGAGTCCGTCTGGATTGCCATGACCCGCTGCTTCAACTGTTTTCCCTTCAAAAAGATAGGGATGGTATTGTCATAGGATTTCGACATCTTCTGGCCGTCGAGACCGGGTACGGTGGCCACACTTTCTTCGATGGCCGGTTCCGGGATGACAAAGGTATCGCCAAAAACATGATTAAACCGCATGCCGATATCCCTGGCAACTTCGAGGTGCTGCTTCTGGTCCTTGCCCACCGGTACGATCTCCGCCTGGTAGAGCAGGATGTCGGCCGCCATCAGGACGGGATAGGAAAAGAGACCGTGACTGGGGGCTAAACCCTTGGCTATTTTATCCTTGTAGGAATGACAGCGCTCAAGCAGCCCCATGGAGGTCAGGGTCGACAGTATCCAGGTCAACTCGGTAACTTCCGGCACATCGCCCTGCACCCAGAATATACAGCGGTCCGGATCGAGTCCCAGGGCGATGAAATCAGCCGCCGCCTCCAGGGTGCCCGCCGCCAGTTTCTCCCGGTCGTGCACCGAGGTCAGGGCATGCAGATTTACGATAAAGGCATACAGCTCCCCTTTTTCCATATTGCGGATCATGGGCAGCATCATGCCGAAATAATTGCCGATGTGCAGTTGGCCCGAAGGCTGGATACCGGAAAGGATTTTCATTTGATTCCTTTATATAAAAAATTCTTCATGTATTTATTGAAGCTCCCCGCAACAAGCTGCGGGGAATCTTCTTACGTAAGGAAGATAACTTTATCAAATTCGCTCGCTAACCCCACGGCCGCTTGCGCATGCGAAGCATAACCCACGAGGAATTCGCCCGCTGAGCGTGTTCACTGTTACCCGCTCGTAACGTTTGTATCAAGCCTTTATTATTCGCCAAAAGAGAGCGCTTGTTCGAGGGCAAGACGCCAGGAGAGAAAATAGCGGAACGTACTCAAGTACGTGATCACATTTTCTCGACACAGCAACACAGCCATCGGGCAAGCTCTCTCTTTTGGCAGGGATGATAAAAAAAAGGAGGATACGGGCAACAACTTTTCCGCATCCTCCTTCTGTTTATGCTTGAATATCCAGGGTAAAGATCTGACCTGCTTATTTCACCTCTTCAAAGTCAGCGTCTACCACATCATCGTCCGACTTGCCGTCGCCTTCCTGCTGGCCTCCTCCGGCCTCAGGGCCGGCGCCCGGCTGCGGACCTCCCTGTTCCTGCGTGGCCTGGGCATACATAATCTCGGCCAGTTTGTGGGAAGCCTGGGTCAAGGATTCAATACCCTTCTTCATTTCATCTATATTGTCTCCCTTTTCCAGGGCCTTCTTCAACGATTCAATTTCCTGTTCAACCTTGGATTTGGTTTCAGCGTCCACCTTGTCGCCAAGATCTTTCAGGCTCTTTTCCGTTGCATAGATCAGGGAATCGGCCTGGTTCTTGGCCTCGACCAGTTCTTTGCGTTTTTTGTCCTCCTCGGCATGCAGTTCCGCATCCTGCTGCATCTTCTTGATCTCATCTTCGCTCAAACCGCTGGAGGCGGTAATTTTAATGGACTGCTCCTTGCCGGTGCCCAGGTCCTTGGCGGACACATGCAGAATGCCGTTGGCATCCAGGTCAAAGGTCACCTCGATCTGCGGCACTCCCGCGGGGCGCCGGGGGAATATCGGCCAGTTCAAAACGGCCGATGGTCTTATTGTTGGCCGCCATTTCCCTCTCGCCCTGCAGGACATGGATGGAAACCGCCGGCTGATTGTCGGCCGCCGTGGAGAATATCTGGCTCTTTTTGGTCGGCACCGTGGTGTTCTTTTCAATCAGTTTGGTAAACACGCCGCCCAAGGTCTCGATCCCGAGAGACAGCGGCGTAACATCGAGCAGCAGCACATCCTTGACGTCGCCCCGGAGCACACCGCCCTGAATGGCGGCGCCGATGGCCACCACCTCGTCGGGATTAACGCCCTTATGGGGTTCCTTGCCGAAGATCTCCTTCACCTTTTCCTGCACCTTCGGCATTCTGGTCATACCGCCGACCAGAATTACCTCGTTGATATCACGAGGCAGAAAGCCCGGCATCCTTCAGGGCTATTTTGCAGGGCTCCACGGTGCGGTCGATCAGATCCTCCACCAGGCTCTCAAGTTTTGGCCCGGCTCAGCTTGATGTTGAGATGTTTGGGGCCGGAAGCGTCGGCGGTGATAAAGGGCAGGTTGATGTCGGTCTCCATGGTGGTGGACAATTCCATCTTGGCCTTTTCCGCTTCTTCCTTCAGACGCTGCAGGGCCATCTTGTCCTGGCGCAGATCAATGCCCTGGTCCCGCTTGAACTCATCGGCCAGCCAGTTGACGATGCGCATATCGAAGTCCTCACCGCCGAGGAAGGTATCGCCGTTGGTGGATTTTACCTCGAAAACGCCGTCGCCGATCTCCAGGATGGAGATATCGAAGGTGCCGCCGCCCAGGTCAAATACGGCAATTTTTTCTTCGCCTTTCTTGTCAAGACCGTAGGCCAGGGAGGCGGCAGTCGGCTCATTGATGATCCGCTGCACGTTCAACCCGGCGATCCTGTCCGGCATCCTTGGTGGCCTGCCGCTGGCTGTCGTTAAAATATGCCGGCACGGTGACCACCGCGTCGGTGACCTTTTCGCCGAGATACTCTTCAGCGGTCTGTTTCATCTTGGTCAGAACCATGGCGGAAATTTCCGCCGGCGTATATTTCTTGCCGGCTACCTCCACGGCCACTTCACCGTTTTTTCCCTCAACGATCTTAAACGGGCTTATCTCCATGGACTTGGCTACTTCAGGATCCGTAAATTTCCGGCCTATCAGCCGCTTTATGGCATACAGCGTATTCGCGGGATTGGTTACCGCCTGGCGTTTGGCCACCTGGCCGACCAGCCGTTCATCGCTATCGGAAAAAGCAACCACGGATGGCGTTGTCCTGTTGCCTTCAACATTAGCGATAACCTTCGGATCCCCTCCCTCCATGACCGCCACACATGAGTTTGTAGTTCCTAAGTCAATTCCGATAATCTTACTCATTCTTAAATTCTCCTTTTTATATAAATATCAGCTTATTTGTTCCAAACAGCATGTGCTGTCAGTATTGTTCCTCAGAAAGAAAATCATTTACAATTTACAATGTGCACGATCCTTTTATTGTCAAGTCCCTGAACCCGTCGACTTTGATACAATAACCTTTGCCGGTCTTAAGAGCCTGTCCCTGTAAAGGTATCCCTTTTGAAACTCGCGCAGCACCAGGTTGGGCTCCATCTTGTCGGTTTCCTCCATGGCAAGCGCTTCGTGCAGATTCGGGTCAAAGGGCCGGCCGACGGAATCAATGGCCTTGACCCCGTATTTTTCCAGGGTTGTCAGCAAACCGTCCCGGGTGAGTTCGACACCCTGGAGCAGACTCTCAACATTATTGGCTTCTTTGCCCTGGTCCATGGCCCGTTCAATATTGTCAATCCCGGGAAGCAGATCCTTTAAAATATTTTCTTCGGCATATTTCAGAGAAATCTCCCGTTCACGCTCCAAACGCTTTCTGGCGTTTTCAAAATCAGCAGCAAGGCGCAGGATCTTGTCTTCGCTCTCCTGAAGTTTAAGCATTGCCTCATCAAGTGCGGCGGCCATATTCTTTTCTTCCTCCTGCAGATTTTCCTCTTCCATCTTTTTTGCCGCTTCTTCGGCAGCGGAAGGTTGGGGATTTTTCTTTTCTTTAGCAATCACGTAATCATCTCCGTACTCTGTTCCGAGTTTATGGCATCTCTATTAAGCTGCTGAAACTCCAAAGTAATACTGGAATTTTTTCTCTTTTGAAGTTGGGTGAACAATAAGTATGGGGTTCCACCTTGTCAAGGCGGACGCCAAACAAAAACCCCTGCCGCCGGGAAGGCGGAAGGGGTTCTATTTTACCGGGATACAGCGGATATAATTATCAGCTGGAGAGATACTGTGTAATGGCAGCGGCAACCATATCGAAAATCTTTTTGAACCTGTCCTCGTCCGTTTCCAGCAGGGTTGAACGAAAGCCCTGCATTTCGGTGGCAAAAGAAGACAGGGGCACGACACATACACCGGTTGCCCCGAGCAGATAATAAACAAAACGCTTGTCAAGCGAGACATCGGGTTTATTTACCAGGGCCTCAACGAAACTTTTGACTTCCTTGTTTGCAATGGGGAGCGTCTGCCGGTTATTCAACACTCCTTCATCAAAAACCACGCTCATGTAAAATGCCCCGTTGGTCCGATTCACCAGAATCCCGTCCACATTTTTCAGGCAGTCATAGGCGATATTGGAGATTCTTTCATACCTTTTTATCCGCTTATCAAGATATGCCCTGTAACGCGGATGGGTCACCACCCGCGGCATAACCAGCTGCGGCAGGGTAGTTGAACAGACCTCCATCATCTTGGCATTGAGAATTGACTGGATATACTGTTCAAACATGGGATCTTTGTGGCCGTTGTAAACCTCTATCCAGCCGCACCGGGACCCGGGCCAGGGCATCTCCTTGGAAATGCCGCGCATGGCAATGGCCGGAACATCATCGATTAGATCGGAAATAGGCAGAGTGGTCTGGCCGTTGTATATAATGTTGATGTAAATTTCATCGCAGACGATAAACAAGTCGTATTTCTTGGCCAGCTCCACCATACCCTTGATAATTTCCACCGGATATACCGCCCCGGTGGGATTATCGGGGTTGATGATCAGGATACCGGCAACGGCGGAATTATATTTTATCCGCTTTTCCAGGTCATCGAGATCCGGATACCAGTAGTTATAGGGATCCAGCCTGTAGGTGACGGGACGATCCCCGGCATGGGCCGCCTCGGCGGAAGAATGGGTAGTATAACTCGGGGTCGGCACAACGACGCGGGCTGTTCGCCTCAGGAAGCCGAAAACCTTGCTTATGGCATCACCCAGACCGTTGAAAAAAATAATATCATCCGGGCCCAGCTGCGCCTTGCCTCTTTTATTTGTCTGTTCCGCAATAAACTGCCTTGTTGCCAGAACCCCGCGGGTTGGACTGTAGCCGTACGAGGCATCGTCCTGGGCCGTTTCCGCCACTATATCCTTCATCCACTGGGGCATATGTTCGCCCTTGGCCACCGGGTCCCCAATATTCTCCCAGTAGGTCTTCATGCCAAGCTCTTCCAGTTTTTCGCCGACGGCAACGATATTGCGGATCTCATAGGTCAACTCTCTGGCGCCGATATGAACAATATCCGTTCTCATACTATCATGATGCTCCCTTTCAGATTTGAATTCCTGGTACGTAAAAATGTCTGTCTCCAAAATGCTCTTGTTTTGATTGAAATAAACCGGGCGAACACGGAATTACCAGTGTTCGCCCGGTTTATTGTAAACCTGCCACTAAAAATTAGTTCTTACCACAGGCTGCAAAGATAGTCAATTACCTCATTAGCACCTCACCCGATGACGCAGAACAGGCGGTTTGCTTAACCGTTGCCATACTTATTCAGCTTGCTCAGGAGGGTTTTGCGGGTAATGCCCAGACGCCTGGCCGCCTCACTCTTGTTGCCGTCAACCTCATCCAGGGTCTTTAAGATCACCAGTTTTTCAGCTTCCTCAAGGGATGAAGGCAAACCTTCCATACTTACGGTTATAGTTTCGCTTTCCTCCTGCGACCATTTCTTGATGGGGATCGGCAGACTCTCCTCATCGAGATAATCGCCCCGCATGAGTATCACCCCCCGCTCCATGGCATTTTCCAGCTCGCGAACATTTCCGGGCCACGGGTAATGCAGCAGGATATCCATGCAGCCCGGGGTTATGCCTGAAATCCTGCGGTTGTTTTTTTCTCCGTAATGCTGGAGAAAATGTTCGGCCAGGAGCGGGATGTCCTCCGACCTCTCCCGCAGCGGCGGCACATGCAGAGACACCACGTTTAAACGGTAATACAGATCCTCCCGGAAACGGCCTGCCTTGACTTCATCCTCCAGGATCCTGTTGGTGGCGGCCAGGAGCCTGACATCCACCTCAACGGCATCCTCGCCCCCTACGCGCTGCAGTTCATGCTCCTGCAAAACTCTGAGGAGTTTCACCTGCATGGCGGACGAGGTTTCTCCGATCTCATCAAGAAACAGGGTCCCATGGTCGGCCTGGACGAATTTGCCGTCCCGCCTGCGGTCGGCGCCGGTAAAGGCCCCTTTTTCATGGCCGAAAAGTTCCGATTCCAGCAGGGTCTCCACCAGGGCGGCACAGTTAACCTTGACAAAAGGACCGTTTTTCCTGTTTGAGTTATAATGCAGGGCTGAAGCTATCAACTCCTTTCCGGTCCCGGATTCACCGGTAATAAGTACTGTAGCCTCGGTGGGGGCCACAAAGGAAATCATCTCCAGCAGCTCCTGCATAACCGGAGAATTGCCGATGATTCCCGCCGTATCTATATCAACTTTTTTCCGGGACTTTGCCCCCTGCTTTTCCTCCACCACCTGGCGGTGGTCAAGGGCCCGGGCCATGGTCAGGCGCAGACGCTCAAAATCAAGGGGTTTGGTAAGATAATCGTGGGCGCCGATCTTGATGGCTTCCACCGCCGAATCCACCGACGAGTAGGCAGTCATGATTACTACCGGAATCGCCGGGTTGAAGGTATGAATTTGCCGCAGGGCTTCCATGCCGTCCATTTTTGCCATGCGGACATCCATGAGGATGGCATCAAAGGAGCGCTCTTTCACTGCGGCAACAGCGGTGGTGCCGTCATCAGCCTCATCAACGATCCAGCCCCATTCCTTGAACATGGACTTCAGCATGAAACGATGCGAACTGTCGTCGTCAACAACCAGTATTTTTACCGGTTTCCCTTTTTTCTTCACCTGAACGTCGCCCTGTTTTTGATCCTGCAAGGATTCTTGTTACAAATATTCCTGAATTCAAGTTTGAAGTGCAACTCTTCTGAGTTGGCATGAGAGGCGAGCTGCTGTAGGCTCATGCTTTTCTAGCCGACGAAAGTAAGAGGAGCATTTATGAGTAACTACAGGCAGCTCACCCAAGAACAAAGATACCAGATTTACGCCCTTATGAAAGTAGGAATTTGCCAAACCGAAATCGCCAGAGTTATCGGTGTCCACAAATCGACAATTAGTCGAGAAAGACGCCGTAACCGTGGCCTTCGCGGATACCGTCCAAAACAGGCCCATCGTTTTGCCGAGATTAGACGGGCAAAAGCCGTCACGACTTGGATCTCTCCAGATACATGGCTCCTGGTCGAGCATCTCCTGCGCGATGACTGGAGTCCCGAGCAAATCAGCGGATGGCTTTTTCGTGAGCGCCAGATAACAGTCAGCCATGAGTGGATTTACCAGTTTGTTCTTCAAAACAAACGCCAAGGCGGTGATCTGCATCAGCATCTTCGCTGCAAGAAACAACGCCGGAAGCGCTACGGTTCTCCCAACTATCGTGGTCGGTTGCTCAACCGGGTATCAATTGACCAACGTCCCAAAATTGTTGAAACACGCTCCCGCATTGGTGATTGGGAACTTGATACAATTATAGGTAAAGGGCATAAGCAGGCCGTCGTTTCATTGACTGAACGTAAATCTCGTTTGACCCTTCTGGCCAAGGTGAATCGTAAAACCGCAGAGTCGGTCTCCCGATCTATTCGACGCCTCCTTGAACCAATCGCATCCAAAGTTGTCACCTTAACCTCGGATAACGGCAAAGAGTTTGCCAGACATCAGGAAATCGCCACAGCACTTCAGGCTAGCTTCTACTTTGCACACCCATATTCATCCTGGGAGCGCGGGCTTAACGAAAATACTAACGGCCTCATTCGACAATATTTCCCCAAAAAACATGACTTCACCACAATTACAGAAAAGGATATAACCATGGTAATGAACAAATTAAACAACCGCCCAAGAAAATGTCTCGCCTTTAAAACGCCGAATCAGGTATTCTTTGGCATTAATCCTAAAGTTGCACTTCGAACTTGAATCCG
>CAWAPG010000005.1:0-192513 GCA_963783905.1 uncultured delta proteobacterium | reverse complement strand
GAGGTTTTTAATCGTTTCACTCAGGGGCTGGCCGTTAGGGGCGGTGGCATTCGGGTTGATTTTGAGCAGGCCTTCCCAGGTCTGAATCGCTCCCTCCTTGTCATGCAAATCATATAACAGGACGATTCCCTTGTTGAGCCTGGCCTGCTCAAGGCCGGGGGCGATGGCGATGGCCTTGTCAAATGAAGCCACGGCCTTTTCCGGCTGACCGTTGCGGCGGTACATGACACCCAGGTCGGTCAGGACATTGGCATTGTTCGGACTCAGTTCAAGGGATTTTTCATAGGCGCGAATGGACTTGGCATAGTTATCGGTATCAAAGTAAACGTTGCCCAGCTGTATCCAGGCATTAACATTTGTCGGGTTTGTAGCCACCTCCTGCTCCAGCGCCAGAATCTGTCTGGCCTGTTCACTTGTGAGGTCCGATTGCTGCTGTTGCTGCTGAGATGGTGGAGATGCAGTTTGTATGGGTCCAGTCGGCCCGGATTGAATGGCGCTGTAAAAAACTCCGCCCAAAAACCCTACAACCAGGGCAATAAGGGCAACGACCAGGGTGGTTTCTTTTTTTATAAAACCTTCAGGATTTTTCTGTTTTGCCATAACTCCTCCGATTCATGAAAACGTTGCTCGATAAACGCGGAAATGTTCAACGGCTGAATTTTTTCAGCGTAACAGTTCGGCATTTCACATACTGCCTTGTATAGTTTCATATAATTTCTGCCATTGTTTAATAATCTAGACTGATAATACACATAGTGCCATCGCACAAGTTGCGGCAATTTTTTCTGATAGATTGAAAATATTACTATCGCCTACAATAATATTTCCCACCCCAATTACCCCCCGGCATAATATTCCGGAGGTCATAGCAAACAGCACAAACCCTTTAGGCCACCCGGCATCTGTCACAAAAAAGCCGCCTTTGCAGGCGGCTTTGGGCATCAGAGACGCATATCATCCTACTTCACCGCAGACTGCATTTTGGAAAAATCTCCAATCCGGAGAAACAGTCCTGAAATTGCAGTCAGCAGGTTAAGTCTGTTTTTCTGCAGGGCCGGATCATCGGTCATGACCATAACCTCATCAAAAAAAAGATCAACCGGCTCCTTCATCCGCAGGATAACTTCCAGTGCCTTGCCATATTCCTTTGTCCGCAGGAATTCTTTTGTCTCATTCCGCACCGTTGTGAAAACATCATACAGGTTGCGCTCCGCCCCCTTCTGCAGGAGTTTCTCATTCACCTCCGTCCCATGATGCCCCTTGATGATATTCATAACGCGTTTGAATGCGGCGGCCAGCACCGTAAACGCCGGCTGTTCGCGGATTGCCGCCAGTGCATCTATCTTGGCCCGGCAATCAACCACATCATCAAACGATACCGAAGTTACCGCCTCGACGGCAGATCCGGGGACACCCTGACCGATAAGATCATTTACAAACCTGCCCCTGATAAAATCGATAATCATGTTCTTTGCGACGGTTTTTTCCTCTGTCAGCTTGTCGGCATACAGATCCAGGGCAGCATCGATTGTTTCCGGCAGCGACAGGGCAAAACCATGAAATTCAATAATATGCAAAAGCCCAAGTGCCAGCCTGCGGAGACCGAATGGATCGGTGGTGCCGGTGGGCTGCTGGCCAATGCCGAAACTCCCGGTTATGGTATCCAGGCGGTCGGCCATGCCGACCAGGGCCCCGGGTATCTGCTGCGGCAGACTTCCTCCGGCTCTGACCGGCAAATAATGTTCAAGTATAGCCGTTGCCACTTCGGGAGATTCATTGTCCAGCAGGGCATAATCCCGACCAAGCACTCCCTGCAGTGAGGGGAATTCATTCACCATGGCCGTGAGCAGGTCGGCCTTGGCCAGGAACGCGGCCCTCTCAGCTGTATCTTTATGTTCCGGTGCAAGTTTCTGGGCCAGAAAAACGGCCAGCCCGGCAACCCTCTGCGTTTTTTCAAGCATGGTGCCGAGCTTTGCCTGAAAAATCAGTCCGGAAAGGTCATTCACCCGGTCAATAAGTTTTTTCTTCCGGTCATCCTTGAAAAAGAAAAATGCATCCTCAAGACGGGCCCGCAGAACACGCTGATGACCTTCCACCGCAAGCCTTTCATCCGAAACGCGGGTGTTGTTTACCGCCACGAAATTGGCCGATAACCGGCCGTTTTTATCAATGACGCAGAAGTACTTCTGATGCTCCCGCATGGCAGTAATGAGTACGTCGTCGGGCAATTCCAGAAAACGTTCTTCAAAGGTGCCGCAGACCCCATGGGGATATTCAACCAGGTTGGTGACCGTATCGATGAGCGTTTCATCCTCAAGGATCCGGACTCCCTCCAACCCGCTGTTTTCAGTTGCCGCCCGGTTGATCTCATCAATAACCGCCCGGCGCCGTTCCTGCAAATCAACCAGGACATAATTTTGACGCAGCATTTCGACATAATGTTCAAAACCTTCCGCCTCAATATCACCGGAAGCCATGAAACGATGACCCCTGGTCGATGTTCCGCTGGAGATATCACCGATCTGTACCGTAATTTTTTCCCCGCCGTAGATTGCCAGCAGCCAATGGATCGGCCGCACAAAGGAGATCTGCCCTGTGCCCCAGCGCATTGATTTCGGGAAGGGAATCCCCTCAATAAGGTCCTGCAGGATTTTCGGCAGGAGATCCGCCGTTTTTTCGCCGCGGCTTTGTTTGACTAGCCTGACGTACTCCCCTTTGGGGGTATTGACAATCTGCAGATCGTTAATATCAGCACCCTTGGAGCGGGCAAAACCGATCGCAGCCTTTGTCGGGTTGTTGTCAGCATCAAATGCCGCGCTTTTGGCTGGGCCTAAAAACTCTTCCTGGCGGTCGGGCTGCTGCGCAACCAGGCCTTTAACACAGATGGTGAGTCGTCTCGGCGTTGCTGCAGTCAGCATGGTCTCAAAACGCAAATCCTCGGCAGCCAGTTTTTCAGTCATCAACCTCTGCATATTTTCCAGGGCGGGGATTATGAATCCGGCTGGAATCTCTTCAGCGCCAATTTCAAGGAGTAATTCGTTCTGCATGGTTTCTATTCAATAGCAATTATTAATTGGATGTCATCTGAACCTTGCGAATGATGGCGACCCACGCAGTTCAGCCGTTAGCTGTCTACTCCTGGGGGCCATCAAGAACAGCAAATGTTTTATATCCTTCTGACAGGTTTTCAACAGTTACCGAAAAACGGGAAATATCATTGTTGGCGGCAAATTTTCGACCCAGGGCCTTGGCAATTTTTTCCACCGACAATAGGGATTCTGCCGCTAAATGATCTGTGGGCAGGAAAGTTTCACCATTTTTTTGTCCGGCATGCAAACGGCTCTGCCCGATGACCTCTTCAGCCATCTGGATGACATCCTCAATCCAAATAAAATTACGATAGCGGATACTGATAACCGCATTGCCCCAATGCCCAGGAGAACGCGGCAGTCCTTCTCCGTTCTGCTCACGCAGGGGCATCGCGATGGGAACGTTTATCTGCAGGACAAGTTCATAATCCTCGTCAAGCACCCCGTGCATCTTGCAATGATACTCTCCGATACCGATGGCATTGGCATGGGATGGTTTCTGCTTCACAAAATAAGGAAACGCTATTTCCAGATGCGCTGATTCCGCGTCCAGTCTGCCCTTCATCTCTTCCAGGATCAGCCGCAGATTCTTGATATCAAACTCGCCATGAAACTGGTTCAGGATCTCAATGAAACGGCTCATATGCGTGCCTTTGAACCGATGCGGCAGATTGACAAACATGTTGAAATTAGCCACGGTTCGCTGCAGCTTCTTAGCCTTGTCCAGCACCATGACCGGGTAAGTGATATCCTTGACTCCCACCTTCTGTATGTTGATGCGGCGGTGATCTCGCTGGCTTTGGATATCCTTCATGGCGGGAATCCGGGGAATATACGCAGGGGGAATGGCAGACTACTTGGGGAGATAGCGTCGGACCGCTTCCTTCAGTTCACCAAGATCGGAAGACTTCACTATATATTCATCCGATGCCCATGCGCCCAGGTCCTGCTTATACTCATGGTAGGCAGTGCTGAGAATGACCGGCAGATTCGGATTTATTTCCTTCATCTGACGCAGGACCTCAATACCGTTCATATCCGGCATATTTATGTCCAGGATAACCAGGTCGGGGGAAATAATTTTAAATTTCTCCAGGGCTTCTTCCCCTCTGAGCGCCGAATGGACTTCATATCCTTCTTCTTCGAACTCCTCACGGTATAAAAGATGGATGGATTCCTCATCATCAACAAGCAGGATTTTCTTCATCGTTTGCCTCAGCGCTGTTTTATTAAATACAAGTTATGCAAAACCGTTTCGCATAACTGACAGTCATTAATTTACCTGTTTCAGTCATACCAGAATATCATAAAAGTGCAATTTCCTGAAGCCCCCCAACGCATTACTTATCAAAAGCCTCGCGCATATAAACCGCCGCATCTTCCGGCGGCATGGGATTGATATAAAATCCGGACCCCCATTCAAAACCGGCGGTTGTTGTCAGCTTTGGCCGTATCTCGTAATGCCAGTGGAAATAATCCAGTGGTTCCGAATGCAACGGTGCGCCATGCAGCACGAAGTTATACGGAACATTGGGAATGCAGGCATCAAGCCGCTTCATGGTTTCAGAAAATATTTTCGCCAGGGCGAGGAATGAAACATCATCGGTATGGATATATGAAGAAGAGTGCTTTTTGGGAAGAATCCACATCTCGAAAGGGGAGCGGGGTGCAAAGGGCATTACCGTAATAAAATGATCATTCTCACATACCACCCGGATCTCTTCCCGGAGTTCCTGGCGGATAATATCGCAAAAAATACATCGTTCCTTGTACTTATAATAGGAAAGGCTGCCATCGAGTTCAGAGACGATCATCCGCGGCAGGATCGGCAAAGCGACCAACTGTGAATGGGAATGCTCAAGGGATGCCCCGGCGTCCTTGCCGCTGTTTTTAAAAACCATGACATACTTGAAACGCGGATCGCGTCCAAGGTCAACCAATCGATCCCGAAAGGACCAGAAAACATAAAGAAGCCGCTCGGGTGAAAGATTGGTGAATGTATCTTCGTGATTGGGGCTTTCGATAACAACTTCATGGGCCCCGATGCCGTTCATTTTATCGTAGATCCCGGCTCCTTCCTTGTTGAGATCTCCTTCAATGACCAGGGCAGGGTATTTGTTCGGCACCACCCGCAGTTCCCACCCCGGGGAATTTGGCGGATTTGATGGGTTGCGTCCGTAGACGAGGACTTCGGCCGGCGTTGTATTCTCATTGCCAGGACAGAGCGGGCAAAATCCTCCCTTTACAACCTGTTCCTGTATAACAAAATCTGTAGGACGTCTGCTTCGCTCCTTCGCAATGATTATCCAGCGGCCGAGGATGGGATCCTTACGTAACTCTGGCATATTTTTTCAGGGTTGGGCGTGTTCTTTTTCGTGCTGTTCCTGCGCGGTCTTGCATTTCACACAAAGCGTGGTAACCGGCCGGGCCTCGAGACGTTTGATGGAAATTTCATCCTCACAGCTTTCGCATATTCCATAAGTCCCATTGTCAATGCGATCGAGGGCCTCCTTGATCTTGGCAAGCAGTTTTCTTTCGCGATCACGGATACGCAGCTCAAAATTGCGATTCGATTCCGCCGTTGCCCTGTCAGCAGGGTCGGGATAATTATCAGACTGGTCAGTCATTTCCAGCAGCGTTTTCTCAGCTTCGTTCAATATGTCCTGGCTCATGCTTTCAAGCTTGGCCTTGAAATGCGCCTGTTGTTTTTTGTCCATAGTTCCTTCTCCGGATAAATCCGTTATATCCTTATTCCTGCAGTGTGCAATTAAAAAACCAAACTTCCGTCATCTTTGTGAAACAGTCCGCAAATCTTCCGCCGTTTCCACCCGTCTTATGAAGGAGACGAATATTATTGATTTGGATGCCTTTGTCAACAGCTTTACACAATCTTATCCCTGATCAGGTAAAAGCGGCCGCCGGGATAAAACTCCCATTCCCGCGTCAGTCCTGGCTGCAGACCGACATCTGTAAATATTTTTCCTATTCCTCCCTGCGGCCAAGGTGCAATAATTTCTGCAGCAGTCCCTCTTCATGGTCCTTTTCTTTTTTTCTTTCCAGTTCCCCGAATTCCTGCAAAAGCTCCTTCTGTCTTTTTGTCAGCTTCCGCGGCGTTGTCACCAGGACTTCGACGATCATGTCGCCGCGTCCATTGCCTCGCAAGTGAGGCACTCCCTCATTTTCCAGGGTAAATCTCCGACCGGTCTGGGTTGCTTTGGAAACCTTTAACTTCCTGGTCCCATGGATGGTCGGTACCACCAGAGTGGAGCCGAGAGCCGCCTGATCAAAATCCAGGGGATACTGGCAGTAGATCAGGTCTCCCTGACGTTGAAAAAACTCGTGCGGCTCAACATGTATTATAACATAAAGATCTCCGGCCGGTCCGCCTTTACGACCGCCCACACCGTTGCCCCGCAGGCGCATTTTAGCCCCGGTATCCACACCGGCAGGTATTTTCAGAGCGACCTTTTTCTTCTTTTTAACCAACCCTGTACCATTGCAGTCAGCACACGGGTCTTTGATTATTTCTCCTTCGCCCCGGCACTGTGGACAGGTACTACTCATCCTGAAAAAGCCCTGGGCCCTGACCACCTGCCCGGTGCCATGGCAGACGGCACAGGTCACGGGCTTATGCCCCGGACGCAACCCTGTTCCCTCGCAGGTCCAGCAGGTATCCGGCCTTTCTATCTCAATATCTTTGGCAACGCCATGCACCGCTTCCATAAATGAAATGGCCAGATCATACCGCAGGTCCGCTCCCCGGCTTGGCCCCTGCCTTGAACGGGTTGACTCGGACCTGCCAAAGCCGAAGATATCACCGAAAATATCGCCAAAACTGGAAAATATATCCTCAAAGTCAGGCCCCTGGTACCCCCTGCTCTTCAGCCCTTCGTGGCCGTAGGTGTCGTAAATCTGCCGTTTAGATTTGTCACCAAGCACTTCGTAGGCCTCGGAGGACTGCTTGAACTTCTCCTCTGCCTCCTTATCTCCGGGATTACGGTCCGGATGAAACTTCATCGCCAGCTTCCGGTAAGCCTTTTTTATCTCATCGGATGAGGAGGTTGTTGAGACCCCAAGCACCTCATAATAATCAAGCTCCATGGTAGAATTCAAACGGCCTCCTGGGCTATGGTAGTATCTGCGTTACCATGAATCGCAGCATCTCTTGCTGCGAGCTGCTCCTTAAGTTTCGGCAGATCAAGGATATTTTCAAATGTAACCGCCCCGGCGGCAATCTCCCGCAGGGCCATGACAACTTCCTTATTTTTCCTCGGCGGTATGAGTAAGGGGGCCCCCTGCCGCCTCTGCTTAACACGCTCAACCGCCAGATGAACAAGGCTGAAACGATTGTCATCACCAATTTTTTCCAAACAATCTTCGACTGTAATACGTGCCATAGGTTTACAACCTCCTCATAAAAATAACAGGCTTCAGGTGTCAGTCTTAAAACCTGTAGAATATAAACATTAATTGGAAAATCGCAAAGTTTTTTTGCCGCTGAAATGTACAACCGGGCTGCCGCTTATGGGGCAAAAGGATTCTTCAACAGCAGGGTTTCATCCCGGGCCGGGCCGACAGAAATAATCATTGCCGGGGTTTCGGTAATTTCCTCAATACGTTTGATGTAATTCCTGGCCGGCAGAGGCAGATCATCAATGGAACGGGCTTCTCCTATCTCTTCCTGCCAGCCGGAAATTGTTTCGTAGACCGGTTTTACCCTTTCAGTCATCCTGATATTGCTGGGCATGGTTTTAAATTCTTTACCATCAGCCTCGTAGGAAGTGGCAATCTTAATGGTTGATTGACCGCTTAAAACATCCAGCTTTGTAATCGCTAACCCGGTAATGCCGTTCAAGCGGACGGCATCATTTGCCACCACGCTGTCCAGCCAGCCGCAGCGGCGTTTTCTGCCGGTTGTCGCCCCGAACTCGCCGCCCTTCTTCTGCAGTTGTGCGCCGGTATCATCAAAAAGTTCGGAGGGGAAGGGGCCGCTGCCGACCCTGGTTGTATAAGCCTTTAAGATGCCGATAACGGCATCAATGTGAACCGGTCCGAAACCGCTTCCGATACAGGCATTGCCGGCCACAGTATTGGAAGAGGTAACAAATGGATAAGTGCCGTGGTCTATATCAAGCTGCGTTCCCTGGGCCCCTTCAAAAAGTATATGCTTCCCGCTCTTCCTGGCCTGATCGAGTTCAACTGAAACATTGCCCAGGTAGGGTGCCAGCTTTTCGGCAAAAAGCTGAAACTGGTTATTTATTGCGGCAAAATCTACCGGATCGCTGTTCAGTCGCCTGGTGAGCAGAAAGTTCTTTTCCTCAATATTATCTTTGAGCTTTTCCCGAAAAAGACTCTCATCCAGCAGGTCACCGATTTTGATGCCCTTGCGGTTTATCTTGTCACCGTAACACGGACCGATGCCCCGTCCTGTGGTACCGATTTTTTTGCCGCTTTTCAGGGCTGCCTCCTGGTTCAGGTCCAACGCCTTGTGATAGGGCATAATCAGGTGCGCATTTTCACTGACCTTGAGCCTCTCCGGGGTAACCGGCAGTCCATTCTCCTCAAGTTCGCGCATTTCAGTCAGCAGGACCTCCGGATCTATTACCACCCCGTTGCCGATCATGCATTTCTTGTTTTCATAAAGGATGCCGGAAGGGATAAGGTGAAAGATAAACTGCCTGCCTTCCACCACCAGGGTATGCCCCGCATTGTTTCCCCCCTGGAACCGGACTATACAGTCTGCGTAACGGGTAAGCAGATCAACGATCTTGCCCTTACCTTCATCACCCCATTGGGTACCTACCACTACCACGTTGGCCATTTACCTTCTCCTCAAAGCTAAATCCGGTAAAAAAGATTCTCTATTCTCTGTAAAAACACCGCCAAATATTTCAAGCGCCAGCAACCATAGTCAAAGGATCCTCAAAAGTCAATCAGACCTGTCGGCGATGTTTACAGATTCTTGACACCTCCCTTGAAATACCGTAGATTGCGGGCTGCATATACCGGTATTATATTTTTAACTGAAATGCTGACCATTGCGCTTCCTGATGGGCACAGATTAATGTTTGCCGGCGTCGGAATTCGACGTGGACGATTCGGAATCATTGAGGGCAACCGGCATGTTTCTGCATTCTGAAATTTTTGAACCCTTTGAACCCACTGAAAGGTAATCTCAATCTATGTTTGGCATTGGACTTCCGGAACTGATCCTTATCATGGCTATAGCCCTGATTGTTGTCGGTCCTGAAAAACTGCCCGAGCTGGCCAAGGCTCTGGGCAAGGGTATCGTTGAGCTGAAAAAAGCCGCCTCCAGCCTGAAGGAAAGTTTTGAGGAAGATGAAAATGAGACCCCATCCTGGGACCCGGAAGATTTAAAGCAACATCCCAACAAACTTCTTGAGGCTTACAAAAAGCTTCCTGAAGATTCCAAACCGGAAAAACCAGCAACGGAAATTTCCGAAGAAGCCGAACCCGATCCAGGAACAAGCGCCTCAACTGAAGAGATCAGTCGCGCCACCTCGGTAGCAAAAGAATCCGAACCCGAGGAAAACAAGAGCAGTACATGATCTCGACCTCGGCCCATCTTGTAGAACTGCGCCGGAGGCTGATTGTCTCGTTTGGCGCAATATTTCTCTTTGCCGGACTCTCCTATGTTTTCGCCGAACAGATTGCCCGTTTCTTCATGACCCCCCTTTTTCTTGCCTCACCTGACCTGATAAAACTTATCTATACCAACCTGACCGAGGCCTTTATCACCTACCTGAAACTCTCGCTGCTTCTGGGGGTAATTTTCAGTGTCCCGGTCCTGCTTTATGAACTGTGGATGTTTCTCGCCCCGGGGCTGCATGCCAATGAGAAAAAAATCGCCCTCGCCGTTGTTTTCTGGGCAACCCTGCTCTTTTCCGCCGGCGCCTGCTTTGCCTTTTTTATCGTCCTGCCCCGGGTCCTGCATTTTTTCATGGGCTTTGCCAACCCGCAGCTCACGCCGCTGCCGAAACTTTCCGGCTATCTTACATTTGTGGCCCGCACCTCCCTTGCCTTCGGTCTGGCTTTTGAAATCCCCTTCCTGATGGTGATCGTTGCCAAAATCGGCTGGGTCAACCGCAAATATTTTGCCAAAAACCGCAAATATTTTTACCCTGCCATTCTGGTGCTTTCAGTTCTTCTTGCCGCCGGTGATTTCACGGCAGCGGTGCTTCTTTGCCTGCCGCTTTTCGCCCTGTACGAATCGGGTATTCTCATCATCAGACTTTTCGCCGCCAAACCTGCAGTAAATGATACACAACCTGCCGCCACGGATGGGGATGATGGGGATGATTGATTTTCCCCGGCGTTCCCTGTTCTTTTGCGCCAAACCCCCTTATAGAAGATATTTTTTGGAGATCCCCAACTCCTGCATGACCTGGGCGGCTATCTCCTCTATTGATTTGCCGGCCGAGGAGACTACCGGAATATGGGATTTCATATAGATCTGCTCCGCCTGCTTCAGTTCCTCAAGGCAGGTGGACAGCCTGGCATACCTGCTTCCATGGTAGCGCTTTTCCCTGGCACTGTGGAGATGCTCCGGTGAGGTTGTCAATGCAACCACCCTGCTTAAATTCTGCCTGATCATCTCGGGCACCCTGTAGCTGTTCAGATATTCGGCGGTAAGCGGGAAATTAGCGGCTTTAAGACCCATCTGGGTTGCCAGAAAAACAGAGACCGGGGTCTTGCCGGTGCGGGAAACCCCCAGCAGTATAACATCAGCCTCATCATATTCGCTGACCTTGGTCCCATCGTCATGGGCGAGGCAGTAATGAATTGCCTCTACCCTTTTATTCATGGTCACATCACTGGGATTGCGGGCAAACCCGGGTTCCCGAACCGCCCGGGTTTCCAGGCAGGTTTCCAGCCGCTCCAGAAACCATCCATATGCTTCAAAATATTCAACTTCCGGTGAATCAAATACGGCCCGTACCTCGGGGTCAAGAACAGTACTGAAAATTATCGGCCTGCGCCCTCCGGACCGTTTCATTATATGTTCCATTGTCTTTCTGGCCTCAGCCACGGTCCTGATAAAAGGGAATTTTTCCTCATAAAAATTCACCTCTGGAAACTGACAGATCAGAGCCTGCCCCAGATTAGTGACCATTATCCCGGTGCTGTCCGAAATATAATAAACATCCTTAGAACTCCACATTTACCATGACTCCTTTCAATGTTACTTTGGTTCTTCTCTTGCCCCGACCGCCGCCAGATAGATTGCTGATTCCTCTTCACCGTCCAGGTCAAGCAGCCTGTTTAACTGATCATCATAAAAGGCGGCCACCGGACATGCCCCTAGATCGAGGGCTTCTGCAGCCAGCAGCAGGTTCTGACAGATATGGCCTGCATCCAACATGATGTAGCGCAAACCCCGGTGACCGTATTTGGAAAAATTTCTGCGCAGGATAGCGGACCAAATAAAAACCACTCCGGCCTCTGCCATGAAGCTCTGTCCCAGGGCAGCCTCCGCCACTTTTTTTCCTGCAAACCCCTCACGAATCATCTCCAGAGCAAATTCCGTCGGTTGAAAATGATACAGTCCCGGACGCAATGATTCCACCTGCTGAACGGATAGATAGGTTTCCACCGGATACAGCGCCCCGGCGGAAGGTGCCGTTCGGAATAAAAAACTTCCGGCTCTGCCGCTTATTCCCTGGCTGGCCCAGAGCATCATGGCAAGCTCCTCCACCCTGAGCGGGGTGCTTGTGTATCTCCGGCATGAACGCCTGTACTGCAGGGACTTTCCCAGGCCTTTCGATATTTTCCAGTCTGTCGGCAGCGTTATTTTTTTCGCCTCAGCATACTGCTTATAGGTCGGCGCCGGAGCAATACGCAAACCGGCCGTGCGTCGGAGGGTTTGCTCATTGAATTTTGTTTCCTGCAGATAACGGAAGCCGAGGGCATTTTTCAGATCATCCATGTTCATTCCTTATCAACTGTAAATTATTTTCCTGCCTTCAGCAGGGGTTGGTATATGAAATTTCTAAAAAACCTGCATTCATTAAATGTGAAGATATGGATTATGAAAAACTGCTGCCGGGAAAAAACATCCGGCACCCGGCAATAACTTTTCTTATCCCGGCTTCCTGCGCTTCGATGCTTTCAAGCAGCTTGAACTGCACCACCGCCCGGTTCAGGTTCTGTTTCCGGCTGCTGACCTTGAAATAAAGGTTGCCCTGCAGAAAATCAGTATAAAACCGGAGTCCCAGTTCAAAGGAAATACACCGCACGGCATCAAAGAAATAATCAAAATCCGTCCCGGTTAAAAACCCGGCGGCGGCCTCCGTATACCCGGACAAAATTGCTGCACAACGCTGAAGATCGAACCGGACCCCGAAAAAATCGTGGGCATCCTCTCTCAATGTATTGCAGCTGGAACGCAGACAGTCACCGATATCATACTGCACCAGACCAGGCATAACGGTATCCAGGTCTATGATGCTGACCGCCCTGCCCGTGCTCCGGTCTATCATAATGTTGTTGGTCTTGGGGTCCCCGTGGATGACGCGCACCGGCAGCAGATTTTCTCTCCTGGCATTCTCCAGCACCGGAGCCCAACTTCTTCTGTCCTCTATGATCTGCCGGCAGTATCTCTCCGGTTCGAAAGTTCCCCGGTTTCCGGTCCGGACCGCATCATACCGGGCAAGGTATCGGCCGACATCATGAAAACCAGGCAGGGTTTCATAAAGCAGCTCCGGTTTAAGAGTGCTGACCAGCCGGTGAAAAGTGCCCAGCGCCCGTCCCGCCTCCCCGGCATCAGCCAGGGATGAAATCCGTTCCAGGGGAACAGCCCCCCTGACATAGCTTAAAGCACGCCAGAAAGCCCCGTCGGCATCAATAAAATAATCCCTGCCGTCCCTGGCCGGCAAGCCGTGCACCATCTGCCAGTCGGCATCAATTCCGCTGCCGGCAGATTGCCGCTGTTGCCGGATATGGTGGTTTACCAGCCGCAGATTGCGCATAATCTGGACCGGGTCGATAAAAACCTCTTTGTTGATGCGCTGCAGGATAAACCGGTCGGCGCCGTTGTCCAGCTTTACCAGGTAGGTATCATGGATTATCCCGTGGCCATATTGCTCAATTCCGGCAACAGTTGCATCACGGCTGATGAAATGTTCAGCAGCCTGGAAAATATTTTTCATTTTATGCGACCGGCAGCCTCTTCCGCTGTGACGTCCATATCCATCCAGATCCCCAACCCCGAAGGCAGGAGAAAATAGATTAAAGATGCGAGCACAAATCCTTTTGTATACCTGTCCATTATCAATTCTCCCCTATCTGTGCCTTTGCTTTTCCATGATTATAGTTTATATGACTTGTCAGTCTTTTTTTTACATTGGTAAAGTATAGGATTGCAACCTATGTTTCCGCTGCACTTGAAATATTACAGATCAGGTATCCCTGGATGAACAGTCATGAAACATATATGCGGCAGGCATTGCTGGAAGCACAGAAAGCTCTCGCTGCCCGGGAATTCCCGGTGGGCTGCGTCATGGTTTATGGCGATAAAATTATCAGCAGGGAAAAAAGAATAAATTCCAGGTTTCCCGATGCAAATGAACTGGACCATGCTGAAATACTGGCACTGCGAAAACTTTTTATGCTGCATCCGGAGATTGATCGTTCCAAAGTTGTGGTCTATGCCAGTATGGAGCCCTGCCTCATGTGTTACGTCACCCTGCTCCTAAACGGCATCCGCACCATTGTTTACGCCTACGAAGATATTATGGGGGGCGGCACCGACCTTGATCTCAAAACTCTGACACCTCTGTACCGGGACATGTCGGTTGTAATAATTCCGCATATCCTGCGCCGGGAAAGCCTGGAACTCTTCAAGACATTTTTTGCTGACCGACGCAACAGTTACTGGCAGGACAGTCCTCTGGCCCGCTATACCCTGGAACAAACTGCAGGGGAGAATCGTTAATGAGTTCGCCGCTGGCAAAGACCGTGCGGTTCAAACGCGGCGAAAGAAATCTTTTTTTCCATATTCTTACCGCCTGCAACCTTGCATGCCGCCACTGTTACATCAATCCCAAAGAGCACGGCACCGGCATGCTGTCAAGAGAGGACCTGGAAAAATGGCTTACCCTGTTCCGGACTGACGGCAAAGAGACCAATGTAATTTTTCTCGGCGGGGAGCCCACTATGCATCCCGACCTCCCCCATCTGATCAGATTTGCCAAAAGATCGGGATACTCTTCGGTTACCGTTGATACCAACGGTTTTCTCTTCCACGATTTCCTGGATGAAGTCAAACCTTCAGAGCTTGACTTTTTAAGCTTCAGCCTTGACGGACCCACCCCCGCAGTAAACGATCCGCTCCGCGGCGCAGGAGTTTTTGCCACCTGCACGAAAAATATTCAGGCTGCAGTCGCTGCAGGTTTCAACGTCAGTCTAATCTACACGGTAAGCCGGCACAACATAGATCATCTGCACAAGATGATACCCCTGCTGTCCGGCTGGGAGGTAAAACGTTTCTTCATCCAGGTTATCGGCATCAGGGGAAAAACAGCGCTGAACGGCGCGGACCAATGGCAGCTCACTCCGGAGGAATGGCTGGAAAAGATTCCACGGGTGGCGGCTGATGCGGCAGAAAATGGAATAACGGCAATTTTTCCGAAGGTGTTTCTGGATCCGGGGAAAAATTTGAATGTGCTGGACGGGTGGCAGAGAATTATTTCGTCTTTCCCAACGGCCGGGTATATCAGTGCCCCCTGTGCGAAGATTACCCGGTAAACGGTTTCAGAATTGCGGCAAACCAGCTCGTTGCAAACTCCGGCCTCACCGAAACAAATCTCTTCAGTCTTGATATCCCGGAAGGCTGCGTCATGAATAAACTCCTGCAGCCGGAAAATCTCAGTTACGATGCAGCAGGAAAACCCCTGAAAAAAATCTCCTGCTGTCTCCTTAAACAGGAGATGAGCGGGCAATAGAAAAGATTGCCGCCGATTACTTCTTCTTTTTCGGTGTTCCTTTTTTTGGGGTCTTTCCCGCCTTGTCATCTTCTGCTTTCCCGACGGCAGCGTCCAACTGCAGGCCGGTGCCGGCGCAGACGCTGCATTCCTCGGTTGACAGAAGAAAACGGCTTACCCCCTTGAAAAAACTGAGCTGCCCGCTGCCGCCGCATATATCGCATGTTTTCCGCTGTTCTTTCCCTGCCATTCCAACATTCTACCCTATAATTATTTTTTTTACCCAGTTCCCGTTATTTTCATTCGCACCTGCATACTTTTTCAGCTTTCGCTGCAGTATGGTTAATCCCTTGCCGATTTGGTAAACTTTTATTAACAATCATTCTTTTCAGGCCGGAAATATATTAATGGTACGGCAGCAAACGGGCGGTCATAATGCATAAACGGCATGATTTTCAAAAACCAGGCCAGAATCCCCGCAATGAAATTGTCCAGATCGTTGACAGCAACAACAGAGAAACGGGCACTGCTCCCAGGCATGTGATGCGGAGCAGGGGTTTGGTGCATCGCGCCGCCTACGTTCTGGTCTTCAACAGCAGGGGCGAACTGTATGTCCAGAAACGAACCATGACCAAAGACGTCTATCCCGGCTATTACGATGCGGCCACCGGCGGCGTGGTGCTCGCCGGTGAAGGTTACGATGAATCTGCCAGGCGTGAACTTCAGGAAGAATTGGGCATACGGAATACAAACCTCGTTTCCCATTTCGCTTTTTTTTATGAAGAGGGCAAAAACAGGGTTTGGGGCAGGGTCTATTCCTGCATCCACGATGGGCAGATACATCTGCAGGCAGAGGAAGTGGAAAGCGGGTTTTTTGCTGCCCCAGGTACGGTTCTGGCTTTAAGTGAAAAAGAGCCGTTTACCCCGGACGGGATTTATGTACTCAAACGATTCCTGCAGGAACGGGCATAAAGAGATGGGTTCAGGGATTTATCTGATTAAAAATTTAAGAAATTGAAGATTGAAGATTATAAATAGAAAAATTTTCCGCCTCAAGTTTTCACTGTTCAATTTCTCTGTCAATCATCGTCTCGTATCGTATGACGATAAATCTTCAATGATAACTATTTGACCATTTAACATATCTTGTGCAGCAGCTCATGATACGCCTCGGTTAACCTGACAAAGGCGTCATGCTCTCCGCCCTTGTCCGGATGAAGTTCATGCGCCTTCCGCCGGAACAGCCTGGTCAGCTCACTTTTTCCCATTGCCCTGAGTTTTCTTTCCGTCACTCCGAATATTTCCACGATTTCGGTTATGGCAACCCTTGTCTGCGCCGGTGGTGCCCGATAGAACCGTTTTGAGTTGATAAAATTCTGCAGATACTCATGCCAGGCAGAGCCGCCGTCAAAGTCATAATCAAAAAACATGACTGCATAACGGACCAGATATTCATGCATCTTGTCCCCTCTGGCAAATCCGGCCCAGAAGAATTCATCCCTGTTCAGCCGGCACAGGTCTTTGAGAAAATATGTATCCAGCTCATCCTGGTCCAGGGCCTGAGGAATTGACCGGGCCGGGGTGGAACGGAAATAACGCTGCAGATCAAAAATAACGTAGACGTACTGTTTGTACTCCCGGGGATTCAGACTTTTTTCCAGCTGCATCAGATACTGTTCTATCTCGTCCCTGGACTTGTTCAGCAGCGGTTTAAAATATCTGAGCGGCATCCGGGCGAGCATCCTTTGATCCACCGCACCGCAGCGCAGATAATACATGCGTCGTTTGTCAAAAAACCGCACCTGCTGTTCGGCAAGACTTTTTATCTTTTTTCTCGGACTTCTGCGGCTGCGGCAATAAAAAGGTTCAATCTTCTGCCTGATCTCCTTTCTGATAAATCGCCAGAACAGCTCCTCCAGCTCACAGAGGTCAGGTTCCAACCCCAGGGCTTCCAGCTGCTCGGTGACCGGTTCCGCTATATGGAAGGCATTGCCGCCCGGATACTTGATATACTCCCATGGTGACCGCCCCAGGTCGAACAGGTCTCTGCTCTGCCAGCAATCGTTATCAGGATCATACTGCGAGTCCCTGATTATATACCTTTTCCTCCCGTTTATGGTATGTTCCGCCAGGTACATTATTGTATGTCCTTTACAAGCAAATTATATATCTACCGGTTTTCTTTCCGATTGGCATAACCAATACTTATACTATAAAACAGAATGAAAAAGGATGACCTGATTATCTTGCTGATTGGACTGGGGCTGCTTGTGGCCGTGCTTATCACCATCTTCTACGGCGGTGAAAAGAGCCGCCATGGGGTTGGAGGGCTTACCGTGGACATACCGGTGCAGCCGGGATAATATACATCTCTAAAAAGTCTCACCTGCAATAGCCCGTGTCAATTTATGTCAGCCGTCCGGGGTCTCGGCTTTTCCGGTTCCGTCCAATCTATTCCCGTGATAATACCTCTTCTGGACGATCCTGAAGCCCAAGTTATAATGAATCCATATTGACCCTTGCCAGGCTTACAGACATGAAAAACCCGCCGATATCGAATTAGAATAAGTCGGATGAGGGGCGCCGGGAAGCAGTGCAATCGGAACTACCGCCGATTTAATGAAAAGCTGAGATAGCCATCATACATCAGGGAGGTAACCAGCAGGTATAAAAACCATCTAGTCGAGTAGCCCGGAGTACCACAAGCCTCCGGTTTTGACGTCATCTTTAGCTTTTCGACACCTCATCAGTGGTTCGCTTGCGCTCGCCTTCTTGAATCCTACCTGACCTCGTCCTGCGAGGCCTTTTCCTTAACGCTCACCACCCTGGCTCTTTACCAGCGCAGCTTAAGGTAGTTTGAAGCCTCCACCTGCATAACGGCTTCGAGGAACCCACCCTCATCTCTTGTACAGCACCGCACTTTGGAGTATAAAACCCTTTGGTGCGTTCGTGGCACACTTGTGGCAAGAAATATGTAGTTCTTGTTGACAGGGCGTCCGGTTATCCATTAATGGTTCAATAACTGCGACGAGCCGGGGGCTGATTCAGAGAACCGTCCCGAATTTTGGCGCGGGCGAAATAGCGATTACTTATCACCCACCCAGGCCGGGAGATTTTGACTGGACCGATAGAATTTCTGCCGGATCTGATGAAACAATAAAAAGCCGTTACGGATAGAGAAAACCGAAAAGGAAAATCAACATGAAAGTCATCAATTGGATTCTGTTTTTCATCCCGATCTTCTGCTTATTCCTGTTAAACCCGGCGGCGGCCCATGAGACGGGCGCCCCCGACAATGTCGCTCTCACCGGTTCAGCAAATAGTGAGCCGCTTCACATAACCATGAAGGAACTGCATCGGCTCGGCGGTCTTCCGCCAAGATGGAAATTCACCATGCCCGCCGGCGACGCCCAGGTGGGGCGACAGGTGTTTATCAGGATGCAGTGTTTTTCCTGCCATGTGGTGCAGGGGGAGCCATTTTCCGACAATCAAAAAGATACCGGGCCCGGGCCCAACCTCACCGGCATGGGCAGTCATCATCCGGCGGAGTATTTCGCCGAGTCCATTCTCGAACCGAACGCCATCATCATCATCGGCCCCGGCTTCACCGGACCGGACGGCCTCTCGATCATGCCCAGTTACCGGGATGCCCTCACCCTGCAGCAATGGGTCGACCTGGTTGCCTATTTGAAGAGCCTCACCGGCAACGAAATGGGATCAGACATGCAGGAGATGGACCACAAGGATTGATCGGGATCTCTTGCAGTCCCCCTCAAGAAACAGCCTCTTTGGTCTTTCTATCGTCCTTTAAAGGATTGATAAGCGGTTTTGTCGTTATTTTTGTGTGGTTTTCCCTGTCTTAACAGCTTTACGGCTTTCAATTACTGCAATCCAGCAAAGGTGTCCGACGGATATATTGACTCTCTAATATATAAATTCAATAATTGAAGTTTGTGGATTTTTGCATCTGTTTCATTATTTGAGTCGGTATCACAACCCTTTGAAATCACATTGAAGAGCACATTTCAATGTGCCGCTTTACAGGAGCGGCAAATATCGAACCAGAAATAACGCGGCTTGATTTAGGTCAAAGGCTGGATTTCCCGGACATGATATGATGGCTGCATGAATGAGAAGCGAATCTCACATATGAATCTCATCCGGCCTCGCTGGATCAAAATACTCAGAACCTCGGTACAGGCCGGTTTCGCCCTTTTCTGTCTGTATGGAGGATATCGCTTTTATCTCTTTTATCTATGGGCCAGCGGCCGGAGCTCGGCGTACGTGCCGCGTCCGCCATCGGTGGAAGGTTTTCTGCCCATAAGTGCCCTTGTCGGTTTGAAAAGGCTTATTCTGACCGGCCGGTATGACATGATCCATCCTGCCGGGCTCACCATTTTTCTGGCCGCCTTGTGTCTCGGGCTGCTGCTGCGCAAGGGGTTCTGCGGCTGGATCTGCCCGGTGGGATTTACCTCCAACCTGGCCGAAAAAACAGGCAGAAAGCTGAAAATCCTCCGGCGGCCGCCGGCCTGGCTCGACCTGCCGCTCTTATCGATAAAATACCTGCTGCTTTTTTTCTTTCTGTATCTCATCGTCTGGAAAATGACCCTGCCGCAGATCGAGTCGTTTCATACTTCACCCTACAATCTGGCCGTTGACGCAAAGATGCTGCTTTTCTTTCTGGGCCCCTCGACACTTGCAGCCTCCATCATGATCCTCCTGGTGGGGGTCTCGTTTATTTACCGCAACTTCTGGTGCCGCTATCTCTGCCCCTACGGCGCTTTGCTCGGTCTCCTCGCCCTGGCCGGCCCCTTACAGGTGAAACGTGACGAAAAAAGCTGCATCGACTGCAAGAAATGTGAAAAGACCTGCCCGGGGTCCATCCGGATCACGACCAAAAATACCGTCCGCACCGCGGAATGCATCGGCTGCACCGAATGCGTCTCCGTCTGTCCTGTTGAAGACTGTTTAACCCTTTCAGCCCCCGGCCGCAGTAAAAATTCAATCCTGCTTCTGCCGGCAGCGGTACTCGGTATTTTTTTTCTATTCTACGGTATTGCGATTATGACCGGACACTGGCATTCAGCGATCCCGCCGGAGGTCATGAAGAAATTTTATGCTGTTATTGCAGAGCTGCCCCATCCCTGAAATAGCCTCCCTGGTGACTGGGAAAAACAGAGGGTGGTTAAGGGCTGGTGCTGGAGGAATTCTGGGGACACCATACTTAATTCATCTTTAACCCCTGTTTTTGTGTAATTAAGTATGGTGTCCCCAGAATTCTTAGATGGATAATCCCTATATTGCAGTAATTTCTCCTTACCGGAAATCACAGCCATTTCTTTTTCTTGAAGAACCAGATCTGAAAAACGACAACTCCCAGCAGCAGCAGAACAAATATCGGAAATCCCAGCCTGCTTTCAGCTCCCGGAATACCGCCGACATTTATGCCCAACAGGCCGGTCAGAAAGCCCAGCGGCAGAAATACGGCGGCCACGATCGAGAGGATATACATCTTGTTGTTTATTTGTTCGGAAAGGGTATTGATCAGCTGCTCCTGGGTTACTGCCGCCCGATCCCGCGTTTCATCGAGATCCTCGATATAACGGAACAGTTGGTCGTAAACCTCCCGCAGCCTGATCCGGTCCCTTTCATCCAGCCAGAAAATTTTTTCCGTCAACAACCGTGACAGGGCCTCCCGCTGTGGCGCCAGATAGCGGCGCAGACTGATTGCCTGCCGCCGCAGGGAGGCCAGCTCCTGACGCAGCTGCCGGTTTTCCGAGGTCAGAACCTGGTCTTCTACCTCGGCCACCGCATCCTCCAGGTCGTCAATGACCTGCCCCATCCGCCCCATCAGCCTACCGGTTATCTGCACCAGAAAATCACTTAATGATTCCGGGCCGCTGCCCTGTTCTATCGCCGTTTGAATATCTGTGATGGAAAGGAGTTTACGCCTGCGGGTGCTTATGATCCGGCCCTTTTCAAACCAGATCCTGATTCCCACCATATCCTCGGGATCCGATCCCGGGTTGAAATTAACCCCGCGCAACCCCAGCAGCAGTCCTTCGTGAAAAGGGGTGCACCGCGGCCGGGAGTCTTCTTCGGTCAGCGCATCGCATATCACCTCATCCAGTTCGCTTATTTCATAAAGCCACTGCTGCACAGCCGGAATGCTGTAATCCAGATGGATCCAGAGAATACCCTGTTCCGGCTGCCAAGAGCCGATTTCTTCCCAGCCGACCTGGTGGCCGCTGCCGCTGCCATCCAGGATATACGCCGTTATCAGTCCGTCACCACTTCCCGTCATTCCTTTCCGCCTGTTATTTAATGGTGGTCAGCCCGGTAAAGGCCTCGGTTACCGGTTGGTCAAAATGAATGTCAACCTGGTTGAAAGCAATGACGATATTTGCCTCCATAAATGCAAACCAGATGGCCCGGCGCAGATCCGACATAAAGACCCGCTGCCGCCATGGATCATCCACATTGACATACACCCCGAAGATCACGGCCGAATCCCCAAAATCCTGCAGAAGAACCCTGGGTTCAGGCTGCGCCATACGCCAGGGCAGATCCCGGGCTGTTGTTTCAAGGACCTCGATCACCTTTTTCATATCTGAAGCATAGGATACTCCTACCGTCACCCCCAGTCGGAATTCATTATCCCGCAGGGTGTAGTTTTTAACGGTCGATTGGGCAAATACATTGTTGGGCATGATGAGTTCCTCCTCCCGCCATGTTCGCACGACCGTGGTCCGGATCCGCATGTCGATAACCCTCACAACCGTGCCTTCAATCTCCAGAATATCCCCGGGCTTTATGCTGCGCTCGACCAGCAGGATTATACCCGAGACGAAATTCTGAACGATATTCTGCATGGCAAAGCCTATGGCAATGGCAAAGACGGCACCGGCGGCAAACAGCGCGCTGAGATTGATGCCGATAATCTGCAGGCCGATGCCGAAGCCAACGATGATAATGGTATAATGAGCCAGCCGTAAAATTGCCGCGAGTGTTCCTTCCTGCTTTTCAAACCTGTGGGCCAGTGATCTTTTCAAGGCCCGTTGCAGGACAAACGAGAGGACGGTGGAGACCGAAACGACAACAAAAAAGATAAAAATTGATAGGAGGGTAACCTCAGTACCGGCGATCTTGAGAAGAGGCCTTGAAATTAAGTCTGTTAAGTTGCTGATAAAATTATTTAAATTCAACTTCACCCTCGCACTTTTTTAGAGGCATACCGGAGAAAAACGTAACGGTTGAAAATCCCAAAGAAATCATGGGGTACATAAAACAATTAATAGCTGAACATTACAAGTCTTTCTCTTCCATAACCGGATATAGGTAGCGGTGCAGGCATAAATTTCTGCCGAAGCACGATGGAAAAATCTCACCGGCAGGATACAAAACGGATTGTCGACTTCTGATTGTTGATTATTTCTCCGATCCGTTCGATTACCCGGTCAATATCCTCCTCGGAATTACCGTATCCCAGGGAAAAGCGCAGGGAGCAGTGCGCCTGTTCTGCACTAAGCCCCATGGCGGTCAGGGCATGGGATGGATCAGGTGTACCCGAACGGCAGGCCGACCCGGAAGAACAGGCTATGCCCTGCTGATCAAGGGCCAGGACGAGCGACTCGCCGCGGATGCCGGGAAGGGTAATGTTAAGGGTATTGGGCAGACGTTTTGACCGGTGGCCATTTCGGTGCGCAGACGGAACAAACTCGCACAGCTTCTGTTCAAGCCGGTCGCGCAGCCGGGCAATGCGGTCCATCTCCGCAACCTTCTGCAGGGCGATTTCTGCGGCTTTGCCGATCCCGGCAATACCGACAACATTTTCCGTGCCGGCCCGCCGGCCGTGTTCCTGCTTGCCGCCATGCACCAGGGAATCAATAACTATACCCTTTTTGATGTACAGGGCTCCTATGCCCTTTGGCGCGTGAAACTTGTGCCCGGACAGGGAAAGCAGGTCAGCATCGAGTTCAGTGATATCCAGGGGAATCTTGCCGACTGCCTGGACCGCATCAGTGTGGAATACGCATTCCCCGGCATGGGCAATTGCCGCCAGTTCTTTAACCGGCTGAATGACGCCCGTTTCATTATTCGCCGTCATAATGGAAACCAGGAATGTATCGCTACGCATCGCGTTTTCCAGGGTTTGGGGCTGCACAATGCCGTCCCGGTCCGGTTCGAGGTAGGTTATGGAAAAGCCCTGTTTCTGGAGCCACCGGCAGGTATTCAACACTGACGGATGCTCAATTGCCGAGGTAATCATGTGCTGCCTGCCATGACCGGAAAAAGCAATTCCCTTGATGGCTAGGTTATTGGCCTCAGAACCGGAGCCGGTGAAGATGATGCGCCTGGCGGTACAGTTCAGCAGAAGTGCAAGACGGCGCCTGGCATCCTCCATGTATATCTGCGATGCCCTGCCTTCGGCATACAGGCTCGAAGGATTGCCGAACAATCCGGCAGCTTCAACCATGGCCTCCCTGACCTCCGGTGCCACCGGGGTGGTGGCGTTATGGTCCAGATAGATGCGGCGCACCGCCGGCGCCGCTGCCGCGGTAATGCTCCGGCTGTATTCTCCCGAACCGGTTATATTGTCCGCATCCCCGGCTCCTGCCTTGCTCACCTCACACAGCAGGGCCTTGTATACCGGAAACCCTGAAATCGGATCATACCTTTCCAAATCCGTAAGGGTATTCACATTGGCCTGCCGCCATTCCTCCGAACCAAGGGGGCCGCCACCCATAGCGCTTGCCTCAATGGCACCCTCCACTATGTCGTCGGTGACATAGGCATGCATTTCCACCCGGCCGCGTTTTGTTTTCAGGAGGACCCGGTCGCCGTTGACAATGGACCGCGCCGCCGCATCCCGGGTATTGATCATAACGGTGGGCACCGGTTTGTCCTTCTGCAGTTTCGCAACCGTAAGGTGCAGTGTATGCAGGTCGACATTGACCCGGGCCCCGGAATTGAACACCAGGGGAAACTCCCGGGCCAGGTCAGGCTGTGAGTGAGGGCTCTCTCCGGGTTCCACATAAACCGGCAGGGAATCGTATCCGTATTCTTCCAGGATGGTGGATGCGATCTCAAACTTGCCGGTCGGAGTGTCAAAACCCGGCATGCCGTCCGGTCGCAGCAATCCCTTCTCCCACTTCCTGTACTGCATCATGGCTCCGGGTTTCTGCACCATGCCTCCCGCCTTTCGCACCTCTTCCAGGCTGAAGCCGGAACCTTTAAGCACATGGTGCAGGAGTTCTTCTTCATTCTGCGGATAGAGATGGCCATACCCCAACCGCTGCGCCAGCTCAGCCATGATGAAAAAATCATTGCGCGCCTCGCCAACTGGATCAATCATGCGTTCGCGGATGCGGAAAGCAGAACCATAAACCATGTAGGATTCAATCTCGTAATAGGTGGCGGCCGGCAGCAGAATATCGGCGTAGGCGGCATCCGCAGTAAGCTGCCGGTCAATGCAGGTGAGGAAATCAAGACCAGCGAGGGTTCTGCGCCAGACATCCGACTGGGGCCAGGAACTGATTATGGACGCGCCCAGACTTATCAGAAGCCGGATTGGATACGGCTTTTTTTCCAGGACCGCCCGGGGCAGGATGCCGGCATGAAATTCCCCCCGGTATTTGGTATAGACTGGAAAATCGTTATGGCCGGCAGCCTTGCGGGGGGCCGGATTTTCAACATGGCCGGCGCGGTTGATTGGAAAATGATTTTCCGGCATGGTGAAGCAGAACCCCCCCGGCACGTCAAGCTGGCCGGCAAGGGCCCAGAGCACAAAAACGGCCCGGATTGCCTGCACGGCACCGTCACTGTATTCCAGCCCGCTGTACATAACCGGTGCCACACCGTTGGCAGCCGCAATCCGGCGTGCAAGTCCCACGACCTTTTCCGCCGGAACACCGGTGATCTGTTCGACCACCTCCGGCCGGAAATGCTGGACATAGCGCGAGAACTCCTCAAAACCGACGGTCCAGTTCCGGACAAAAGACTCGTCGTACAGCTCCTCCTCGATCAGGATATTGCATAAACCCAGGGCCAGGGCGCCGTCCGTTCCTGGCCGGATCGGCAGCCATTCGGCGTCCGGATATTTGGCCAGCAGGGTGCGGCGGGGATCTATGACCACGATTTTTGCCCCGCGGCTGTGAGCCTGCTGAATGCGGATAAAATCGGTGGGCGGTGCATGGGCGGCCGGGTTTTTTCCCCAGATCAGAACCATTTCCGCGTTTTCAACATCCGTAAAGGTGTTGATATAGAGGCGACCCATGGTCACATGGGGTGCGATCATGGCAAAGGAAACATAGCAGAGCGCACCGACTCCCAGGGTATTGGGCGACCCAAAAGGAAACAGGACGCTGGCCGCCGAAGATACGGCCACTCCTTTTGGTTGAAAAATGTCACAGAATGCCAGTTCGAAACTGCCGCTGCCGGTGTAGACGGCAGTGGCTTCAGGACCGGATTCTTCCTTGATGCGCTGCAGGTTTTCGACAATTATGCTGAAGGCATCATCCCAGGAAATCCGCTCGAACTCAAAGGTGCCCTTCGGACCTTTCCGGCGCATGGGATACTGGAGCCTGTCGGAAGAATAGACCACGTCGGGGGCCGCCTGTCCGGTGCGGCACAGCATACCGTATGGGGAGGTCTCATCCGGTTTAACCGCGGCGATCCGGCCGGCTCCATCGTAGGTGACCCTGACCCAGCAGCCGGCGGAACAGATACCGCAGATACCCCGCTTTTCATGTTTTGCCGCAGCGGATTTCATCCGTTATTCCCTTTTTACTCTTTTTGACAGTTGCGCTTGACGTCGCATCTTTCATAGTTAGTTTAATAAACAATACCAGATAATAATTTATTTTTCAGGCTGGATGTAGACTGTCAAAGCATTACTCAAAGGAGCCTCTTGTGCAATACGAAACATTTACCGATAATGAAAATCTGATTGAAACGTTCGATTCCGCGGTCCATGATCAACAGAACGTAGTCCTGCAGGCAGGCAGTCTGCAGGACCCGGTCAAAGACTTTGCCGCATCTGTCTGTGAAGGGCTGGAAAAACACCCCAGGCAGCTTGAATGCCGTTTTCTATACGATGCCCGGGGCAGCGAACTCTATGAAAAAATATGCGCGCAACCGGAGTATTATCTGACCCGAACCGAAGCGGAGATCCTGCAGAAATACGCCTTTGAGATCAGCGGTGAGACCGGTTCCTGCCACCTCGTAGAACTGGGTTCCGGCAGTTCGGTAAAAACCGATTACCTTCTTTCCGCCTACCAGGCCCATTATGGAAATATCTGCTATACCCCCATTGATATCAGCGCCACCGCCTTATGGTCGGCCGGCAAGGCCATTATCAATAAACGGCCTGCGGTGCAGGTAGTCGGCATCCACGGTACCTACAATGACTCTTTCCAACTGCTAGGCTGCTCTTCGCCGGCACTGGTCATATTTCTCGGCAGCACCCTGGGTAATTTCAACGAACCGGAGGAGCGGCAATTCTGGCAGGATATCTCGCAGCATATGCAGGCCGGTGATTATTTCCTCCTCGGGGTAGACCTGGCCAAGGACGTTCATATACTGGAGGCGGCATACAACGACAGCGCCGGGATAACGGCGGCCTTTACCAAAAATTACGTTGCCAGGATGAACCGTGAACTTGGTTCATCCGTTGATCTCAACCGGATTCAACACGTCGCCTACTTTAATCCTGAAAAGAGCCGAATGGAGATTTACCTCCGGTTCACCGCAGCCCAGACAATAAAAGTGGAACCCCTGCAGAAGGTTTTTTCTGTGGCAGAAGGCGAGAGGCTGCAGCTGGAAATCAGCCGCAAGTTCCATCTGCCGGAACTCAAAAGACATCTCGAAACTTACGGTTTTGCGCCGGTAAAAATCTATACCGATGCCAAAAACTGGTTCGGCCTCATCCTGTTCCGGAAAATTCATTAAAAAAACAGCTCTCTGCTTTCCCCAACAATTCTCACCATGCAAATTGTATTTTTACGCTTTATCCTGTAAGTATAAATACCCGTCGGCAATGGCATAATTTTTCTGTTGTAAATTGCATGGGATTAAAGGTAGAAAAATGACTTTACGATTGCAGATCTACAACGTGAATTCAATTTTCCCTGCAAACTTCTAAGGCAATGAGAGGAGGTAAAATGAAAAGCGTATTGGAGGGTATTGTCTGGGGTCTGATCGGAGTATTGCTGCTATCCGGCACCGCTTGGTGTTTCGGACGCAAAACAGTGGTCAAGGTCGGCATCAACGCTCCCATAACCGGTGACATCCCCAAGGTCGGCGAGGGCACGAAATATGCCGCCCGGATGTGGCTTGATGACATAAAAAAAGCCGGCGGCATCGAGGTCGGCTCCAAGAAATACCCGGTGGAACTGGTGATTGAGGACAATGAATCCAAGGCCGAATCCGCGGTCAAGGCCAACACCAAGATGATCACCGAAGACGAGGTCCTGGTCATTGTTGGACCGCAGTCTTCCAAGCAGGCGGTACCCGCCGGCGATGTGGCCAACAATTACCAGACCCCCATGATCACCCCGTGGTCCACAAATCCAGACACCACCAAGGACCGACCCTTTGTGTTCCGGGGCTGTTTCCTCGACCCCTTCCAGGGCCCGGTCCTGGCCAATTTCATCACCGGCGAATTCGGCTTCACCAAGGCGGCGGTCCTCTATGATGTGGCCAGTGACTATCCCAAGGGGCTGGCTGAATTTTTCAAACAGGCCTGGGAAAAGATCCATGGTCCCGGTTCGGTGGTCGCCTTTGAAAGCTTCACCACCAAGGATACCGATTTCAGCTCCCAGCTCAGCAAGATCAACAACTCCGGGGCGCAGGTGCTTTTCACCCCCCAGTATTACAACGAGGTGGCCCTCATAGTGCAGCAGGCCCATGAACTCGGCTGGACCGGCCCCATTGTCGGCAGCGACTCCTGGGGTTCGGCCGAAACTGTAACCCTCTGCGGCAAGGACTGCTACGGCCTGTTTTTCTCGACCCATTATGCCGCTGCCGGGGCCCAGGGCGCCACCAGGGAATTTATCGAACGCTACGAGAAAAAATACGGCTACACCCCGGATGATGTTGCGGCCCTGACCTGGGATTCGCTCCGCCTCGTCCAGACCGCCATTGAAAATACCGGCAAACTCACCGGCGATATCAAAACCGACCGCCGGGCGGTGCGCGACTCCCTGGCCCAAATTAAGAACTTCAAAGGCATCACCGGTGAGATGACGTTTACCAAAGAAGGAGACCCGATCAAATGCGCTGTTATTGTCCGGATCAGCGACACGGGGGAATACGAATTCTATAAATCCGTCTGTCCGAACTGAGCCGGGATGGATCTTTTTCTCCAGAACATTGTAAACGCCTTGCAATGGGGCAGCTTTTACGCCCTGATCGCCCTGGGATATTCCATGGTGTACAGCATCCTCATGCTGTTCAATTTCGCCCACGGCGATGTCTTCATGGTCGGCGCATATATCGGCTTCGGTGTAGCGACGGCCCTGCTCGGCGTTTGTCGCCATGACCGGCATCCCGCTGCCCGGCTGGCTGATCCTTGTCCTGACCATCCTCTTTTCCATGTTTTTCACTTCCTTCGTGGGCATGTTCATTGAACGGGTGGGATATCGGCCCCTACGGAATGCACCCAGGGCTTCCGCCGCCATTACCGGACTCATGATCGGCATCATCCTGGAGACCGGCAACCTGGCCATTCTCGGGGCCCGCCGGCTCAGTTTTCCCCAGCTTATCGAATCGGTCACCTACCGCTTCGGCGGGGTATATGTAACCAACAAGAAGATACTCATTGTCGGGGTTTCCCTGGGGCTCATGTATCTCCTGCACCGCTTCATCCAGAAAAGTAAATGGGGCATGGCCATGCGGGCCATGTCCTTTGATTTTGAGGCGGTACCACTGATGGGTATCTCCATCAACAGGATTGCACCGCTGACCTTTGCCATCGGGTCGGCCCTGGCATCTGCGGCCGGCATTTTATACGGTCTCGCCTACCCGGTGCTTGACCCGTACATGGGAATCCTCCTGGGCTGGAAAGCCTTTGTTGCCGCCATCCTGGGCGGGCGGGGCTCCATTCTCGGTGCCGCCCTGGCCGGATTTCTCCTGGGCTTTATCGAAATTTTTGTCGCCTGGATCTTCCCATCGACCCTGCGGGATGTCATTGCCTATTCCATAATTCTGCTCATTCTGACATTCCGGCCGCACGGTTTCTTCGGCCAGGCGCACTCCACCCAACTAAGGTTGTAAAGCATCGCACGCCTTGAAGGGTATACATGGAATCGTGACCGTAAATAACAGGATGGCTATACAGGAACGCACATCACCGCAGAACGGAAAGGGGATAAAAGCCCGGCTGCTGAATCTGGTTGGCTCCGTGCCGCTGATCGGCTGGCTTTTTGGTATATTCGGAGCCGTGCTGCTGGAATATTTCCTCGGCGATCTCCTTTCCTACTATCTTGGCCTGCCTAAAATTCCAGTGCTTTTCGGCTTTCTCACGGTGCTTAAAAAACCGTTGCTTATACCAGGTACGATCGGCTACCTGGTCCTGGTTTACCTGCTTCCCATTTTCCTGATTGTGAAATTCCTGCAGAAGCCGGCAAACAGGCTGGCGGAATTTCTTCACCAAAAACCGGTAACGGTTGCGTCTCTCGTCCATCTCGGCCTTTTTTACGGCGCCCTGCACCTGTGGGCCGATATGAGCGATTACCGGTTGCTGGTCATAAAGCTCACCATGATCGCCATCATGCTGACGCTCTCCATCAACGTCATCAATGGCTATATGGGTGAATTTTCCTGCTCGCATCCCGGTTTTATGGCACTGGGCGCCTATACCGCCTCAACCATCACCCTGCTGCTGTTTGTTGACGACAAGTTGTTCGGCACCCCTCTGCTGCCGGAGGCTTTAGGTCCTTATTTGTTTCCGCTGGCCCTGATTGCCGGCGGCATTGCTGCAGCCATCGGTGCCTTGGTGATTGCCATACCATCCTTCCGCACCCGCGGTGATTATCTTGCCATTATATCCCTTGCCTTTCTCTTTATCGTCAAAAGTTTGATCGAAAATCTCGAACTGGTCGGCGGGCCCCGCGGCATGTCCAGCCAGCCTCATTATTCCAGCCTTCCCATGGTTTTCACGGTCATGGTCTTCTGTATCTGGATCATCAATAATTTCGTCCGTTCAACCATGGGCAAGGCCCTCAACGCGGTGCGTGACAACGAACTGGCGGCCGAGGCGATGACGGTCAATACCCGCAAAACAAAGATCATCACCTTCATGTTCGGGGCCTTCTGGGCCGGTGTTGCCGGCGGACTTTTCGCCCATGTCCTGCGTTATGTAAACCCCAGCTCCTTCGGCATTCAGCGGCTGGCGGAGATTCTGGCCATGGTCTATTTCGGCGGTCTCAATTCAGTCACCGGTTCCATTGTCGGGGCGGTCAGCATCAATATTCTGGGCGAGGCCCTGCGGCCGCTTGAGCTTTACAAATGGATAATAATTCCGCTGCTGCTTATCCTGGTCATGCTCTTCCGCCCCACCGGCCTTATCGCCTTTACCGAGTTTAAACCAAAAGAGCTTATGAAACCTAAACGGAATAAACTGAAGGAAGAGTAATATGGCGCTGCTGCGGGTTGACAACATGACCCATTACTTCGGGGGTCTGCGGGCCGTACACGGCTACAACCTCGTTCTGGAACCGGGACATATCGTTGGACTCATCGGCCCGAACGGTGCCGGCAAGACCACGATCTTCAACCTGATCTCCGGCATCCACACCCCCACCGAAGGCAATATTGAACTGGACGGCCAAAATCTCATCGGCCATCATCCCCATGAGATCGCCGCCATGGGATTGGGCCGCACCTTCCAGAATCTCCTGCTCTGGCGGCACATGACCGTTCTAGAACATGTAAAAATGGCCTGCTATTCCCAGCTGGGGTATGGCATCTGGGGCGCTTTTTTCAATTCCCGCCACTGCCGCCGCGAAGAGAAAAGACTCACTGCCAAGGCCATGCACCTGCTGGAAACATTCGACGTTGTCCATTTCAACTCGCAGCTTGCCGTCAGCCTGCCCTACGGCGCCCAGCGCCGGGTGGAAATGGCCCGGGCCATGGCGACCAATCCCAAGGTTCTTTTCCTTGATGAACCGACGGCCGGCATGACCCCGGATGAGCTTAACCGTATGATTGGTATTATCAGAAAAATTCATGAAGAATTTGATGTGGCCATTTTTCTCATCGAACATCGTTTGAAATTTGTCATGGAGTTGTGCGAAAGGATCCAGACCCTTGTTTTCGGCGAAGTTATTGCCGAAGGTCCCCCGGATGAGATCAAAAACAATCCGCAGGTGATAGAGGCCTATCTCGGCAGGGAGGAAATCCACTGATGCAGATGGAAGTAAAAAATCTACAGGTCTCATACGGCAGGATCAGGGCCCTCCATTCCCTCGATTTCTCCATCGACCGGGGCGAAATCGTCTGCATCATCGGCGCCAACGGTGCCGGAAAAAGTACGACTCTGCGCGCTATTTCACGGTTGATTCCGGCCGACCGGGGATCGGTCATGACCTTTGAAGGCAAAAACCTGCTTCATTACCAGCCTGACAAGGTTGTCAGTGAGTTGGGCATCTCGCACGTCCCGGAAGGGAGGCGTCTGTTCGGCAATCTTACCGTGATGGAAAACCTGCGGCTGGCAACCTTTGCCCGCAAGGACAGGGAAAAGATCGCCAGGGATACGGAGCAGGTCTTTACGATCTTCCCGCGCCTTAAGGAACGCATATCCCAGATGGCCGGAACCTTAAGCGGCGGTGAACAGCAGATGCTCGCCGTGGGACGGGCTTACATGAGCGGCCGTAAGCTCATGCTCCTGGACGAACCTTCCATGGGACTTGCTCCTCTGCTCATGCTCTCGATGTTCGAGGCCCTCAGGGAGATCAACCGGGAATCCACCTCGATCCTGCTGGTCGAGCAAAATGCCCGGCTGGCGCTTAAATTTGCCCAGCGGGCCTATGTCCTGGAAAACGGCCGCCTCGTTCTGGAAGGTCCTGCCGACGAGCTGCTCCATAATCCCGAAGTAAAGAAGGCATACCTGGGAGGATGACGTGAATCAAGAACGCCGGTACCGGTTTACCTCCATTTTCATGCTCCCATCTGCGTGGGAATCACCCCTTCATCCGGCAATAAAAATAAGCAAAATATGTGCGGAATTGAGTATAATTAAATACATTGGACCCGTTTATAGTAAAATATGAGCTTTCATCCGGGGTGTTACCTGCTTCCTACTAGAGGCCGACTTGCCGCTTCCGGCAATGCCTGCAGCAGGTTTTTTTCAATTTTTACGGTCACCGGGAACAGATTATGTTCCTAACATGATTTTATTGGGGGTCAACGTATGGGCAGGAGTTTAAAGATCGGCACCAAGGCGGCAATCAGCAAGGCATTCTCAGAACAGGAGGTTCTCCGGTTTGCCGAGTTATCTGCCGATATGAATCCGCTGCACCTGGATAAGGAGTATGGCAAAACCTCTGTATTCGGGCACCGGGTTGTCCACGGCATGCTGGTCGCCAGCCTTTTCTCGGGACTTATCGGCATGAAACTTCCCGGCAAGGGCAGCATCTACCTGGGCCAGACTCTTACCTTTAAAGCACCTGTTGCCATTGGTGAACAGGTTACCGCCTCGGTTGAAATCATAAAAATCAGGGCAGACAAGCCGATTGTGACCATGCGAACCCTATGCCGCAACTCCGAGGGCAAAACCGTAATCGAGGGAGAAGCGGTGGTAAAAGCTAAGCAACCAGTGTAATTCAGAAAAAATTACTATTCATTGCGGCAATTAAGGTAAACATTATAAAATTATAGGTTTTACTCTAATGATACAGCTGCGCAATTTCCAACTCCGCTCATGAATATACGCCAAAAAAACTGGCAGCTTGCCGAAAACAGGGAATTCGATGTCCTTATAATCGGCGGCGGCATTAATGGAGCAGCCATTTATAACCGGCTGTGTTCTCTCGGCTACAAAGTACTTCTGGTGGATAAAGGGGATTTCAGCTGCGGTACCAGCCAGGCTTCGGCCATGATGATTTGGGGCGGTTTGCTCTACCTGAAGAATCTGGATTTTTTCTCTGTTTATCATTTTTCCCGGGACCGGGATGAACTCATTAAAACCCATGCCGGAGAAATTGTCCCCATGTCTTTCAGGTACATTCCGAACCATGAATGGGGGCGCAATAAATATCTGGTTTTTCTGGCACTCTACCTTTACTGGATTCTGGGAAACTTTCGGCGCCAAAAGCCGGTATTTCAGAAAACATTTCAGGAATTAAAACTACTCTGCCGGCGGAATGGGGAAGGGTCCTTTCTCTATCAGGAAGGTTTTCTGAAAGATTCAGATAGCCGGTTTGTCCTGAACTGGATTTTATCCCGACAGACCGAGGAATCCTTTGCCTTGAATTACTGCACATTGGATGCAGCGGACTACTCCCCGAAAGACCGGCAATGGACGATCCATATATCAGATGCGATCGAATCCAGACAGTGTTCCGGCAAGGCAAGAATCATCCTGAATTGCGCCGGTGTATGGACCGATTCCGTCAACCGGCAGTTTAATATACAGTCACCGTACCGCCATGTTATGAGCAAAGGTGTTTTCATCGGCTACCAGAGACCCGAAGCACACCAAACCCCCATTATATTTGAAATGGGAGAACACGGCGATACTCTGACATTCATTCCCTGGGGCCCGGTATCCCTCTGGGGTCCAACTGAAACCATGGAAGAATCCATTGAAAACGGCTTCTCAATCAATCCGGAGGACATCCATTTTTTACAGCGCCATGCTGCGAAAAACCTGGAGCCATCCCTGGCCGGGTCAAAAATCATCTCCCTGCGCTGCGGCATCCGTCCCCTGGCGGTCAGCAGAACCTTTAAGGCCGACTGTTACCCACTTGACATTTCCCGCTATCATAAAACTGCCCAGGACTTGGACCGGCCCTGGATTTCAGTCTATGGCGGCAAAATAAGCAGCTGCGTATCTATGGCAGAAAAAATTGTGCAAAAGATCGCCGGACAGATTGCACCAAGTCTTCAGGGCAGACCTTTTCAAACAGTCCGGGAATATCAAAAGAACCAGGACACCTTTCCGGGGCTGCAGGCAGACTTCCCTGCCATTGACTGGTGTGTTGCAAACGAATTCTGCTGCACCCTGGAAGATTATCTGCGAAGACGCACCAACATATCGCAGTGGCTTCCCCGGGAAGGGCTCGGCTTTGAAAACGAAAACAGAGCGCATCTTGAAACCCTGGCCCGACGGCTGCCCGCCTTTGCCGGCATGTCGGCAGAAAAACATGTTGATGAATATATTACCGGAGTAACCAACCGCTTTGACCGGTTGATGGCAAAAATCTGAATCTGGAGCAAGATCCCATGAAAATTGAACCAACACAAATTCCGGCGATTTGGGGGGGGCCCCGGCAGTAACCTTGGATCATACACCGTCCAATAAATGGCCCGACCTTTCTCACCTGGATGAAGAAGCTGTTCTGCGGATCATGAGAGATGGAAATATATCCACTCATCCGGTTATCCGGGAACTGGAAAAGGAATATGCCGATTTTTCCAAACGGTCCTACGCCCTGGCCCACAACAACGGCACTGCGGCTCTGTTGGCCGCCTTCTACAGTATAGGGCTTATGCCCGGTGATGAGGTCCTGGTCCCGACCGCCACTTTCTGGGCCTCTGTCCTTCCCATGACGTGGCTTGGCGCGGTTCCGGTCTTCTGCGAAAGTGAAAAGGAACGGATGGGTATCGATCCCGTTGACATGGAAAAAAAGATCACCGACAGGACCAGAGCCATCGTTGTGGTGCACCTGTGGGGACTTCCCAGTAAAATGAGCGAAATATTTGCCATGGCGAAAAAGTACAACCTGCGAATCATAGAGGATGCTTCCCATGCCCATGGCGCAAAATGGCGCGGCAAACCCTGCGGTTCACTCGGTGACATCTCGGTTTTCAGTATGCAGGGAGATAAATTGGCTCCGGCCGGTGAAGGCGGCATCTTTCTCTGTAATGAGTATGAATATTACGAAAAAGCTGTCTGTCTTGGGGATATAACCAGAATTATCGAACTGCAGACACCGGCAAGAAGATTTGCCGCCACAAGTTTGGGGATTAAGACGAGGATTGCCCCTATTTCAGCAGCCATCGGTCTCAGTCAGCTCAGACAGCTCCCTGAGCACAATTCCACCAGAAACAAAAACTTACTCTATCTGTCAAAAAAACTCGAAACCCTGGGTTTTCACACCTTCCTGCCGCCCGATCATATTGAACGGGTCTACTTCGAATATCTGATCCAATATGATGAAGAACAATCAGGACTGTCAAAAGACATTCTGCTGCAGGCTCTATCCCGGGAAGGCTGTCAAGCTTCCCTGCCTAGATATCCCCTGCTGCACCAGCAGCCCTTTTTTACCGAGGGGGTTTTTCGCCGGTTTCTGCGGCTGCCGCCGGACATACAGCCGCCTTCCTACCGGGACTGTTCCCTGCCCTTTACCGAAGCAGCCAACAACTCCCTGCTCAAACTACCGTCATTCCCGGGGCAGGACAACGGTATTCTGGATCAGTATGTCCATGCCTTTGAAAAGGTGCTGGGGCATGCCCGTGAAATTGCCGAGAAATATCATGCGCAGTAAATTGCATACATATCAGCCCAATTTTCTTTTATGGCTGGGCAATATACTTTTCCATGTCATCCATATTGGTGTTATCACTTTTTTTCTTATCGGCTGGATTTGGGACAAAACCCTCCCGGCCCATTTTATTCTTTCCATTCTCATCCTGCTGTCCTGGTGCGGTCTGGGAATAATTTACGGCTTCGGTTACTGCCTGATAACGGATATCCAGTGGAAAATCAAAAAACGTTTGGGCGAGAAGCCCCATACGGAATATTATATAAAATATATGGTGGATAAGCTGACCGGACTCGACACGGATCCCAAGACCGTTGATGCCATCACCACCTACACCTTTTTTATCATCCTTTTTATTTCAACCGTCCTTAACCTGAACAGAAAATTCGGTTTCTTTTAAATCCTGCAATCTCAATCAGCACCCCGGACGCTTGTAACGGCATAACTGGTTAGGCCTGAGATTTTTGCCGTCAACCTGGATAGAAGATTTCCTCAATGGTGCTTATTATATTTACAGAAACCGGTATTACTGTCGGTTTGAAAAAAATTGCTGCAGAAATGGCAATTTAACCCGCACCAATTTCTTGCAGGAGGAGGTATTTATGGAATTTAAAATTTCACGGGTGGAATACTTTCACACCACGGTGGCGGACCAGCCCGGCGAGGCCTATAAGTTACTTTCTCAATTGGCCGGACTTGGCATCAATCTGCTCGCCTTTACCGCCGTTCCTGTCGGGCCGAGCGTTACCCAACTGACCATTTTCCCTGCCGACCCGGCCCAGTTCCGGCATGAAGCGAGTAAAATGAATATGCACCTGGACGGGCCTCACAAGGCCTTCCTGGTCCAGGGAGATGATGAACTTGGGGCACTGGCGGAAATCCACCGAAAGATCTATGAAGCTGATGTCAATGTGTACTCAGCCAGCGGTGTCACTGATGGACAGGGGAGCTTCGGGTATATAGTCTATATCAGGTCGAATGATTTTGATAAGGCGTCAGCAGCCTTGGGGCTTTAATTCACAGCCGGCCTGACTAAACAATCCTGATCTCCAAATCTTTCCAAAGAAGGCCGCCCTGGATCACCCGGGCGAATATTCCTTCCCGCGGCATGATGCAGTCACCGGTTGCCTTCTTAATGGCGCAACCGGCGTTGTGACACTCCTTGCCGATCTGGGTTATCTCCAGAATGACATCATCGCCTATCTGCAGCCGGTTGCCGATCTGCAGGCGGTTTAAATCAATTCCCCGGGTAATGATATTTTCAGCAAACGCCCCGTTTTTAAGGGTCGGCAGAATCTCTTTTACGGTATCAATGGATTCACCGGCAAGCAGGGAAACCTGCCGATGCCAGTCACCGGCATGGGCGTCACCCTCGATACCCCAGTTTTCCCGGACATCGACCTTATCCTGTTCTTTTTTTACCATGCCCTTCTTTCGGCTTATACAGACGGCTTCTATAAATGCCATTATTTTTAAACCTCCATCAATCTGTGTGGTTGGACTCTCCGTGACTTTTACCCTCAAGCATGGGGAAAATATGCAGTAATCCCGGGAAAAGTGCCTGCAGACTTTCCAGGGCACCCTTGGAACTGCCGGGCAGGTTGATTATAACGCTGTCCTTTCTTACCCCGGCCTCGCCCCGTGAAAGCATGGCGAAGGGAGTCCGGTCCCGGCCGTAGCTTCTGATCGTTGCAACAATACCCGGCACTGACCGGTCAATGACCGCCAGCGTTGCCTCCGGCGTCACATCCCGGGGCCCGAGGCCGGTGCCGCCGGTGGTGAATATCAATCTGACTCCGTCAACATCCGCCAAACGGCGCAGCCGGTCAGCGATCATCTCCTTCTCATCAGGAAGCACTTCATAACGTTCCACCTGTATCGGTTTGTCCGCAAGGAATTCCTGGATCACTCTGCCGGATTTATCCTCTCTCTTCCCTGCATGGGTGGAATCCGATATAACCAGAACCGCGGTCTTGATGCTCCCGGCAGCAGAATCGGAAAAATCGCTTTTACCACCTTTTTTTCTTACCACCCGGATATCCCCGAAGGAGAGTGAATCGTCCAGCGGCTTGAGCATGTCGTAAGCATTCAGCAGGGCTGCCGACACGGCGGTGATCGCCTCCATTTCCACCCCGGTCTTCCATACCGAACGAACCTCTGCCGTCACCTTTATCTTATCCTTGTTCTCCTCGAAACGGACTTCGACCCAGTCAAGGGGAATGGGATGACAGAAGGTGATCCAGTCGGCACATCGCTTTGCCGCATTTATCCCTGCGGCCCTGGCGACCTCGGTTACGTCTCCCTTGGGTACGGTTTTGGCAAACACCCGCTGCAGAGTTTCCTCCCTGCCGAACAAAAAACCCTCCGCCAGGGCGTAACGCAACGAGTTAAACTTGGGACTGACATCAATCATCTACTATATTCTCCCTTTAACCCCATTTTTGTGGATTAACGTCCTCCATGCTATTCCATGATGTTGCCGATGAACCTGCAGGATCGTGCAAGACCGGCTATCCGCCGATACTGGCCATGGACGGCTCCTTGTCCCGCTTGGCAAGATGCTCCGCTTCATGGCCGTTGATACAGCGCTTACGGATGCAGGTGAGAACAGCGGATTCAATTTCCCCGTCACCGGCTCCTTCCCGCATCATTTTCTTAAGATCAAGGACGCCGTTGTCATAGAGACAGGTTTTTAACATGCCGGTGGGGGTGATACGCACCTTGTTGCACGTTGAGCAGAAAAGTCTTGAATAGCCCTGGATGATGCCGAGCATGCCCCGGTATCCGGGCAGGAAAAAAATACGCGCCGTGGATGGTGCCTGGAGCTTCTGCTCCTCCATTGTCGGGAAAATATTGGTGAGCCGCTGCAGCAGGTGGCCGTTTACCAGTTTAACCGGACGGGCGGTACCTGAGAACGGCATCTTTTCAATAAACCTCAGCGTGATTGGATACTCCCGGGCCAGACCGGCCAACCGGATAATTTCCTCATCGCTTGTATCTGCGAGGACTACGCTGTTTATCTTGAGAGGTATCCCCCGTCCGATAATGCCGTCGAGGGACTGCATGACCTCGCTGAAGTAATCGCGCCGGGTAATGTGCTGAAATCGGCGTTGATCAAGGGTGTCAAGGCTGAGATTAATGCCGCCGATGCCAAGTTCTTCAAGAATATCCAGATATCTGGCCGTTTCAACCCCGTTGGTTGTGATATGCAGAGAATGAAGGCCATCAATCGCCTTAAGTCTCTGCAGGAAATGTTGACAACCCTTGCGGGCAAAAGGCTCGCCGCCGGTGACCCGCACCTTGTCAACGCCCAAGCTGCAGAAAATGGTGGTTAGACGTTCCAGTTCCTCAAAGGAGAGAATTTCTTTGTGCGGAATAAAAGGAACACCCTTTTCAGGACGGCAATACCGGCAGCGGAGGTTACAGCGGTCGGTGATGGATAGGCGCAGGTAGGTGATGGTCCTGTCATGGTTATCGGACAAAAGGGCGGCTGAGCGTGGAACAGTAGAATCTGTATGTCGATTTATCACAAACACTCCTTTCCAAACACGGGAGGCATGACCGTTTCCAATCACACCCTATCGGCCGCGAACCATTTCCCAACAAGGAGGCAGGTCCTTAGGCTCGGAGACATTTATCAATTTTTGTAAGAACAACTCTGCAAAAAAACTTGATACTATTGTATGCAGCTTTATAAGTATTTTCAAGCGGTGCTTTGTATTTTTCCGGCCTGAAGTCTGAATTGCCATCTGCTCCCAGGAAAAAATGCATCGGCAGCAGGGATGCCTTGCAGTTTTCGCCCCGTTTATCCGGATGGATAATTTTTGAGTGAAATGTCATAGAGCTTCATTTTCTCCCACAAATTCTTTCGGCTGATGCCAAGCAGTTCAGCTGCTTCGCCCTTTTTTCCTTTTGTCCGGGTCAGGGCCTTGAGCAGTACCTGCTTTTCTGTTTTTGCCACGGCATCACAGATGAGAAATGATTCACCTCCATCCTTACAGCCATTTACTTCCAGGAGGTCCGCCGGCAGGTCATCCGGTTTGATGACCTTTTCCGGGGCCAGCACCGAGGCCCTTTCAATGATATTTTTCAATTCCCGCACGTTGCCCGGATAATCGTAATCGATCAGGCTCTGCATTGCTGATGAGCTTATTTCCAAGGTCAGTCCCCGCTTGATGCTGAATTCGTGCAGAAAATGGTTGGTCAAAAGCGGAATATCCTCTTTACGCTCCCGCAGCGGTGGCAGTTTGATCGGTATAACGTTGAGCCGGTAAAAAAGGTCCTGCCGGAAACCGCCGTTCTCTGCCGCTTTTTCAAGGTCCTTCGCCGTTGCACCGATAATGCGCACATCGATGCTGATGGTTGCTGTGCCCCCGACCCTCTCATAGGTGTTTTCCTGCAGAACCCTTAGGAGTTTGGCCTGGAGCGGCTGCGGCAGTTCACCGATTTCATCAAGCAGCAGGGTGCCGCCGTCAGCCATTTCAAACTTCCCGGGTTTTCTGGCATGGGCCCCGGTAAACGCTCCCTTTTCATGGCCGAAGAGCTCCGACTCCATTAATCCTTCCGGTATGGCGGCACAGTTGATCCGCACAAAGGGTTTATCGGCTCTGCTGCCGTGCTTGTGGATGCTGCTGGCCACCAGTTCTTTGCCGGTGCCTGATTCACCGAGGATCAGCACGGTTGAGTCGCTCGGGGCCACCTGCCTGATCAGGCCATAGATACGTTCCATAGCCTTGCTGCTGCCGATCAGGTCCGGATGGATCTCCCGGCAGTTTTCCTCAAGGGACGTACACCGGGCCCTGATCGTCTGCATCTCCAGAATACGGCTGACGCGGATAATCAGATCATCCATATTAAATGGCTTCAGGATGTAGTCGGCAGCCCCGTTTTTTAAAGACTCAATGGCATCATCGACGCTGCCAAAGGCGGTCATCATGATAATGTCGGTTAACGGCAAGGACTGGCGGACGTATTTGAGCAGCTGCCAGCCGTCTACTCCAGGCATACGGATATCGGAAATCACCAGGTGGTAATTTTCCTCTTGCAACCGTTTCTCGGCATCGCTGCCGTTCGGAACGGCATCAACATGCCAGTTGTTTTTCTCCAGCCGGTCCTGGACCGTGATCCGCATAATTTCATCATCTTCAGCCAGCAGTATTCGAGCCATCCTCGTGCTCCTGATGCGGCATGGAAATCCGCTCATTCTTACTTTTTGCATATTCCCGACAGGCCGGCAGCGTTATGGTAAACACCGTGCCTTTACCGAGTTCACTATCCACCTCAATGACACCATCCATCTGCTGTACCAGGGAATAGGTGACGGCCAGCCCGAGGCCGGTTCCCTCGCCGACTTCCTTGGTGGTGAAGAAAGGATCAAAGATCTTTTTCCTAATCTCGGGCGCGATACCGGTGCCGGTATCTTCAACAGTTATGGCGATGCGGCTGTAGGTCCGTTTGGTGCTGACGGTCAGGCGGCCTCCCTCCGGCATTGCCTGGATGGCATTCAGGACGGTATTGATTACGATCTGCCGCAGCGCCTCGACATCAATGCAGTACTTTTCGGAAAGATTCAGATCCAGGGTCAGATCTATGTTTTTCAGACGGTACTCAAGCAGTTCAAAACATTCACGAATGACCTCGTCGATGACCACATTACTGTAAGTCAACGGCGCCTTGCGCCCGAAATTAAGGAGCTGGCGCATGATGTGCTCTATCCGCTTGAGCCCCTTTTCCAGCAGGGGTATATACCGGTTGTGCAGCTCGAGGTTCTCCGGTTCCTCCTGCATGGTTTTCACGCAGTTGAGCAGCCCTCCCAGCGGATTGTTTATTTCATGGGCAATACCGGCGGTCAACTGGCCGAGGGAGGCCATTTTTTCGCTGTAAAAGGCCTGCTGCATGGTCTTATCCAAATCCCGCTGCGCCTTGCCGAGCCGTTCACAGAGATCGTTGAAACCGTTTATAAGCCCGCCGATCTCATCATCCAGCAGGTGTTTGTCATCGGCAACCGCATATGCCTGATCGGGATAATTTCCCATGGCGTGCGACAATCGCTCAATGCGCCGGGCAACCAGCTTGTTGAACAGGTAGATGAGGGCCAGGGCCACGGCAAAAATGGAAAACACGGAATACTTTATGATGGTGAAGTTGTTCTTCTGGATAACCTTGTCTGCCCAGGCCAGGGGAACACTGATGCTCAGGGCGCCGCGGATATCGCCGATTGAATAACCGTGCTCGGCATGACAGACAAGACACGACTCCTGGACCATGACCGGGGCGATATACCTGTGCACCCTGCCCTCGGAGGTCGTGGTTATGGCCTCATACTCGTCAAGCCCGCCCTGGATTTTCTCCATTGCCTGCCGTTCAAACTCATCCGGTTTGTTTTCCGGATTAACCGGGTTGAGACTGGTGATCCTGAACCAGCAGAATCCTGATCTGGCTGCATATTCTGAAAGCTCCCGGGTTACCATGGCCGGATTGCGCTTGACAAACATCGTACCGTCATCCGCCCTGATCGCCGCCTCGTGCAGGTAGGGATTTTCATCTACTCCTTCTGTTTTGACGAAGAAAAGTCCCTGGTGGTCCGAAACCCACGCCCGGGTCAGAAGAATCTGTTTATAGAGAACACGGGCCTGCTGGCGGGCCTGTTCCATGACCAGCTGGTTCTGCAGATGTGAAGTCTGATACAGGAGAAATCCATAAGACAGGAGGATAATTGCACTGATGGCGATTATAAACTTGACGGTGAGATTCACGTTAAATCTACCTGGAACGGGTTAGCGTAAGCGGATTATTAAAACATTATATCCTCTACTTTTCCGCCGATCAACACTTATGTTACCATTAGGTAACGGCGATTGTTATCCTTATTTGTCCCGGCTGATAAATTCCCGGACCAGGGGGTCTGAGGTAATAATAAAATAGATGGATCCGGTTATATCCCCGTCAGGGTTTTCAGCCGTTATTTCAAAAGAACTGTTGAATTTGACCGTCGCCAGAATATTGAGGGGTGTATCGCTTTCCATAAGTTTTCTATAGGTCTCTTCAGCGATCTTGCCGGTATCGGTATAGGCCCAGTAGATCAGCTTTTCGTGGGCCATGGTCGTGGGTTCACCGTAAAGCCCCATGAGGCCGGAAACCATGAATCTGGCCTGCTCCATCTCCGCCTCATCATTACGTTGGTATATGGCAAGAATCGTATCATCATTGACCGCGGCTATGATGAACAGGTCTCCATCCCGGAACTTATAGGTTCCTTCATACGAATCCCGGCTTATATTGGTCGCAGCGGCCTCCTTCTGAGCCCCGGAAAGTCCGGCGCCGATAATATAGCCGTTCATACCAAGATCAAGGGCGGCCACCCGTGCTGCAAGATCGGACGCTGCCGCTACCGTGGTTCCTGCCTGCAGCAGGACAACCAGCAGCAGCAGTATTGCAGTAACATTGTCCTGAAAAATATTTGTCCGCTGTCTCAGTATCATATGCATTTTACCGTATGTGCTGGGTAAAGCGCCCCGGCGGTGATTTGGTTCTGGCGGCCGGGGCGCTTCTCCTCAATTAATTATTTGCAGGTTATTGCTTGTAACGCTCTTTCTGCTCCGCCTTGATGGCCTTCATAACATCGGCATCAAAGCCCTGCTGGTACCACTGGTGTTCAGGCCTGGCGAGAATAACTCCTACCTCTTCCTTGTACTTGTCGGTCATACCCTTTTCTTCAGCAAGACGCATAAGTTCCGGAATGAACTCGAAGTAGAAGTGTTTCGCCACTTCGTACATGCCGTGCCAGTGGGTGTAGTCCGGCCCGCTCATGGCTGCTCCGTGGCGGGCCCTGCGGCCCTCATGATGCCATATCTCCCACCAGATCCAGCCAAGCTCGGTGTGGAAGGTTGAGCCGTGGATCAAACCGTCCTGCATGGCCATACCATACAGTTTGGCGGCCGGCTTGGCGAACTTTTCGTTGTAGGTGACGACCAGGGAGTCAAACTGGGTGTAGAAATTCTCCACCTGCTGTTTGCCGTGGCAGGACTTGCACACCTCCTGCATCTTGGAGCGGCGGTCCTTCCAGGTCAAAACCTTTTGAACCTGCTTCTCGGTCTTGATTTTTTTCCACTTCCCGTCTTCAATGGAATAGGTCTGGTACGGTGCCTTCTGTCCCGGCTGCGGCGGGGTGTCACCCGGCATATCGGTGACGGTGCCGTCGGCAAAGATGACCCGGTTCAGCTTGACTGAAACTTTAGGGCGCAGGGTCCAGGAAATCCGGTCACCGACATTATGCGAATTCGGCGAGACAGAACCGTCGAGCTTCACATACGCTCCCATGTGGCAGGTGGAACAGGTCGGGGCATTATAGTAATCTTTGCCCAGGACCCAGGTACCGTTCTTTAAAATGTTCATGCCGTTCATGCCACCTTCGCGCACCACGGCGTAGTAGGCGATGCCGTGCTTTGATTCGTCATAAACCTCTTTCTGGGGATGATCCGGACCCAGGTGGCACTTGCCGCAGTTGTCGGGCTGGCGGGCAACGCTGGCCCGGAAGGAATGCTTGGAATGGCAGGCCATGCATGATCCGGTGGAGCCGTCGGGGTTGATGCGACCGATGCCGGTATTGGGCCAGGTCATGGGATCCAGCATGACGGCCTTGGCCTCGTTCATCATGGGTTTGCCGTCCTTGTCCTTCATGATCTTGACCACCGAACCGTGACACTGCCAGCAGCCGTTGACCGCATCGGCCTTGTCCTCCATGGAACAGATCACCTCACCCACGACGTTGTCCAGCGAAGCCATGATCTGGCCGGCGGTGGCATGATGGGAGTTGACCATTTCCTTTACCTCCCGTTCATGACAGTAGGCGCAGTCGTTCGGTGTCTGGATCGTTTTAATAAAGGCGCCTTCGTGCTCGTAGCCAAGTTCGTCGCCCTTGTTGGCGGCATGGCAGTTCATGCAGGCCACCTGGCCTTCCTTGGCCGCCGCATGCGGCGAGTACTGCCACTGCTGGACCATGGAGTTGTTCTCCTTGAGGTGGCAGTTGATGCACTTCACGTTAAGGCTTTTGATCTCAGGGTCCTGGGTGTTCTTTGACTTTTCCGTCGTTCCGTAGACCGTGCCGGCAGCAAAGACGCCAAGGACCGCCATCAGTAAAATTTTCTTCAAATGTCTCATATACTTCCCTCCTCAATTAAGGTCATCGGCCTCTCTGCGGAAGCCATTTTTTCGCTACATCCTGCTTCCGCTTGTGACCAGGTATTTGCTCCAGATGCAGGTTTCCAGTGTTCTCGCAGCTTCACCTCCCTCGTTTTTTTGACTCCTCCTTTCGTTGAATTATTCTGTTTACAATCCAGCACTTTCTTTGTGCTTAATCCATCGTCTGTATAAGGACTGCCGGGTCATCCTCCTGCCAGAATGGAAAGATCTTGCTCAGCAGGTAGAGAATTACCAGGGGCAATACCATTATAATGAGAGCCGGAAGAATTCCCTCTTTTTCCAGCCATTGCGGGTGAAAGAACACGGCGCCGCGTTCGCTCTTGGACATGAGCTGACCGCCGATGACCACGTTCCAGCGCATTAACAGCACCTGGAAAAGGATCATGACCGACACCACGGGCGCCAGGACCCGAACGAGACCATTGTTGAGCCGAAAAAGATTCATCCAGGATAAGAGAAGAAACGGGATCACGGAAAAAATGCCCACCTGCAGGATCCAGAAACTCCCGTACAGCGGTCCCCACAGGAGTTCATGCAGCGTTTCCCAGTGATGGGTCGCCATGTAGGCATGGGAGAAGAGTTCCAGCATCTCAAACACGAAGTCAAGGATGAAAAAACCCCACAGATACATGATGCAGGTGCGGACGCAGTTCATGTCAATGGGCCGCCCTTTCATCTTCATGATTGCCATGTAGGCGACTATGATGCCGGCAATGCCTGAAACACAGGCTGACAGGAGAAAAATGACCGGCATCAGGGGTGTGGCCCAGAGGGGATTGGCCTTGACGCCGCCGAAGATAAACCCGACATAACCGTGCAGGATGCAGGCCATGGGAATCCCTACACCGGCTAAGAAGGCGATTATCCTGCCATCAAGGGCTAATGCCCTTTCGGACAGGTTGTCGCTGCCGATGGTCAGGACATTATAGAGCTTTTGCCTGAAACCGCTTGACCTGTTTTTCAGGGCCACCAGCGTCGGCCGGTAGATGAACAGGATCTCCAGGGTCAGAAGTACTGTATAGGCCATGTAGATATAGCCGAATCCGGCCATGGCGGAAGAAGGATTCGGAGTGAACATCATGTTGAAAGCCCGCTCCGGATGACCGAGGTGATTCAGCAGCGGCAGGGTGGCGCAGGCCACGAACGCAAAGGCGAAAATCAGGGAAAACCTGGCCACCGGTTTTAATGCCTTGATGTGAAAAACATGATAGAACGAGGACACGATAAATGCCCCGGCAACGATTCCGGTAATATAAGGATACAGGACGATCATCAGGCTCCAATGGATATGGAGATCATTGGGGAAAGCGTATCCTGCGGCTGCGGTTGCCGTTTCTGCCAGTCCGTGCATTAGACCACCTCCCTTCGCAAGCCGACATAATGAAGCGATGGTTTATTTCCCATGCCCGGTTTGAGGACGGAAATCACATGCGGCTGATGTAATATTTTATATACCTCCGATTCCCTGTCATGCAGATCCCCGAACTTCCTGGCCCGGGTGGGGCATACGTTTACGCAGGCCGGCAGCAGTCCCTTGCGGACCCGGTGGTAGCACCAGGTGCACTTGTCAGCGGTATGGGTAACGGGATTGATGAAGCGGACCGAATAGGGGCAGGCCTGCACACAGTAGGAACAGCCGACGCACCGTTTCTGGTCGATGAGAACAAATCCGTCTTCGGTCTGGTATGTGGCCCCAACCGGACAGACCTGGACGCAGGACGGTTTCTCGCACATATTGCAGAGCTTGGGCACAAAAAAGGTATCGCGCACCCTGTCTTCATCCACATCCTGGCGCGGCATGACGTACCCCTGCAGCCCACCGTCCGGAGAATCCACGTAAACGTTATCGTCAATATCTATGACATAGCGCTCGACCCAGGTCCGGTAATTACCGTCCGGGACCTGGTATTCATTCTTGTCCGCAACGCAGCAGGATCCGCAGCCGATGCAGCGGGTAATATCCACGATAAAGGCAAACTTCTTGCCGGTGATAAACGGACCGGTCTCATCGCGCATACCGGCGATCTGTTCCGGAATCTCCATGGCACCCGCCGGAATTACCAGCAGCAGGGAGCCGGCGATGGATCCGCCCAGGACCTTCTTTATAAATGTCCGCCTGTCCCGATTGATTTCAGCCTGAATCTTTTTCATTGCTTATCCTCCTCCTCAACAATTCCCACCATTGCCTTGGCCTGCTTGACCCACATGAGCGGGGCATGAACGTTGTGGCACTGGTTGCAGTTATGATCCAGCTGCACATGTTTCTTCTGCAGATGCTCCGGGAGGGAAACCATCCTGATCGCTTCCTTAGGCCTGGCCCTGATAATCTGGTTGTGGCAGCGCAGGCAGAGCGCCCTGATCTCGCCGCCCTGCTTCTTGGGAAGTTTGGCGATTACCCTATTGTCCCGGATATGATCGGCTACCGGGCCATGGCAGAATTCGCAGGATACCGTTTTGTGGACCCCTGCAACATGCATCTCCCTGATGTAGGGATGACAGGCCAGGCAGGAAGCATTGGTGCCGTTGCGGATCTCCCGGTTCATTTCATCCTGAATCGCATCCGCCCGGTAGTGCCCGTATTTACCGAAAGAAGCAGGCACCATCAGGGACCGCACCACGATGCCGACAATCGCGGCTACCACCAATATGACAACAATCCTGATGACATGGGTGTTGTATTTTGATTTATATCCTTGCTGCTGCACGTTGCCCTCCATTATGTAAAATGATGCGTTATCCAACTGTACTCTGCCTTTTATTTAGCAAAATCTGTTCCAGAAAAATATTCCTAATGAAATTATATAATTATAAAGTTTATTTGATATTTTGTTACCGAGCGGTAACATAGTGTCAGGCTTGATGTTACCGCTCGGTAACGTGCCCAGGTGCAGATTTGGATTTATGGATAAACCGGAAGGAACCGGGAGGTAGGAGAAAATCTAGTCGCAGAATTGTGGATTCGGCTTCTTCAGCAGCACTGGGCTGATGCAATTCCGCCGGTATAAAACAGTGCCGGCTTAATTTTGCATCTGGCAAATTTATCCCGCCAGGGGCGAGGCGGAACCGGAGACGGGATCGGGGCAATTCCCGGGCGAATCCCAGTCACAGCCCTGGTAGACAACAGCTCCGGAACCGTGGCAGGAAAGTTCACTCTCCGTTTCCAGCAGTCCCAGCTTCAAGCCGCCGATGTGAAACACCCCTTTTTTAAAAAAGAACTTATAGATTTTGTAGATAAAACGAAACAGGCCGGACTCCCTGCTCCTTTTCTTGTAAATGAAACCGGCGCCGTTGTCGATACCGAGAACCAGTTCCCATACCCGGCCGTCCCTGTCAGGAACATTACAGAGCAGAACGCAGAGAGCCGGAAACATATCCCGGTACTTTTTCTGAAAGTATGCCGCATGGGAAATACTGTCCAGGACATTCCAGAAGCACTCCTGCAACACAAGCCGTTTGCGCATCCAGGCGCATTTGACTTCCCGATCGGTACTCTTGGCCACCATATCATCGGAATAGCCGATATAGGGCGCCAGGCAGGATTTGGCAAGCAGGGCCTGCGCCCGCTCGATATAGGAGGGATGATCCTTGATCGACAGGATATGTTTGCGCTGTTCCCACCAGTTTAACCTGTGCCAGCGAGAAAATTCCGGATCGTTGAAGAGAAAGGCAAAACCGTCAATTACGGTGATCTGATCCTGGGAAACTTCCTGCACTGCCAAGAAATCCCGCAGCACCTCGCTGATGCTTTCCACGGCGGCTGATTTCATTGCTTCAAAATCGCTGCCACAGCCTGGCTGCAATGCAACAACATCAATTTCCTGCAAAAGAGTAGACAGGGTAGCATCCTTCCGGGGATCTTGCATCACAGCCATGGGCAATAGAATGAAAACGGTTCAGGCGCGGATCATGCCATGAACGATTCCGGCATATACGAAGTGAACAGTGTTTTAGTAGCCGCAGTGTCGGCGGATCTGGAGGCGGAAAAGGGGACAATGACCGTGCATCCCTTTTCCATGAAGGAACGGACAACATCTTCATCGTCCTCCAGGATATAAATTCGTTTCATATCATCGGGATTTCCCGGATCCATGCCTTCCTGCTGCAGGATGCAGTCAAGATGGTACTGCTTGTAATCCTGGCTGTTGCTGGCAATGATATTGCCGACGGCAACAATTTCCCCGGCCTCGTTTTTGCGGGGCACGATGAATATGGTCTGCTCCGGCCCGAATATCTGGTCCATGTATAATTTGATAAGGTCATGGCCGGAGACCGCATCTTCTTCCACCAGGTCGACATTGGCATCATCGCTGTAGGAGGCGATATAGACGCCGTGCCCTTTATTGACCACCCGCCGGACAAACTCGGCAAATCCCTTTTTGACATTCCTTTCGATAAATTCGGGGGTGCGCTCTTTCCCGTAGGCAATGGCGCCGGTATGCAGGATGGTGATGGTGCGGTCAAAATCAAGGACGTAGATGCGCCTTTCCTCTGGAGACACCACCTTGTCTTCAGGTTCGACCGACATCTCTTTTTTCTTACGGAATAAGCCAAACATTTATTACACCTGGCACTGATTTTTTATTTAAGGATAGGAGTCACACGGCAGCCGAACCGCTCCGGCATGTTTACAGTTCAAAACAAATGTCATTCCCCGGACAGGGGCAGTGCCTGTTCTATCCCTTAATGTATTATTTACTAAATTGTGGCTTTTTCCGCCACCCGGCAAGCCTATCTGTGGTCCTGGTTTTCAGTTAACGGCAGGGTCATTATAACGGTTGACCCCTTGCCCACCCGGCTCTCGATTTCCACCCTGCCGTCCATGGATTCCATAATTTTCTTGGTGATCGACAGACCGAGACCGATCCCCTGTTCCGCCACCTTTGTGGTATAAAATGGTTCGAAGATCATTTTCAGCTGCTCTTTGGACATGCCTTCACCTGTGTCCCGGACTTTAATAACAGCATTGGCCCCTTCGGGGCCATCCTCCTTTCCGGTGCTTACGGAAAGGGTCCCGCCATCGGACATGGAATCTACCGCGTTTAAAATGATGTTCTCCAGGACCTCAATGAGCATATCCCGGTCAAAAGAAAAGCTTGGCACATTTGCCAGAGATTTTTGTACACCAATTGATTTTTCCGTAAACAGGTCCTCGTTCATCAGCAACACCTGTTCAATCACCTTTGTAAGGTTGTTTTTTGTAAAATTGGGGGTCTCCGCCTTGGAAAAACTCAGGATATTCTTGAGAATTTTTTCAAGCCTGGTCACCTCGGTAACGATTATTTTCGTATAATTCTTCTCTTTTGTATCCGCTGGAATCGTTTTGTCCAGTCGTCGGGCAAAACCACCGACCGAGGTCAGGGGGTTGCGGATTTCATGGGCTATGTTTGCCGTAAACCGCCCGAGTGCAGCCAGCTTTTCGGCCTGCGCCAGCTGGCGCTGCAGATCCTTTTTCTCCTGTTCGGCCCGGTCCCGCTCTATTATTGTAGCCAGGGTGCTGGTCACGGAGGTCAGAAAATCTTCCTCCCGGTTGCTGCGCTCATGCCCTTCCCTGATGTAGACATTAAGGAGACCGTAGATTTTGTCACCCGAAACGATGGGCACACAGTAATGGCCGTGCGGAAATATTGCAGCATCATGGATCTCATGAATACCATCCATGTCTTCGGCATGAATAAGTTTTGCCATTGATGCCGCCTTGCCGCACAGGCACTTCCCAAATGTCACCTCGTTGCACGGCACCGAATCCTGGTCGGTAAACCCATGCTGTGCCTTTAATTTGAGAACATCGGAATCGGGTTTCTTTAAAAAAATGGCGCCTTTTGACTGCAGGGAAAGATTCGGGACCTTGAGGATCAGGTCAAGGACGCGGTCAAACTGTTCTTCGAGTGACAGCGGTTCCAGAGAAATCTTCAGCATGGAATTTATCACCTTTTGAATATAATAGTTCATTTCAATCTGCGCCTCGACCTCCTTGCGCTGGGAAATATCCCTAATCGCTGCTGTTACAAGAAGCTCTTCGTCCGTCTGCAGGGGACTCAGGCTTATATCGGCAGGAAACTCTTCCCCGTTTTTCCTCAGGCCGTATATCTCGAGGTTCGATCCCATGGAGCGCACCCTGGGATTCTTGAAAAAGCCCTCGACCCTGCGGTGGTGATCTCTTCTGAATCGGGGCGGGATAAGAACATCAAGTTTCCGGCCGACGATTTCATCCTGGCCGTAACCGAAGACCTTCTCAAACTGGGCATTTACCAGGATAATCCTGTTCTCCGGACTGACAAAAAGCATGGCATCCGGAGTGGAATCAAGAAGGTTTTCATATTTATCCCGGGCTTTTTCATATTCAGCCCGGCAGTTATCCAGTTCCTGTACCCTTTTTTTTGTTTCTACCAGTTCCTGGAGGATCTCGGCCTTTGTCTTATCAACTTTTTTCATCCATACTCCTTTCTATGCCGGGCTGTTACTCCATTTCATAGAGCGTTTCATCATGGACCGGCGTTTTCGGCTTCTGGCCTCTGCTGTTCTGTTTGAAGGCAAAGGGCAGCTCATCCTCTCCGGCAAAGACATCTCCCATTTCCCTTTCAATCGCATCCGGATCTTCTCCGGCTTCCAGACGTGATAAGGCATTCTCCATGTTTTCGTTAAGATCCAGGCCGGTTTTTTTCGAAAAGCTGCGCAGCAGCCGCGCCATGGCCCTGGGATCTTCTTCGTTCATCTTTTCCGCTTCCCGGGCCATTTCCCCCAGCGCCCTTTCCATGCGTGACTCGTCAAAACCCGGCGGCGGATCATCACCACCCGGCTCTTTCGCTTTACCGACCGTGGCAAAGGATGACAGCTGTTTCTTCAGTTTTCTGCCGCATTTCGGACAGTCCGGGACTTTATCCGTATTGATGCGGCGTGAGAAAAAATTAAAAATGGTATTGCAGTCGCGGCAGAAGAATTCATATATCGGCATTGTATTTCATTTCCCAATATTTTAATTATTCAGTCATAACCGGCGGTCGGCTTGTTACTGTTACCCGTTGCCTTGGAATACTGTAATACAGGAGTATTGATATATTAATAAAACATCACGTCCTCATTCCGGCATTAATTGTATCTTCTCCCATCTGACCCTGGCCCCCGCAGATCCCTTTAAAACCTCATTCCAGATTAAATCTGCTCAAATATCCCATTTCCCTGACCTTGTGCAGCATCCAGCTGAAGTAAATCGAACCCAGTAAAAGATAAACCAGGTTCAGGCCAAAGGAAATACCCAGCTTAGATAGATCCGTTACGCCGGTTGCCAGCACCTGGCGCATACCCTCAAAAACATAGGTGGAGGGTAGAAGGTAGGCAATCTTCTGCAGCCAGACGGGCAGAACGGAAACAGGATAAAAAACAGCCGAAACCGGCTGGATGAGAAACGGCACGCCCCAGATAAGCGCCTCTGCAGCACGGCCATAGCGGAATATGAGCGCCATGGTAAAAAGGCCCACAGCCCAGCCAAACAGGAGCAGGTTGCCCAGAAAAAAGACCAGGCCCGGGCCGGTGCTTAAAATATTGAACCGGTAAAAGAAAAAAGCCAGAAAACCGAGGACCACGGTGGTCACAACCGACTTGATGATGCCGACGATGCCGATGGCGGTTAAGAGCTCGATTATACTGATGGGACTGATAAAGATATTGATGATGTTCTTCACCCAGAATTCTTCCGTAATCGCCAGGGTTATTCCCTGCTGTGAACGGTAGAGCACATCCCACAGAATGACGGAGCCGAGCAGAAAAAGCACGGTTTTGGGCAGGGCCAGATCCTTCAGGTAATTGGTGACAAATCCCCAGACCAGCAAATTCATTACCGGCCAGAAAAAAATTTCCATGACCCGGGCCACGCTGCGCCGATGCAGAAAAAAGTAACGCATGACAATAGCACTTACCCTGAGCCACATGGTTCATCCTCCCGCTGGTCGACTCCCTGGCACAGGTGGCCCTTCCTGGCTATAGCAATGAAGAGGTCTTCCAGGGACCGGCTTTTTGACTGCCTGATGATTTCAGCAGGTGATCCCTGCATAACAATACGTCCCCTGGCCAGAAAAATAACCCGGTCACACATCTGCTCCACCTCCTGCATATTGTGCGAGGTATAAATCATGCTCAGCCCTCGCTGCCGCTGCAGCTCATGCAGGCGTTCCCGCACCTTGGCGGCAATATCCGGATCCAGGCTTGCGGTAGGTTCGTCGAGAAAGAGAATTTCAGGGTCATTCAAAAATGCTTTGCACAGGTTCAAACGGGTCAGCTGTCCTGAAGAAAGACTGCCTGTGAGCCTTTCACGCGTTTCTTCTATTTCAAAAAGTTCCAGCAGGGCATCGATTTTTTTCCGGGCCGCTTGCAGACCGTAGAGCCTGGCAAAGACAACCAGGTTTTCCCTGACGGTCAGGTTTGAAGGCAGGGCGGTATAGGCTGAGGAAAAATTGACCCGCGAAAGAATGGTACGGCGATGACGGGCAACGTCAAGTCCCATTATCCGGATCGTACCGCCGGTTGGGGTAACCAGTCCCAACATGCAGTGAATGGCGGTTGTTTTGCCGGCCCCGTTCGGCCCCAGAAGTCCGAGGATGTCGCCTCTGCAAACCTTGAAGCTCAACGAATCGAGGGCAATCAAGCTGCCGAACCGCTTGGTGAGTCGGCTCACTTCGGTTATGGCACCCGGTTCGCCTGTATTTGTTGAATCTTGAGCCATTTGCCCTGTTGATAATATCTGTCGGCATGGTCAAAAACATACCGGGAATATTGCGCCCGTAATATAGGAAGATTACACGGTTCGGCGCTGCCGCAAGACTGTTTCTCCATGCATCATGCCGGCAAAAAGGCCGGTCGTGCGAATATACTCTATTCTACCGTATTTCTTCCACCATTCAATTCGAGCCCGGCTGGAAATATCACCGCCGCTGTTCCATAAAGGGCAAGAGCCGCCAGTACCACTATCGAAAACCCTAAATGGACGGCCAGTAGAGTGGCAAGTACCGCGGCAATAACCGAGGCGCAGCCGTTAACGGACCAGGCCCAGGGAATCAGGTTCGGTTCTTGGGCACCAATACCAGCCATCGCCAGGGGGAACAGCATCCCCATGTTGAAAGCCAGAGGTCCAAGCAGCAGGATCGCCAGGACTATTTTCATGATCCAGGGCAGCGGGTTCAGAGCATCGAATAAATAATTTACGGTGAAGAGATCAACGGCACCGAGCCCGATAATCATGGCCGCCGGTCGTTTAGCGTGGATACGTTTTGCCTGGACATGCCTGCTTCCCATCCCTGCAAAAATCAGAAATATCGCCAGAATCACCGCTGCCGCATAGAGCGGATTCCCGAGGTACAGAATAAATTTCTGCATAAAGGCAATTTCGAGAAACAGAAAACCGAGGCCAATAACAAAAAAATATGCTGCCACCCGTGCCCTGCTCCAGCCTGTTTCCGATGCCACCATTCCGGATCGGACAATTACAGGTAAAAGGATAAGAACAAGGCTGGCAGCAAGCGCCTGCAACAGGGTTATTACCAGAATCAGGTAACCGGACTCCAGCAGCACCATGCCGCCCTGTCCTTTTAATTTCAGGATCTCAGGCAGGGTCCGCCACTTGAAGAAACTGGCGAAAAAAGGCCTGTCGTCCGTACTTGGCCCTATATTGAATTTATATCTGCTGATGAAATTTTCCGACTCGCCCCCGACCAGGCTGACGGCACCATCGTAAAAATAAGGGCGCCGCAGGATATTAAACCGGTTAGCTTCCTGCCGCTCCATGCCGGGATAATAAACAAGATCAAAGAGCCGCTGTTGGCAAAATTTTTTCACCCGGCTGATCTCTTCACCCGTGAAAGGCGATTTTTTTACCAGCAGGGTGGCCGACTGCCAGGAACGTATCATGACCAGACACTTTGCAAAATCATCTCTATCCAAGCCCTTCAGGGCGGCTACCGCTGTTGCAAACAGTTTAAGGGTATCCCGCGGCGGCAGTGTCACCCAGCGGCTCATGCTGAGATATCCCCCTGGTAAAAGATGCTGAATATACTCCTGTAATGCCTCCACCGTGTACAGATAATTTTCATTCAGGGCATAGGGCCCTGCCGCCGAACTGCTGAAAGAGTAAAGCAGCGGCAGCGCTATGAGATCAAATTTTTTTGAACTGCCCGCAACGAAACTGCGTGCTTCATCGATTTGCACATGAACATTTTCCCGTTCAAAGAGATGTCCGGAAAAGTCCGGCCTCTTCTGCACCATTTGCACAATCTGAGGGTTAAGCTCCACTGCAGTGATGCTCTGGCCAGCAAAATAGAGGGCCTGCAGGATATCGGCCCCGGCGCCGGCACCCAGAATCAGGATACCCTCCGGCCGCTGCAGGTGATACCCCAGGGCGGTGGTGAACTCATCCAGATATGCCAGACGGGAAATATCCTCCGGAAAACGGGTAATGACGTTCATGGCATCACCGTCAATAAATATACCCAGTTGCTCCGGTGGTTCAGCCACAGCGGTAATACTCAGACCCGGGGCATACCTGAAGGGCACCAGGTCGTTCTTCACTGCGGTCAGCAGCGCCAGAGGACTTGATTGTTCCTCAACTATTCTGCTGCCTGTAATCCGCATCTGCTGGCTTAAACCTTTATAGGGGGAAATTGCCAGGCCGGTCCAGGAAGCAGGCAGCAGAAAGAAAATTACCGCGCTGCCGATAAACAGAATGACACCCGATCGCGGCAGCAGCCGAAGTTCCAGCCAGGCCACGCCGCCAACAACAAAAATCAGGCTCCCCAGGAGAAGCAGCACTCTATGGGGCAGAAACAGAAAAAGCAGAACTATGATCAGGATGCTGCCGACTCCGGCCCCGATAAGATCTGCGCCATAGATTACCGAAATTTTCCGCCGATACCGGGAAAAGGCGAGGGCTATACAGTTTGCCGCGAAAAAAAAGGGTAGTGCCAGCATCAGATAGAGGGCAAAAAGTTTAAGCCACTGCCGGTTGGACCAGAACATCTCATCCGGGTTGAAGAGCAGGTGCTGAGCACCCTGAAAACAGGCGACAACCGTTATGCCGAAAAGAAGAATGTTACCGATAAACGTTGCGGGAAAACGCTGCAGGAACCGTTGCCGGAAAAATACCAGAAAGGTGCCGCTGGCACCATAACCAAGGAGGGCGAGGCTGATAACCATGTAGGCGAAATGATGGTACTGGACGATGGGAAAAAGCCGCATTAGAAGGATCTCGTAGGCGAGCGCCATTGCCGAGACCAGCAGTATTGTGAGCCGGGGTGGTGCAGAATCATGTTCCCAGCTGGAAACCTCTTTGTCCATAATCAGGTACGTTTTCAGGTCTGTCCTTGCTGCCGCGATGCTTCACGCCAATTTACGGATGGTGTAAAAAACAGAATTTTCAAACCAGGTATAATTTTGCTGCTTCCCTTCAGCGCGCCCCGGTCAGGGGGACAAATCGGACCGGCAGTATCTGCCGGGTTTTTATGGAACCCCCGCTGTCCTTTTCAACCAGCACCAGCTGCTGCACCAGGAATCTGCTGCCCATCGGTATTACCATGATGCCGCCGGGTTTCAGCTGCCGGATAAGGGGCGGCGGAATGTGATCGGCTGCGGCTGTCACCACAATGGCATCAAAGGGGGCTTCCTCCTGCCAGCCATAATAACCGTCGCCCTGCCGGGTATGCACCCGGTCATATCGTAATTCCTTCAGTCTTTTTGCGGCCTTTTCCGCCAGGGGCTCAATGATTTCGACCGTGAAAACCTCTGCCCCCATTTCAGCCAGTACCGCCGCCTGGTAGCCTGAGCCGGTGCCTATTTCGAGTACCCTGTCGCCGGGATCGGCATCTATCAGGTCGGTCATCAGGGCGACTATGTAGGGCTGCGAAATGGTCTGCCCATGGCCGATGGGCAGAGGCCGATTGGCATAGGCCAAGGAAACTTCGGAAGGGGGGACAAACCGGTGGCGTTCAACCGAGGCCATGACGGACATCACCCGTGGATCAAGGTTCTTCCTGTCGATATAAAGGCTGGTTGCACGGACATCAGCCTCGATGGCCTGTACCATCTTACGGCGCGCCTCCTGGAATTGATCGAGGCTCCAGGCACTGCCGGCAAAGACGGCCAGCAGTAATCCGGCCTGAAATAATGAAAGAGCGCTTCGTCTCCGGAGACGCGGCAAAATTTTCTTCACCATCGTTTTATTTTCCATGGTATTATTATAATACAATTCACAAACCTTTCACTGCCAGAATTATGAAAAAAATTGGACCGGCAGATTGGCTCACTCTCTTATCGGCACGAGATAAATGTCACTTTTCATCATCAGTTTTTTTCTTATATACGGCGGCTTAAACCTCTATTCTCTGCTCAAGGCCCGCGCTGCCATCACCCTGCCAGGCTGGCTTTTGCTTCTTGTTGCAGTTTTTTTGCTTATCATGACCGCAGCCCCGATCCTGGTGCGTTTATCAGAAAGGTCCGGGCACGATACTCTGGCTATATTCCTTGCCTATATAGGCTATACCTGGATGGGAGTTGTTTTTCTTTTTGCCGCGGCTGCACTTGCCGTGGACTGCTTCCGGATTCTTGCCTGGGTTTTGGACCTTCTGCTGCATAAAAAATTAATGTTCCTGCCGGGTCCCAGAACAGCATTTTACCTGCCTCTGGTTTTTGCGCTGTCAGCTTCCATCTGGGGCGCCTTTGAGGTCTGGGATATACGACTGGAAAAATTGATCCTTGCCAGTGACAAAATCCCCCCTTCCCTGAATGGACTTCATATAGTCCAGATCTCTGACGTACACCTTGGTCTCATCGTCAGACACAAACGGTTGGCAAAGATTCTCGCCGCCGTAAAAAAAGCGGAGCCTGACATTCTTGTTTCCACCGGAGATCTTGTCGACGGCCAGATAAACAAACTGGCGGGATTGGCGGAAATGCTGCAGGAAATCAAGCCCCGTTACGGTAAATACGCAATTACCGGCAACCATGAATTTTATGCCGGTTTGGACGAATCGCTGGCATTTACCCGAAAGGCCGGCTTCACATTCCTGCGGCATACGGGGGTTCGCGTGGCGGAAGGTCTCAATATTGCCGGCGTTGATGACCCGGCCATCAACTACTACAGCAAGAAGGACCAACCTTCTGAAAAGGAGGTGCTGACAACACTTGATCAGGAGAATTTCACCCTGCTGCTCAAACACAGGCCCATCCCGGACCGGGAAAGTCTGGGGTTCTTCGACCTGCAGCTTTCAGGGCACACCCACAAGGGTCAGATATTCCCGTTCAACCTCGTTACCATGCTCTATTATCCTATTCACTGGGGATGTCTCAACCCGGTGGATGGATGTTTTCTTTATGTCAGCAGGGGCTCGGGAACCTGGGGACCGCCGATCCGTCTTCTTTCTCCGCCGGAAGTGACCCTTATCGAGCTTAGGTCAGAAAATTAGGCTTTAAAATATAGGAGTTGCCAGACTTTTTGAGAATTATTATCATAGGCAGGAAATTACAAACCCAAAATTCAAGGAGGAACTCATGAGCACCACGGAACAAAACCTGGCTGAGGCGTTTGCCGGGGAATCACAGGCAAACAGAAAATATCTCGCCTTTGCCAAAAAGGCGGAAAGAGACGGTTATACCCAGGCGGCAAAACTTTTCCGGGCGGCGGCGGCGGCCGAAACGGTTCATGCCCATGCCCACCTGCGGGCAATGGGCGGTATCCGTTCCACCATGGAAAATCTGGAAGAGGCCGTGGCCGGTGAAACCCATGAATTCAAGAACATGTACCCTGATATGATCAAAGCCGCGGAAGAGGAAGGCCACAAGGCAGCAGCAAGGTCATTTTCCTATGCCAACGAAGTTGAGAAGCAGCATGCCGCCCTGTACCAGAAGGCTAAAGATTCGCTGGACAGCATGGAGGAGTGTGATTATTACATCTGCTCGGTGTGCGGCTCTACCCACGAAAATGAGGCCCCGGAAAAATGTCCGGTATGCGGGGCCAATGCCAATGCCTTTTTCAAGTCCGAGTAAAGCGAGTAAAGCTAGATAGTTACTTTATCTTTGAAGCCACCGGCCAGAGATGAAAGCCTTCTTCCCGCTTGAATCCGACGCCGGTGGCTCCTTTGTTGCAATATAAGGCCCAGGCCCAGTCCGGTTCAAAAAAACTGGTTGTTGACGACCAGTAGACATCCCTGACGTTTATAAAGGGGTGTCCGGCCGGCAGAGCCGGGGTATGGCGGGAACTGTCAACCAGTGATTCGAGTTCATTGATGGTGGGCAGACGCCACTGCATGGACGAATCCGGCAGCTCCAGCTCTAGATATTTGACATACTGCAGCGTTTCATCCCAGTTCATTGTTCCAGGGCCGACATCCGCATCCTGCAGCCAATACAGACCGGTGAGCTTGTCCAGCACCGCGTCCCCGCTTTTGATAAAGCGGGGTTGCGGCCAAGGCGAACCCATCTGCAGTTCGCCGTCCTGCCCAGTTCCCCGGCACGGTATCTCACGGCCTTCGGTGTCATAGCATCTGGTTTGCCCGGTTACAGGTAAAATTCCCCTGCCGTCGCCGCATACCGGCCAGAACAGATAATACTGGTCCTTGCGGCCATAAAACATTCGCGCCCCTTCCAAATGCACATACCAGGCATATGCCGGCTGAATTGCCGCCGTACTCGAGGTCCAGTACCAGCCAAGAAAAACATTTTCAAAGGGATGCTCCGCAGGCAGGACCGGCTTCCGCATATCAAAGGCCAGGAGGCTTCTGATCTCTCTGCGGTTCGGCAGGCGCCAGTCAATGCGGCCTGCTTTTTTTTCCCGGTTCATCCGGGCGATATAATCCAGGGCCTCCTGCCAGGTTACGGGAAATTCCGCCGGATTGGCATTTTTAAGCCAGATCAGTCCGGTAAGCTGATCGACCACCAGTTGTCCGGTAACTCCAAACCGTTTAGCGGGCCATGGGATACCGGGGCGAAACTCTCCATCCTGGCCCGAATTTTTGCAGGAAACAACGGTGCCGTCGATACCGTAACATTCTGTCTGTCCTGTCCAGAGATAACCGGTCATAGTTCTTTCACAGCGAAGAGGCAAAAATCAGTATATATTGAAGATTTGAAAAATTGAAGATTGAAGATTATTTGGCGTATCGGGTGTTGAGGTATTAACTTTACTCCATGCTTCACCATTCTGCTATGACGAAGCTGAATCAGCAAGGGAACTCCCCTGTGCGAAGATTTACCGAACCATTGGTGCCGGCATAAAATAATCATGAAAGAGTTGTTCATACCCTTTAAATTTGGGGAATAAGCTTTTCTGTCGGTTGCAGATTATTAAAAAGAAAAATTGATTCTTGAAAATTCTCAGCTGTTGGTGATTTGCATGCCCGATAAACCCACTAAGCTGCGACAAACAGATAGTAAACCGAAAATGGTTTATAGACGCTGACAAAAAATATAATAGGGTATTTTTTATTAAGATCTTCATCCTAGACTGGAGCGGAACATGACCGAAAAAACTTACAATTACAGCAAACTTGACCAGCCGGAAGTCCTGGACATACTATTTCATCCGCGTCGCGAACCGGCGGATGCGCCTCCCCCCGCCAATGTGTTTGACAGCGGCATAACCGTTGCTGAAGGGGTCCGGGTCCATGCCCGCTTTCATCTTGCAGGCAGAGAAGAGCCGAATATCCTTTTCTTTCACGGCAATGGCGAGATTGTCAGTGATTATGACGAAATCGGTCCTCTTTATACGAAATACGGCATGAATTTTCTGGCCGTGGATTACCGGGGCTACGGCAAAAGCTCCGGCAGTCCCACGGTAACCGCATTGCTGCAGGACGCCCATACCATATTCGGGGCGGTCCGGGATTGGATTTCTGCGACGGAGCATACCGGGCCCCTTGTAATTATGGGTCGGTCCCTCGGGTCCGTCCCCGCCCTTGAACTGGCTTCCAGTCATGCCGAAGATATCGGGGGGCTGATAATTGAAAGCGGCTTTGCCACCACCCTGCCCCTGCTGCTCAATCTCGGGGTTGATGTTGCAGGCCTGGGGATCACCGAAGTGGATGGCTTTCACAATGTCCGCAAGATTTCGTCCTTTAATAAGCCGACCCTTATCATCCACGGCCAATATGACGAAATTATCCCAGTAAACTCCGCCGCCATTCTCCAGGCTCAGTCGCCGGCCCGGTCAAAGGAATTCCAGGTTGTGCCCCGTGCTTCACATAACACCGTAATTGCCAGCGCCGGCGAACTGTATTTCACGGTAATCAAGCAGTTCTGCAACAAGATCAGCGGCATCAAATTTCAGCGAAGAAGAAAAACCCATTAAACCGCGGCATGAATGAAAATATCTTTGACAAAGCGGTTGATCTCCTGCGGAAATCACACCATGCGGTGGCTCTCACCGGTGCAGGGGTGAGTACGGAAAGCGCCATTCCCGATTTCCGGGGGAAAAACGGTCTCTGGTCACGCTTTGACCCGATCCAGTACGGCACCCTGAGCGCCTTTCAGGCAGATCCCGAAAAGGTCTGGCGTATGCTTGGCGTTCTTCTCGATGTTATCGACGCCGAACCGAACCCGGGTCATAAAGCACTTGCCGCACTTGAGCAGCGGGGACTGCTGGCAGGGATAATCAGCCAGAATATTGACAGTCTGCATCACAAGGGCGGCAGTAAAAATGTGATTGAATTCCATGGGTCGCTTGCCACCTTCTCCTGCCTGACATGTGGCACCGGCTATGACCTTGACTTTGTTAGAAAATCATCTCTGCCGCCCGTTTGCCCGTCCTGCAACACCATACTCAAACCGGACATTGTTTTTTTCGATGAACGCATCCCGGAACCCGCCCTGATCCAAACCGAGCAATTGCTGGGCGCTGCCGACCTGCTGCTCGTTGCCGGCACTTCATGCCAGATTCAGCCCGCAGCACGAATACCGTTTATTGCCTACGACAAAGGAGCTGCTATTATTGAGATCAACAGGGAACCGGTGCTGAAGCACATAGCAACAGTAACCTTAAAAGGAAATTTTTCAATGGTGATGGAGGAACTGGTCAAACGTCTAGGGTAGGAACCTTCCGGCTTGCCCAAAAGAGACACAAGGATTATTGCATCTGTTTTTTAAGCGGAAATCCCCTTCCCACTCAGAATCACTATCCGGTCAATGTATTTAAGAAAATTCTTTTTAACGGTCTGTGGCAGAGGAGTGAGAAACTGGACGCCCATTCCCGGTTTCTGGTAGCTGCTTTTTTCCCTGTTCCAGACAACGAGTGCTGTAACCTCCACTTCATGGTTGCCCTCGGCCGGAAATATCAGATTAACGTGAGTACCCACCGGGGCGGGAGATTTGGTATTAATGAACATGCCATCCATGCAAATATCCTTGCTGCAGGAAATCATGTAGTCTCCGGCTTGGATATAGTCCACTCTGAAGTCAACAGGGAAACGCTGGATGATTCGTCTGTCGCTGGTTGCCATTTTCTTTCACCAAATGTCAAGGTCTTTTGGAACTTGAAAACGCACTTGGTACTGTTGGTAATTTGCTTTTTTATTTTGGGGAAAACATCCAAAAGTTTTTGGAATTGGTAAGTAACTATTAAGTTTTTCAGATAATAGCAAGCAGTTTATCAGGAATATTTCTTGTTTTTGCAAATGACCACCGCCAAATTCATTTTCCGCAATTATCTCAGTGAGATGCTAAAAAAAGAGCAGGGTGCTGCGCCATCCTTTTGGCACCATTTTGACCGCAGGGCTTCCCTGAAAGATGTCATTGAATCCCTTGGCATCCCGCACCCGCTTATCGACAAATTATGGGTGAACGGCAGAGAAGTCGGCTTTGATTATATTCTGCAGGATCAGGACAGGGTGGAGGCAATTCCCCCGACTCCTCCGGTCAACCCCTTTGTTTCAACCATTCTGCGGCCGGAAGCCCTGGACCGGATCGCTTTTGTCGTTGATGTCAATGTCGGGAAACTGGCATTACATCTCAGGACCCTCGGGTTTGACACCGTATATGGCAGTAATTGCAAGGATTTTGAGCTGGCTGAAATCTCTCGCCTGCAGAAACGTATCCTTCTGACCCGGGATAGGTCCCTGTTAAAAAGAAAAATCGTCATGCACGGCTATCTGCCCAGAGAGGTGGATCCATTTCAACAGCTCGTTGAAATAGTGCGTCTCTACGATCTCGGCAGCCGGATAAAACCGTTAAGCAGGTGTATTCCATGCAACGGCCTGCTGGTGCCGATCGACAAGTCAATCATTCTGGACCGTCTGGAACCGTTGACCATAAAATATTACCATTCTTTTCATATCTGCGGGCGCTGCAAAAGAATTTACTGGCCCGGCTCCCACCAGGAGAAAATAGCCGCATTTATCCGGCAGGTTCTTAAAGCCGTTGTTCAGGTCGATTATCCGGACATCTAAATCGGAAATTCACCCAACCTTATCAATTGAAAATCAGTCAAACAGGTTATTCCCCAGGAATTGCGCCGGAATTATTCGAGCCGGGTTTTGTTGCTCCGGTTCCAGTCAATGTATTGCAGATTCTGCAGCCGGTGATAAAAACCCTTATCTGCCATAAGCTTGTCATGGGTGCCCTCTTCGACAATCTGTCCCGCACCCATGACAATGATCCTGTCCGCCCGGCGGATGGTTGACAGCCGGTGGGCAATAACGATGCTTGTCCTTTGGGACAGGGTTGCATCAATGGCCCGTTCAACCAGTATTTCCGTTTCCGAATCCACATTGGCCGTGGCCTCATCCAGTACCAGGACCTCCGGGTCGCGCACCATAACCCTCGCCATGGCCAGAAGCTGCCGCTGTCCCGCTGAAAGATCGAGATTGCCTTCCCCGATTTTGGTATCAATACCCTGGGGCAGACGGCTGATGAGATCATCCAGTTGGGCCAGGTTCAGTATATTCGCCAGGTCCTTTTCTTTCATTTCGGTATTCAGGAGAATATTTTCCTTTATGGTACCTGGAATCAAATATATCTCCTGCATGACGAGCCCCACTGTATTGCGCAGCCATTCCAGATCAAGATCACGCAGATCATGACCGTCAAGCATGATTTTACCCTGGTCGGGATCATACATGCGTTCCAAAAGGTTGACCAGCGTCGATTTTCCCGAACCGGTGGCCCCGACGATTGCTACGGTTTCGCCGGGCTCCACCTTCATGGACAGGTTATGGATGACCGGTTTATTTGGATCGTATCCAAAGGTCACATTGCTGAATTCAATACTGCCGCTTACTGTTTGTATGCCAAGGGGTTGCGGCAGCAGCGGCAGCCCGCTTCTTGTGTCCAGGAGCTGGAAAATTCTCTCGGCCGAAGCCATGGCCGACTGGACGATGGAATATTTCTGGGACAGCTCCCGGAGCGGCTGGAAGAAAAGTCGTATATAGGAGAGAAAGGCGACAAGAATGCCGATGGTCATTTCGCCCTTGAGAATGAGGATGCCCCCGTACCAGATAATGATGCCTGTTGCCGTTGACGACAGGATATCAAGCAGGGGCATGAAGATGCCGAATATCTTTATCTGCTGCAGGGTGGATGAAAAATATGCCAGATTCAGGTTGATAAAATTATCTTCCGTGTCCTTTTCTCTCTGAAACAGCTGAATTAGACTGATTCCTGAAACCGCCTCCTGCAGGTAGGCATTAATCTTGGCCAGATTTGTCCTTATCTCCCGGAAGATATTGCGGGCCATTTTACTGAACCAGAGAGTGGCGGCAATGATCATGGGCAGCAGAACGCTTATCAGCAGTGCCAGTCGCCAGTTCAGCCAGAAAAGCAGGGCCAGGATGCCTAAAATCCGTAAGGCGTCATTGAAAAGAGTAATAATGACAGAGGTGAACATTTCGTACATGTTCTGCACATCGTTGGTCAGCCTGGTTACCAGCTTGCCGCTGGGATTCTCATTAAAAAATGCCAGGTCAAGCCGCAGCATATGTTTGTAAATACGCTGGCGCAGCCTGTGCATAATATTCTGCCCGGTCCATTCCAGGACAGTGACCTGAAAATAATTGGCGATGAACCCTGCAACGACTGCACCGCCAAAAATTAGTGCCAACACTGTCAGTCCGGAAAAACGCTCGGCTACGGATATTTTGGTATTGATGATATAGTTGTCCACCCCCAGCCTGATAAGATACGGCAACAGCAGGCTGGAACCGATTACTGCAAGGGAAAGAAAAACGGCCAGGAGCAAACCCTGCCAGTAATGTGCGGCATATCCCAGGATCCGCTGCCAGAGATTGAAGTCAGCGACATCTCCCAGTTTATCTTCCTCAAAATAGCCGTATCCGTATCGCATGTTTTCTCTTACAGGTTGTAGGTTGTAGGTTGAGGGTTGATGTGAAAAACAACGGACTGATCGTGGCCTGCTGCAGGCTGATAGATGGCTGCTGCCTGATATTTCATTTTTTTCCCGTCCTGCTCGTCTGGTATTCGTAAATAGTGGCGTAAAATTTATTTGACTGCAGCAGATATTCGTGATTCCCCTGGGCTATGATTTTCCCCCTGTCCATGACCACAAGCCTGTCTGCCTGAACCAACGGTGCAAGGCGGTGTGAAACCACAATACAGATCCTGTCCCTGATAAAAGGACGCATGGCGCCAATAATTTCATGCTCTGTTTCGATATCCACCGCGGACAGACCATCGTCTATAATAAGAACCGGCCTGTCAGACAGCAGGGCCCTGGCAAGGGCTATTCGCTGCCGCTGACCGCCTGAAAGTTTTATGCCTTTCTCGCCGATCCTGGTATCATACCCTTGCGGCAATTCGAGAATCTCCGCATGAATAGCAGCGGCTTCCGCAACCGCCTCGACCTCCTCCCGGGCAGCCCCTGGTTTGCCCATGGTAATATTAGCCCTGACAGTATCTGAGAATACCGTGATATCCTGCGGCACCAGCGCAATTTTTCGGCGCACTTCGCCAAGGTCGAACCGGTTGACATCAATGCCATCCCAGTAGATGGTGCCCTTGTCAATCGGATAGAGCCTGGCCAGAAGATGGGTAAGCGTTGTTTTGCCGGATCCGGTCCTGCCGACAATTCCAAGAATTCCCCGCTGAATCTCAAGGGATACGTTCCGCAGAACCGGCTCACTCTGGTTGGGATAGGAAAATGTAAGGTTTTTTACGGTAATGGTATCCACCTTTTCGGGGACAGGATGGGGTCGTACGGGTGAAACTATAACCGGGCGTTCATCCAGGACATTCTGAATCCGCTGCAGGGATGTAACCCCCCGCTGGAATAGATTTGTCACCCATCCCAATGCCATCATCGGCCAGGTCAGCATGAACAGGTACGAGGTGAAGGCGACAAAATCACCGATGGTGATACTGCCCTGAATCGTCAAACGGCCGCCGAACAAAAGAACCAGAAGCATGCTGGTATTCGCTATCAGTCCGGAAACCGGGAACAGGGTTCCCTGCACCTTGGCAAGACGCAGGTTGTCCTGGACATATTCACGCCCCATTATTTCAAACCTTTCCGTCTCCTTTTTTTCCAGGGTATATGCCTTGATTATGCGGATGGAATTAATCGACATTCTGGAAAACTCCGTCAGCCTGGAAAACTGTTCCTGTACCTTTTTAAAATGCCGATGCAGCCGGCCGGAAAGGAACCGGGTGAGCAGAGCGAGCAGGGGCATGGGCACGATGACGATGAGTGTCAGGCCCGGATGGATATATGCCATGAAGGAAAAAGCGGCAAGCGAGAGGACAAGGGCATCGGCAAAGGCCACCAGGCCCATGCCGCCGGCGAGTTGAACAGCCGCCAGATCATTGGTTGCCAGGGCCATAATTTCCCCGGTGGTGCTGCGCTGAAAATACATGCGGTCCAGGGTCAGGAGGTGGGAAAAAAGCCAGTTCCGCAGGTCCTTTTCCAGGTGGCGGGAAAAACCCAGTATCATGTAGCGCCAGCCGAAACGAAACAGGGCGATAGTGAGGGCAAGGATTACTATCAGGATGCCGTAGTGCAGAAGGGTCGCTGATGATATCCCTTCATTCTGCAGACCATCCACCGCATGTTTGATGATCCTGGGAATCACCAGTTGCAGCCCGTTGACCACCAGCAGAGACAAAAAACCGATAAAGAGCCGCATGCGATACTGCCGGAAAAAAGGCAGGATCAGCCGGACTGACTTCCAGGAATTTTCCAGCACCGGGCCCGATTCTGGTGTATTGGCTGGTCGCATTTTCATTTCATGTGCAACGGATAACGGGGGATAATCTTTTTTCTGCGGGCTGTTTGCCGGTATTTCTCAGCCGGATACCCCAGGGCGATGACGGCATAAACAGATTCATCCTCCTGCATCTGCAATATCTTTTTTATCTGTTTGTCCCTTTTTATAGCTTCAACCGCAAATCCTATCATGCAGGATCCCAGACCGAGGCTGTGCGCCGCCAAAAGAATATTCTGACTTGCCAGAAGTGCATCCTCCAACGGTGAACCGGCGGATTTTTTACCACCGATCAGGATAGCTGCAGCAGCACCATGAAAAAGCGTATCCGCCCCTTCCCCTTCCCAGAGCAGGAGCCCTTCTCGCACAGTTGCAAAATAGCGTCGGTAATAATGGTCCAGGGTACCACCGGCAAACAGTTTTGATAAAAGCCGCAGCCATGGTTTGGCGGCCATCCTGTTTAATTTATGAAAAAACCGGGCCACCTGTTCCCCGAGACGCACAACTTCCCTGCGGCTGGCCAGAATGGTAAAGGTCCATAGTTGTGAGTTGGTGCCGGATGGTGCAGTGGCACCTATTTTGACCAGATCTTCCAGGACCGTGCGGTCAATCTCCCTGTCTGTATAATTACGGCAGGAACGTCTTGACCGCATCAATCGTACAAGCAGGGCGGGATCAAACTCACCGTGCCCCAGCCAGCGGTCATCCACCGCAACAGTGGCCAGGGTAAAAGGACGTTCCAAGACCTCAACCCGTATGGCCGATGCCGGACAGACCGCTTCACAGTGACCGCAGGCCAGGGAATGGGTGCCGGTAACCACCGCCTTGCCATCCTGCATGGAAATCGTCCCGGCAGGGCAGACTGCAACGCAGAGTCCGCAGCCGATACAGGACTCGGCATCTATACTCGTGGTAACTGAATTTTGCATGTATCAGGAAAGAATATTTTCAGAAGCTGGATGGGCCGGAAACGGAAAAATGTTTTTCTCTCGCGCCCCTCCGGGATATTCAGGCAAAACCTTCATGCTCTTTAAGAATTTCAACCCGCTTAATATCTTTCATAATGTTCTCCTTCAGATGGGATGAAAGCGGGCTTAAAAACTGGACACCCATGCCTGATTCCCCGCCCTTCGTCGACCGGTTGATCCAGACGACGAGTGCCATGACCTCCGCCTGATAATATCCTTCCAAAGGAAATATAAGTTTTACTTTGCATCCCGGCTCCGGCGGTTTCTGCGTACACAGAAACATGCCGCCGAATGATATGTTCTTACTGAAGGAAAGGGCATAATCACCATCATGGATATAATCAACCTGGAAATTAACAGGCGCCCTTTCTTTCGTCCTCTGTTTACTTTCAGACATTTTTCTTTCCAAATTTCCTCCTCGGGAAATCACTGACTTCTGATATTTTCGGAAAAACTCGTTGCTTACAGGCGTTAATTTATTCCTTGGTTCGAATAGCAGCTAGAACATTAATAAACATTCTTTTTATTCGCATCAATTTGTCTCGATAAAAAATATCCCGGCAGGATCGTTTCACATCCTGAACATTTATCGAAATGTACAGCCGTTCCGGGTTCCATCGCAATTTTTTATACCATTCCAGCGGCACGGGGGAACTGCAAGCTTTTATTTCTCAGAAAATTTTTTAAATTTTTCCCGTTTTCACATTAATCTTTTTACATTTTAGCAGTTTTGTTACATTATCCCTACAGATCTATCAAAAAGCTGACCCGACGCAAAACACTTCCCATCACTTCCGCTGCAGGAGTTAAGCCATGATCAGCCCGTCTTTCAGGACCAGTTGTTCCCTTGCATTGACAGCAATTCTTTTTGCAGTCGTGCTCTCTTCGTGCAGTACGGTCCAGGTTGTGCCGCCTGAGGTTAATCTCATGCGGGTAGACGTCCAGGATGTGACCCTGAGCCATGTCAATCTGCTGGCCGATCTCAGGATATTCAATCCGAATGAAAAAGCCCTTACCATCCAGGGTGTGGACTATACCCTGGACCTTGAAGGCATCAGGGTCTTTTCCGGGAAAAACAGGATAAGCCGGACAATTCCGGCCCAGGAATACGGCCATGTAACATTGCGCCTCTCCAGTGCTTATTGGGACTTAATCCAGCTCTTTAACAAACTGCCCGATAAGTCGGATGTTGTTTTTTCCATGCATGGATCAATTCTGGTAGGAAGCAGCAGGCTTTTTGCCCAGCGTTTTTCTTTTACCAAACAGGGCGTCATTCCACTGCAAAAAACAGTCCTCTCTCAACATATGATCCGTTAATTAACGTTAGCTTAACGTTAATCTGTTAAGACATTAACGCCAATTTTTCTTCCGAACCCGATTCAACCGGTGTTTTTTCCCCTAAACGCTATCCCGGGAGAATACCCGTTATCAGATAATTTTTCCTGATCGCTATATTTTTTCCCCACCCACAATGGAGTCTCACCAATTCTCCTTTGGATTCTTCCGTCCTGCCTTATAGTGCCGGTTTTGTCCAGACTGTAAAACGGTTTGTCATAATGAACTGGCACAACTTTTGCTATACTGACCGCAGCCAATTATACCAAGTCTTTTGTATCGTTAATTTCAGATGTGAGGAGGAAAAAATGTTAATCAGGAATAAAACATCGCTGCTTCTGGCAGGGCTTGTTGCAGCCTTGTTCTGCACTGCCGGAGTTTCAGAGGCGGGCAAACCGACCGTGGGCGGTCCATGTCAGAAATGCCATGCTCCCCGGCCTGATGCCGTTCGCGGTAATCTCGGCAAGGTTTCATCCGAATTCAGCACCCTGCAAGTCAAAGTGGGCGGTCTCGTCTGGGTGGTTAAATATGACGGTAAAACCAGTGTGATTGACGGTGAAGAAATTTCCACCGCAGATGGCATTAACAAGATTCCCAAAGGCAAAGAGATTCTCGTGAGCTTTGCCGGCGATGAATCAAAACCGCTGGCCACTGAAATAGCCGTTAAACAACCATATAAGGTGTCGGCCGAACAGAAGTTCACTAATGATGACGTACTGAAACTGATCTCCATGGGACCGGAGAAAGGCGGCTATACCCTGATCGATGCCAGGCCGACCGGCGCTTACCTCGGCGGTCACATTCCAACCGCCATCTCCCTTCCCTTTGACAGTTTTGATGAAAACTGCACCACCATCCTGCCGCAGGATAAAGACAGGCTGCTTGTTTTTTATTGCGGCGGCCCTACCTGAACCATGAGTCCTTTTTCTGCCCGTGCGGCGGAAAAACTCGGCTACACCAATGTAAAGGTTCTCTCTTCAGGACTCCCCGGCTGGAAAAAGGCGGGCAACCTCGTTGTCTTGCCGGCCAACGGACTTAAAAAAATGATTCACGCGGATGACTCATATGTTCTAATCGATCTGCGTTCGATAAAAGAGGCAGCCGCAGGCCATATCAAAGGTGCGGTTTCTATTCCCGCAACTGAGCTGGCAGCTGCCAAAAATGGATTTCCCAAGGACAAATCAGCCCCCGTTATCCTGTATGATACCGACCAGGCCTCACGGGAGGCATTTGATCTTGTCCGCAGCTGGGGATACAAGAATGCTTCGGTTCTGCATGGCGGCGCCAAGAGCTGGAACGGCAAGTTCTTTCCCGGCGCACCTGCCACCGAGATTGTCTATGTCAAAAAAATCAAGCCGGGACAAATCACGGTAGAAGAGTTCAGGCAGATAGCAACAGCCAGACCTTCCGACAAAATCATCCTTGACGTCCGTGACTCCGGCGCCGAAGGCACTATCCCGGGGGCGATCAACATCCCCCTGGGCCAGCTTGCCGACAACCTGGGAAATTTTTCCAAGGACAAGGAATATATCGTTCACTGCAATACGGGAATCATGGCGGGCATGGCCCTAAAAACCCTGCAGGACAACGGCTACCAGGCAAGGTATCTTGATGCCGTCGTCCAGGTCGGCCGGGACGGATCTTTTGATATATCGGAGAAATAATTACCGGAACCGGTAATGTCCATCTTGCCCTCGAATGCGGACCGTTGGTCTTCGGATCTTCGGTCCGCATTTTTTTATGGGCAGCTGTCTTCGAGCAGCTGTCAGCCTTCAGCAATACTTCAAAAGGAACTGTACGGTGGTGTTCGCTCCTGCTGCAGGGTAGCGGCCCCTGAACCGAAAAATGAAAAGGTTGTGCTTCGTCGTTTTTTCAGACAAATCCTTATTCATCCCTGATAACCGTAAACACCACTATCCGCTCCGGGCGGGGGCCATCAAATTCGCAGAGAAAGATATTCTGCCAGCGGGACAGGCCAAGCCTGGAATCAATGATGGGAATTGTTTCGGAGGGCCCGATCAGTCCGGCCTTCAGATGGGAATCGCCATTGGAGTCCTGTTGGTCATGGAGCCAGACCCCCCTGGGAATAAGCCCGCGCAACAGGCTCACCATATCGGTCTGCACGCTTTCATCCCAGTTTTCCTGGATCATCAGGGCGGCAGTGGCTCCCTGGATATAGAGTACGGCCACTCCATTCTCGATTCCGGTGCGTTTTACCGCCTCCTGCACCGGGACAGTAATATCCACCAGCTCTTCACGTCTGGAAGTTGCAATATAAAGATTCTCACGCATAAAGAATGTTTCCCGGTATTGGAGTAGTTTTATAAAATTCTCAGGCTGAAGGTGATTGACCATCCTTTGGACAAAATATTATGAATATATGCCTGTATGTATTATGCATTTTGGCCTTTTGACAGGTATTAGCTATTACCCAGTACTGCGTATTGCCCGTTTCATTCTCTGCAGGGCTTCCTGCAGGAGGGACCGCCGGCAGCCGAAATTCAACCTGACAAAACCCGAAGATCCGAAGTCTTTCCCCTCTGACAGCCCTACACCGAATGCTTCAAAAAAACGGCCGGGCAAGATTGTATCTAACCGACGGGCATCTATCCAGGCAAGATACGTTGCCTCCATCCGGAACATGGAAAGACCCGCCATGGAATCAATCTCTTCTGCAACCAACCGGCAGTTGCCTCTGAGGTATTCCAGCAGGGCGGCAAGCCAATCCCAACCATGCCGATACGCCGCTTCCGCCGCAGTGAAGCCGAGTATATTGACTGCCGGCACAATGCCTGACATTGCCTGCTTAAATTTATCCCGCAGTTTCCTGTCGCTGATTACGGCAAATGAACAGCCAAGCCCCGGGATATTGAAAGTTTTGCTGGGCGCCATCAACGTAATGGTCCGGGCCGCGGCTTCCGGGCCTATGGCGGCTGTGGGAATATGTTCTTTATCTTCATCCAGGATGAGATCACAATGTATCTCATCGGAGCAGATAACAATATCATGCCTGGCGCAGAGCGTAACAAGGTCAGCCAATTCCCGACGGCTGTATGCCCGGCCCACAGGATTGTGCGGATTGCAGAGCAGCAGCAGCCTGGTTCTTGCCGTTATGCTTTTCTCCAGCGCATCAAAGTCTATTATCCATCTGCCGTCGTGTGTTGCCAGAGGAACGGTGATTAGCCTGCGGCCAGAATTTTGGGGAGCGGTGAGGAAGGGCGGATAGATCGGCACCATGGTCATGACGTCATCATGCTCCTCACCGACGGACCTGCAGGCCACATTGAGGCCGCAGACAAGGCCGGGCAGCCAGACAAGATGTTCGGCTTCAATGTGCCAGCCGTATCGCCCGGCCAGCATCTCACAAATCATTTCAGTCAATGTTTCCGGCACAATACCATAGCCGAAAACCCCATGTTCAACCCTGCTGCCCAGTGCCTCTATGACTGCAGGGGGGGATTGGAAGTCCATATCAGCGACCCACATGGGGATAATGTCCCGATCTCTGTACCGGTCCCATTTAAGGCTTGCCGTATGATACCGGTCAATCGGGGTATCGAAATTAAAACCGCTCATGGCTGAAAATCCGAATTTTCATGAAGCAAAACACCTTTTTTACTCGGGCAGCATGGTTTTCCAGTCAAGCGTTCTGAAGGTTCTGGCCAGCATATGATCATCATCTACTTCCTGATAGTGCAGATCGGCAAAAATCCTTCCGGCCGCGGGAACAACCTTTGCCGCCGGGGTAACCATATCATGACTGCCGATTATCATCCAGGCGGGAATGGTTATTCTTTTTATGGGAGAGCCTTTGAATTCCGAAAAATTAAGCGCCGGTGCCAGAAGAACGATTCGCTCTACCACCTCACTGTTGTCCATGGCAAAAATCGTGGCCATCAGTCCGCCAAAGCTGGATCCGATGAGTCTGATATTCTGCCGGCCATCAAGAACAGCATGCAGACGCTTCATGCGCTCGGCGAGACTCCCGGCAAAATCCGGGATCGTTATGTCCGGGTAAAGATTACGCAGAAATGCAGCCTTTGCGCCCCTGCTGCTGCTCTCAAGTCCATGCAGAAAAATTATCATTGTATCATGCCCCTTCGGAAAAACCGGAAACCATGATTTATTGTTAACAGGAGCAATGAAGCGATGCAATCCGAAACAATTTTTCTTCCGCCGCATCCCGGCTGAGAAATGACTTTATCCAGGAGTCCTGGCCAAGATGTCCGCGGACAGTCTTCCTCCTCATTTTTTACAAAAAAATAGCGCTGCATGCTTGATAACGGTTTCATTCTTTTAAAAATTTTTGTTAAAATACGCCAAAATGTTATAATGTTATGTTTAATTGTCCACGACTCACTGCTGACGGAAAAAATTGAAACAAACAGCTTCAATAAAAAGAATGATCATTTGCCCACAATGCGGGGCTAAAATCAAATTCGGTACGGACAAAATTATTGCCGGGACGGCCAGGTTTAAGTGCCCAGGATGCGCCTCGGTTCTTCGTCTTAAAAAATCGGATCACATTACAGGTGTGCCTCCGACCCGGTCCACCGGCTGCCGGAAATTGCAGCAAGGAGTACATCTCGATGCTCCCGGAGAGGAAACTCTCATCGGGTCCGATAAACAGGAAACAGCGGTAGAAATGCCGGCGGAGGCGGAGGCCGGGATACCGCAACAAACCGATGAAGCAATTTTACCAGCCGATCAATACATCCCAACAGAAGGGGACGGCCCTTTCATCCCTGAAGACAAACTGGTTATATCCGAAAAGTCTCATGCAGGATCGCTGCTCGAAGATTTTGCGCATGAGAGGTTAACTCCATACGATGAAGGAGACGGTGAGGCTGAAAGCATGGAATGGATTCATTATGCGGCTCCCCAAAAACCGCAAATTCCGGCAAGCAAAATTGACATGAACGAACTCCCTCCCGCGGCTGCAGGTCTGGAGGAAACCCTTACCGACCTGCAGAAGGCGGAAACCTTCAATCTCCAAGGCGAAAACCATACACGAAAAAATCAGTATAAGCAGGCTGTCGAGAATTTCTCCCAGGCCCTGGAGATTTGTCCGGATTATGTCGATGCTCTTATCAACAGGGCAGACAGCTTTGCCTGCCTGGGGCGATTTAATGATGCTCTGATGGATTTCAACCACGCCCTGAAACTCAATAAAAGAACTGTTGAAATTTACAATAAAAGAGGGGCTATCTATTTGCAGCATAACATATATGATCAGGCCATTAAGGATTTTACGGCCGCCCTGGTTCTCAGCCCCATGTACAGCGATGCCTACCTGAACCGGGGACAGGCCTACACCGAAAAAGAGATGCCTGAAGAGGCCAGGAATGATTTTATCCAGGCAATAAGAACAGATTATCATCCCATCTCTTACGAATTTGTCGACCGGAATGTCGGCTGGATATACAGCTACGAAAAAAGCGGCGACAATGAGGAAGAGGCGGCGGAATTCAACCGGCAGGGCCTGAAAAATCTGCAAACCGGGAAATACAAGGAGGCGGTTGCAAGCTTTACCGGTGCCATCAATTCTGCCCCAGGTGATGCGGCGACATACATCAACCGGGGACAGGCCTACATGAAGCTCGGACAACCTGATAAAGCCCTGACTGATTTCAACCAGGGAATACGATTCGACCCTCTGAATTCATTCTTCTACTACTTGCGGGCCCATGCCTGGAAAGAGAAAGATGATCCGTCCAACATGAGTGCAGATCTCAAGATTTCCTGTGAATTGGGATATGAACCGGCCTGCCTCGAGTACAGAAAGTTTAAAGCACAAAAACAGTAACCCGGATTGCTGCATTTCCTGATCCCTGGTTCTGCCGTTATTCACCAAAATGCTATTATTAACGCGGTTTGCTCTTGCTGCCGGACAGCTCCGGCAGACTTATTGTCTGGGTTCGTATCCTGTACCCATGCCAGGGATCTGCCGGAGGTTGCCTTCCGGGCCAGGTCCGGTGCCTTTGGGTGGAGCCGCCCCCGGCTTCATTCCGGGTGGCAGTGACATCATGGCCGGTTTTTCCGTTATAAGAGATACGGCTCCGGTTCCATGCCCCTCCAGGAGTATGGTCTTTTTTTCGGCATCTACGGAAACGATCCCGAAGGGGTGCACTTCCCGGCTAAATGTATACTTGGCATAGACCTTGCCGTTGGTATCCACAACCTTGTACTGTTCAACACTGAAAATCCCGGCCGGGACGGTTACAATCCCTTCTCCTGTCTTTACATCATGCAGTTCAACCTTGGAATCTGTTGTGATGCCGCTTCGCTGCCGAAAAATATCATTAGCCATTCTGCGGCCCATAAAGACCAAATTCCGGGGCATCTCCATGGCGGGCTTCTTATCTGCTTTTACGATAAGGCGTCGAATATTTCCTGAAATATTGGGATCGCCGTTGACCAGCATCTTTACTATATCTCTCTTCCCATCTTCCCGAGTAACCACTTCATACCAGTAAGAATCACCTTCAGCGCCGACAATGGACATGCGCATAACGGTGCGATCTCCTGTAGCCTTGTCCAGTATGGCATATTCGGACCAGACCCCGGGTTCGGGAATAAAGGTGCCGAAGAGGCCGGGATTCACCGGCGGTTGTTTTCCTTCTTCGGATGCGGCTCCAGCGGGAAACAATATTAAACATGCAAGGATCGCTGTGATCAGATATCTGCCCATTGCATACCTCCCATTTCCATAAGGTTTACGAGAGAAGTTACGGGTTCACACGATGTCAGATTATATAAAATTAGCATACATCTCTTCTAGCACCACCTCAATGTCTGGTCAACTCTAAACAAAAAAATCGGCAGAGGAAAATTTCATGAGTCTGTCTCATTTTTATTCTCATTATAAATCTTATGGATAATCTCCCAGGCTTCCGGGGCTTTTTCCACCAGACAAAACAAGTTTTTGTCTTCGGGGTCGATAACCCCTTCCTGGACAAGAAAATCAAAATCCACCGCCCGGTTCCAGAATTCCCGCCCGAATAAAATTACCGGCAGCGGTTTAATTTTTTTGGTCTGGATCAGGGTAAGGGTTTCAAAAAGCTCATCCATGGTGCCGTAGCCCCCCGGAAAAGCAACCAGCGCCATGGCCCGCATGAGAAAATGCATTTTTCGCGTGGCAAAATAATGAAACTGGAAACAGAGTTCGGGGGTAATATACTTGTTAGGTGCCTGTTCATGGGGCAGAACAATATTAAGCCCTATACTTTTCCCGCCCGCCTCGTATGCCCCGCGATTGGCAGCTTCCATGATTCCGGGCCCGCCGCCGGTGGATACGATGAGATCAAATTCATCATCATTGCCGCTTTTTTCAGTTATCAGCCGGGCAAGTTCCCTGGCTTCCTCATAATAATGGGCTTTAGCCAGCACCCTCCGGGCGCAGTTGACCCGCAGGGCCGCAACATCGTTGTGCGGATCTTTTTCAGCTTCTCGTTCCTCGGCCTGCAGTCTTTTTGCCGCGGTTTCAGGTTCGGGGATACGTGTCCCCCCGAACATGACCACAGTTGCTTTTACCCCCTGTTCCTGCTGAATTATTTCCGGCTTCATCATTTCAAGCTGCAGCCGCACAGCCCGCAGTTCATCCCGCAGGAGAAATTCGGGATCGTCAAAGGCCAGCCTGTAGCTCTTTGATTTTGTCTGGGGTGAAACAATATAGAGAGCAGCATCCTTGACACTGTCACTGGCCGAGGGATAACTTTTGGGTGGGTCTTTTTTCGACATTGAGAGAAATCCTCCTTCGGTTGAATTTGCGCCTTGCCGCATTCTGCGGTGTAAAATATTCTTATGCCGGGAATTCTACGGAAAAAAAACACCGGCCGCCACAAGAAACAATGCGGAACATGCAGCCGCTGCTCATGTCCGCTGCCGATACCTAGCCGATCCGTTTCGGCATACTAACCCGTAATCTTCCCCCGGTGCAATATTGCTCTTAACGCCGGAATCCCCCAGTTCAGGAAGCGGAAGTGATAATATCAATACGTTAAGGGAGCCGGCCGCATTATGCTTTTTGCAGTGCCGATATTATAGAAAGATTATAGCTGAAAATAATGAAAAAAACGCGGACAAAAAAGGCCGGGATAAGTTTATCCCGGCCTGGTCAATGGAGAACAGGAAATCTTACTTGACGTGACAGGCTGTACACTTGCTCGGCCCTGTCTTGCCGTCAACCCCCTGCTTATGGCATTCCCGGCAGCGCGCATGAAATATATTTTTCATGGTCTGCAGTTCCGGATTGGCAAAATTTTCATTATGGCAGCTTACACAGTTAAGCTGCTTCCCGTTTTCCATGGCCGCGATATCTTTGTCAGTCAGCGGCTGATGCTCGCTGTCATGATGACATTGACCGCAGGCCACACCTAGATCCAAATGCACCGAATGTGAAAATCGGGCGGATTTTTTTTCGCCTTTTATGGTAATTTCTTTATCCGGAGCGGTCAGGCCATTACCATCGGCAGCAAAGGATGCCCCGGTGAACAACCAGGTTGCCGACAGGCCCAACAATACCAGTAGCCATATTCTTTTCATTATCTTTCCTCCTTTTGTGAGAATTAAAATATGGTTTCCAATTTCCTGCTTTCCATTATAAGAAAAGGAAACCGAAATAGTAGTTGATGTCAGGCCATATACCGGTGGATGTTTATCGATGTCGGCCCTACATCCATTGGCAGCGGTACCGGTTGCCATCCCTCCCGGAACCGGCTGATCCCGGGTATTGACGAAAAAGACTGTGCAGGTTAGCGGAACTTGGGCTATTATAATTCATTTCTATCTTCAAAAACTTTTTGCCAATAATTATTATTATCAGGAATGAGCGAACAGACTTATCCAGGCCCGAATCAAATGGTCAAGATAGACGGCTCCAAAGTGAAGAGCCTGCGGGAGTCCAAGGGACTGACCCAACTCTATATTGCCACGGTTGTCGGCGTCACCACAGATACCATCTCCCGCTGGGAAAACAGGCGTTATCCTTCCATAAAAGAGGAAAATGCCATTAAGCTTGCCGAGGCACTTGAGGTGGAGCTTGAACAATTTCTTGAAAAGGAAGATGAATTAACCAAACCGGCGGAAACGGCTGCCGCTGCAGTTTCACAGGCAAGACGGCCAAGAGCTTACCGTATTCTTATCTGGCTTCTGCCTCTGATTGTTGTTCTGCTGCTGCCTTTTATCTGGTACAGCATGAAACAGCCGGAGCCGGTCACCATTTTTGCCACCCGTCTCCTTCCCCCCCATATACCGCCAGGCCAGCCATTTCCAGTTATCATTAAGGTTACAACGTTGCAGCAGGGCCCCTTTTCGCTGATACTCAAAGAAATGCTTCCCGAGGGATGCGAACCCATTGTCAGTGCCCCGCCGTATACAAGCTTTGACAAAAAAACCGAAACCATTAAATGGATCAATAGAACAACAGGACAGGCCGCCACCTTTGTATATCTGGCGAAAAAACATTCCCCAAAACCGGGTTTTGAAAATGATACCCCCCTGCGGTTCAGCGGTTCAGTTACCCTGAGAGACGAAAAATCGGCGGAAACAGTCATAGCCGGTTCCCAGGTCCTTCCCATCGCCGACTACCACTGGGCCGACACCAACCGTGACAATCGCATCGAAGATGCTGAAATACTGGCGGCCTATGATAACTTCAGTGCACTGGATATGATCAATTATGACTGGCAGAAACTTGATGAGATCTGGTCAGCGGCCGGCTATGACTGGGATCCTGACAAACAGCAATATATTCTCCGGCAATGATCTGAAAAGCCCGGATACCATCCGGGGAATATCTATTTGAAAAAACCGCTTATTAAGGGTCTTAATCCCGGTGGGATAAATAGTACGACCGGTTTTACGGCTTGTGCTGCAGCGCCTCTTCATAGGCCCCGCGGTTTTCCGGATTGAAGCAGACAAACAGCACCATTTGCAGGTTCCCATTTTCAGCCAGGGCTGTCCTCGTTTCCCGGACAGCGATTGCGGCGGCCTTTTTTTTGGGAAATCCGTAGACCCCGGTGCTGATGGCGGGAAATGCTATGGTTTTCAGGTCATTTTCCCGGATGATGGCAAAGCACTTCCGGTAGCAGCCGGCCAGCAGCTCCTCCTCTCCTGATGAACCGGAGCGCCAGACAGGGCCCACTGTATGGATTACATACTGCGCCGGCAGGTTATAGCCCCCCGTCATCTTGGCATCTCCGGTGGCGCACCCGTTCAATTTCCGGCATTCCTCCAACAGTCCGGGACCTGCTGCCCGGTGGATGGCTCCATCAACACCTCCTCCACCCAGCAGGGAATTATTTGCTGCATTGACAATGGTATCCACCTGCAGAGTAGTGATATCGGCATGGATCAGTTCAATTTTTTCATCCATGTTTCAGCTCCGGTTAAATAACGAAACATCTTCTCCCTGCATGCATCTCCACCGTAACGGCTGAAAAATATGATCCGGGAAAAAGGGGAGTTACATTTTCGTTTCTATGACTCTGCCGGACATGAAGCTCAGGCAGTCCCTTCTTCCCTGGCGGGCACCTGGAGTCCCAATGGGACCAGGATTGTACTTTCTGCCCAGGCACGATGTTTCTCCGGGTCATCATCATTATCCAGTCTCTGGCTGAGATCCTTAAGCTTTAACGCTATCGCCCGGTTTTTTTCCCGGCAGGTCATTATTGTTTTTTGCAGTAAGGTCCAGTCACCATTATGCCAGAAGCTTTTACCCGCTTCATGCAATTCCGGACAGAGGAGCTTGCGCATGCCGTCCAGAAAGGAAATGTAAAACCCCAGGGAACTTTTTTTCTCCTCCGTCACGATATGGCTGAGCAGTCCCTTTGGATGGGTATCGGCTAAAATATCCTTTACCGCCCGGGCCACCAGTTCAAGGGCTGAAGCGGGATACGCTGCGATGATTCTTTGCAGCACCCTGCTGTCCAGCTGGTTTTCCCGACTTTCACCCACCTCATGGTAAATGAAAATATCCAATTGATCTTCGACTATTTCATCAAAGAGGTCGATCAGTTTTCCCCGGTCAAGGGTACATCCGTCTTTTATGAGGCCGTACTCGGCCAGCGCCTGCCGCATGGCAATCCGGCATGAGGGATTAAGCTCCTGGATCTGGTCCCAGAAAAAGAAACGCAGGGGCTCCTTTCTGATATAGATAGTACCGTCCTGGAGCATGGCAAACGGGCTGGAAAGCTCCCGGGCTTTTTCCTTGCCAAGAATGAGAGCCTTACAGCCAGCCACGTGACGTTCTTCAAGAATCTCCGCCATAAAAAAAACCGCCTTCATGGATCTGCCGTACCCGGCGCCATACACATAATTATCCCCGGACAGATGTTTGTTGATCGCCGGCAACAGGAAAGGATCAACTTTTTTACCATTAATGGGAATGGGTGAAAAAGGTTCTTCGAGAATGGCCGCCCAGTATTCCTCCTTGGCCGCGATCCAGTCAAGCAGTACCGGGGAATCGGGTTCTTCCCAGGGTTCCTGGGAATGTTCCCACTTGTAGAGATTGCGTAATTTCAGCACCAGGGTGCAGATGGAATAAATTCCATTATCCCTGGCGTCTGAAATATCGCAGTTATGTTTGATCGTTTGTAAAAGAGAACCGTCGCTCATGATATAATACTGGTTGGTAAATTCAAAAATCTCTAGTACTTACAAATCATTCCCGAAAATAAAACCCCGCCTCAGGTTAAAATTCGGCTGAGGTTGTGGCGGGTATACCTCAATCTTGTTTCCCTCTAAAAACTTAACCGTAGTCTGATTCTCAACCGCAAACCAGGCACCTACTCTTTTCCCATCCGGATTCAGAATATACGCCGCGAAATAGCTATCTGTATATCGATAATTAGCACTGGGGTCAATGGTATAAATCCATTTTCGCATTTGCGCCGAATCAACATTGGGAACACCTATCCATAGATTTCCGGCATTTACCAATTCATACTTCTTGTCGATTGCCAGGATGGCAGAGGGAGCACCATATCCCCCGGTGATGTAGTAATGGTGGTCAGGCAGTACCTCATAGTTCAGAAACATGTTATCCAGGTCCCTGTTCCTGTCCAGTTTTCCGTAGCTGCCTCCGGCACAACCGGCTAAAACGAAAATGATAAGTAGTGCTGCCAGTTGAGTTATAAAACCATAGCAACTGTTGAAATAAATAAACCTTTTTCCCGTCATGGCCTGGTCCTCCCCATAATTATTTTTTCATATTCTGCAGAATACCGCAAATTCTTCCTGCCATTTTCCTCTCTTTTATAGGGTAATCACCTCTCATCGCCAATGCCATAAATTCACCATGAAAAACGGTACTTTTCCCCGGGGGATGGCGGCTCCTCTCTTGACAGTAATGCATATCTAATGTAAGCATTTGTAATGTCAGAAATTATTACTTGACCTCACACAAACACTCAACGTCCGGCATCACTACTTTTATGCTCAAACGTTACCTGGCTAAACTCTTAGATCACCTTGCCCCGCGGGAGGGACTCGTTCTGCTGATTATGGCCAGTATAGTGGGGGTTTCTACCGGATTTGCCGCAGTTTTTTTTATCCGTCTCATCGCCTATATACAGATTTTCTTCTATGGCGGTGCCGAAAAAATTCTTCCTGCACTGGGCCGTATATGGATAATCGTGGTCCCGGTTATCGGCGGGCTGATGGTGGGACCGATCATTGCCAAGGTAGCCGTGGAAGCCAAAGGACACGGAGTTCCAGAGGTTATGCAGGCCCTCATTTTACAGGGAGGACGTATCAGGCCGCGTGTTGCGGCTGCCAAAATCATAGCCTCAGCTCTCTGCATCGGCACGGGAGGATCCGCCGGACGTGAGGGCCCGATTGTCCAGGTCGGGTCCGCCCTGGGGTCTTCTATCGGTCAATGGCTGCACCTCTCCGATGAACGCATAAAAAATCTTGTGGCCTGCGGTGCGGCAGCAGGTATTGCCGCCACATTCAATGCCCCGATTGCCGGGGTGGTGTTTGCCCTTGAAGTCCTGCTCAGTGAGCTGCAGGTGACCGTATTCGGCAACGTCGTGGTTTCAGCGGTGGCTGCAAGCATAGTCAGCAGAATCTTTCTCGGCGCCCGTCCGGCTTTTGAAATTCCCGGCTATGTCATGCACTCATCCTGGGAAATACTTCTTTACGTTTTGCTCGGTCTCCTGGCAGCTCTTGTCGGTGTTTTCTTCATCCGTCTGCTCTATTATTTTGAAGATGTGTTCGATAACCTTGCCATACCCGTATGGCTCAAGCCGGCTACAGGCGCCCTGCTTCTCGGTATTTTGGCCTTCTGCTATCCCTACGTCGGTACCATCTCCTATATTTCATTTGACGACATGTCCATGGGATTGCCCATTGTGGAGAATTATCCGCACATCTTCGGTTCGGGATTTCTTTTTCTTGAAAAAGTTCTGCAGGGACGCGCCCCTTTCCTGCTGTTGTTTCTTCTCATTTTTCTTAAACCCCTGGCTACTTCGTTCACTCTCGGCTCAGGCAATTCAGGGGGTGTCTTTGCCCCATCCCTTTTCACGGGTGCAATGCTGGGCGGCTCTTTCGGCTACATGGTCATGCATCTTTTCCCGGGTCTAACCATTGAGATCGGCGCCTATGCCCTTGTCGGCATGGCAGCGGTTTTTTCCGCAGCAGCGAGGGCACCACTCACCTCCATGCTCATCGTTTTTGAAATGAGCAATGACTACCGGCTTATTCTGCCGCTTATGGCGGCAGGAATGGTTGCTTCCACCTTTGCCCAATGGATGCAGCCGGAATCCATTTACACCCTGAAACTTTCCAAGCGGGGCATCCGTTTTGAACAGGGCCGCGACATGGATATCATGCAGACGGTTCAGGTTGAAGAGGTGATGAACAAGGTTCCCATGACTATGAAGAGTGAACAGAGTCTTGCCGATCTTTTCGCTGCCTTCCAGGAAACCCATCTTGGCGGCTTTCCTGTTTTAAACTCCAATAACGAACTCTACGGCATGGTCACCATGCAGGACATGGAACGAACCATCCAGAATATGGAACGGACCCTGCACCGAAAAGATGTCAACCTGCGGGATCTGAAGGTCTGGGATGTGGCGACCCCCGATCCTGTCACGGTTTTTCCGGACGAACCCATCTGGGCCGCGATCAGGAAAATAGCCCCCCGGGACCTGGCCAGGCTGCCGGTGGTGGCAAGAGATAATCCCAAAAAACTTGTCGGTCTCATCAGCCGCTCCAATATCGTCCGGGCCTATGATGTCGGGTTGATGCGCAAGCAGAAGGACCAGCTGGCTTCCGACCGCTCCGCCCTCCGCAAGGTGACCGGGCTCGATTTTATTGAAATCACGGTGGAATCCAACTGTGCCGGCACCAATAAACAGTTGTCCGAGGTGAGTCTTCCCCGCAACACGAATATCGTCTCGATCCTGCGCTATGGGACCGTTCTCGTGCCTGACGGCAAAACCAAGATTCTTCCCGGAGACGTTATAACTGTGCTCTGCCTCTCCAGCCAGAAACAGGCGGTCAAGAAAATCTTTACCTGCCACGACACGCCTAAAAGCTAAAGCCACCTTTACGCTGCAAAACAAAAACTGCGGCCTGAATTCTGATCCTCGTTGCAAAGGTGCCATGTGCCTGACACATAAATTAATCACAGACAGGGCGGAGGCAATTGCCGTTGAATTAAAAGAAGTTTGCGGCATTATGACGAGGCTTATCCGGAAAAAAATAAAATCATGACCGACCCTGTACCCGCAACGGCTAAAATACTTTCCCGCACCGAACCTGCAAACACTATCCGGCGATGAAACTTGAAATCAGCATAACGGTCGACAATCTGCTGCAGCATCACCTGCTGGCAGAAGTAACTCCTATTGCCGAAGAACGCGATATGACAATAACCGGAGACGGCACCTGCAGCAGACGGTTCATCCTGACCGTGTCCGGGGAAGAAAATTCCCCGGATCCCCTGCTCTTAAAAATTGACGCGATTGTGACAAAACTGGAAAAGCGTTATCCGGCAGCGAAAAATATAGATGTCCAGGTCAGGAATGTCGAATGCGGTGAACCTGTCATCGGCACAGACCCAAAAAACATATTGTTTCCCCTGGAGGAAGGTTTCCGCATAGTCCCCTGGAACGGAGACAATAACGTCATGCCCGGGATGCATGATATTCTTTTGGCACCCTCCCGCGTCTTTGGCACCGGTCTGCATCCTTCCACCCGTCTCTGTCTGCACCTGTTAAAACAGGTGGCGGACCAAAGTCCTGGACACAGATTGTCTTCCCGTACTGTTCTCGATATCGGCTGCGGTTCGGGCATATTGACCATTGCCGCACTTCGAATGGGAGCAGCCCGGGTCCTGGGGGTTGAAATTGACCCGGAAGCCGTGGAGGTCGCCCGCAGGAATCTGCAGTACAATCACCTGGCCCACGCCGCCCTGATTATGGAAACATCATGGCATCATATCCCGGGACAATATGACCTGGTTCTGGCCAACCTTGTTCCATCAGTGTATTATAAGGGTGCCCCTCATATTGCAAAACTTCTCAGAGAACAGGGGTTGCTGATCACGGCCGGTTTCCACGCAGCGGCTACCATGAAGGCGGCTGAACTGCTTGTCGAAAACGGCCTGCACCTGGTCCACAAGTCTTCTGCAGATAACTGGGGCGCCCTGCTGCTGTCGAAATAGGCGCTGCAACTAGTGCAATTCCCAAGAATCCAATAATGCAGGCGAATTTTTACGGCTGGATTCCCGCAGCCTCTTTCCGGCTTGTCGAAAAATTTTATCCCGGAGGTCTGGCGCTGTTTTGCGACTTATGGTATGCTCCCGCTTCCTTAAGCAGTAGCCCCGGAACCATTCGTAACGAAAAAACAAAGGATCGTTAAAAACATGAGCAGTGACCCGCAAAAGATTATTTATTCCATGATCGGTGTAAGCAAATTTTATGACAGGAAGCCGGTCATTAAGGACATCAGCCTTTCTTTTTTCTATGGCGCCAAAATCGGGGTATTGGGTCTGAACGGCTCCGGCAAGAGCTCTCTTCTGCGTATCATGGCCGGCATTGACCATGATTACAACGGCCGGATTACCATGACGCCGGGTTTTACCGTCGGCTACCTCGAACAGGAGCCCCTGGCTGGTGAATCCGGTACCGTCTGGGAAATTGTCAAGCAGGGAGCCCGCGAACAGGTTGACCTCCTGGCGGAATTCAACGAGATCAATGCAAAGTTTGCCGAACCGCTTGACGATGAAGCCATGAACCGGCTTATTGAACGCCAGGGAGAAGTGCAGGAAAAACTTGACAGACTTGATGCCTGGGATATTGAAAGCAGGCTGGAAATGGCCATGGATGCCCTGCGCTGTCCTCCCGGAAACACGCCGGTCGGCGTGATATCAGGAGGTGAACGGCGCCGGGTTGCCCTTTGCCGGCTGCTGCTGCAAAAACCCGATATCCTGCTGCTCGACGAACCCACTAATCACCTGGATGCCGAGTCGGTGGCATGGCTGGAGCATCATCTGCAGCAGTACGAAGGTACGGTCATAGCCGTAACCCATGACCGCTATTTCCTCGATAATATTGCCGGTTGGATCCTTGAGCTGGACCGGGGGAACGGCATCCCCTGGAAGGGCAACTATTCTTCCTGGTTGGAGCAGAAGCAGAAAAGGCTGCAGCTTGAAGAAAAACATGAGAGTGACCGGCAGAAGACTCTCCAGCGTGAACTGGAGTGGATCAGAATGTCGCCCAAGGGGAGGCATGCCAAGTCCAAAGCCAGAATCAGCTCATATGAAAATCTGCTCAACCGGGAGATGCAGAAAAAAAACCGGGATCAGGAGATTTATATCCCACCGGGGCCGCGACTGGGCAAAACCGTGATTGCAGCCGATCATGTCTCCAAGGCCTACGGCGATAGGCTGTTGTTTGAAGATTTGAACTTCATGCTCCCGCCCGGTGGCATAGTCGGGATCATCGGGCCCAACGGCGCCGGCAAATCCACCCTGTTCCAAATGATCACCGGCCTGGAACAGCCGACCAGCGGCTCCATAATTTTAGGCGATACGGTCAAACTCGCCTATGTTGACCAGAGCCGCGACATTTTGGATCCGGACAAGTCCATCTGGCAGGTGATCGCGGATGACCAGGACACCATCACCCTGGGGGATCGAGAGGTAAACTCCCGGGCCTATGTAGGGCGGTTTAACTTCTCCGGCTCCGACCAGCAGAAAAAAGTCGGACAGCTGTCCGGCGGCGAGAGAAACAGGGTTCATCTGGCACGCATGCTGAAAGAAGGAGCCAATGTGCTTTTACTGGATGAACCGACCAATGATCTTGATGTCAACACCCTGCGGGCCCTGGAAGAGGCGCTGGAGAATTTTGCCGGCTGCGTGGCTGTCATCAGTCATGACCGCTGGTTTCTGGACCGGATCGCCACCCATATCCTGGCCTTCGAAAACAACAGCCGGGTGCATTGGTTTGAAGGCAATTATTCTGAATATGAGGCGGACCGGAAGAAGAGACTCGGGGCTGCGGCTGAACAGCCGCACCGGATTAAATACCGCCAGTTGACCCGGGCCTGACCTGCCCGGTTGTGTTGCCGAATCAGTGCCGGACGACTCCTGCATGGTCGGTATGCAACTCATTCCGGCACACCATATTTTTTTACCCTTGTAAATTCTCCTGCCTGTACTTATTTTCAGGAAAGAATTTAACAACCACGCTACAGCGGGCCAAGTGACCGGCTGCCTTTGGGGTTCATTTTGGGTAAGCAAAATGAACTTAAATATGTAATTAAGGCAATATAAGAAACTTATCACTAACCTACCTGCATAGCATAGCTGGGACCCACCAGCTTAGCTGGTGGATTACGTTTGAGATTTAAACGACCAATGATTCTTCTAATTAAACTTATCACCTTGGAAATTGAATAATGAAAAAATTTGTTGCCCTTACTGTCACCGCATTCCTGTTTGTTTTTCTCGGTTCCCAGTCAATTCCCGCCGCCCAGCAGCAATTCCCCGGACTGGAAAAGCAGCATGCCGCATTTAAAACCGTAACACCACAGGAAGCCGAGGATCTGATAGAAACCCGCAAAGATCTCCTGCTTATCGATGTGCGGGGTCAAGATGAATTAGATGAAGGGTACATCGAGGGTTCAACCATGATGCCCCTTTGGGACATCATCAAGGGAACCCAGCGTCCTCCGAAAAACAAACCGATTCTGCTTATCTGTGCAGTCGGCGGCCGTTCCCTGGCCCTGGGGCAAATCATGGCAAAAAATGGCTGGAATGAGATCTATAATCTCAAGGGCGGCATCTCTGCCTGGAAAGAGGCCAGACTTCCCCTGAAATACTAAGTGGCTTTATACGTCTGGCATTGATCGAGGATCTCATTAATGCCCTTGAAAACCGCTTCAATATCCTCCGGCAAATCTGTTCCGGTGCAGCGCCGCATGGTTTCTCCGTTTCTCCGTGCTGCGATGACAGAATGAATTTCCTTAAAAGGAACTACCAGGCGCCGGGTGAGACTGCGGATAAAAATCAGGCCAACGACAAAAACTAAAATAGCCATGAAAACCACGCCCCAGGCCCCGGCATAGCCCAATTTCTGCGCATTTTCGTCAGCCCTGATCATCGCTCTTCGATTAGTTTTGCCAAGATTTACAATGGCACCCACTGTTGCCTGCCTGGCCTCCTGATCGCCGCGAAATGCATCCTGATAGGCCGCTTCTATGGCTTGCAGGGAGGCCGGTTCTTCGGTTTCCGTTACATTGTTTCTGGCCCGCTCATAAGCCTTTTTGAACATCATTATCTGTGCTTCATTGTTAGCGGAATCGGCCAAAGCCAGGGATGCAAGCATATCTTCACAGGCCTGGATCGATCGCCCGTTACGGTCAATGATCGTTGTAATTGCCGGTGCCATCCGCATGAAAATGCCAATGGATCCTAACGCCATAAGCAGATTCAGCCCCACAAGAAACCAGGCTCCCACTTTGACTGCATGTGCAAGTCTCATGTCAGATTCTCCCGGTAAGTTTTGGAATGGCTGTTTCGCTGGAAACGATAATAAGATCGTCGTTTTCCTGTAAGGGGTCATTGGGGGTGGGTTGTAATATCCTGGAGCCGCGCCTGATGGCAACAACCATGACCCCGAACCGTTTTGGCAGAGCGAGCTCCACCAGGGTTTTGCCGACCATGGATGATTGGATTCTCATTTCGGTGATATGGAGATCGTCCCCAAGGGGCATATCGGCAATAACATGCCGGTGAATTAAGCGGTTGGCAAACCGTTTTCCGTATTCCTGCTCAGGGTTAACCACAAGGTGCGCTCCCACCAACTGCAGAATGCGTTGATGCATCGCATTATTGGCCCTGGCGATAATCCACGGCGCTCCCATCTGCCGAAGCAGGGCGGTGCAGATAATGGATGCCTCTTTTGAATCATCGCCGATAGCACATACTGCAGCATCACGCTTTCCAGGCTGCAGCCGGGCCAGGTCTGCTTCATCTGTTGCATCCATGACTATGGACTCGGCCACGAAAACCGATGCCTCTTCAACCATATTTTTTTGCTGGTCAACGGCAAGAACCTCGGCCCCTTTATCGGACAGGGCTCGCGCCAGGGACATACCAAATTGGCCGAGCCCGACTATAAGTATTTGTTGCGACATAATAACGACTCCCTACGTTAAATTGATAGGCGCATCAGGACAGCGGGTATGCCTTACTGAACGATCTTCGCTCAGAAGCATAAATAAAGTGATGGGACCAATACGGCCAACAAACATCGTAATAATTATTATGATTTTACCAATGCCGTCAAGATGGTTTGTGGCTCCGGTTGACAGCCCGACAGTACCCAAGGCGGAAGTAACCTCAAAAATAATCTGCCGTGCAGGTATCTGCTGGGTAATCTCAAGCATTAGCACCATAATAAACCAGATAACCGCACCGGAACCGATAATCGTTACGGCACGATTTATGGTAGCCGGTGAAATCCGCCGGTTTTGTGCTAAAACCTCGTTCCTGCCTGTTATACTGGACCAAAAGGTCATGGCCAGGATGCCGACAGTTGTGGTCTTGACTCCGCCGGCGGTGCCGCCCGGGCTGCCGCCGATAAACATGAAGCTGAGCATGATAAGGAATGTGGGACTTATTACCCCATGTATATCTATTGAATTAAATCCGGCGGTGCGCAATGTCACCGATTGAAACCAGGCATTGTGCAATTTATCTATGATTGAGAAACCGGACAGAGCTCCATTCCATTCTAAAATCAAGATAAACAGGGCCCCCGAAAAAAGAAGCATAACGGTGGTGAGCAGGGTGATTCTGGCCGCCACGGGAATTGGCCGCTTCCTGATCCATCTGGGGATAATCAGACTGGTAGCCGGTGCCATACCGCCAAAGATGATCAGCAGAGAAACGGTATACAATATCAATGGACTGTTCCGGTATGAAATCAAACTGTCACTTTGGAGGGCAAATCCGGCATTGCAGAATGCCGAGACGGAAGTAAAAATGCCCCGCCAGATTGCCTGACGCATGGGATCACCCAACCCGAAAAACAGGACGGTTAGAAATAATGCCCCTATGGCCTCGGCAACAAAAGTGAAACGCAGGATGGTAACCAGTGATGCCACCAGATCATGCCGGTTGGTCTCGGTTATGGTGGTAAGAATACGCTCATGCCGCAGACTGAGTCTTCTTCCCATGGCATGCAGGGCAACGGTTGTAATGGTCATAATGCCGAGACCGCCGAGTTGGATCAAAACAAGAATAACAAACTGACCGAAGGGTGAGAAAACCTTGGGAGTGTCCAGAACTATCAACCCGGTTACGCATACGGCGCTTACGGAGGTGAAGGCGGCATCAATTGCCGCAATGGGATTTAGCCGTGCTACTTCCGGCAGTCGCAGCAGAAAGGTGCCCAGAACACACAAGCCGAGAAAGGTGCTGATAAGAACCCGCGCCGGATGGTTAAAAAAAGGCTCCCACCAGTATTCAGGCCTGTCTGCGACCTGGGCCGACTCCGGAAGAAATATAAAGGTCAGTATGCTGAAAATTATAGCCGCAAATCGTATGTAGCCGCCGATAAATGAAAGAACTATGCCGACCGTGAGCAATACGCCAAGTGCCAGCTTGAAAAAAATCATGGCCCGCTTTTTCTGGTTCAAAGCCCAATGGATGAACAGGGCCTGGTTAATTATCGCCGCCGTGGTTATTGCAAGGTCTGAAAGAATATGTCCGGCGGGATTGACTAATAATGCAGCAATAACAAGAAGCAGCAAGGTCAAGGAAGACCAGCGGGCTCTCTGGTGGCATCGATCCGAATGGGTGGTGCGCTGTTCTTCGTCCACCCTGATCTTGAAATCAACTAATGCAAATCCGGCAGCACTAACTATTACAGCTCCTATAAGCGCTGCAAATGGATCGACGACAAGATAGGGGAAGGCGGTGGCAATACTTGCAGCTAAAGCCATTGCTGCAAAAATTTTCCCGAGCAGAATCCGGCGCAGGAGAAAAAAGGCGGCCAGCAAACATGTAATTGCTGCAAAAGCAGCGGTTAACAGGCGCCATGCAGGAGGCAGCATGTTATTGCCGACCGACAGACATGAAAGGATCAGAGGCGCTGAAGACATAGTCATTACTGCCCCCTCAAACCCAATGTGCCGAAAAGATGATCGCGGTGATTGCATAATTATTTTACAAAATCTTACACTTGTCCCTATCCAAGATGAACAGCAGCAATCTGCTGCTCAAGAGAACCAGGGACTAAACAAATACCCGGCAACCTTGTTACCTCAACAAATGAGATTAATCAAGTTTCTTGTAAAAGGCGGCATGGGACCGATTTTGTGTAATTTCGCGATTACCTGTTATTTCATTGCACCGATCAAATTGATCATCCCGGCCTCCAAGTTTCATGAAAAGGGATTTGTTTGCACGCGCTGCGGTTTGATTCCGGCCGGATATGATATTATAAGTAACCGGATTGAAGACAGTATGAATCAATGGAGGAATGTATTCGATATCCATGGCATAATGATTAAACTGTAAGGAGTATGTAGAAAGAAAGAGCTTGTTCCGGCCGGTATTAATCAAAAAAAGAGACCCGTTATGAAACTGAAAATTTCCACGAAAGCCATCTTCTGGCTCATTACCGTCATCATAATCGCCATGGCAACTTCGATTACGGCTTTGATCTATGCCTGGCAGACGAGATATACCCTGGACGATTCGATCTTCAGGGATACGAGAGAGATGCTGAATGCCACATCACTTGATATCGCTCTTCTGAAACAAAGAGATTATTTGACTTTCCATATGTTGACGGATGACGATCCGCAATCGATGAATGAACTTGACAACCTTGCACCTGTCTCCCGTGATATTCATCTGTATTTCCAGGGAAATTCTGCCATTGAAAAGGAGAAAAAAATGCATCTTTCCCTGCAGCAGGCATTGAGAAGCTACGACCTGCTGCGCAATAAGGTGCTCGATTTATACAAGAACGGCGATCGTGACGGGGCCCGGAAACTGGCCTTTACCGATCTAGCCGGGCTTACCAACGCCGGTATCGCCCGCTGTGACGAGCTTGTACAGTTGAAAAAAGATGACATCCTGGAGGTGCTGCAATGGAGCGAGCGCGAATCGAAATACTTCAGCCTAATGGTAGCTGCCAGTATTTTCTTTATCCTTTTGCTTGGTTTCGGTCTCGTCTCGATGCTGGTCAAGAATATTTTTATGCCTCTGCGGAAAATTGCCAGCGAGGTACACACATTCTCCAGTAAAGGCACCGGCGAAGCAGTATTGGCAAGTCCTCATCAGGATGATCTTGAAACCCTGGTCAGCGGATTGAAAATGTTCATGGCCGAAACTGCGGCGGCCAGATCTGATCTCGAGGAAAGCCGGCACCAGCTCTTGCAGTCCACCCACCTTGCCGCTCTCGGCAATACCGTGGCGCAGGTGGCCCATGAGATCAAAAACCGGTTGATCGTTCTCGGCGGATTTGCGAGATCGATTGAAAAAAAAGCCGGGAAAGTGGATCTGGTGCAGAAAAAGGCCGCCATCATCTATCAGGAAGTAAATAAACTTGAGCACATGCTCAAACAGATCACCGAGTTTTCAAAACCCATTCAGCTTGAAACCGAGATCTGTTCGCTGAACACCCTGCTGGAAGAACTGATTCTGAAACTGTCCGATGCCGCGCCGCAGGAAATCAGGCTGAAAATGTCGTTGGCCCCTGATCTCCCGGATGTGCGGGTTGACAAAGAGCTTATAGAGCAGGTAACCATAAATCTTGTCAAAAATGGGATGGAAGCCATGGGAACCCATGGCAACATCTCCATAAGCACCTCCCTTTACGACCACCGGGTTGCCCTCGTCATAAAGGATGAAGGCCCGGGGATGACCGATGATGTCAAATCCCGCATCTTTGAACCTTTTTTTACCACAAAGAAGGATGGAACAGGCCTCGGTCTGGCAATTTCCCGGAAAATCATTCTCGATCACGGTGGAGAGCTGCGCTGCGATTCATTCCCCGGCAAAGGCACGAAATTCACCATTATACTGCCGCCGGCGTAACCCTTTTCCCCTGCCGGTGCGAAAAATTGCCCGGATCTATGCCGGGCCGCAATTCCGGGTTTCGGTTAATAAAACCCATTGACGAAGTGGGGAATGAGGCGTAGAAATACGCGTTAATTATCCGGGCATTGCCCGTTTCGTAAACTAGAAAGCAAACCTCTCGTTGTTTTGCAGGGTTCTGCGCAGTTGGCGAAGCATTGGTGTTGCTTGTTTTTGGTCTGGAGAAAAAGTGGATAATGAAGGGTCCTGAAAAATATACGGCATTAAATAAATTGTCAGAACGTTATGGCTGCGACTGGATAGAATACGATGAAAACATCCGTCAGCCACAACCCCTGCTGGTCCATCTTGATCTGGAAAAATTAAAGCAGGACGGCTGGTTTCCATATATTGTCGAGGATGATCGGGCAAAAATCATCACCACCAGCCCCAACCCTGAACTGGCCGAAAAGATCAAAAAGGTCCTGGGAATAAGGGCCGTCGACTTTCTGGTTACGCTACCCGCTGACCTGATCCGTATTATCGAGCACAACCAGGATGTTAATCCTGGTTTTCCCCCGGCCTCGGGACGAACCCCTCTGGCCCGGGTCCGTACCTACCTGGCCTCCCGCCGCTCACTTTTTGCCCATTATCGCACCCTGCTGGCTAAAAGCCGTACCGGACTTGCCTTTATCCGCACCGGTGTCTCCTGCATCACCATCGGTCTGCTCTTTCTGCGCATCTTCGACGCCGGCTGGCTGCTGCTCCTGGAAGTGCCGCTTCTGGCTGCAGGATGCATCATGGCCTTCGACGGCCTTAAGTGGTACCTGCCGGCACGACAGCTTAAAACCAGGCTGCCGACCTGTGTTGATACCGAGGCCACCGGCGGCACCACTATACTGACCGTTTCCAAGGAAACTGATTTTCCCTTCTTTATCCGAACCGGCAAGATTACCGGCGCCCGGCAACTGCGCCAGGGCTGGACCAGTCTTTCGCCGGTGATGCGCCGTCGATTTCTGGCCAGTGATCGGACCGATTATGCCGAAGAGCGGGTATTGCTGGCCTGTTTCCGTACCCGCATGGCCAAAGCCCGCACCGGACTTGCCTTTGTCCGGACGGGCATTACATTTATCAGTCTCGGCCTGGGTCTGATCCGACAGTTTCATCCAAGCAACTGGCTGATCCTGGATCTCACCCTGATAGCGGTTGGCGCTGTCATGTGCGGTGAAGGGTTTCTCTGGTACGCCAGCGGCCGCCAGGCCGGGGTAAAGGGTCATGTTTCGGTGCAGCGGAAATTCCGGGCCGATTCCATATGGGATCTTTTCTTTCCCCACCGACTTTTTCTCTCCAGACCCGAAACCATTTCCAGGAAGCTGCCCGTTTGCAAGACCGACCTCCCCGGCATCCTGGGCACCACAGGAGCAGCCCTGGAACGTACCGTCCTTGCCGAACGCCGCAACGTCATGGCTCGTCTGCGGACGATCATGGCCCGGAGCCGCACGGGTTTCGTCTTTATACGCACCGGCCTCAGCCTAACCCTGATCGGTGTCGCCTTTGTCATCTTCTTCGGAACCGGTGTGATCGGCTGGAATATATTCAACTTGTTGATGATCGCCAGCGGGCTGCTGCTGACCGGCGACGGGCTTTACTGGAGCCTGCCGGCCGAACGACTCCGGCAGGAATTTCCATACTGCTACGCTGATATGGAGATCGCCCAGCCCGATTACGGGACCCCGGCCCGGTCGTGGCAAAAGGTGGTGTTCAGCCATGAATAGTCCCGAGGTCCAGGCACATGCCTTTGCAGACCCACTCATTACCGGGTTCATAACCGCAGAGCAGTTGGCAGCCGCAAGCCGATCGGCGGAGGAACGAAAGGTCCCTCTGGCCCACATTCTTCATTACGAGTACAACATTCCCCGCCAGGCGCTGCTGGATATCCTGGAAGAGCATTATCGATGTCCGGCCATCGAGTATGATGAACGGTTGCCCATTCCGCCGGAACTGCTGCGCAACATCCCAGAAGCAAAATTATTGTCCGAAGGCTGGTTCCCGGTGATCAAGGACATCGGCGGCCGGATCATCGTGGCGGCCGTTGACCCCGGCGATCCGGATCTCACCGCAAGAGTGACGGAAATCCTCGGCCCCGGCCGCTATGAGTTCCGGGTAACCCTGCCCGACGATATCTCCTGGTTTGTGCGGGATTTTCTCCATGCCCCGCCCGGTGAATTAATCGGTACCGAACGGACCGGTCTGGCATATTGGCGTAACACCATGGCCCAGTGGCGAACCCTGATGGCCTGTTACCGAACGGATCTGGCCAAGGCGCGCACCGCCCTGTCCCTGGGCCGGGCCGGGCTGGCCCTGACAACCATCGCCGTTACCCTGTGGCGCAGCGGCCTGCTGCAGGTTGACGATCTTATGTCCATAGGGATTCTGGCCCTCGGTCTCCTGTTAATACTCTTCAGTGCCCCTGTCTATCTCCAGGTTCGTCGTTCACGTATGACTCCACCGCGGGACCAGACTCTGGTGGAAGTAACCGCGGCAACGCTGTCATTTCTTGAAAATTTTCATTTCGAGGTGCCGGCCGGCACCTCGAACAAACCGAGCAAGAGTACCATGCTGGCCCGACTGGGTGATTTTCTTGCCGACTACAGCACAATCATCTATCCCGTTCCGGCCAGCCGAGAACGTACGCACCTGGCCCGTGAACGTAATGTTCTTGCGGCGCAGCGCACCCTCGCCGCATGTTATCGGACCATCTATGCCCGTGCCCGCACCGGCCTTGCTTTTATCCGTACCGGCGTGTATTTTATCAGCATTAGTATCGGCCTCTTAAGTTATTTCAGACTGGGGGTCAACACCCCCTTCGACTTGATCCTCATGGTGGTAGGGCTGTTACTGATCGCCGACGGACTGCTCTGGTATCTGCCGGTGCGTCGGGAGCAGGCCGAACTGCCCCGGAGCCGCAGTGCCGCCTTTGAAGGTTAAGCAAGGATGATTCCGCTGGAAAAATGCAAATCCCGATGATCTTCACCATGGATGAAGCGCAGAGTCTGGCTCTCTCTATCCTGACAGGGTAAGCCCATGACAAAAATAGAACACAAGATATATCTCTCCAACATTGTTCATATCGTGCTGCTCCTGCTGATCGGCATCGTTGCCATGAATAACCTCAATCAACTCTATACGAAATTCCGCTTCATAACCATTGCCGACGGATTGAACGCCGACTTTCTCGGAATGCGCCTGGCCGAGAAAAATTATTTTCTCTATGGCGACGAATCGGCCCTTGTCGAGATCAGCATGAAGATAGACGAAACCACCGTCACCCTTTACGAAGTCAAGGATGACATCATCAAGGCGGTTGGCTTCGACAACTATAACAAGCTGGAGGACCTGCTTAACAAATACGGCTTGATGATTACACTTCTGAGCCGGCAGGGAATCAAGAACCAGAAGGCCGGCCAGCAGTTACGTGAGGTCGGGCAGGAACTCAAGAAATTCTCCGATGACATAACATCACTGGAGCGCGCCAACGTCGGCCGGATCATCACCCGATCCAAAAAAATTCTGCACCTCTCCTTCTGGACCATTGTCCTCTTTGCCCTTTTCTTCAGTCAGCAGATAGTCCGCAATATCAGCGGTTCCCTGCACCAGATTGTCGCCCTCACCCAGTCCATATCCAAAGGTAATTATCAACCCATTGACAAAAAACCCTCGGAGGACGAAATGGGTGCGGTGGTCAAGGCCATCAATACCATGGCCGAGGAACTCGGCAAACGGGAAAAGGAGATCATCCAATCCAAGCGGCTCGCCTCCATTGGCGTCCTCGTGGCCGGTGTGGCCCACGAACTGAATAATCCTCTCAACAACATCTCGATGATCGCCCAGACCTATCAGGAAATTTACGCCCAGCTCAGCTCCGAAGAACGGATCGATTTCATGAGCCGGATTGAGGAGCAGACCGAACGGCTTCGTCTGATCATCAAAAATCTTCTCGATTTTTCACGCCCCAAGGAACCGCACCTGGCACAGGTTGAACCCAACCAGGTCATTCAGAAAACCCTGGAACTGGTTCATAATATGCTGGACGTTTCCAACATCCGGACAAAACTGGAGCTTGACGATACCTTGCCGGATGTTTACATTGACGAGCATCAGATCCAGCAGGTGCTGGTCAACATCACCACCAACGCCATTCAAGCCATGAGCAGCGGCGGCCAGCTGGGCATTAAAAGCCGCTACCTGCGGGAAAAGGACGAGGTGGAATTAGAGATTCGCGATACCGGCAAGGGCATTCCTGCTGAATACCTGGAGCATATCTTCGATCCTTTTTTTACCACCAAGGAAGAAGGCGGCACCGGACTGGGCCTCTGGGTCAGTTATGGCATTATCAAACAGCATCAGGGAAATATCCACGTCGAAAGCTCGGTCGACGGCGGCACAGTTTTCTTTATCACCCTACCGAGCTGCAATAAAATGAAGAGGTGTACAAATGGACAAGCATAGCATCATGGTCATTGATGACGAAAAGATAGTGGGGGCCATGGCAAAACGGTCCCTGGAGCAGGAAGGCTATGAAGTCGAAACCTTTCTGAACGGGGAAACCGCTCTGGCCCGTTTAAAAGAGAGACCCTTTGATGTGGTGATCACCGACTTGAAGATGAAGGGTATTGACGGTCTGGAGATTTTGCGTACCGTCAAGCAACTCTATCCCCAGACCGTAGTGATCATGATTACCGCCTTCGCCAATCTGGATGTGGCCATTGAGGCATTGCGCGACGATGTTGCCGATTTCTTCCCCAAGCCGGTCAAAATCAAAGACCTGAAAGCTTCGATCAGAAAGGCCCTGGAAAAAAAGACAGGCTGAATCTTCTCAAAGCTCCAACTGAATTCCCACTTCGATCACCTGATCCGAAGGGATGTTGAAATAAGCGCTGGCATCCATGGCGTTGTTTGACATGAATAGAAAGAGATTTGAACGCCAGCGGCTCATTTTCGGCTCCTCGCCGATAACCAGTTTCAATCGTCCCAGAAAAAAACTGGCACTTTCAAGATCGATTTCGACTCCCTTTTCCCGGGCCAGAACCAGTATGTTCTCGATTTTCGGGGTTTCCATGAAACCGTAATGGGCAATGATAAGATGAATTCCGCTCGGCAGTTTTTCCGTCTCAATTTTTTCCAGGTTCGGCACCCGGGGAATATCCTCGGTCCTGATATGAAGGATGGCCACCTCGGAGTGCAGGATCTTGTTGTGGTTCAGGTTATGTACCAGGGCCGGCGGAATCCGGTCCGGTCTGGCCCCTGAAAGATAAACGGCCTGCCCTTTGATCCTTTGCGGCGGATTTTCCTCCAGGCTTTTATTGAATTCATCAATGGCCGGGGAGAATTCCGAAATCTGCGCCGCCAGAATCTCCCGCCCCCGCTCCCAGACCAGCATCAAGGTGAAAAAAACACCGCCGACCACCAGGGGAAACCAGGCCCCATGCAAAATTTTGCTGATGTTGGCGCAGAAGAAAGGAATGTCGACCAGGAAGAAAACTCCGGCCAGACCGGCGGCTGCCGGCAGGCTCCAATTCCAGCGTTTTCGCGCCACCACGAAGAAGAGCGTTGTGGTGATCAGCATGGTCGAAGTAACCGCAACACCATAGGCGGCCGCCAGTTTGCTGGAGGACTGAAACCCGATGACCAGGCCGATGGTGCTGACCATCAGGAGCCAATTCACCGGCGCGATATAGATCTGTCCCATCTGGGCGACCGATGTATGTGAAACCTTCAGGCGCGGTAGATAGCCCAGCTGGATCGCCTGGCGGGTCAGGGAAAAGGCAGCCGGTGATCACCGCCTGCGAGGCGATGATGGTGGCGGCCGTGGCCAGCAGCACCATGGGGATCAATCCCCAGGACGGCACCAGGGCGTAAAAGGGATGGTGCGATTCCTCCGGCCGGAGCAGCAGCAGAGCCCCTGGCCGAAATAATTGAGGAACAGTGCCGGCAGACACCAAAAACGACCCAGGTCAGACGAATGGGCCGCTTGCCGAAATGGCCCATGTCGGCATAGATGGCCTCGGCGCCGGTGACGACCAGAAAAACCGCGCCGAGAACGACAAAGCCGTGCAGCCGGTTGTGGACCAGAAAGGCGAGGCCGTACCAGGGGAAAACAGCGGTCAGCACCCGGGGTCACGGACGATCTGGACCGTTCCCAGCAGCGCCAGAATCAGAAACCAGAACAGGATAACCGGTCCGAAAAGGCTGCCCACCTTGGCGGTGCCTCGTTTCTGCAGAAAGAACAGGGCGGCGAGAATGATGATGGTCGCAGGAAAAACATATGGTTCAAATGCCGGCGTTATGTTCCTGATACCTTCCACCGCGCTGAGAACCGATATGGCTGGAGTGATCATGCCGTCGCCGTAAAGCAGGCAGGCGGCGAAGAGCCCCATCACAACCAGGCCCTTTCCGTGCTTCGACAGTTCCTTTTTTACCAGCGCCGTCAAGGCGATAACCCCGCCCTCGCCATTGTTGTCGGCCCGAAGCACGAAGGTCAGGTACTTGACGGTCACTATCATGACCAAAGACCAGAACATCAGAGAGAGGACCCCGAGGATATTGGCGTGGGTCACCGGAATGCCGTATTCGCCGTGAAAACATTCACGAATTGCATAAAGCGGACTGGTGCCGATGTCGCCGAAAACAACCCCCAGTGCGGCCAGGGATAAAGCGGCTAGGCGGCCGCCGCTGGCCTCCCCGTTCAAGATATCATTCTGCCCTGACCGGGCGGCGGATTTCTCTTTTGTGTTGTTCATCTGTTCCAGGGATTTTCATTTCCATATCGCACCCGATCCGGCACCGGTGCATCTCCAGACACCAGAATGGGTTTTAGCCAATGACCCGGTAATTTTCAACCTTATTCCGGGATTCTGGTTACGTTATACCCAGACTCGATGTATTTCCTTGAAAAAAAGAACAAAGGGGAAACGGGATGCAGCTCGTCGGTTTTGCACTGCGGGAAAAGTTAGGGAGAAATCCGCTTGGCACAGTTCTCATATATCCGGTGCCGGGAATTTGCCTCCTGGCTCACTTACATACGCCGGGCTTCAATCACGCCGTCAATCTGCCGCAGATGCTGGAGCAGGCGGCTGAGATGCTCCAGATTTTCAACTTCCAGCACAATATTGCTGGTTGACAGGTTTTCGGCGTTGGTTTTGGCTTCCAACGCTACGATATTGGCATCATCCATGCTGATGGCATTGCTGACCGCGGCAAGCATGCCCTTTTTATTCTGGGTAATGAGGTAGATCTGAGCCCGGTGTATTGTTTTGGCATCGTCAGACCAGTGTACTTCGATCCTGCGCTGAGGGTCTGTAGCCAGCAGATTATGGCAGTTCGCCTTATGAATGGAAATACCGCGGCCCGTAGTAATGAATCCCATGATCGGATCACCGGGAACCGGTAAACAGCACTGGCTTATTTTCACCAGCATATCATCGACACCTTCAATAACAACACCTTCGCTGCTGGGCTTTTCCCGTCTCTGGGATGGGGGAGCTACGCCCAGCATTTCCTGTTCTTCAGCCTTTTCTTCCTCTTCGCTGCGCAGCTCCTCGGGTTGCAGTACCTTGATGACATTCTGGATGGGTAAGCTCCCGGAACCGATCTTCCCCAGCAGCTCCTCCAGGGAATTGCAGTGTGTAGCCTTAAGGATCTGCTTCATGTGTCCGGTCTTAATTATCTTCTTGAGCGAGGTATCATGCTTGCGCAGTTCACGTTCACTGATCTCGCGTCCGACATTCTCAGCCTTTTCTTTTTCTTCCCGGCGGAGCCAATGTCGGATGCGCGATTTTGCCCGGCTTGTCCGCACCATTGACAACCAGTCCCGGCGCGGCTTCTGCTTTGGCGAAGTGATAATTTCCACCACATCGCCGTTTTGCAGCTTGTACTTCAGGGGTACTATTTTACCGTTCACCTTTGCCCCAGCGCAACTGTTGCCCACCTCGGTATGAATTGTATAAGCAAAATCAAGCGGGGTACTGCCCTGGGGAAATTCCTTCACCTCGCCATCGGGGGTCAAGGCATATACATCCGGCTCGAAAAGTTCTCCCCGCACCGAATCAAGAAATTCCTTCGGGTCTTTGAGCTCCTGCAGCCATTGCACCAGTTGCTTCAATCCCCTGAAAACCCTGGCATCCTCCTTGCTGATGGCCTGCCCTTCCTTGTAGGCCCAATGTGCAGCAACCCCCTCCTGGGCAACTCTGTCCATTTCACGGGTGCGGATCTGCACCTCCATGAACTCTCCGTAAGGCCCGATAACCGTGGTATGCATGGACTGATAGTTATTGCCCTTGGGGGTGCTGATAAAGTCCTTGATCCGTCCCGGAACCGGCGGCCAGTTTGCATGCACCACGCCCAAGGCTTCGTAACATTCCGTCACCGTATCAACGATGATCCTGAATGCTACCTTGTCATAGACTTTCTCCAGCGGGATTTTCTGGGCGATGATTTTCTTGTAAATGGAGTACAGGTGCTTGGGACGGCCGATTATTTCGCATTTGGTCAGGTTTATTTCGGCAAGTTTCTTCCGCAGGATGCCGATGACTTCTTTGACATAATTTTCCCGATCTGCAGTGGAGCTTTCTATCCTGGCAGTCAGGTCGGCATAATCGTTCGGATAGAGAAATTTAAAGGCTAGATCCTCAAGCTCCCTCTTCATCCAGTCAATACCGAGACGGCTGGCAAAGGGGGCATAAAGTTCCAGGGTTTCCTGAGCCAATTCATCCTGCCGGGCCTTATCCCTATCATCGAGAATATAGGAACGCATATCATGCAGGCGGTCTGCAAGCTTAACCAGTAATACCCTGATATCAGAGGCCATTGCCAACAGCAGCTTCCGGATGTTTTCCGCCTGGTATGTCAGTCTGCTGTTAAATTGAACATCGGTGATCTTGGTGGCGCCGCGGACAATATTAGCCACGTCTTTGCCGAATTTTTTTTCCAGTTCATGGATAGAGAGCGTCGGGTCCTGTTTCAATACCCCGTGCAGCAGACCGGAAATCACGGTCTGCAGATCAAGTCGCATGGAAAGCAGAATCTCAGCTACTGACAGCAAATGGACAATATAAGGCTCCCCGGAGGTTGGATGCACCTTGTCGGCATGCACCTTTTCCGCAAAGTGATAGGCCTTTTCCAGGGGCTCAAGGTCCGAGTCAGGGAGATATCCCCGGGCAAGTTCTTTAATATCGTTAAAATCAGGCATTCTTTATCTGTAGATTTTCAAGACATTATCTGTCTAGCGTCACTCCCCTATTTTGCCGGCATTGTCACCGTTTCACCCGGCAGTATCTTTATCAATAGAATGTAATGTAAAAATTGCATGGTGTCAGCATCGGCAGCCTCTTAAGGCCCGGGAAATATCATCCATCAAGTCCCTGACTCCCGGATTGCCGTCATTTCATTACGAATAGAGCTGACAACCTCTTCCAGGGCCTTGTCAAAAGGCATGCTTTTGGTATTGCCATCGGACCTGGTCCGAATTTCCACCTCGCCTTCACCGGCAAAACGTTTGCCGATGGTAATTCGATAGGGAATACCGATAAGATCCGCATCCTTGAATTTGATCCCCGGACGCTCGTCCCTGTCGTCAAGGAGAACATCAAGCCCCTGTTCCTGCAATTGCCGGTAGAATGATGTGGCCGCTGTTGTTATTTCTCCGTTCTTGGGATCAAGATTCAGGATGATGGCATGAAAAGGCGCCAGGGGAAGGGGGAATATAATGCCGTGTTCGTCATGGTTCTGTTCGATAGCCGCGGCAACGGTTCTGCTCACACCGATGCCGTAGCATCCCATGATGAAATGATGTTCTTCGCTGTTGCTGTCCTGGAAGGTGGCATTGAGCGCTTTACTGTAACTGTCGCCCAGCTTAAATATGTGTCCGACCTCAATACCCTTGGTTAATTCCAGGGTGCCGCCGCAGGATGGACAGCGGTCATCCTCGGTTACCTGCCGCAGATCCGCCACTTGAAAAACCTTGAAATCCCTGGATAGATTTACATTCTGCATATGATGGTTTTTTTCGTTGGCACCAACGGCGAAATTTACCATGGCTGTGACCTCCTGGTCTGCCACCAGCGGTATTTTCAGGCCAACCGGCCCGAGATAGCCGCTGGGAACGCCAGTCAGGTCAAAAACCTGTTTCTCATCCGCCAGTTCAACTTCCACTGCCCCGAGCATATTTTTGAGCTTGACCGGCTGCACTTCATGATCGCCCCGGACCAGTACCGCCACCGGTTTACCGTCAGCCATGTAAACCATGGTTTTCACCAGTCTGTCCGGGGTAATGCCAAGAAACGCGGTCACCGCTTCAACCTTTCGTTTGCCGGGTGTTTCAACTTTCTCGAGGGGCAGCAGCATGACATCCTCGCCGGTTTTTCGGCGGCGGCTGCACCGCGGCCTTTTCCATATTGGCCGCATAGTCGCAGTTCCGGCAGATTGCCAGGGTGTCTTCACCGGTTTCGGCAAGCACCATGAATTCATGGGAAAAACTGCCGCCGATGGTGCCGGTATCAGCCTCAACCGCACGAAAGGACAAGCCGCATCGTTGAAAAATGCGATGGTAGGCATCATACATCTTCTGGTAGGTAAGCGCTGCCCCGCTCTCGTCTGCATCGAAGCTGTACCCGTCCTTCATGATGAATTCACGGCCGCGCATCAGCCCGAACCGCGGCCTGATCTCATCTCGAAACTTGGTCTGAATCTGGAACAGGTTGACCGGCAGGTTGCGATACGAATGGATCTCTCTGCGCACCAGGTCGGTTATAACTTCCTCGTGGGTCGGGCCAAGGCAGCTTTCACGGTCATGCCGGTCAGTGAAGCGCAGCAGTTCCGGGCCGTATTTTTCCCAGCGCCCCGATTCCTTCCAGAGATCTGCCGGCTGCACCATGGGCATGAGCAGTTCCTGGGCCCCGGCCCTGTTCATCTCCTCACGGACAATCTGTTCAACCCGGCGGATCGCGGCAAGTCCCAAGGGCAGATAGGTATAGACTCCCGAGGTCAGCTTGCGGATAAAACCGGCCCGCAGCAGAAGCCGGTGGCTTACAACCTCGGCTTCAGTGGGAGTCTCTTTCAGGGTGGGCAGCAGCAGTTCTGAATAACGCATGACATGTTCCTGTAAAAAATAGATGCAGTTAAAAGAATATAAACCGAATTAATTTCATATTAAGCAAATATGGGTTTGCAGGTGACTAACAAGCCTTTGAATCTTTTTTTGAATAATTCAAAAGGACGTGGAGCTTAAAATTAGGACCTGTGCGAGCCGCAGCCGCGTGAGTTTCGTAATTTAGCGGCGTAATCCTTAGAATTATGTATATCGTTCATCCAGCGCAGGAAATCACCTTTACCTGAAAAATTCCAAGAAGATGTAAATTATTTTTTCTCCTCTGCCATAGCATCAAGTTCCTTGAGAAAAACCTCCAGCAGTTCATTTTCCGCCACTTTTTTATACAATTTTCCCTTCTTGAAAATAATTCCCACACCCTTGCCGCCCGCCACACCTATATCCGCCTCCCTGGCCTCGCCGGGTCCGTTTACCACGCAGCCCATAACCGCTATTTTCAATGGATATTCAATAGCTTGAATATGATGCTCAACCTCGTCCGCCAGTTTGAAAAGATTGACCTGACAGCGGCCGCAGGTAGGGCAGGAGATCAGTTCGGGGCCGCGACGCCTGATATCCAGGGCCCGCAGGATTTCGTACCCCACCCTGACCTCTTCCACCGGGTCCCGGGTCAGGGATATGCGGAAGGTATCACCGATGCCTTCATAGAGCAGAATACCGAGAGCAACGCTTGATTTTACCGTGCCGGCAATTAATCCGCCGGCTTCGGTTACCCCAAGATGAAAAGGATAATCACACCTGGAAGCCAAATCTCTATACGCCTCAACTGTGATCAGGGGATCAGAAGATTTAATCGAAATCTTGATCTCATAAAATTCCTGGTTTTCAAGCAGTCTTACATTGCGCAGAGCACTTTCACTCAACGCCGCGGGAGTTGGATGCCCGTGCTTTTGCAGGAGGTCCTTTTCCAGAGAACCGCTGTTCACTCCCACCCTGATGGGAACCGCGTGCGTCTTTGCCGCATCCACCACCTTGGCAAGCTTTGCGGCCCCGCCGATATTGCCGGGATTGATCCTGATCGCCTGGGCGCCGTTTTCCATACTAGCGACCGCCAGCCGATGATCGAAATGGATATCAGCGATGAGGGGGATATGTATCCTGTCCCGGATACCACGTATGGCCGCGGCAGCTTCCATGTCAACGACGGCAACCCTGATCAATTCGCAGCCTGCAGCTTCCAGGCGCTCAATCTGGGCCACGGTCTCATCCACCTCGCGGGTGTCGGTATTGGTCATGGACTGTACCGTGATCGGGGCATCACCCCCGACCGGTACATCCCCTACCCTGATCTGTCTTGTTTTACGCCGTTTTAACATAACAATCTTTATTGTTCCAAAAACCAGTTCGGCCTCCGAGGGTCTTACATATATCGGCGCAGCCGCGGCCGGATCAAGAAATTCTTTATCCCGCCACTTATCCTGGGCCAGCAGGCCGATGGTCGCTGCCCTGGGGAAATATGCATTTGGTGGTGGGATCTTCACAAGATCGCCGAGTTTCTGCCGAAAAAGATCACCATAGACCGCAGCCCCGTCGCCCAACAGGATCACAGGCTCATCAATCCTGTCACATAAGACCTCGGGACTTATGACCAGGTATTCCTCCAGAAGCCTGGGATTGCCTTTGTTGTCGCATCGGTAAAAACCGCAGTAAACCTCCTTTTTTCTGGCATCAAGCACCGGGCACAGCAAAATTTCCCCCGCACCAAAAAGCTGTGCCGCCAAACCGTCCAAGGTGGGGACCCCGATAAATTTTGCGTCGCCGGCCATGGCCAGCCCCTTTGCCGTTGCAAGACCGATCCGTAAACCGGTAAAGCTTCCCGGACCCAAGCTCACCGCCACGGCATCAATTGCTGACCAATCAATGGTGCTTTCCTCCAGAAGTCGGTCAATTCCTGCCAGCAGCCTGCGGGAATGGGTCTCACCTGTCTGCAGAGAAAATTCAGCCACACATCTGTCTGCGGCCACAAGGGCGACGCTGCCGCACATGGTGGCAGTTTCCAATGCCAGGATTATCGGCCCATGCAGTCCTTTTATCTGCTTTTCAGTCCGGGACATTCCTCTCTTTCTCGATAAGCTTCCTTCAACCCATGCAAAGAAGGTTGATCATATTTGCCGTTCCGCTACAACCCGTGCGGAGGGTAAACCAACGGCTTAAAACACGCAAAGCGAAGTTTGCTCTCTGCAAACCGGGCGGCATGGCTCAGCCCTTCAATAAAGCGCCGGTTTTCACCTGCCCAGTAAAAACCGGCTGTATCCGTCAACCAAACAGCCGCACCAAGTCATTATAAAAAACAAAAATCATCAGACTGCCCAGGAGTACAAGACCAATCTGCTGTAAGATTTCCATGGTACGCAAGTTAAGGGGCTTGCGCAAGATCGCTTCAACGGAAAAAAACACCAGGTGTCCACCGTCCAGAATAGGGATAGGCAGCAGGTTAAGAATGCCAAGGTTAACGCTTAAGACTCCCATAAAGTAAAGAAAGTTAACCCAGCCTGCCTCCATCCGCTCTCCGGCAATTTTTGCAATGAGAATCGGACCGCCTAATTCCGAAGCAGGCACCACCTTCTGAATTATTTTAACCAGACCCATAACCGTAAGGTACATCCAACTCCATGTCTGACTTATGCCGGCCTGCAAAGCCCGGGTAAAACCGACTTTTTCATATTTCACTTCATCGGATCTGGCAATCCCGATCATGTAACGTTCCCCGACTTCCTCACCAAAAATATTCCGCGTCGTTTCCATATGCGGCGTTATGGGAACTTCAAGGGATTTGTCCCCCCGCTGCAGGGTTAGAACAACCTCGCTGCCGTTGCTGTTTTTAATCAGCCGCGATACATCTTCCCAGTGTCGGGTTTCCGTGCCGTTTATGGCAACAATGGTATCACCTTTCTGCAGGCCGGCCGCTGCAGCAGGACTGTCCTGGCTGATCCCGCCGATGGTCGTGTTATCAACCGGCTGCGGCAACCCTGCTGTAAGCACGATGACGAAAAAAAGAAACATGGCAAAGATAAGGTTAAACAGGGGCCCGCCCGCCACAATTATGAAACGCTGCCAGACCGGACGTGTGGCAAAGGAACGCTTGAGCTCCTCCGGGGACAGTTCTTCTTCGGCAACTTCACCCGGATTTTCCCCAAACATTTTTACATATCCGCCCAGGGGGAAGGCGCTTATCAGATACTCCGTCTCACCAAACTTCCTGCTGACAAGTTTCGGGCCAAATCCCAGCGAAAACTTGAGGACTTTGACGCCAAAAAGTTTGGCCCAGATAAAGTGACCGAATTCATGGACAAAAATTAGCAACCCAAGGACGATGGCAAAAGAAATTAAAGTGTTCATTCAGAATAATACCTCTCGTATAATTGTCGGCCTGATCAAGGGGACACCAGCTGCATAATTACCACTGCTGCGGCATTAATCCGGGTTGATTGCCCACCCGGAAAAATTGAAGCTCCCCGCAGCCGCTTGCACATGCGAAGCATAACCTGCTGGGAATCTTCTTACGTAAGGAAGATGAGTTTATCAAATTCGCTCGCTAATCGTGTTCAACACCACTGCAGCAGATTCAACCCTGGCCAGACGATCGGCTTCTAAAATTGTTGCAATATCTTTATCTTCCGTATGCTCCATGCGGTTCATGGTTTTAGCAACCACTTGCGAAATCTCGGGAAATTCCAACTTTCCGTCAAGAAATGCGGCCACTGCAACCTCGTTTGCTGCATTGAGTACGGCCGGCAGGCAGCCACCTTTTGTGCAGGCTTGGTAAGCAATATGCAGCGCCGGAAAACGGTTGGTATCCGGCTTGTGAAAACTCAGATTGCTGCATTCTGTCAGGTTCAGGCGTGAAAGGCCCGTATCAAGCCTCTCCGGATAGGAAAGGGCATAACTGATGGGTACCCGCATATCGGGGATGCCCAGCTGGGCCACGACGGAACCGTCAACAAACTCAACCAGTGAATGGACTATACTCTGGGGATGAACCAGCACCTCGATCTTCTCAAGGTCAATATCAAAAAGCCAGCGGGCCTCTATCACCTCAAGCCCTTTGTTCATCAAAGTCGCGGAATCGATGGTAATTTTGCGGCCCATATCCCAGTTGGGATGGTGCAGGGCCTGGGCCGGAGTAACCTGCCAGAGATTTTCCTCCGCAAGATTCAGAAAAGGTCCGCCTGAAGCGGTCAGAATTATGCGGGCGACATCCTCTTTGCGCCCCGCCTCAAGGGCTTGGGCAATGGCGCTGTGTTCACTGTCAATGGGCAGCAGTCTTACCTGATGTTTTTTTACTTCAGCCATGATGAGCCTGCCGGCCATAACCAGGGTTTCCTTGTTGGCCAGGGCGATATCCTTACCGGATTTGATGGCGGCCAGGGTCGGCAGCAAACCCGCAGCACCGACTATGGCGGAAACCACCATATCCGCCTCCTGCAGACAAGCCACCTGTTCATTGCCAGTCCGGCCCCAGACTATTTCAGTCCGGCTGTTCGGACCCAGAAGTGTCTTGAGCCTGACGGCCTCTTCCTCCTCGGCCACAGAAACCAGGCGTGGAGAAAAAGTATCGATCTGCTGGCGGAGCAAATCGATATTCCAGCCGGCGGTGAGACCGACGACAGTAAAACTCCGGGGGAAACCGGCTGCAACCTTCAGCACATTTCTGCCGATGGATCCGGTGGATCCGAGTATGACAATTTTTTTATTTTTCATGCAATGCAGCATTGACAAAATATGAAGCGGACATGTACATCCCAGCCCACTGTGTATTCCATTGTCTGATTATAAGCATTCTCAACATTTTTGCTGCAGAATTGTTTGTTGCTGCGTTGAAGATAAAAAACTACTGCAGCAGGGTCATATGTCCCCAGATAAGAACATAATACAGGACAGGAGCGGTAAGCAGCAGGCTGTCGCAACGGTCAAGCAGACCACCATGCCCGGGTAATATCTGCCCGGAATCTTTCACCCCTGAAACACGCTTGATGAGCGATTCGATCAAATCCCCGACAATGCCGACCATGCTTAATACCAGGCTTAAAAATGCCACCATGACAAGGCTTGCCCCCTCAAAGAGGATAACCGTCACCACGAGTCCGCCCAGCATGCCGCCGATGATGCCGCCAACCGCACCGGCTCTGGTTTTTCCCGGGCTTAAAGCCGGATACAGCTTGGTTTTACCCAGGGTGCGGCCGACATAGTATGCCCCGGTATCGGATGAAACGGTGACAGCGGTCAGGACCAGCAGCCAGTGAATACCCTGGGGCAGGGAACGCAGCAGGATCAGGTGGGCGGAACAGAAACCGATATAAAAAATACCGAACCATAACCTGGATACGAAAATCAGGCCGTTATCCAGGGACGGATAGGCGACAACCGTAACAATGATCAAAATGAGCAGGGCCAGAAACAGGCTGGCGGTTACCGCACCACTGCCCCAGAGTGAGGCGGCAGCAAGTGGAAAAATTCCGAGCAGGAGAACAAGCGGGATATGTTTATGCTCGACCTCGGGAGAACTCATGCGCAGGAATTCATAGAGGGCCACCCCACCACCGGCGGTAATAACAAGGCAGAACAAAGGGTATGTTCCCACAAACAGCAATAACAGCCAGCCGGCGGCAAGGATAAGACCCGTTGCAATTCTGCCCATGGCTCAACCCGCCTGCAGCTGTTCGCTGGTTTGGCCGAACCTTCTTTCCCGGCCCTGATAATCTTGTATAGCTTCGATCAGGTTTTTGCCTTTAAAGTCAGGCCACATGGTTTCAGTAATATACAGTTCGGCATAAGACACCTGCCACAGGAGAAAATTGCTCAGGCGAGCCTCGCCGCCTGTTCTGATGAGTAAATCAGGATCGGGCAACCCCCCGGTATAGAGATGGGAAGCAAAAAGCTGTTCGGAAAAATCTTCCGGATCAAACTGGCCGCTGATGCATTTTCCCGCCATGATCCGGGCGGCTCTGACAATCTCATATCGGCTGCCGTAATTTAAAGCCAGGTTAAGAACCATGGCCGGCTTCTCATCTGTTTTAGGGGCTGTCTCCCGGATGACCCAGGCAAGGATTTTCTGCACATCAGGCGGCAATTTTTCCATTTCCCCGATGCAGCGCAGCGAAATGCTATTTTCCAGCATGTTTTGCGTTTCTGCTTTGAGATAGGTTTTAAGCAGGGTCATGAGACCCTTGACCTCAATGGCCGGCCTTTTCCAATTTTCGGTCGAAAACGCGTAGAGAGTGAGAACCTCAAGGTTCAACTCTCTGGCCTTTCTCACTACATTCTTGACAGATTCGGTCCCTACCTTGTGCCCCATAATTCTCGGCAGGTTGCGCTGTTTTGCCCATCTGCCGTTGCCATCCATGACGATGGCAACATGTCGGGGAATCCTCTTTGGATCCAGAACCGGATTTTCACGCATAACAGATCACTGCACTCTTCAGATGATGAGCCTTAAACCTCCATTAATTCATTTTCTTTATCAGCGGCCACTTCATCTATCTTTGCAATATATGTGTCTGTTTCTTTTTGGGCCTCATCCTGAAGTTTGAACTGATCATCCTCTGAAATATCTTTGTTTTTCTTTTGTTTCTTAAAAGCATCTATGGCATCACGCCGATGATTCCGCACCGCAACCCGGTATTCCTCGGCAATCTTTTTTACCATCTTGACAAATTCCCGGCGCCTTTCTTCAGTCAACTGCGGGATATTTATCCGAATCACCTTGCCGTCATTCATCGGGGTCAGGCCCAGTTCTGACTTGAGAATGGCCTTCTCGATGCTTGACATAACCTGGGGATCCCAGGGCTGGATTACAATCTGCCTGCTTTCAGGAATAGTCAGGGTCGCAACCTGGTTCAGCGGCAGGGAGGAACCATAAGCATCAACCTTGATCCCGTCCAGAAGTGACAATGAAGCTCGGCCGGTGCGTATTTTGGTCAGTTCCTGTTTAAACGCCTCCAGGCTGTTTTCCATTTTTTCAGCCATTTCCATTATTATTTCATTCGTCATCATGTTCTCCTTCCAGTTAACCGTCGGCTGCCCAGTAATTTTTTATCGGATGTTGCAGAAACAATATTCCCTCTGCTACCGGACTATGGTGCCGACGCGTTCACCGCACACAGCTTTCTTGATATTGGCTGGGATTTTCATGTTTAAAACGATAATCGGTTTGTTGTTGTCGCGGGCCAGTGAAATGGCCGCCGCATCCATAACCTTGAGCCTTTGTCTGAGAACTTCGGAGTAGGTCAAAGTATCATATTTCACCGCATCAGAATGAAGCAGCGGATCCTTGTCATAAACCCCGTCAACCCGTGTCGCCTTGCAGATGACATCCGCCTCAATTTCCAGGGCCCTGATGACTGCCGCCGTATCAGTAGTAAAATAAGGCGTGCCGATTCCGGCGGCACAGACCACGACTCTGCCCTTCTCAAGATGGCGCATAGCCCGGCGACGGATATAAGGCTCGCAAACGCTCGGCATGGGAAAAGCCGACATCACCCTGGTAACGATGTTATTGCGTTCCAGGGCATCCTGCATTGCCAGGCTGTTGATCACCGTGGCCAGCATCCCCATGTTGTCCGCCGTGGTTCTGTCCATTCCTTTCGAGGCGCCGGCAACACCTCTGAAAATATTCCCTGCCCCGATAACCAGTCCCACTTCCATGCCGATGTCCAGCACCTGTTTTACCTCGTCTGCAACATAATTTAAAACATCGGTGCTGATACCGAAATCAGTGTCACCCATCAGGGCTTCACCGCTAAGCTTCAACATGACTCTCCGGTAAGGTGTATCAACCATGATTTTTTCCTTCAGTGCTGCAGACTGTTAAATGTGTGCCAATAGGGCCTCAGGCATCGGATCCAACCTGAAAACGGGAAAATCTTCTTATAGTTATATTCTCTCCCATCTTGGCGATCAAGTCATTTAGCAAATCCTGAATACTCAGATCGGGATTTTTGACAAATTTCTGTTCCAGCAGGCTGACTTCAGCAAAAAATTTATCCAGTTTGCCGGTAACCATTTTTTCGGCAATGTTTTCAGGTTTGCCGGAATCCATGGCCTGCTTCTTATAAATTTCCGCCTCCCTGGCAACCAGGTCCTCGGGGATATCCTCGCGCTTGACAGCGATCGGATTCATTGCCGCTATATGCATGGCAATCTCCCTGGCAAAATTCTGGAAATCATCTGTTTTGGCAACAAAGTCGGTTTCACAGTTTACCTCTACCATAACCCCGAGCTTGTTTCCCGCATGGATATAAGTCTGGACCACACCTTCACTGGTGGAGCGCCCGGCCCTCTTCTGGGCGACCGCCAAACCTTTCTGCCGCAGAAAATCAACCGCCTTTTCCATGTCTCCGCCGGTTTCACCCAGGGCCTTCTTACAATCCATCATTCCCGCATTGGTTTTATCACGGAGTTCTTTAACCATTTGACTTGTGATTTTCACGATATTTCTCCTTTGCATACATCTTATATAAATTACAATCAGTAAACGTTGTTGCTGTTCGCATGCTGCAGAAATTTTGGACGTCATTTTGCCCAAATTGACCTGCAGATTGATTTTGGCCTTGCGGCCGGGTCTGTCTTTATACCGACAGCAGGTCAAACTCCCGGCAGACGATAAGCCTTTGACTGGACAGTACAGCCCTGCAAGGTGCGATTAGCCTGACAAAAATATGAAATTGGAAAAAGTCTCAGCGGTACAGACCGGGACCTACTCCTCGTCTGCCTGGTGTTCCTCAGCTTCCGCTTTTCCGGAGACGTCCTCAACATTCTCCGCCATTGCCTGTTCCGCCATCTCCTGGACAACGGCATCCTTTTCCTGCAACTGAGAACTTCCGTCCAGCACTGCATCGGCCATTGCCGATGTGATCAGCTTGATTGCCCGTATCGCATCATCATTGCCGGGAATAATATGGGTAATACCCTCGGGATCGCAGTTGGTATCAGCCAGGGCTACAACCGGAATGTTGAGTTTGTTGGCTTCCTGGACGGCAATCTGCTCCTTATTGGGATCAATGACAAAAACAGCAGCGGGCAGACTGCGCATGTTCTTGATCCCCCCGATATTGCGCTCCAGCTTGATCCGCTCCTTTTCCATCAGCAGTATTTCCTTTTTCGGAAATTTATTGATGGAGCCGTCTTCCTGCATTGCCTCTATGTTCTTTAGCCGGTCCACCCCTTTTTTGATGGTCTGAAAATTTGTCAAGGTGCCGCCCAGCCAACGGTGATTGATATAGTACATACCGCAACGGGTGGCTTCTTCCTTGATAATGGCCTGCGCCTGGCGCTTGGTTCCGACAAAGAGAATAAAGCCGCCGTTTGCTGCAACCTCGGCCACGTATTCATAGGCCTTTCTGAACAGACGTATTGTCTTATCCAGGTTGATAATATAGATCCCATTGCGCGGCGCAAAAATATAGGGTTTCATTTTAGGGTTCCAGCGCCGCGTCTGATGGCCGAAATGGAGCCCGGCTTCAAGCATCTGTTTCATGGTAATTCCTGACATACTTTTCCTCCGATTTTTGGTTTTTTCCTCCACCCTTTGCCCCGCCCCAGTAATGGGGACCGAGGGGTCCTTTCAAGTAGGGTGTGTGTATTAGACAGCCGCTGTCGGCTGCCTCGATTTGCCGGCCTGTGGCCATGTCCATTAAAAACGTGTCTCTATACCATTTGTGGTCTTATTTTGCAAACGAATCTCAACTATTCGGGCCTTCTCTGATTATGAACGCCTGAGACTTCCTGTCCCTGCCAAAATTAGCTTGAGCCACTCGAAACCGAATTTCAGCAGTGCCTCGTCATCACTCTCTAAAACCCTGCGCCGGTAGCTTTCCAGCTTGAACTGGTCAAAGAGTCCGCTCTCCCGGGCCAACCCGCGGAAACCGTCAATATTATAGCAGACCATAAAGGCCATCTGCTGGCGTGGTCCCCCTGCTCCCTCCCCCTGCCAGGGATTCTGCGCAAAAAGGGTGTCAATTTCCGCCCAGAGATCATTGGCCGCGTTATACTGCTTGATCTTCTGATCCTTAAGCCAGGCCTTTACCGTCCATTCCTTTGTTTCCCTGTGTCCCAGGCAATAGCGGTGGCCGGTCATAAAATAATATTCCCGCGGCCTGCCGCGATCCGGGCTTCGGTCAACAGCCCTTTCCAGCGGATAGGTTCTGCATGCCGTCGGCCGGTCCTCATACACGGTGCAACCCTTCCCGGTATCCAAAAAAGGACAGGTACGCTCCTCGTTTTCAGACATCTTAAGCATAACGGCGGGAAAAAAGGGATGACTCGAAGGCCCCAGTTGTGTATGCCGTCGCATGAATTCCTCTGAAGTTATGGCAAGCCTGTTCTTCAGCCTGATAATATCGTACGGATAGAGAATCAGGTCCAGTTTGCGGCAGCAGGTCATATAGCATTTGACATCCGGTGCACAGCGAAAAAGAAAGGTTGATTTCCCGAGCGGCACCATGCCTTCCGGGAACTCCTTTTTGGTGTCATCCTTTTTAGCCATTGTTTTTATTAATCTTTTTCTTGCAATCCATCCGGTTATCCTGCCGTTTATTGCGGGTAAGGATGTAGCCTACAACTCTTATTTCGGATAACTCCGGAAAATAAAAAACCGGTATGAAGATACTTTCATACCGGTTCTGCTGATGTAATACAGGGAGCGTCAGATACGCTGTTTTTTCAGTTGGTCGCAGTTTCAGAAGCTTCAGTATAATTTACCAGTTCGATAATGGCCATTGATGCTGCATCACCCGTCCTGTTCCCGGTACGTATTATACGGGTGTACCCGCCGTTGCGATCCATATACTCTTCTTTGAGTTCAGTAAAAAGCTTATCAACCACCTTCTTGCTGCGAATGACAGCGAGGGCCTGTCTTCTGGCATGCAAGTCTCCCCGTTTGGCCAGGGTAATCATTTTATCTGCCAGCTTTCTCAGTTCCTTGGCTTTGGGCGCTGTGGTGACAATTCTCTCGTGTTCAAGCAGTGAAGTAACCATATTCCGCAACATGGCCTGCTGGTGTGAAGTGTTCCGTCCGAGCCTTCTGCCGGCTTTTCTATGTCTCATAGCTTTCTTCCTCGCTTAGATATTCTCTTCTTCCGCTTTTGCCGTGGCCGGTTCCGGTGGCTCCCAGTCCTCGATCTTCATGCCAAGAGACAAATCCATCTCGTCGAGAAGCTGTTTGATCTCATTGAGGGATTTGCGGCCAAAATTCTTGGTCTTGAGCATTTCAGCTTCTGTCCTTTGCACCAGTTCACCTATGTATGTGATATTGGCATTTTTCAAACAGTTCGCCGAGCGCACGGAAAGTTCAAGGTCCTCAACCGTACGGTAAAGATTTTCATTCTGCGGCTTCTCTTCAGTTTCTTCGGTCTCCTCAATTTCGGGCTCTGCTTTTTCCTCGTCGAAATTGATAAAAATCGCCATGTGCTCTTTCAGTATTTTTGCCGCATACGCCAAAGCGTTCTCGGGTTTAACACTTCCATCGGTGTGAATTTCCAGGGTCAACTTGTCGTAGTCAGTCTGCTGACCGACCCGGGCCTGGGTGACGATATACTGCACTTTTTTGACAGGAGTGAAAATAGAATCGATGGGGATGACACCTATAGGCTGTTCATCTGTCTTATTCATTTCCGCCGACCTGTAACCCTTGCCCCATTTAACTTCGAGGTCGACTTCAAACTTGCCGTTGCCGGTGATGGTGCAGATATGCTGCTCCGGATTCATAACCTCTACAGAGCCGTCGGAAACTATGTCAGCAGCTGTAACCGGGCCCTTGTCCTTCTTATTGATGCGGACTGTTTTTCCTTCAGCCGTGTTAAGCTTGAGCCGCACTTCCTTAAGGTTCAGGATGATTTCCGTCACATCCTCCAGAACTCCGGGAATAGCGGTAAATTCATGCAGCGCTCCCTCCATCCTCACCGAGGTGATTGCCGCACCCTGGATGGACGACAGGAGAATCCGGCGCAGGGAATTGCCGATCGTAGTCGCAAACCCTCGCTCCAAAGGCTGACAGACAAATTTACCGTAAGACTCGGTATGGGAGTCCTTGTCCACTTCAAGTCTGTCGGGCTGAATCAGTTCGGACCAGTTCTTATAAAAGGGAGTTTCCTCAATAAGGTTTTCAGTCATGGTAGGTATTTCCCTTGGTAAGTGTTATTTAGAATAAAGTTCAACTATCAACTGTTCTTGGATAGGTATTGTGATCTCATGCCGCTCAGGCATGCTCTTAACGCTGCCCTGCATGTTGTCGCGGTCAAGTTCCAGCCAGGTCGGCACTCCGCGCCTGGCCACCGCGTCAAGACTCTCGTTAATGGCCTGGCTCTTTTTGCTTTTTTCCTTCAGCGCAATGACGTCGCCGACGGAAACCATAAAGGAAGGAATATTAACCTTCCTGCCATTAACCAGAACATGGTTATGCCGAACAATCTGCCGGGCCTGGCTCCTTGAATTGGCAAACCCAAGCCGAAACATGGTATTGTCAAGCCGCCTTTCCAGAAAGGTTAAAAGGGTTTCGCCGGTGACGCCTTTGGCAGCATCCGCCATCTGAAAATATCTCCTGAACTGTCCTTCAAGCATGCCATATATGCGCTTTACCTTCTGCTTTTCCCGCAGCTGTACAGCATAGTCGGATACCTTGCGAAAACGCATCTGACCGTGCTGACCAGGGGCATAGGCCCGTCTTTCGATTCCGCATCTGTCAGAATAGCACCTGTCACCCTTAAGAAAAAGCTTCAGATTTTCGCGCCTGCACTGCCGGCAGGATGCACCTGTATATCTGGCCACATTAAACCTCCGTTCAAATCATCAAAATCAGATTATTCCTCTTGCCAAGGATAAATCGTTTGTCTTTATACTCTTCTCCGCTTGGGCGGCTTGCAGCCGTTATGGGGCAAAGGGGTTACATCCGAAATCTTGCTCACATCAAAGCCCTCCACCTGCAGCGCTCTCAGGGCGGCCTCCCGCCCCGGTCCCGGACCTTTCACCTTGACCTCCACTCTTCTCATACCGTGATCCATGGCCTTCTTTGCCGCTTCAGCCACCGCCTTTTGGGCGGCAAACGGGGTGCTCTTCCGCGAGCCTTTGAAACCGAGGCATCCGGAACTTGACCACGAGATAACATCACCCTGCTTGTCTGCTATGGTGACGATGGTATTGTTAAAAGTGGATTGAATATAGACGATGCCGTCCGGGATATTCTTCCTTTCCTTCTTTTTGGTTCTCCCGGCACTTTTCTTCGGATCAGCCATAGATCATTATCTCCTGTGCTGCCATACCCTTTGGATATGTTGTATGTAAATACTGCTGTTAATATTACCTGTGAACTCTGCCCGGCAGGTTATTTTCTCTTAATGCCGGCGCCGCGGCGAGGTCCCTTCCTCGTCCTGGCATTGGTGCTAGTACGCTGCCCCCTGACGGGCAGTCCTTTACGATGGCGTAAACCTCGATAGGAGCCAGAATCCATCAAACGCTTAATATCCATGGAAACTTCTCTGCGCCTGTCCCCCTCAACATGGTAATCATCTTCAAGAATCTTTCTGATCTTGGCAATATCTCCGTCAGTCAGATCATCACTGTTGGTATTATAAGGCACTCCCGCATCATCAAGGATTTTACGGGCCGAAGAGCGCCCGATGCCATGAATATAAGTGAGCGCAATCTCCATTTGCTTTTTCTTCGGTAAGTCAACACCTGCTATTCTAGCCAAGATTTATCCTCCACTTACAGTTTATCAGTTCCCGGGGTAAAACTATCCCTGGCGCTGCTTATGTTTCTTGGTTTTACAAGAGACCCGGACCACACCTTTTCTCTTGTAGACTTTACAATCACTGCACATCTTTTTTACCGAAGATCTTACTTTCATCACATCACCTGTATTATGACTCTTTGTACCTACGATTTTACTTATTTCTTGGATCGAAAGGTTATCCTGCCGCGGGTTAAATCATAGGGCGAAAGTTCAACCGTTACCCGGTCCCCGGGAAGAATTTTTATAAAATGCATGCGCATTTTTCCTGAAATATGCGCCAGCACTTTATGGCCGTTGTCAAGTTCTACCCGAAACATAGCATTCGGCAAAGGTTCTATAATTGTTCCTTCAACTTGAATGGCCTCTTCCTTTGGCATAGACACGTATCCTCTTTATTGTTTTAATTTTACCGGTTCATTCGCGGAAATGACCCGGTTTGAAAGCATTTTGCCGTCATACGATAAAGCAGGGTAGTATACTACAATTAACCTGGTTTTTACAAATATTTTTTTAAAAAATTCATTCTTGAAGGATGTTATCACTCAGAATTATCGGTCCTTCCTCGGTTACTGCAACGGAATGCTCAAAATGGGCCGAGGGTGATTTATCTTTGGTTATGACCGTCCATCCATCCTTCAGCACCTTCACATCGCTGGTACCGGAATTAACCATGGGCTCAATGGCCAGCACCATGCCGGCAATGATCCTGGGTGTTCTTTTTTTATCAATACTGTAGTTGGGCACTTCCGGTCCTTCATGGAGAGCCGTCCCTATTCCATGCCCGACAAACTGTTTCACCACCGAAAACCCGTGTTTTTCAGCATGGGCCTGGACAGCGGCTGATATATCATTAATCCGGTTGCCGACTCTCGCCTGTTCAATACCCCTGTAAAGCGATTCACGGGTCACCTTCAGCAGGCCGGCTTTGGGTCCGTCTATTTTGCTTATGGCCAGGGTTACCGCTGCATCTCCATAAAATCCCCGGTAGAGAACGCCAAAATCGATGCTGACTATATCTCCCTCCGCCAGAATAACTTTCTTTGACGGTATGCCGTGCACCACCTGCTCGTTAAGTGATACACAGAGGCTTCCTGGAAATCCATGGTAGCCCTTGAATGCCGGGGTTGCATCATGCCCCCTGGCAAATTCCTCGGCCCATTTATCCAGATCCCAGGTAGATACGCCGGCAGCGGCCTTTTCACGGAGCATGTTAAGCGCTCCGCCAACAATTCGGTTTGCCCGCCGCATGATCTCGATCTCAGATGACGTTTTCAGAATAATCTGTTTTGCAGTTGCTGGTGCGTTGCTCATCCGGATCCCAAAACATATCTCACATATCCTGCCGCAGTCCGGCAGTATAAACGATGTTCCCTCCTGGATAACTGCCGGAACCTAACCTGAGGCCCGGCAAAATTCGGGAGCTTAGCGGCGTCCCTTTATTCTGCCTTTTTTCATGAAACCTTCATAGTTCCGCATGACCATGTGGGATTCGATCTGTGAGATGGTATCAATGGCAACTCCGACCACAATCAGCAGGGCGGTGCCGCCAAAATAAAAAGGCACGTTGAATTTTCTGATCAACAGTGTCGGCAGAACACAGATCACACTGACATAGATGGCCCCGATAACAGTAAGACGGGTCAGGGCTTTGTCAATAAAATCGGCCGTCTTTTTCCCGGGCCTGATACCGGGAATAAATCCGCCGTGTTTTTTCAGGTTTTCAGCCACATCAGTCGGGTTGAAGGTTACCGCCGTGTAAAAAAAACAGAAAAAGACAATAAAGGCCACATACAGCGTATAATAATAAACAGTCCCGGGATTCAATGATGCAGAAACCCGCTGGATCCAATCGATCTGGATGAGGCCGCCGATGGTGGCCGGAAACATCATGATCGACGAGGCGAAGATCGGCGGGATAACCCCGGCGACATTTATTTTCAGAGGCAGGTGCGAACTCTGCCCGCCGTAAACTTTGCGGCCCACGACTCTCTTGGCATACTGGATCGGTATCCGCCTCTGGGCCGTTTCAAAAAATATAATGACCCCGACCACTAACACCATCAGGAGAAGCAGAAAGACAAGAAACAAAACATTCATCTCGCCCGCCGATACCAGCTGGATGGTATTGCCGATGGCTGCAGGCATCCGGGCAACAATTCCGGCAAATATAATGAGCGAGATACCGTTGCCGATACCGCGCTCGGTCATCTGTTCACCGAGCCACATGATGAATGCGGTTCCGGAGGTCAGGGTGATGATGGTCATCAGCTTAAACTGCCACCCTGGAAAAATAACAATGGCTTCACCTCCCGGACCGGTCATGCCTTCAAGCCCAACCGCGATAAAAAGACTCTGGATAAGGCTCAGACCAACGGTGCCGTAACGGGTGTACTGGGTAATCTTGCGGCGGCCGGCCTCACCCTCCTTGGACAGGGCTTCCAGCTGCGGAATTACGACGGTCAACAACTGGATGATAATAGAGGCACTGATGTAGGGCATGATCCCGAGGGAAAAAATGGAGAACTTTGAAAGCGCCCCACCGGAAAACATGTTGAACATGCCGAACAGGGTCCCGGCGTTCTTGGCAAAAAAGGCTGCCAGGGCCTCCCCGTTGATGCCCGGGGTGGGAATCTGCACGCCGATCCGGTATACGGCAAGCATTAAAAAGGTAAATATCAGCCTGCGCCGCAGCTCCGGCAATGAAGCCGTATTTCTTATCCCGCCGAGCATTATGCCGTAACCTCAACCGTGCCGCCGGCGGCCTCTATCTTCTTTTTGGCGCCGGAGCTGACCTTGTCTACGGCAACCGTCAATGACTTGCTCAGTTCACCGTTGGCCAGCACTTTTACCAGTGCCGACTTCTTGTTGATTAAACCGGCCTTAACCAGGGCTTCCCGGTCAACCCGGCTTCCGGATTCAAAAGATTCCAGATCCCTGACCTGGACAATGTCATACTCGGTGCGGAAAATATTGGTGAAACCCCGCTTCGGCAGCCTTCTCTGCAGGGGCATCTGGCCGCCCTCAAAGCCGGGGCGAGTACCATATCCGGACCTGGACTTTGAACCTTTGTGTCCACGGGTTGCGGTTTTCCCATGCCCGGAACCAGGTCCACGGCCAACTCTTTTTTTGTCCCGATTCGATCCTTTTTTGGGAGACAAATTGCCAAGGGTCAACATATGATCATACCTCCTCAACTGTAACCAGGTGGTCCACCTTGCGCAGCATTCCCCTGATCTCGGGTGTATCCTTGCGGATTACCGTTTTTTCTCTTCTTGTAAGCCCCAACCCGACCAATGTTGCCCGGATCTTCCTGGTGCTTCCGATTTCACTTTTTCTTAAGGTAACCTTCAGTGTTCCAGCCATTTCACTATCCATCCGAGATTGTTTGCTATCCGCCGTTTTGCTCCGAAATTTTTTCTCGCACGAGCGGCAGGATATGTAATATAAAGAGCCTCTGGGTTTTAATTTACATCTGTTTGCATATTGCTCTCAACACAGCGGCTGCAGCCGCCTGTCAGATGTTGAGTTCCTCGATGCTGATACCCCGCAGCGCTGCAATGCGCTCCGGACTCCGCAACCTGCGCAGCCCTGCCAGAGTTGCCTTCACAAGATTGTGGGGATTATGGGAACCAAGGCACTTGGTGAGAACATTCTGCACCCCGGCGGCTTCAAGAACCGCTCTGACACCGCCGCCGGCAATAACTCCCGTTCCTTCCGACGCCGGTTTCAACAGTACGGAACCTGCGCCATACTTCCCGACAATCTCATGGGGGATGGTTGTTTCGGTGAGTGAAACCTGCCGCATATCCTTGCGCGCTCTTTCAACACCCTTGCGTATTGCTTCAGGCACCTGGTTGGCTTTCCCGAGGCCATAACCTACCTTGCCCTTGCCGTCACCGATTACCACGATGGCGCTGAAGCTGAAACGACGGCCGCCCTTTACAACCTTTGCTACTCTGTTGATATAGACGATCTTTTCAATTAACTCCGTGGCACTGTCGCCTTTTGACTTTGTATATTCCGCCAAAACGTATCTCCCAATTCAAATATTTTTATGGCAACAAGACTGCCCGGCAGTCTTGCAAATGCAGGAAGCTCTCCTTAAAAAATCAACCCGCCTTCCCTGGCGCCCTCGGAAAATGCCTTGACCCGGCCGTGGTAGATATAGCCGCCACGGTCAAGCACCACATTTTCTATACCGGCGGATTTTGCCTTTTCAGCCAGACGCTCGCCGACCTTGCGGGCCTGGCCGCATTTTCCCTTGGTCTCCTCGCCTGCCAGGGATTTATCCAGGGAAGACATGGAAACCAGAGTATGGCCCTTGGTATCATCAATGACCTGGGCATAAAAATGCTTGGCACTCTTATAAATACGCATACGCGGTCTTTCGGGTGTGCCTGTAATCTTCTTTCTGATGCGCTTAATTCGTTTCTGCCGCGCCGTAACTGTTGAAGCTGTCTTTGCCATTTCTCTATACCTGATATGCCGGTTGTAACCGGAAATTATGCCGGTCAGCAACTTCCTTTAAATAGTTATTATTTCTTGGCCGCCGATTTTCCGACCTTGCGGACGATATGTTCATCTTCGTACCGTATGCCTTTGCCCTTATAAGGCTCGGGCTTGCGGATCTCCCGGACCTTTGCCGCCGTCAGGCCTAGAAGCTCCTTGTCAATGGACTCAAGCATCACGGTATTCGCCTTGTCCACCATGGTTGCGGAAACGCCGGAGGGCAGCTTGAAATTAACCGGATTGGAGTATCCCACATTAATATTGAGCGAACCCCCTTCCACCGCAATCCGGTAACCAACCCCTTCAACGATCAGCTTTTTCTGAAAACCGGTGCCTACGCCCACCACCATGTTGTTGACCAGTGAGCGGGTCAGCCCCTTCATGGCCATGCTCTTCGTGCTTTCATCCCGGGTTGCAAACACAAGGTTCCCGTCTTCCTCTTTAATGGAAACTTCCGGTCTGATTTCCCGTTCCAGTTTCCCCTTAGGACCGGTAACTACGACCTTTGATTTCTGTATATCAACCTTGATCCCGCTTGGTACGGGAATGGGCTTATTTCCTATTCTGGACATGCACTCCTCCTCTTGCTGCCTCTTGACCGGCACTTTTACCAGGCTTCACAAAGTATTTCGCCCCCGATACTCAACCGCCGTGCTTCACGGTCGGTTATGATACCCTTGGAAGTCGAAAGAATAGAGATACCGAGACCGCTCAAGACCTTTGGAATATCATCAGCCTTCACATATTTCCGCAAGCCGGGTTTGCTCACCCTGCGCAATCCGCTGATAACCCTTTCATTATGCGGGCCGTATTTCAGCTCAATCCTCAGGATGCCCTGCTTGTTATCCTCGATAATTTTATAATCATTGATATAGCCCTCTGCACGCAGAACCTTGGCCACACCAACTTTCAGGTTGGACATTGGGATGTCAACCGTTTCATATCGAACCATTCCAGCATTTCTTATCCTGGTCAGCATATCTGCCAGGGGATCGCTCATAGACATTTAGCCTGCTCTCCTTGCCAATAATTTTCCAGCTTCATTGCATGACATCCGGCAAAAGCAGGTTTTTGTATCCACACCTGCCGCGCCATTGTTCCGCATTACCAGCTTGATTTAATCACCCCAGTTATCTCGCCGCGAGAGGCAAGACTTCTGAAACACAAACGACAAATTCCGAACTTCCGAATGAACGCCCGGGGCCTGCCGCAAAGCGGACACCGATTATAGGCTCGTACTTGAAATTTTGGCTGCCGCTTACTCTTTGCTATTAAAGATTTCTTAGCCAAATCGTCCTCCTTTGGCTGCTTTGTTAGTAAGATACCCGGGGAATGTCACCCGATACCCGTTACACATTTTGTTTTTTGAACGGCATACCCAGAAGCCGTAAAAGTTGCCTTCCTTCCTCGTCTGTCTTGGCGGTTGTGGTAATAACCACGTTCAGCCCCCTGATTTTTTCGATCTTGTCATAGTCGATTTCAGGAAAAATGATCTGCTCTTTGATACCCATGGCAAAGTTGCCGCGGCCGTCAAACATTTTCGGCGACAGACCGCGGAAGTCACGGACCCTGGGCATGGCTATATGCACCAGCTTGCTGAAGAAATCCCACATGCGTTCCTTGCGCAGCGTCACCCGGCAGCCAATCGGCATGCCCTGGCGAAGCTTGAAGGTGGCAATGGATTTTTTCGCCTTGGTAATGACCGCCTTCTGGCCGGCAATGAGGGTCAACTCCTGGGCTGCCAGATCAACGGTTTTCGGATTCTGCACCCCTTCTCCCAGGCCCATGTTCAGAACAATCTTGTCCAGTTTCGGAACTTCCATGATGTTCTTGTAGCCAAACTGCTCCATGAGTTGAGGAACACATTCTTTCTGATAATATTCTTGTATTGTGGACATTAATCGCCTCCGCTAACCGCGCTCTCTTGCTTACTTCTTTTTACTGGGCTCGACGCTCTCAGAACATTTTTTACAGATACGAACCTTGGTGCCGTCATCAAGGGTCTTGCTGGCGACGCGAACCGTATTCGTACACTTTGGACATACCAGTTTCAGGTTGGAGACGTGAATCGGCGCCTCCTTTTCAACAATCTGCCCTTCCTGGCCGGCGGCCCTGGCTTTGGTGTGGCGCTTGATCATGTTGATGCGTTCCACCAGGGCCCGGTCGCTTTTCGGATATATCTTGATAATTTTGCCGACGCGGCCTTTATCCTTGCCTGTAATGACCTCAACCTGGTCATTCACCTTTAAGTAATTCTTTCCTTGCTGCATATTATCTGCCTCCCGCCATTATTCCGGCCGGTTCCTTGTTGGGTCAATTATAAAACTTCAGGGGCCAGAGAGATGATTTTCATGAATCCCAAAGCACGGAGTTCCCGGGCCACGGGGCCGAATATACGGGTGCCGATGGGATCTCCGCTGCCTGAAAGGAGCACGGCACCGTTCTCGTCAAACTTTACCGCGGTGTCATCCCATCGCTTTATCTCTTTGGCGGTGCGCACCACCACGGCCCGCATCACATCGCCTTTTTTCACCTTGGAGTGCGGAATAGCCTCCTTGACGCTGACCACGATGATATCGCCGATCTTGGCATAGCGGCGGCGTGTACCGCCAAGGACCCTGATGCAGAGCACCTTTTTCGCCCCTGAATTGTCAGCCACATTAAGTAATGTTTCCGTCTGTATCATAGCATCACCAAACAACCCGCGGGTTGTGTACCTGTTTTATCGCCAGCCGCTTTATTGCAGCTTCCCGTTATCCCTTACTGCTCCCTAATCGCACGCCCCGGATCAGACAGCCTGTTCAACCACGGAACGTACGCGCCATCTCTTATTTTTGCTCAAAGGCCTGCACTCTTCTATCAATACCAGATCACCGACTTTGCAGACATTATTCGGATCATCCGCCAGATATTTGACCCGCTTGTGCATGAACTTGCCGTAAAGTTTGTGACGGATTCGCCGATCAACCTGAACCACGACGCTTTTGTCCATTTTATTGCTGACCACGGAACCGATTTTTGTTTTACGTGCTATTTTCGTCTCACTCATCTGTTCTATTCCTAAAGTATGCAAAATAGGGGCTTCACGCCGCTATCAGGCAGTTTTTTTAGCGTTCATTGCTGTTTTGACCCGGGCAATGTCCTTGCGTACCTGGCTGAGCCTGCCGGTATTTTCCAACTGCCCCACGCCGTGCTGAAATTTCAGTTTGAAATAATCCTCCCACAGGTCCCGTTCTTTGACAGCGAGTTCCTCCAGGCTCATTTCGCGCAGCTTATTGCGAAGATCCTTAGCTTTCATAACGTCGTTCTCCTGGAAATCACCTTGGTGGCAAAAGGCAGTTTGTTGCCGGCCAGGGTCAGAGCCTTGACCGCCAGTTCTTCCTCAACCCCGGTCAATTCGTAGAGAATACGTCCGGGCTTGATCGGGGCCACCCATTGTTCCGGGCTGCCTTTTCCTTTGCCCATCCTGGTTTCCGCCGGTTTCTTGGTTAAAGGTTTGTCCGGAAAAACCCTGATCCACATCTTGCCGCCGCGTTTTACCGTCCTGTTGATGGTGATACGGGCTGCTTCGATCTGCTGGGCGGTCATGCGGCCGCATTCCATGGCTTTCAGGGCATATTCGCCAAAGTTGATTGTGGAACCCCGGTAGGCTGTGCCCCGCAGGTTGCCCTTCATCTGTTTTCTATACTTGACTTTTTTCGGACTTAACATGGATATTCCTCAATTTTTTTCAATCATAAACAGTCTCGCAGTCAGCAACAGGGCCTAATAAAATCAGAAATCTACAGGCACAATACCTGTCCGCATCTTGCTTTTATGATGCCGACAATTTACAGCGGTTGCATCCAGCAGCGGCCAACCACTGTCCTACTCTTTATTCCTCTTCAGCACCTTCAAGTATTTCGCCCTTGAAGATCCAGACCTTGACTCCGATAATTCCGTATGTTGTCTTGGCCTCCGCCAAGCCGTAATCAATATCTGCCCGCAGCGTATGCAGGGGTACTCTGCCTTCGCGATACCATTCCCGCCTGGCCATTTCCGCCCCGCCCAGGCGGCCGGAACAGGAAATCTTGATGCCCTTGACCCCGAAACGCAGAGCGGTATTGACCGCCTTTTTCATGGCCCGGCGAAAAGCAACACGCCTCTCGAGCTGCATGGCTACATTTTCAGCAACCAGCTGTGCATTCGCCTCAGGCCGACGCACCTCCTGGATGTCGATCACCGATTCCCTGTTGGTCAGCTTGTCGAGATCCTGCTTCAAGGCCTCAATCTCAACACCCTTCTTGCCTATTATGATTCCGGGTCTTGCGGTATGAAGCTTTACCCTTACTTTTTCACCGGTTCTTTCCACATTTATGCGCGCGATACCGGCATGAAAAAGCCTCTTCTTCAGGTACTGCCTGATCTTCAGGTCTTCCAGCAGGTACTTGGAATAACCTTTATCGGCATACCAGGTGGATTCCCAGCCCCGTGTAATGTTGAGCCGCAAACCGATAGGATTAACTTTCTGACCCAAAATCTTCCTCCATTTACTCTAGGTTATTTTTGACCATGCCTCTGGAGCAGCAGGCGCTGATTATTGTTCATCGAGAACAACCGTAATGTGACTTGTTCTCTTCAATATTCTGTTGGCACGCCCCATGGCTCTGGGCCTGATTCTTTTCAGCATCGGCCCTCCATCTATATAAATCTTCTTCACGTACAGGGTATCGACATCAATTTCCTGGCTCTGGCTTGCATTGGCCACGGCCGACTCAATAACTTTGCGGATCAGCTGCGCTCCCTTTTTTGGCATAAACCGTAACGTAGTTATTGCTTTGTCAACTTCAAGCCCCCGAACAACATCCGCCACTAAACGGGCTTTCTGGGGTGATATCCTGATAAATCGGGCAACCGCCTTTGCTTCCATGGCGTAAATTCCTTTTATTTCTTGCGATCCTGTTTAACTGATAAACTCCCGGCCGCAGCTTTCCCTTGAGCCGGACAGCTCTATTATTTCTTTATTTTCCGGTCACCGGCATGACTGTAAAAAGTTCTGGTCGGTGAAAACTCACCCAGCTTGTGCCCAACCATATTTTCCGTAACAAAAACCGGAATAAACTTTCTGCCGTTATGTACCGCAAAGGTCAAACCCACCATGTCGGGTAAGATATCAGACCGTCTTGACCAGGTCTTAATTACCTTTCTTGATTTGGATTCCCTGGCCTGCTGTACCTTTTTCATGAGATGGTCATCAACAAACGGACCTTTTTTCACAGATCGTGCCACTTTCACTACCCCCTAAAACAGTCTTATGACCTCTTTTTCACAATATCCTTGTCGGAGGGTTTCCTCCCTCTCGTCTTATAACCCTTTGTCGGAAAACCCCATGGAGTACAGGGATGCCGCCCGCCGGAACTCTTGCCTTCACCGCCGCCCATGGGATGATCAACCGGGTTCATGGCCACACCGCGAACATGGGGACGTTTGCCCTGCCATCGTGTCCGGCCCGCTTTACCCAGTTTCTTGCTTTCATGCTCGGCATTGCCGATCTGGCCGATACAGGCCCTGCATTTCTTATGAAACCGACGCACTTCACCGGAGGGCAGTTTTACCAGAACATATTCGCCTTCCTTGGCCATCAGCTGGGCGGCAGCGCCGGCGCTTCGTACCAGCTGGGCGCCCTTGCCTATTTTCATTTCAACATTATGGATGATGGTGCCCAGCGGGATATTACCCATGGCGAGACAGTTTCCTGCCTTGATATCTACTTTGTCGCCGGCCTCGACAATATCACCGACTTTAATGCCGGCCGGAGAGAGAATATATCGTTTCTCACCATCCGAGTAAAAGAGCAGAGCAATATTGGCGGACCGGTTCGGATCATATTCAATGGAGGCAACCTTGGCCGAAATATCCGTCTTGTTACGCTTGAAGTCGATTATCCGGTATTTTCTCTTGTGGCCCCCGCCGATATGGCGCGAGGTAACCCGACCATTATTATTTCTGCCGCCGGAACCGTTTAATTTGCTGACCAGACTTTTCTCAGGTCTTGCCTTGGAAATCTCAGGATTGATGATTGAAACGTGATTCCGCTTTCCTGGTGATGTTGGTTTATATGTTTTAATAGCCATTTGTAACCCCGATAATTTTCAACTGCTGTAATTCTCACCCCATGGCTGGGGCTGTTTGTCAAGCCGTTCCGGAAGATTTCCGCCGGTGCAGCCTGATTGGACGTCTTTTTTCCGGGAATTGCCTATAACTCTTCGAGAAAATTGATCTTGCCTTCCTTCAGGGTAATATACGCTTTTTTCCAATCAGGAGTACGGCCCATGTGTTTTCCGACCCTTTTCAATTTGCCCCGGACCTTTGACGTTCTGACCGTGGCAACCTTGACCTTGAATATCTGCTCTACCGCTTCCTTGATCTCGACCTTGTTAGCCTTCCTGTCGACCTTGATTACCGCTTTGCCGTAATTCTCCTGCAGTTGATCTCCCTTTTCGGTAAGACAGGGCCCCTTGATAACATTATATTTATTCATGACAGCAACCTCTTCTCCAGTTGATCCAGGCACGGCTGCAGCAAAACAAGATTCCGATGCAGCAGTATGTCGTAGACATTGAGACCGTCGGCCTGAATTACTTTATAGCCCAGCACGTTGCGGGAAGATTTTTCCAAATTTTCATTGTTTGCCGGAATAACGATCAGCCCATTGTTGATATTAAGCTTTTGCATGATTTCGACAAACCGCCTGGTTTTTATCTCTGCAAGATCAAAGCCGTCCAGCACCAGCATGTTATTCTCGGCAAATCTGGCGCTGAGTGCCATCCGCACCCCGAGTCTCCGCACCTTCTTCGGCAGTTTATAACTGTAATCTCTCGGTTTGGGGCCGAAAATCACTCCACCTCCGCGCCAAAGCGGAGACCGTCGCGTGCCGGCGCGGGCCCGGCCGGTTCCCTTCTGGCGATAGGGCTTTGCACCACCGCCGCGCACTTCGGTTCTGGTCTTGGTACTGGCCGTCCCGGCCCGCCGATTGGCCAGCTGCATCTTTACCACATCATGGAGGATATGCTTTTTGACCTCTAGGCCGAAGAGGGCGTCATTCAACTCAACGTCTCCGACTTTTTTATTATCGGTATTATATACCTCGGTTACTGCCATTTTGAGTTCTCCTCAAACAGCCGCCGCGCGGCTGACCATTTATTTTGTATAGATCTGCAGGAGTCCCTCCGGAGCACCCGGCACAGATCCTTTGACCAGCATGATATTCTCATCAGGACGGATATCAACGACGGTCAAGTTTTTTGTAGTTAACAGTTCGTTGCCCATGCGGCCGGGAAGTTTTTTGCCTTTTACAACGCGGCTGGGCCAGGCGGAACAGCCGATAGACCCCGGACGCCGATGAAACATCGACCCATGGGTTTTCCGGCCCCCTTTAAAACCGTACCTTTTGACCACGCCCTGGAAGCCTCGCCCCTTGCTCTTGCCGCTGATATGGACTTCATCGCCGATTTTTATCAACTCGGACAGTTGAATTTCCTGTCCCAGCTCATAGGTCTCGGGATCGGAGACCCGGAATTCCTTTATATGATAAAATCCACCTTTCCCGGCAGTCCGGCAATGTCCCTTCTCCGGTTTGTTCAGCCGTGTTTCCTTCTTGGGCCCAAATCCGATCTGGATGGCGTTATAGCCCTCTTTAACCTCGGTCTTTTTCTGCAGAACCACGCACGGACCTGCCTCGATGACCGTAACAGGTATAGCCTGCCCCATGTCAGAATAGATTCTGGTCATTCCAATTTTCTTACCCAGCAATCCCATTGTTTTCGGCATTGTACTGTCCACTCATTTCAGTAAAATTTAACTGGTTAACAACCGGGGATCCGTTCACGCCCCGGAATCACACCCAGGCTACGGCAGTTTGATCTCGACATCAACACCGGCTGACAGCTCCAGCTTCATCAGAGAGTCAATGGTCTGCTGGGTCGGCTCCAGAATATCAAGCAGCCGCCGATGGGTGCGCATTTCAAACTGCTCCCTGGATTTCTTGTCCACATGCGGTGAACGCAGAACACAGAACTTATTTATTGACGTCGGCATGGGAATCGGGCCGGCCACCGTAGCACCGGTCCGCTTTGCCGTCTCAACAATTTCCCTAGTGGATTGATCCAGCAGCTTATGATCATATCCCTTCAGTTTTATACGAATTTTATCGGTTGTAACCATGATTGATATGTCCTATTCGATAATTTCGCTGATAACGCCGGCGCCGACCGTACGCCCGCCTTCACGGATGGCAAAGCGCAGCTCTTTCTCCATGGCAATCGGCGTGATCAGGGTGCCTTCGATCGTGACGTTGTCACCGGGCATTACCATCTCCACCCCGCCAGGCAGCGTTACCACCCCGGTCACATCCGTGGTCCGGAAGTAAAACTGCGGGCGGTAGCCGTTAAAGAACGGCGTATGACGGCCGCCCTCCTCTTTCGTCAGGATATAGCACTCCGCCTTGAACTTCGTATGCGGCGTGATCGAACCAGGCGCCGCCAGTACCTGGCCTCGCTCGATATCCTCACGCTTTATACCCCGCAGAAGAGCGCCGATGTTGTCGCCCGCCTGGCCCTGGTCCAGAAGCTTGCGGAACATCTCAACTCCCGTCACCGTTGTCTTCTGCGTCGCCTTGATTCCTACTATCTCTACTTCCTCGCCCACCTTGACCTTGCCGCGCTCTACCCGGCCCGTGGCAACCGTGCCGCGGCCGGAAATCGAGAATACATCCTCAACCGGCATCAGAAACGGCTTGTCTACATCGCGCTGCGGCTCGGGAATAAAATCATCTACCGCATCCATAAGCTCCCAGATGCACTTCGTCGCCGCCTCGTCCTCCGGATTCTCCAACGCCTTCAAGGCGCTGCCCTGGATGATCGGCGTGTCGTCGCCCGGAAACTCATACTTGTCCAAAAGCTCCCGCAGTTCCATGTCCACCAGCTCGATCAGCTCCGGATCGTCCACCATGTCGCACTTGTTCAAAAACACCACGATGGCGGGCACACCTACCTGGCGGGCCAACAATATATGCTCCCGCGTCTGCGGCATCGGGCCGTCGTCCGCTCCCACCACCAGGATCGCTCCGTCCATCTGCGCCGCACCGGTGATCATGTTCTTGATGTAGTCGGCGTGGCCCGGACAGTCCACATGCGCATAGTGACGCTTGGCTGTCTCGTATTCCACGTGGGCCGTGGCAATCGTGATGCCGCGCTCCTTCTCCTCAGGAGCCTTGTCGATCTCGTCAAAGGCGGTGAAGTGCGCCTGGCCCTTGGTCGCCAATACACGCGTGATCGCTGCCGTCAACGTCGTCTTGCCATGATCTATGTGACCAATCGTGCCTACGTTTACATGCGGTTTCGTTCGCTGAAATTTCTCCTTTGCCATTTTTCCATACCCCCATGCTAAAACTCAAATATCATTTACTGTTATTAAACTTCCTGAATTTACTTTATTATTTCTAATCGTTATATCAAATCCCCCGAATACGGTGGATAATCGCTTCCGCTTTATTCGCCGGCACCTTGTCATAGGACGCAAACTGCATGGTGAACGTCGCTCTTCCCTGGGTTGCCGAGCGTAAATCCGTTGAGTAGCCGAACATTTCAGCTAGGGGCACATGCGCCTTTGCCACCTGGTAATTAGACCGGCTCTCAACGCCGTTGATCTTGGCCCGCTTGCCGGTGAGATCACTCATAACATCGCCAAGATATTCATCGGGCACAATTACTTCCAGGGCCATTATGGGCTCAAGAAGTATGGGATCCGCCTCGGCGGCAGCCTTGCGCAAAGCCATGGTCGCCGCGACCCCAAAGGCCATTTCCGTGGAATCTTCCTCGTGGTATGAACCGTCTACCAGCGTTACCTGCAGATCAACCAGCGGAAAACCGATCAGTGGACCCGAATCAAGACTGTCCCTAACTCCACGCTGAATGGCATCAAGAAACTGGGCCGGGATCTTGTCAGCGCTTATCCGGTTTGCAAAACCGAATCCCGCTCCCCGCGACTTCGGCTCAAGTTCAAGCCAGACATGGCCGTACTGCTGTTTCCCTGCCGTCAGCACTTCAAATTTGCCTTCAGCTCTGGCGGTGGCTCCAATTGATTCTTTGTAGGCCACCTGGGGCTTGCCGATATTGGCCGCCACCTTAAATTCCCGGATCAGCCGGTCGACGATAACTTCAAGGTGCAGTTCGCCCATCCCTGAAAGTATTGTCTGGCCGGTATCCGCATCCGTCTTTACATGAAACGACGGGTCTTCTTTTTCTATCTTGTCAAGGCTGTCTCGGAGTTTCTCCTCATCCGCCTTGCTCTTCGGCTCAATGGCAATGGATATGACCGGTTCCGGAAAATCCATGGTTTCGAGCCGAATTGAATCCCCTGACTGGCAGAGGGTATCCCCGGTTGTGGTGAACCGCGGTCCTACGAGAGCGCCGATGTCTCCGGCCGAGATTGATTGAACCTCCTCCCGTTTGTTGGCATGCAGCTTAACGATCCGGCCGATTTTCTCTTTTTTCCGTTTGATCGGATTGTAGACCTGACTGCCGACTTTCAGGATTCCGGAATATACCCTGATAAACGCCAGGTTCCCCACAAAGGGATCCGAAACAATTTTAAAGGCCAAACCGCAGAAATTTTCCGATTCACTTGCCTTGCGGGTCTCAAGCTCATCGTCGCTGTTAAGTCCCTGTACCGGCGGCACATCCAAAGGCGACGGCAAATAGGCAACGACTGCATCAAGCAGGGGTTGAATCCCCTTGTTCTTAAAAGCGGAGCCGCAGAGTACGGGTACCAGCTGCAGCTTGAGCGTCGCTTTCCTGATTGCCTTGTGAATCACATCGGCGGAGACCGGCTGTTCTTCCAAGTATTTTTCCATGACCTCCTCATCGAAGTCGGCCAACTTCTCGAGGAGCGTCATACGGACGGCCGAAGATTCCTTGGTGAATTCTTCTGGGATATCTTCTTCTCTATATTCCAATCCCTTCGACTTTTCATCGAAGACCAGCATTTTCTCCCTAATGAGGTCAATGACCCCCCTAAAGCCTGATTCACTGCCGACCGGGATCTGAATCGGCAGGGGATTGGCTGCAAGCCGTTCCCGCATCATCTCCACACAGTGCCAGTAATCTGCGCCTATGCGGTCCATCTTGTTCACAAAGGCGATGCGTGGAACGTGATAATGATCGGCCTGCCGCCAGACGGTTTCCGACTGGGGTTCAACCCCGCCAACCGCACAAAAGACGGCTATCGCTCCATCCAGCACCCTGAGACTGCGTTCCACCTCAATGGTGAAGTCCACATGCCCCGGGGTATCTATTATATTTATTTTATGGTCATGCCAGGTGCAGGTTGTGGCGGCTGAAGTAATGGTAATCCCGCGTTCCTGCTCCTGCTCCATCCAGTCCATGACGGCAGTGCCTTCATGGACCTCGCCCATCTTATAAGAGCGACCGGTATAATATAATATCCTTTCTGTGGTAGTGGTCTTGCCAGCATCGATATGGGCCATTATCCCTATATTCCGAAGCTTGGCAAGTGAAGAATCGGTTGCCACGGGTTCTCTCTTTCCTCAAGTTAAATTTCCTTTCTGAAGTTGATTGATTAACCGAGACACCGTTTCCTTAACCATTCAAAAGGTGGCCCTTTTTACCCCAAGGTGCACCTTTTGTCAATTCCCTAAATTCAACTGGAGATAATTAAATATATCTTACCACCTGTAATGGGCAAAGGCCTTATTGGCTTCCGCCATGCGATGGGTATCATCACGCTTCTTTACCGAACCGCCTCGCTCATGGTAGGCATCAAGAAACTCGGCTGCCAGTTTCTCCGACATTGACTTGCCCGGACGGGCCTTGGCAAAGCTGATTATCCACCTGATGGCCAGAGCATTCCTTCTTTCCGGCCGCACCTCAACAGGCACCTGGTAGGTGGCACCGCCAACGCGCCGGGACTTCACTTCCACCTTCGGCCGCACCATCTCCATGGCCTTGTCAAAGACGGCAATCGGGTCGGCATCGGTGACCTGCCGCTCGATAATATCCATGGCCTCATAAAAAATTTTCTGGGCCACGGTTCTTTTGCCGCGCTCCATGATTCCGTTGGTAAATTTACTTACCAGTACACTGTTAAAGCGGGGATCCGGCTCAATGGTCCGCCTTTCTGTAATCTTACGCCTGGGCATCTACGATTAACCTCCTGAAAAATCAATTAGCCTTAAATTATTTCGGCCGTTTGGCTCCGTATTTGGAACGTCCCTGACGCCGGTCCGAAACACCCAGGGCATCAAGCGTACCACGTACGATATGATAGCGGACACCGGGCAGATCCTTTACCCTGCCGCCGCGAATCAGGACGACCGAATGCTCCTGCAGGTTATGGCCGATACCGGGGATATACGAGGTGACCTCGATACCGTTGGTCAACCTTACCCTGGCAACTTTTCGCAGGGCGGAGTTTGGCTTCTTGGGCGTTGTGGTATACACCCGAACACAGACACCCCTTTTCTGGGGAGAACCTTTCAGCGCCGGAGTACCGCTTCTTTTCTTGGCCACTTTGCGGCCTTGTCTTACAAGTTGATTAATGGTTGGCATAGATTCCAATTCCTGTGCAGTATATAATTACTTTTCTGTTTCCGAACCTGTTGATTCCGTCGGTCTCGTACAGCAGCCCCGGGCCGTTTTCTCCCGTTTAACCCGATACGTTTATCGGGCCCTGGTGATGACTGCCAAAATTTTACGCATGGACAAATGTTGCGCCTTCCCAAAAAACGGAAATTAATACCTTACGCATACCTACTTGTCAAGAACTATCTTGTTGTTCTGCCTCCAGCCGCTCGCAGCAGGGAAGGAAATCTTTCGCTCCATTGCGGTCGATTTATTCTTCCGCCACCCGGTACTTTTCCAGGCCGGTACCCGCGGGAACCAGTCTGCCCATAATGACGTTTTCCTTCAGCCCCAGGAGCCGATCGACCCGGCCGCCCATGGCGGCATTGGTCAGAACCTTGGTCGTTTCCTGAAACGATGCGGCCGAGATGAAGCTGTCGGTTGACAGGGAGGCCTTGGTGACGCCGAGAAGCAGTGGTTCGGCCACGGCAGGTTTGGTGCCGGCAGCGATGATCTTCTCGTTTTCCTCTTCAAAGACCCACCATTCCACCTGCTCGCCAAGCATGAACGAGGAGTCGCCCGGATCACTGATCTGGACCCGCCGGAGCATCTGGCGCACGATAACCTCGATATGCTTGTCGTTAATCTTCACACCCTGGAGACGATATACCTCCTGGATTTCATTCACCAGGAAGCGGGCCAGCTCCTTGACGCCGAGGACCCGCAGGATGTCGTTAGGAATCGGCGAGCCGTCCATCAAAGCCTCACCGGCCTTGACATAGTCCCCTTCATGCACACTGACATGCTTGGATTTGGGAATCAGGTATTCCTTTGATTCCCCGATATCCGGGGTGATGACCACCCGCCGTTTGCCCTTGAGGTCCTTGCCGAATGACACCCGGCCGTCTATTTCCGTAATTACCGCATGTTCCTTTGGTTTTCGGACTTCGAAAAGTTCGGCCACCCGCGGCAGACCACCGGTAATGTCCTTAGTCTTTGTGGTCTCCCGGGGAATTTTGCCGACAACGGTACCGGATTGGAGGACATCGCCCTCGTTGACCGAGATAATGGAGCCCACCGGCAGGGAATAACGAGCCGGAGAACCTGTGCCGGGTAGCTTCAGGGTTCTGCCGCGTTTATCCTTAATGGTGATGCGCGGGTTCATGTCGCCGCTCAGCCGTGACTGGACAATAACCTTGCTCGCCTTTCCGGTGACAGGATCGACCCGGTCCTGCATGGTAATGCCTTCGACAATGTCGCCATACTTGACGATACCGCCGACCTCGCAGACAATGGGTATGGTATAGGGGTCCCAGTCGGCCAGGATAGTACCGGCTTCGACCTTCTGCTCATTATCGACCAACAGCTGGGCTCCGTAATTCACTGAATAACGTTCGCGTTCCCTGCCTTCGGGTCCCATGATGCCAAGGGCGCCGTTGCGGTTCATAACCACCATCCGGCCCTTGTCGTTTTTAACAAAATGAATATCGTGGAATATTATTGTCCCGCCATGCTGGGTCCGGATTTCCGCCTGTTCCGCCCGCCGGCTGGCTGTACCACCGATATGGAAGGTACGCATGGTCAGCTGGGTGCCGGGCTCGCCGATTGACTGGGCCGCAATAATGCCGATGGCCTCGCCCAGGTTGACCATATGGCCGCGTCCCAGGTCACGTCCATAGCACATGGCGCAGACTCCCCGTTTCGAACGGCAGGTGAGCACGGAACGGATCAGGACCCGGTCAATACCGGCCGCCTCGATTTTTTCCACCTTTTCTTCGGTAATCTGCTCATCGGCGGCAACCAACAATTCGTCCGTGAATGGATCGATCAATATCATCCAGGGCTGACCCGCCCAAGGATGCGCTCACCGACCCGCTGGATGATCTCGCCGCCTTCCATGCAGCGGTTCGGCCCTGATGCCGTCCAGGGTATCGCAGTCCTTTTCAATGATGGTTGAATCCTGGGCCACATCCACCAGCCGTCGGGTAAGATATCCTGAGTTGGCGGTTTTCAGAGCCGTATCCGCCAGACCTTTACGGGCGCCGTGGGTGGAGATGAAATACTCCAGAACGCCGAGGCCTTCCCGGAAATTCGCCTTGATGGGTGACTCGATAATCTGCACCGGAGGGTTTGGCCATCAGGCCGCGCATCCCGGCCAGCTGCCTGATCTGGTCCTTGCTGCCCCTGGCGCCTGAATCGGCCATGATGAAGATGGGATTGAAGCTCGGCGCCTCGACGACTTTCTTGTCGGGCCCGCGCAGATAATCAACACTCATCTCATCCATCATTTCCTTGGCAACCGCCTCGGTCGCCTTGGACCAGACGTCGATCACCTTGTTGTATTTTTCACCCACCGTGATCAGACCATCGGTATACTGGCTTTCAACATCAAGTACCTGTCCTTCAGCCTTAGCCAGGATCTCCTCCTTGTTGACCGGGATCATCATGTCGTTGACGCAGATGGAGATGCCGGCCCGGGTGGCGTATTCGTACCCCATATCCTTGAGGCGGTCGGCCAGAATGACCGTTTCCTTGGTCCCGGCGTTCCTGTATGTATAATCAATCAGCCAGGCCAGTTCCTTCTTGGTCATGACCTTATTGATGACGCTGAACGGTACCTTGACCGGCAGCAGTTCACTCAGGAGAATACGGCCAATGGTCGTCTCCACCAGCTTGCCGTCGATCCTGACCTTGACCCTGGCATGCAGGTCGGCAACCCCATGGTCGTAGGCGATCCTGGCCTCATCAATGGAAGAGAAGATCTTGGACTCGCCCTTGGCAAAAATCCTTTCCCGGGTCATGTAATAGAGGCCGAGGACGATATCCTGGGTCGGGATGATGACCGGCCCCCCGTTGGCAGGTGAGAGAATATTATTGGTGGACATCATCAGGACCCTGGCCTCGGTTTGCGCTTCAACGGAAAGCGGGACATGCACGGCCATCTGGTCGCCGTCAAAGTCGGCATTGAAGGCCATACATACCAGCGGATGCAGTTGGATGGCCTTGCCCTCAATCAGGACCGCCTCAAAGGCCTGCATACCGAGACGATGCAGGGTGGGAGCCCGGTTGAGGATAACGGGATATTCGGTCACCACATCCTCGAGCACATCCCATACCTCTTTTGTGCCCTTTTCCACCATCTTGCGGGCACTTTTGATCGTTGTGACATAGCCGAGCAGTTCCAGCTTGTTATAAATAAAGGGCTTGAACAGCTCCAGGGCCATCTTCTTGGGGATGCCGCACTGGTGCAGGCGCAGATGCGGCCCGGCCACGATAACCGAACGGCCGGAATAATCAACCCTCTTTCCCAGCAGGTTCTGGCGAAAACGTCCCTGCTTGCCTTTCAGCATATCACTGAAAGATTTCAACGGTCTTTTATTGGGGCCGGTGATAACCCGTCCGCGCCTGCCGTTGTCAAACAATACGTCAACCGCTTCCTGCAGCATGCGTTTTTCGTTGCGGACTAATGATATCAGGCGCATCAAGCTCGAGAAGCCTCTTCAGCCGGTTGTTGCGGTTGATAACCCGGCGATAGAGATCATTGAGATCCGAGGTGGCAAAACGACCGCCTTCCAGGGGCACGAGCGGACGCAGGTCCGGGGGCAGGACCGGAATCACCTCAAGGATCATCCACTCCGGCCGGTTGCCTGAATCACGAAATGCCTCGACAACCTTGAGTCTCTTGCCCAGACGGGTTCTTTTTGTTTCTGAGCCCGTGGTACGGATTTCCTCGCGGATAGTGGTTGAAAGCGCAGCCAGGTCAATAGCCTTCAGCAGTTCCCGAATGGCCTCGGCTCCGATACCAACGGTAAACTGGTCGCCAAACTCCTCGAGCATGGCACGGTACTTTTCTTCGTTCAACAATGAACCTGCCGGCAGGGCGTCCACCTTGGAGCTTGTTACGACATACGCTTCAAAATAAAGAATTTTCTCAAGCTCTTTCAAGGTCATATCCAGCAGATTACCGATCTTGGTCGGCAGACTCTTGAGAAACCAGATATGGGCCACCGGGGCGGCCAGCTCGATATGGCCGAGTCTTTCCCGTCGGACCTTGGACTGGATAACCTCAACCCCGCACTTTTCACAGACCACGCCGCGGTGTTTCATGCGCTTATACTTGCCGCAGTTACACTCGTAATCCTTTACCGGCCCGAAGATCTTGGCACAGAACAGTCCGTCCCGCTCCGGTTTGAATGTCCGGTAATTGATGGTCTCCGGTTTTTTCACCTCACCGTGGGACCAGTCCCGGATCTTACCGGGCGAAGCAAGGGAAATCCTCACTGCATTGAAATTTACAGGTTTCTTGGCTTTGGCAAAAAAGCTAAACAATTCTTCCACGTCAGCACCTATTTATTGAAGTAACGGGCAAATAGCCGTTTATTTACTTACGCATCACTTTTTTCATTTAACAGTTCCACATCCAGACACAGGCCCTGGAGTTCCTTGACCAGGACATGGAATGATTCCGGCAGCCCGGTCTCGAGGAAATTTTTTCCCTTGACCAGATTTTCATACATGGTGGTTCTGCCCTCGACGTCGTCGGATTTGACCGTCAGAAATTCTTTGAGGGTATAGGCGGCGCCATATGCCTCCATGGCCCAGACTTCCATCTCGCCGAGCCTCTGGCCCCCGAACTGTGCCTTGCCGCCCAACGGCTGCTGGGTCACCAGGGAGTAAGGTCCGGTGGAACGGGCATGGATCTTGTTGTCAACCAGATGGTGCAGCTTCATCATGTACATGGTACCCACGGTAACAGGCTTGTCAAACGGATCACCGGTCAACCCGTCATACATATTGGTCTGGCCTGTTTCGTTCAGGCCGGCCTCCACCAGCAGGGCCCGGATCTCGTCCTCCGCCGCCCCATCAAATACCGGGGTGGCAATATGGACGCCGTGCTCATATTTTCTGGCCCGGTCAAGAAGCTCTGCATCCGAGAGATTTTTAAAGTTTTCGTTATATTCTTCGACTGAATAAATCTTTTTCAGTTTCTTTCTCACTTCGGCAACTTCTCTGCGTTCGGCGAACAGCTGCAGCTGTTCGCCCAGTTTCTTGGCGGCAAAACCGAGGTGGGTCTCAAGCACCTGGCCCACGTTCATACGTGATGGAACACCCAGGGGGTTGAGCACGATATCCACCGGGGTGCCGTCGGCAAAATAGGGCATATCCTCCACCGGCAGGATCCGGGAGACCACACCCTTGTTGCCGTGACGCCCTGCCATTTTGTCGCCCACCGCCAATTTTCTCTTCACGGCAACATAAACCTTCACCATGCGGATAACACCCGGGGGCAGATCATCACCCTTGCGGTGCCGGTTAATGATGCCTTCATAACGTTCCCGCACCAGCTTGGCCTGCTCCCGATACTGGGAAAACATGGACTGGGCCTTGTCCTCGATATTCTTCCAGCCGGAAAAATCAATTTCCTGCAGCCGAACGAATTCCGCCTCCTCAATGATCTCGCGGGTGAATTTCTTGCCCTTGGCCAGCAGGATCTTGTTGCCCTTGCCTTTGATGGAATTCTTTGCCACTTTGCCGGCAAGCATTTCACTCAGACCGTCGCGCACCCCTTTTTTCAGGCAGCGCAGCTCATCTTCCATGTCCTTGGTGAGCTTTTCTACTTCCATGTCCTCAATGGCCAGGGAACGCTCGTCCTTATCCACCCCTTTGCGGGAAAAAACCTTGGCGTCAATGACAACCCCTTCCACTCCGGGGGGGACCCGCAGGGAAGAATCCTTTACATCACCCGCCTTGTCACCGAAAATGGCGCGCAGCAGTTTCTCCTCGGGCGAGAGCATGGTTTCCCCCTTGGGCGTTACCTTGCCGACCAGGGTATCACCGGGTTTGACCTCGGCGCCGACCCGGACGATGCCGCTTTCATCAAGGTTCTTCAGGGCCTCTTCCCCTACGTTGGGAATATCCCTGGTGATTTCCTCCTTGCCCAGCTTGGTGTCCCGGGCCATGGTTTCGAACACCTCCACATGGACGGATGTATAGGTATCATCCTTCAAAAGCCTTTCGGAAAGCAGGATGGAGTCCTCAAAATTGTAGCCGCGCCAGCTCATGAAGGCTATGGTTACATTCTTGCCCAGGGCCAGTTCACCCTGATCGCATGAGGGGCCGTCGGCCAGGACCGTACCCTTGGTTACCCGCTGTCCGGGATGCACCAGGGGCTTCTGGGTAAAACAGGTATTCTGGTTCGATTTCTTGAATTTACTCAACCGGTAAACCCCAACCCCAGTCATAAAACCATCAGTTCCGGGCTCATCGTAGTTCACCACGATGCGGGTGGCATCGACCTCCTCGATAACGCCGTCCCCGCCCGCCAGCAGGCAGGTTCCTGAATCTCTGGCCACCACCTTTTCCAGGCCGGTGCCGATCAACGGCGCCGAGGTCCGCAGCAGCGGCACAGCCTGACGCTGCATGTTTGATCCCATCAGGGCCCGGTTGGCGTCGTCATTCTCCAGAAAGGGAATCAGGGCCGTGGCCACCGAAACCAGCTGATTCGGGGCTACGTCAAAATAGGTGACCTGATCACCGGTGGTGATGACAACCTCACCCTCTTCCCGGGCAATGAGGATATCATCCTTGATTTTACCCTTTTTATCCAACTCGACCTTGGCCGGGGCTATCAACTCATTTTTCTCGGCCATGGCATTCAGGTAAACAACCTCATCGGTGATCTTGCGGTCAACCACTCTCCGGTAGGGAGTTTCAATAAAGCCGAATTCATTCACCCGGGCATATGCCGCCAGGGAAACAATGAGACCGATATTGGGGCCTTCAGGAGTCTCCACCGGACATATTCTGCCGTAATGGGTGGGATGGACATCCCTGACCTCAAAGCCGGCCCGCTCCCGGGACAGGCCACCCGGCCCCAGGGCGCTCAACCGCCGCTTGTGGGTCACTTCGGAAAGCGGATTGGTCTGATCCATGAACTGGGAAAGCTGGCTGGTGCCGAAAAACTCCTTGATGGCCGAAGTGATCGGTTTCGGATTAATCAGGTCATGGGGCATGAGGGTTTCAACCTCCTGCAGCGTCATGCGCTCCCGAATCGCCCGTTCCATGCGCACCAGGCCGATACGATACTGGTTTTCCACCAGTTCCCCGACGGTCCTGACCCGTCGATTGCCGAGATGATCGATGTCATCGACCTTGCCCTGCTCATCCTTAAGACGTACCAGGTAGCGTACCGATTCGACGATATCTTCCTTGGTCAGGGTTTTGACGTTGATATCGGTATCGATCTTCAGCCGGGCGTTGATCTTGAAACGTCCCACCTCGGAAAGGTCATAGGTGGCGGGATTGAAAAACAAATTGTTAAAAAACGAGGACGCCACCTCCGGGGTGGGGGGACTGCTGGGGCGCAGCCGCCGGTATATTTCCAGCAATGCCTCCTCGGTGTCCGCAACCTTGTCAAGGGCAAGGGTTTTTCTGAATGAGTCGCTGACATGGGTGCCGTCGATGAAGAGCACTTCAAAGTTTTTTATTTTGGCAGCCTGGAGCGACTCGAGAACCGACTCGGTAATCTCTGAATTCAACTGGGCAATGACCTCGCCTGTAGACGGATCAATCACGTCATGGGCAAAAAATTTGCCGAGCAATTCTTCCGGTTCAACATCAAATTCCTTGATCTTGGCCTCCACCATTTTCTTGATCAGGGCCTTGCTTATTTTCCTGTTCTTTTTAACGATGATCTCGCCCTTTTTCGGGCCGACTATATCCTGGGCGGCACGCTGCCCGAGGAGAAGATCCGGATCAAATTCCTTTTTGAATTTATTGCGTTTGATTGATATTTTTTCCGTCCGGTAAAATAGGGACAGAAGCTCTTCAGAATTATATCCCAGGGCCCGCAGCAGGGTGGTCACCGGAAACTTTCGGCGCCGGTCGATGCGAACGTAGAGAACGTCCTTGACGTCAAATTCAAGATCAATCCATGAGCCTCGGACGGGTATTATTCTTGCGGAGTAAAGAAGCTTGCCGCTGGAATGGCTCTTACCGTTGTCATGGGCATAAAAAAGACCGGGAGAACGCTGCAGCTGGCTGACAATTACCCGTTCCGTACCGTTGACGACAAAAACACCGTCCCTGGTCATGAGCGGCACGGACCCCAGGTATACCTCCTGCTCCTTGATGTCCCTGATATTCTGGACGCCGGTCTCGGCATCGGTGTCGTATGTCACCAGCCGAACCGTAATCTTGATGGGGACCTCATAGGTCATGCCCCTTTCAACGCACTCTTCGACCGTATACTTCGGCTCGCCGTAGTTATATCGGACAAACTCCAGGAAGCAGGTACCGTTAAAGTCCGAAATCGGAAAAATACTTTTAAAGATACCCTGCAGTCCGACATCTTCCCTCTTGTCAGGAGCTACCTGCAGCTGCAGAAATTTTTCATACGACAATCTCTGCATCTCGATCAGATGCGGGATCTCAACTATACTGCTGGTTTTAGCAAAATTCTTTCTGACTCTGTTCATCGTCCCCATCGAGCAATGCCCTCGTCTTAAGTAACCGGTTTGAATCCTCCGCGCCTGTTGCGGAGAATAACCCAGGTAAGGATATACTATTTATCAGATACGCTCGCTCCGGCAGCAAAGCTGCGGGAAATACGCTCGCTGTTCCTGTTCAGCCCTTGTTGAATCACAGGCTCTGGCTTCCACAAAGAATCTGGTCAAAAAATTTCGCAGATCCTTTAAAAATTATTTAATGATATTAAATAAATACGACACTTTTGAAGGGGTGGCCGCCACCCGATTTTTTTCTGTTCCTTGAGAATGCGACGACGCTACGGAGAAAAATCTCCGTAGCGTCCTATTCTGTCAAAACCGGCCGTTCCGTGCTGACCGGCTTCTGCCCTGCAATATCAGGGCAGAGATTGAAGTTTCTGTATCGTAACTTTTTATAACCCGATTTATTTAAGCTCAACTGATCCGCCGACAGCCTCGATTTTTTCCTTGATCTGCTCGGCTTCTTCCTTGGTTATTCCTTCTTTAACGGGCTGCGGTGCAGATTCAACCAGCTCTTTTGCTTCCTTCAGACCAAGGGAGGTAATGGCGCGGATCTCTTTGATCACCTTGATCTTCTGGTCACCTGCTCCGGTAAGAATCACGTCAAATTCAGTTTTCTCCTCTGCCTCAGCGGCGCCGGCGTCGGCCGGTGCTGCGCCTGCGGCAGCAGCCGCCACCGGCGCGGCGGCGGAAACACCGAATTTCTCTTCCAGCTCCTTGATAAATTCAGAGAGTTCAAGAACGCTCATATTGGAAATAAATTCTACAACATCATCTTTTGTTACAGCCATTTTCTCATCCTCCTGGCGACTTTGTTTATTGTATAAAACTTTAATGGGCAGCCTGTTCTTTCTGTTCTTTAATTGCCTGCAGTGCATAAAGGAAAGTTCTAGGAACTCCGCTTAGCACCTGTACAAGACCGGTTGGTACAGCATTCATGACCGAAAGCATCTGGCCCAGCAGGACTTCCTTGCTAGGCAGCTTAGATAATGCAGTAATGTCATCCGTTGACAGCAATTTGCCGCCGAGCGCTGCTGACCGAATCTTCAGTTCAGGGTGATCCTTGCTGAAATCCGTAAGAATCTTTGCGGGCGATACGGGATCACCGTAGGAAACCGTCAAGGCCGTAGTTCCCACGAAATGTTCCTGCAAATCCTTATACTCTGTGCCCTCAACAGCTCTTATGAGCAGAGTATTTTTGGCTACCCTGAACTCGGCATCATTTCTGCGCAAGCTATGCCGCAATTCCTGCAGAACCGGTACTGTAAGGCCCTTGTAGTCGGCAACTATGGCAATTTTTGCTTTTGCAAATTTGCCGCTTAGTTCCGTAACTTCCGCAACCTTTTCCTCGCGATTCACTTTTTTCCTCCTGTTATGGCCCGGAACAATTCAGGACCGATAAGGGTTTTCAGCAGGTACAGGCTTTACGTCGCCGAGCGTTTGTTATCTGTTTCTTGCAGCTCATGCCGGAGACCGAGAGGGTTCCGTGCCCTTTGTCTCTCCGCTAAAACATTTCACAAATTCCGTCTCGGCAGGTCCCGTGGTAAACGGGATTAAACAAAAATGTACCTGCTGTCTCCGACCGTGAAACCGGATGTATCAACCAACCGGATTTCTCTCTATATTATATGGGACCGGCATCCGGACCCAATTGATTGCCGCTCTGTTTTCCTTATGCCTGTTTCACCAGGTTCCGGATCTCAAGTGGATCAATCTTCACCCCCGGCCCCATAGTGGTGGAAAGACTGATGCTTTTCAAATAAATACCTTTGCTGGTCGACGGTTTCAGCTGAATGATCTTGTCAACAAAGGCAAAGACATTTTCCTTCATTTTCTGGGTGCCGAAGGAGGCTTTGCCAAGCATGGCATGGACAACACCGGCCTTGTCAACCTTGAAATCAACCTTGCCGGACTTGATTTCGTTCACCACCCTTCCCACATCAAAGGTTACGGTGCCCAGCTTGGCATTCGGCATCAAATTCCGCGGTCCGAGAATCCTGCCTATCTTGCCCACGGTGGCCATCATATCCGGGGTTGCGATCGTACGGTCAAATTCAAGCCAGCCGGACTTGATCTTTTCAACATACTCGTCGCCGCCGGCATAGTTCGCGCCCGCATCAAGGGCCTCTTTTTCCTTGTCGCCCTTGGCAAATACCAGGACCCGGATCTCCTTGCCTGTGCCGTTCGGCAGTACCACGCTGCTGCGTACCATCTGGTCTGCATGACGCGGATCAACCCCGAGCCGAATGGCTATGTCAACAGACTCGTCAAACTTGGCATAGCTGCCCTTCAGGGCCAGCTCAACCCCTTCCTCGAGACCGTACATCTTGTTGTTATCGATAGCCTCTGCTGCTTTTCTGTAATTTTTGCCTTTCTTTGACATGACTTCAATCTCCATCTCTATAAAAATATCTCTGCTGCTTTGCGTAATGAACAGGGAGTTTCTTTGTGTTATCGGTGCAAAAAACAAACTTATTCAACCACGGTCAATCCCATACTCCTGGCAGTTCCTTCAATTATTTTCATGGCGCCCTCAACATCAAAGGCGTTCAGGTCCGGCATTTTCAACTCGGCGATCTCCTTGATCTTGGCTCGGGAAATCTTGCCGATTCTCTCCAATTTCGGATTGCTCGATCCCTTTTTGAGCTTGGCCGCCTTCATCAGGAGCACTGAAGCCGGCGGTGTCTTGGTGATGAAGCTGAAAGACCGGTCGGCATACACGGTGATTATGACGGGAATAATGGTATCCCCCTGCCCCTGGGTCTTGGCATTGAATGCCTTGCAGAATTCCATGATATTGACCCCATGCTGCCCGAGAGCAGGGCCGACCGGGGGGAAGGATTAGCTGCCCCGGCGGGAATCTGTAGTTTTATATATGATTGAATCTTCTTCGCCATTATTGCCTCCTAAATCAAAACCCGATATAGGGAAAACAGAGAATAACCTTCCTGTCTTCCTTTATTTTTTTTATAATGCAAATATATCCAGCCGCCCCATTTCAGTCACTGGCTACCTGGACAAATTCCAGTTCCACCGGGGTTGAACGGCCAAAAATAGAGACCATAACCCGAACCCTGCCCTTGTCAGGATATACCTCATCGACAACTCCCTGAAAGTTGGCAAATGGTCCGTCAGTGACCCGGACGGCGTCACCCACTTCATAGGTTACTTTCGGCTTCGGTTTCAGGGCCCCGTCTTTAATCCTGCCGATGATTTTCATGGCATCCTCATCGGAAAGAGACGGCGGATTGCGGTCATTGCCTACAAAACCGGTGACCTTGGGGGTGGAGCGCACCGTGTGCCAGGTATTATCATTGAGTTCCATGTTGACCAGGATATAGCCGGGAAAAAACTTTCTTTCCGAAGTTTTCTTGGCCCCCTTGACCATTTCAAGAACCTGTTCTTTCGGAACCAGGATCTCCCCGAAAAGGTCATCCTGCCCGGCGATTTTTATCCGTTCCTGAAGGGTGGTTTTCACCTTCTCTTCAAACCCGGAATATGTATGTACAATGTACCAGTGCCTTGCCATAACCCCCAAAAACCCCTATTTTATGCCGGCTGTTCCGTCCATCCGCAACGATGCCGAAATATATTTATTTAAGTATGTACGAAACCAGCTTCCCGATAAAAAGATCGACCGCTCCCAGATAGATGGAGACCAGGAAAACCAGGACAATAACGACTCCGGTAGAACCGATGGTCACTTTCTTGTCAGGCCAGGCAATTTTCTTGAATTCAGACTTAACCTCGCCGAAAAATTCTTTAATCCGGGTGGGAGAAAATTTCTGCGCAGCCGGTTGATCAACTGCACCCGGTTTATTCTTGGAGGAACGTTCGCCTTTTTTCGCTGCCATTTTTTAATTCCATTCTTCCAGCTGCGTTGCATGGAAGTTACTGTTTTTTTTAGCCTCTCCCGGCCAGTTCATTCACAAATACTGCTCAATGGCAGGCCAGGAGGGACTCGAACCCCCAACCCCCGGATTTGGAGTCCGGTGCTCTACCAATTAGAGCTACTGGCCTACCCCGGTTATTTTGTTTCCTTATGTAGGGTGTGGGTCCGACAGAACCGGCAATACTTTTTGAATTCCAGTTTATGCGGCGTGTTCTTCTTATTTTTTGTCGTGGTGTAATTCCGCTGTTTGCACTCGGTACACCCTAAAGTAACTATATTTCTCATAACTGCACCTGATAAAAATCTGTTCCATTCCGTATGTTAAAGGGCACCGGACTCGCGTATACGGTGTCCTATTCGATAATTTCGCTGATAACGCCGGCGCCGACCGTACGCCCGCCTTCACGGATGGCAAAGCGCAGCTCTTTCTCCATGGCAATCGGCGTGATCAGGGTGCCTTCGATCGTGACGTTGTCACCGGGCATTACCATCTCCACCCCGCCAGGCAGCGTTACCACCCCGGTCACATCCGTGGTCCGGAAGTAAAACTGCGGGCGGTAGCCGTTAAAGAACGGCGTATGACGGCCGCCCTCCTCTTTCGTCAGGATATAGCACTCCGCCTTGAACTTCGTATGCGGCGTGATCGAACCAGGCGCCGCCAGTACCTGGCCTCGCTCGATATCCTCACGCTTTATACCCCGCAGAAGAGCGCCGATGTTGTCGCCCGCCTGGCCCTGGTCCAGAAGCTTGCGGAACATCTCAACTCCCGTCACCGTTGTCTTCTGCGTCGCCTTGATTCCTACTATCTCTACTTCCTCGCCCACCTTGACCTTGCCGCGCTCTACCCGGCCCGTGGCAACCGTGCCGCGGCCGGAAATCGAGAATACATCCTCAACCGGCATCAGAAACGGCTTGTCTACATCGCGCTGCGGCTCGGGAATAAAATCATCTACCGCATCCATAAGCTCCCAGATGCACTTCGTCGCCGCCTCGTCCTCCGGATTCTCCAACGCCTTCAAGGCGCTGCCCTGGATGATCGGCGTGTCGTCGCCCGGAAACTCATACTTGTCCAAAAGCTCCCGCAGTTCCATGTCCACCAGCTCGATCAGCTCCGGATCGTCCACCATGTCGCACTTGTTCAAAAACACCACGATGGCGGGCACACCTACCTGGCGGGCCAACAATATATGCTCCCGCGTCTGCGGCATCGGGCCGTCGTCCGCTCCCACCACCAGGATCGCTCCGTCCATCTGCGCCGCACCGGTGATCATGTTCTTGATGTAGTCGGCATGGCCCGGACAGTCCACATGCGCATAGTGACGCTTGGCTGTCTCATATTCCACGTGCGCCGTGGCAATCGTGATGCCGCGCTCCTTCTCCTCAGGAGCCTTGTCGATCTCGTCAAAGGCGGTGAAGTGCGCCTGGCCCTTGGTCGCCAATACACGCGTGATCGCTGCCGTCAACGTCGTCTTGCCATGATCTATGTGACCAATCGTGCCTACGTTTACATGCGGTTTCGTTCGCTGAAATTTCTCCTTTGCCATGCCATTCTCTCCTGTGCAATGATAAATCCTTCTTAGTATTAGTGATCCAACGGCTCCAATATCTTGAAAATATGTCTTGTACTGGAGCCCACGACCGGACTTGAACCGGTGACCTCTTCCTTACCAAGGAAGTGCTCTACCGCCTGAGCTACGTGGGCTTAAAAGCCCTCCTCCCCTCTCGGCATAAGCCTGAATTCTCTTTAGTGCGGCGGACAGATGCATTCCAGAGAATTAATTGGAGCGGGAAACGGGTCTCGAACCCGCAACCCTCAGCTTGGAAGGCTGATGCTCTACCAATTGAGCTATTCCCGCTTCAATCAGTCGGTTAGGAATTGATGGATTTTAATGACCGTTTCCGCCATACCATATATATCCTTAATATATCCATAAACTGAGTCGCCAGAACCAGAATAAAATAACGCGCTGAACCAACCGGTCCCGCACATGATCTATGGTGGAGGGGGGAGGATTCGAACCTCCGAAGGCGTCGCCGACAGATTTACAGTCTGTTCCCTTTGACCGCTCGGGAACCCCTCCATTTCACCTTCGCAGATACCGCCCCACTCTCATGAACAGCTTCCCGGGTCGACACTTGCGACTACTCGTCTGGAGCTGGCGATGGGACTTGAACCCGCAACCTGCTGATTACAAATCAGCTGCTCTGCCAATTGAGCTACGCCAGCAGAAAAGCGTGACAAGATAATCCGTTCGTTGGCAAAAATCAACCTTTTTTTTCCAGGGGAAAAAGTCCCTTTCCCGGAAAAACTGTTACGGATTTTTATCCTGCCACGGGGTATGGCTTATGTTATGAAGCTTCCTTCTGGACGTAACTGCTTTCCCGGTATTTTTCAAATGCCATGGCAAATGTTCTATAGACCATATGAGCGAATTTCGTATACGGCATATAGAAGAAAAGCATAAAAACGGCTACCAGGTGCAGATAGTAGGTCAGATATGCCAAGACCCCGAGGTCCGCCCACCGAAAGAGCTCCGCCCCAAGACCGGTTATGCCGACAGCAATGATCTCACCGATCAGAAACCAGTCGTAAAAGGTGGGGGAAGTCCTGCCCTCAGCTTCCATCTTCCGGCGGTTGACCCAGAGAATGGCAATACCGACAATCAGGGCTATGGCGCTGATGTTGGCCAGGATCTTGAACGGATCGTACAGCGGGATGGGTCCGTGCAGGTTGGGATTGAGCAAACCAACTATGTCCTTGCGGATAAAAGAATAACTTGTCACAGCCAGCAGGCCGATGAAGGCCAGCAGCAGCGGCAGATGACCTCTTGCCCGGTCAACGTTGGTGCCGCATTCATAAAATCTTTTGTGCTGGATGGTTTCTTTAATGGACGGCCAGAGAAACTCAATCGTAAACTGTTTGGCCGATGGCCGGAAGTCGGAACTTGTTTCCATCTTTTCCGTCATTTTTCTCCACATGGCGGAAACACCCTTATAGGAAGCAAAAATGGCGAAAGCCGCCGCCGGCAGGAAGATAATATCAATAAAAAAGGTGGTTTTGGTCAGCCAGTAAAAATCCCAGTGGCCAAAAAACATACCGAAATCAACCGGTCCTTCGGGTATATGCATACCACCTGAAATGAGCCATAGAACCAGAACGATAACAGCTGGAATGCCAATGAGGATCGGCAGGTTTTTTCCTGAACTGGCGAGCTTTGCCAACCCCTGGGGATAACCGAAATGGGTATAGGCATAGGCCCGGATGGCGCCGAGCACCTCACCCGGTTTGGCGCCGCGCGGACAATAGGTATTGCAGTCGCCGCAGTTGTGGCACAGCATGGTATCCACATCTCCTATGAGCTTGTCCTTCAATCCCCACTGCGCCCAGATCATCTCCTTCCTGGGGAAAGGACTGCCGTCCTTGGACAAGGGACAGACAACTGAACAGGTGGCACACTGGTAGCATTTCTTCAAGGTATCGCCACCGGCACTTTTCAGGTATTTTATAAAACTCAAATCAGGATCTACTTTCATTGTCATTCTTCAGCCTCCTGTTTTCTCCAGATTCCCTCAATTAAAATTCCACAAGGAGATTATTTCCCCCTCCTATCCCTTAAGCATCAACCGGTTGCAGCATCTCATCCTCTGGATTTGTCGATTGGCAGCGTATACCACACCGCCAATCGACTGTAAATAGGAATTTATCCCTAAAAGCCCTTGAATGGATTGGGACCGAGTTCAATGATCTCTTCCACAAAGCCGTTTATGATTTCCGGAATTTTATGATATTCGTTTATGGCAACCTGTCTTACTGCAACCCGTTCCACTTCAAGGCCCAGGCTTCCTAGGGTTTCGCCGATATTTTCCATCCTCTTGCTGGCGATCTCGCTGCCCTTGATCATGTGGCACTGGTAGTCGTCCCCATACTGGCAGCCCAGAAGAATGGCCCCGTCCATACCGGCCGACATGGCATCCTTGATCCAGACCATATTGACGGATCCCAGGCAGCGCACCGGGATGATCCGCACCAGGTTGTTTATACCCAGGCGGCGCATGCCCGCCATATCAACGGCCGGATAGGCATCGTTTTCACAGACAAAGGCAACGAAGCGCAGCTTGTCTTCATCGTCATCCGGCACCTCGATGGATTTCACCATGGAACCGATCATATCGACATTGTAGTTCTTGAAACCGATAATCCGTTCAGGACAGGCCCCCATGCAGGTTCCGCATCTGCGGCACCGGGTCGGATGCGGCAGCGGAGTACCCTTGGCATCATCATCAATAGCGCCGAAGGGGCACTCCTCGGTGCAGCGTTTACACTGGGTGCAGCGCTGCATAAAAAATTCCGGAAAGGACTTATCACCGGAGCGGGGATGCACGGCTACACCGCGGTCCGTCGACTCAATGCACTGAATCGCCTTCAGGGCGGCGCCGACGGCATCATCAACGGTTTCATCAACGGTTGTCGCCTTGCGCACCCCGCCGCAGGCATAAATGCCGGTCCGCCTTGTTTCGTATGGGAAGCAGATAAAATGGGAATCCGCATACCCGTCAAAAAGATCGAGATCGAGAAAGGCGGGACCCTGGCGGTAGGCCAGGTTTACAACCGGGGACTCCTTGGTGGTCGGGACCATACCGGCAGCCAGGACAACCATGTCAACCTGCAGGTCAAGATTTTCATTGATCAGGGTATCTTCCGCCGTAACATTAAGAGAGCCGTCGGCCGCCTCTTCTACATTTGTGACCTTGGCTTTGGTCATAAAGATGCCGTCATCATTCTGGGCCGCCTTGTAGAAAAGCTCCATGTTGCCGGGCGTTCGCATGTGCTGATAGAGAATATAGGCCCGGCCGTCGGGATTATCCTCCCGGACATACTTGGCCTGCTTCAGTGCCACCAGGCTGGTAACCGAATTGCAGTAAGGGAAATCCCTGTCATGCTCACCACCACCGGGGCTCTGGACAAAGGCAACTGTTTCCACGGGCTTGCCGTCAGAGGGACGGACAATTTTTCCTTTGGCAGCCATTTTTTCGAACTCGACATTGGTCACCACATTCTGAAATTTTCCGGCCCCGAGATGTTCATATTCGGAAACGTCGGCCGGCACCCAGCCTGTAGCCAATACAACAGCCCCGAAGTTTTCGCCGTCGGGATTTGTTTCCATTATGCTTTTCAGGCCCTTATTGGGATCTTCCATATCCCCTTTGGCGATCTTATCCTGCTGATCCACGGTTACCCGGGCTGGTGCATCCCATTCACCCTTGGTGCCGACAGGTTTGAAGGTAACATTATATTTGCCGGGAGCGCCGGAAATCCGCGCCACCTCGGTGCCGGTTTTCACTGCGATCTTGTCGGAATCCTGGACCGCCTGGATCAAGTCATTGACAACAGGGGTTTCCATATCCGTCCACGGGGCCTTGGTGGGAAACGAGTGCCGCCAGTTCAGCGCTTTGCCGCCGAGGACATCCATCTTTTCAACCACGGTTACATCATAGCCCGCAGCCGCGGCTTCTTTGGCAGCAGTCAGACCGGCAATGCCGCCGCCCATAACAAGAATACTACGGTTGACCTCTTCCAGCTGAAAGGGTTCCGGCAGCTCGGTCTTCTTGGCCTGGGTGCAAGCCATCCGCATATAGTCGGAGGCCTGTTCCTGGATATATTCCTTATCGGCATCCGGGGGATTGGACCAGGCCACCTGTTCACGCAGATTGGCCCGGATGGTAATCTTGTCATCGCCGAAATTGAACTCGTCCTGCATGACCCGGGGTGAGCAGGCGCCGATAACCACCGTGTTGACCCCGTTTTCGTTAATATCCCCTTCAATCAGGGCGCGGCCGTCAGTGCTGCAAAAGGCCTGGTGTGTTTTGCACTCCATCCCCATTTCACCGCTGACCACCCCGCAAAGGGCCTCTGTATCGACGGCATCTCCTATGCCGCAACCGGTGCATACATATGCACAGTATTTTTTATCCATTGAACCTACCTCCTCAACACTTGAATGGCTTTAAGAGCTGCGGCAGTCGCGCTCTGGTTACTGGTAACAACGTCGGCAGCTTTCTTGGCGCATCCGGCGGCTATCATACCTCCGTCGTCATTGCCGAGCAGAAAACCGTTGCTGTCCATCTGCAGGCCGAGGGCACCGCCCTCCGCCTGGATGGCAGGCGCCATACCGGTAGCAAGGATTGCCATATCCACTTTTTCATGAATTTTCTCTCCGGTTACAGCATTTTCAGCAACCACGGTCACACCGCCGTCCGCTTCAGGTATGATATCCGCGACCTTGCCCTTGATGAATGAAATTTTTTCATCAGCCATCAGTTTTTCACGGAACTTCTCATATTTCCCCGGCGTGCGCAGATCAATGTAATACACCGATATTTTCGCTTCCGGATACCGCTCCCTGATATAGGTAATCTGCTTCATGCTTGCCATACAACAGATGTAGGAACAGTATTCAAGATGATTCTCGTCGCGGGAACCGGCACACTGGACAAAGGCAAAACTTTCCGGCTCTTTATTGTCGCCGAGCCGCAGGATTTTGCCCTCGGTGGGACCGTTTGGCGCGGCCAGTCTCTCCATCATCATGTTGGTAATGATAGCGTTGCTCTGACCGAACTTCAGGTTCTCCATCTTTTCAGCATCGTATGGATTCCAGCCTGTTGCCCAGACAATTGAGGCCACATCAAGGGTAAAGCTTTTTCCTTCCATATCGAGGTCAATGGCTTCATAATTGCAGGCTTCCACACATTTGCCGCATTTGCTGCAGGCCTCCATATCAATGACATATTTCATGGGGAATGCCATGTCGTGGGGTTTATAGATGGCCTTGGTCTTATCCATATTCAGATTAAAGGCGTTATCGCGCTCCTCGGGACATACTTCAGCGCAGGCATTGCAGCAGGTGCAGTTGTTGTTCACATACCGCGGCCTGGTTTCCAGGCTTACCTGATAACTGCCGGCGGATCCGGAAACATTTTTCACCTCGGTCATGGTATACACCCGGATTCTCCGGTTGTTCTTGATCCGTTTGAAGTTAATCTCCAGACCGCAGGAAGGGGGGCAAAGCTTGGGGAAATACTGATTCAGCTGCGCTACCCGGCCGCCCAGATAGGGATTCCTTTCTACCAGAAAAACATCGGTCCCTACCTCAGCGGCTTCCAACGCTGTCGTCAGGCCGCTTATCCCGCCGCCAACGACTAAAATACCACCGCTCACAGGTGTGTGTTCGTCTGTCATGCCATTCCTCCATTCATATTTTTTTCTTAATTCAGGGGTTGATTATTTTGGTTCAAACGATTTGTGCTTCCTACAGGCTATTTGCAATGGTGTCAAGCAATTTCAAGCCATCTCAACCAACGCAACCAACAAAACCCCCGAGTATAGAAAAATCTCCAGGCACCTTTCCGGTGCCTGGAGATTCGATTTCTGCGGACTCTACAAGGGGATCACCTGTGAACAGGCAACCTGATCCTCAAAGAGATATTAGAGCCACGGATCGGTTTCAAAGATATTAATACAATTGACCTTTTCGCACTTCCACTCTTTGGTCTCAGGATCAAAAGTGGAGTTAACGAAAACCTTCCAGTTTTCATCATCACAGCTTGGATAGTCAGACCTGTAATAGAAACCTGGGTAGCGGCTCTCTTTCCGGAATTCAATATGACGGATATGGGTCTCAACACACCAGATGCGGTGATAATTCTCCCAGGCCCTCATAAGTTCATGCAGGTCGCCGGCTGCCATCAGCTCGGCATCTTCACGCATCATCTCCAAAAGATCCAGGCAGATGTTGAGCAGACGGCCGGAGGTCATGTAGTAGGTGGCAACACCGCCGCCATACTCATCCGTGGCTTTCATCAAACGCATCATCAGGCCGGCAGGCTTGACGTAATTGGGGTTGACGTCAGCAGCGGTTGATTTGCCGACATGCTCCAGATAGCGCTTGACCGGGGCATAGATCTCATCGGTCAATTCCTGAGCGGTCTGCTTCAGTTCCGGCTGGAAATCTGCATGATCACGACAGAACTTGACCATCTGCTTGGCAGCCATACGGCCCTCAGCATGGGAACCGGAGGAAAACTTATGGCCGGAGGCGCCAACACCGTCGCCGGCAGTAAAGAGGCCGTCGACCGTGGTCATACGGTTGTATCCCCACTTGTACTGATGCGAACGTGGGCCGTCGACGGTCGGAACCCAATCCTCATCAGGACCGGAAACCCAGATGCCGCAGCAACCGGAATGGGAGCCCAGCATGTAAGGTTCGGTGGGCATAATCTCGGAGCCGACGGTCTCGGGCTCGATATTCATACCAGCCCAGAGACCGGCCTGGCCGACGGACATATCAAGGAAGTCTTCCCAGGCCTCAGACTCGAGGTGTTTCCAGAATTTCTTCACTTCTTTTTCATCTTTGCCTTCAGCGCGTGCTGCATCAATGAAGGCGTTCAGGGCAACGTCAGTTGCCATGTAGATGGGACCGCGGCCGGCCCTGAGCTCGTTGATCATCAGGTGGTTGCGCAGACAGGTCGGGGTAACGGCAGAGGCACCGTAGGGCATGAATTTTTCAAGCTCCTCCTTGACTGCATCGCTGTTGGCATAGAATTCGCCAAGGCCATTCTGTACTTTGGCCTTGAAGAGCAGGAACCAGGCACCAACCGGGCCATAGCCGTCTTTAAAACGGGCCGGCGTGAAACGATTTTCCATCATGGTCAGGGTCGCACCGACCTGGGCGCACATGGTGTAGGTGGAACCGGCATTCCAGACAGGATACCAGGCGCGGCCTTTACCCTCACCGGTTGAACGCGGCCGGAAGATGTTAACGGCACCGCCGCAGGCAACGAGCATGGCCTTGCATTTGAAAACATGAACCTTATTCTCGCGGGTTGAGAAACCTACTGCACCGGCAATGGTATTCGGTTTATTTTTGTCAAGAAGCAGTTTCACGATAAAAACGCGCTCCAGGCAGTTATCTTCGCCAAGGGCGGCTTTGGCCGGCTCGGCAACGATGCACTTGTAGGACTCGCCGTTGATCATGATCTGCCATTTACCGGTACGGACCGGTTTGCCGCCTTCGGTCAGTTTCGGAGCGGGCTTGGAACCGTCAAGGTTGGAGCCGTCTTCAGCTACCTTCCAGACCGGCAGACCCCATTCCTCGAAGAGATGCACGGAATCGTCAACGTGACGGCCGAGATCGTAAATCAGATCTTCGCGCACCACGCCCATCAGGTCGTTGCGCACCATTTTTACGTAATTTTCAATCGGATTTTCGCCGATATAGGTGTTGATAGCTGAAAGGCCCTGGGCAACAGCACCGGAACGCTCCATAGCAGCCTTGTCCACCAGCAGAATTTTCATGTCGGCAGGGGCCCATTTCTTCACTTCAAATGCAGCACCGCAAGCGGCCATACCACCGCCGACGAGGAGAATATCACACTCATGTTCAGCAATTTCGGGATTAGCAACGGCGGGCAGTTCGCCCAACGGCTTATTAGGTAACGCCATATTTATTCCTCCTTAAAATTATATGAGTTTTCTTGCTCGAATAATTATTTCGCCAGTTTACTGGGACTCGGGAGTTCTTTCTCGGTGGAAAGTCTCTGGTCGTCCAGGTTATCCCCTTTCAGGTCAGGATAGGCATTGGCAGCACCCTCAGCCGTTGTCCGGATGGGGAACTTAAACCGTTTCATGTTGCCGTTACGGAACTTGACGGTCCACATAATGGAATCTGAGCTCCTCATGGGATGTACTTGGCCGCCCATGGGGACGAAGTCACTGTAACCCCGGACAAAGATAGCACCCTGCGGACAGATTTTCACGCATGAGTAGCATTCCCAGCAGGCATCCGGTTCCTGATTGTAGGCCTTCATCGACTCCTTGTGCAAGACCATCAGGTCATTGGGGCAGATGTACATACAGGCCGTTTTGTCACCGCCTTTACAACCATCACACTTTTCAGGATCTACGTAGCTTGGCATTAAATTTACCTCCTCAAAAAGATTTACCTTTACGGCTCCGCATGCGCGAAACCCGTTTATTACTCTTTACCAACTCAGGTTGTCTCAGCTCTAACTCTGTGATTATTCATGCTGAGCAAGCCTGAATAACAGACAAAAAATGTTCACCCCGGTCCTTCCGTCAAGGGAAAAATGTATTTTCTCTCAGCAGCCGGCAGTAAATTTGCCATTTCACCCGGTTCAGCAAAACATCATGGAGCAGCTAGGAAACCGGTATACCTGAACACAACTATATGAAATTTTTTAACTATCTGTTATCCTTAGTGTTCAGGAAGCAATTCTGACTGAACCGTCACTCATTTTTTGCGACAACGGATGTATAATTTGTCACCAATTAAATGTCAAGAAAAAAACTTTTTAATTGATGCCTTGCAGGGAAAAAAGATAAAAAATGAGTCACGATTCAGAAAATACATATGCCCGATCGGGAAAAAACAACATTGAAATGTGATCAAATCCGTTGCGGAGTATTCTGAATGATACAGTTAAAATCCGTAGACGATTTCAGTTCAATATCTCTGCTGATGCAGGCGGAAGGTGGCTGACAAGCCAATGACCATCCGGCGCGGAAATCGCCTTCGGCTAAAAATACCCGAATACCGCGATAGAATTTGATTTTCAGTAGCTCTTGCGGGCCAGAACCTCCCGAGGCTTGGAGCCGTCGCTCGGCCCGACAATGCCCTCTTTTTCCATGATCTCGATCATGCGGGCCGCCCGGTTATATCCGACCCGCAACCGTCTCTGCACCATGGAGATGGAGGCCTGGCCGCTTTCACAGACAAGGGCCACGGCCTCGTCGTATTTTTCATCATACTCGTCATCGCCTATGGAGTTGTCACTGCCGTTTTCCTCTTCCACCGCCTCGAGAACCGATTCGTCATAGCGGGCGGTGCCCTGCTCTTTCAGAAATTCAATGACCCGCTCCGTTTCCTTTTCGGAGATATAGGTGCCGTGGATACGCTGCATTCTGGCCTTGCCCGGCGGCAGGAACAGGGAGTCCCCGTCTCCGAGCAAATGTTCGGCGCCGCTCATATCAAGAATTGTCCTGGAGTCAACCTTGGAAAATACCTTGAAGGAAATCCTGGTGGGAAAATTCGCCTTGATCAGGCCGGTGAGCACATCAACCGACGGTCTCTGGGTTGCCAGTATAAGATGCATGCCGGCCGCCCTGGCCATCTGCGCCAGGCGGGCAATGGATTCCTCGACCTCCCGGGAGGAAACCATCATCAGGTCCGCCAGCTCGTCAACCACGATGACAATGAGCGGCAGCTTTTCTTCCGCCACCTTGTTATACGAGGCAAAACTCTTGACCCGCATTTCGTCAAGCAATATGTAGCGGCGCTCCATTTCACGCACCGCCCACTGCAGGGCCCGGTTGGCCATTTTCGGATCAACCACCACTGGATGCAGCAGGTGGGGAATATCCTCGTAGCCGGAGAGCTCTATGCGCTTGGGATCGATGAGCAGAAAACGCACTTCATCGGGGGTGGACTTGAACAGGATGGAGCAGATAATGGCGTTGATGCCCACACTCTTGCCGGAACCGGTGGCACCGGCAATCAGCAGATGGGGCATTTTGGCCAGGTCGGCAACCACCGGCTGGCCCACGACATCCTTGCCCAGGCCGATGGTCAACTTGGCATTCGAGTTCTTAAATATCTCACTGGAGATAATATCCCTGATATAGACGATCTCCCGCTTCGGATTCGGGATCTCAATGCCGAGGGCGGCCTTGCCGGGGATGGAACCCACAATCCTGACACTTTCCGCCTTCAGCCCCATGGCCAGGTCATCCGCCAGGGATACGATGCGGGTTATCTTAATGCCCGGCGCCGGGGCAAACTCATAGGTGGTGACCACCGGACCCGGGGAGATGCCTTCGACCTTGCCCGCGATGCCGAAATCACTCAGCTTATCCTCAAGCTTTTTGCTGACCTCATAATAATGCTCCAGGTCAACCTCGTTGTCCGCGGCATCCATCTTGTCCAGCAAACCGATGCCGGGCAGGCGGTATTCGCCTGCGGAGACAGGAATTACCTGGAAATCCTCTTCTTCCTCTTCCCGGGCCTCCGCCATCTTCGCCGGCTCGTTCACGCTTGGTACGGCGGTGGATATCACCGGCGCCCGGGGTGCCTCTCTGGCAGCTTTTTCTTTCTTTTCCCTGGCTCCGTTTTTCCGGGAATAACTTTCACCGATGCGGCCGTAGGCGGCGCGCAGGAGTTTTTTACCCACAAAGTATGGTGAAAAACGCACAGCCAGCATGAGGGAGAAAACTAGTACCAGCATGAGCAGCAGAAGGGCCCCGGGAGTACCCAGATAGAATTTGAGAAAATGCGCCAGCTTGGTACCGGCCATGCCGCCCGCAGGATAATATTGGTTAAAGATGGCGATAAAGTCTCCGGCATCGGGATACAGTATCCCCAACAGGCTGCAGCTGGCGATCAGGATGCCGACACTGCCCAGAAAGATCAGGGGCAGCCTGGCAAAATCTGAACTGCTGGAGAAAAACTGCACCGAGAAGAAAATCAGCAGGATGACAAACCAGAAGGAACTGATGCCGAGCAGGGACATGAGCCCCCAGGCGATGAAATGACCGACGGTGCCGCACCAGTTGGATGCCGCCGTATACGAGGCTGCGTTTAATATGGGCAGCGAATAGCTTACCAGACACAAAAACAGAAAGACAGCGGCAAAAAGCCCGGTAACGGCTATTGCTTCCTGGCCAAAACTTGGTCCATCCGGCTTGTTATTTTTTTTTGCCATGCAATAAAGGTGCAAAGGTAAAAAGTTTCGTTAACAGCAACGGGGCCTGAAATTATTACCATATATTACGGCTGCAACACCTGCCCGCAATCGCTTTTTCCGATACCGGCAAAAACAGTCCGTCACCTCTGCAGGTTGGCGGTCATATGGTATTTTCTTTTTTCCCGGCATCGTGGTTTTCCGTCTTGACCATGGTATCAAGGATGCCGTTGATAAAGGGACCGGAATCATCGGTTGCAAACCGCTTGGCAATCTCAACCGCTTCATTGATCGCCACCCTGGTTGGAACATCATCCTGAAAGTGCAGTTCAAAGACGGCAAGACGCAGGATATTGCGGTCAATCACCGACATCCTCTCCAGACGCCAGTTCTCCGCATACCTGCTGATCAACCCGTTGATTTCTTCCTTCTTCTCCTGCACACCGTCCAGGAGCTTTCTGGCGTAGGGAATGGCTTTCTTGTTTACCTGGAAATGGGCACAGAATTCTGCGAAATCCAGAATTCCGGCATCCCCGGACAATTCCCCCTGATACAGAGCCTGCAGGGCAAGTTCCCTGGATTTCCGCCTGGTTCCCATGGATGGTGCCGATTTTTACGCTTAGATCTGGACCAACAGGTTTATCATCTCAATGGCGGCAAGGGCGGCATCACATCCCTTGTTACCGGCCTTGGAACCCGCCCTTTCAATGGCCTGTTCAATGGTATCGGTCGTAAGGACCCCGAATATTGTCGGAACTCCCGAATCAAGACCTACCCCGGCAATACCCTTGGCCGCCTCATTGGCAACCAGGTCATAATGGGAGGTGGCGCCGCGAATAACTGCGCCCAGACAGATGATTGCGTCATAATTGCCTGATTTTGCCATTCTCTGGGCCATCAGCGGTATTTCAAAAGCGCCCGGCACCCGGACCACGTCGATCGCCTCATCTTCAGCCCCGGATCTGAGCAGGGTGTCCAGCGCCCCCTCAAGCAGCCTTTCCGAAACAAACGAATTGAACCGGGAAACGATTATGCCAAACTTCTTCCCTGTTGCCTGCAGATCTCCTTCAATATAAGTCGCCATCAATTCTTCTCCTTGTCCATTCGCTGGCAGTCAACATCGCAAGCACTGCATATACCTGTATATTTAAAAGAATTGTTCATCCGGCGCGGAAATCAACCATACCTGAGAACACTTACGAACCAGTTTATCTTATAACTCGGTGTTTTCCGGCAGGTTCAAAAGATGCCCCATCTTGTCCCTTTTACACTTCAGATACGAAATGTTCCCCGCCACCGGCTTTATCTCGATGGGCAGCCGTCTGGTTACTTCCAAATCATAGCCTTCAAGCCCGACAATCTTCTTGGGATTATTGGTGAGCAGGCACATCTTGCGCACGCCCAGGTCACGTAAGATCTGGGCCCCGATGCCGTAGTCCCGCAAATCCGGCTTAAACCCCAGAGCCTGGTTGGCATCTACTGTATCAAGCCCTTCATTATCCTGCAAGGCATAGGCTTTGAGCTTATTGATCAGACCGATGCCGCGGCCTTCCTGCCGCATGTAAAGAATTACCCCGGTCCCTGCCTCGGAAACCATACCCATGGCCTCCTGCAGCTGGGCGCCGCAATCACAGCGGTCGGAACCGAATACATCGCCGGTAAGGCATTCGGAATGGACGCGCACCATGATTTCCTCGTCCGGATCGATCACCCCCCGGACCAGGGCAAGATGTTCATGCTTGTCAACATCATTGGTATATACTATGGCCTTGAATTCGCCTCCGAAATGCGAGGGAAGACGGGCTTCAACAGCGCGGTGCACCAGAGTGTCACGCCGCAGGCGGTAGGCGACAAGATCGGCAATGGTGGCTATCTTCATATTGTGCTCAGCGGCGAATTTCTCCAGGTCGGGCATGCGGGCCATGGTGCCGTCATCCTTCATTATTTCGCAGATAACTCCGGCGGGCATCATGCCGGCCAGCCGCGCCAGGTCAACCGAACCTTCCGTCTGGCCCGTGCGTTCAAGAACACCGCCCCGCCGGGCCCGCAATGGGAAAATATGCCCCGGGCTGACAATATCTTCAGGCCTGGCGTCCCGGCTCACCGCTACCTGGATCGTCCGGGCCCTGTCCGCTGCCGATATACCGGTGGTCACTCCGGTTCTCGCCTCAATGCTGATGGTGAAACCGGTTTCAAAGGGGGATTTGTTTTTCTCAACCATCATGGGCAGGTTCAACTTTTTTACCTGGGCCCGATTAAGGGTCAGACAGATAAGACCACGGCCGTACCTGGCCATGAAGTTGATAGCTTCCGGGGTGACCGCCTCCGCGGCCATGCACAGATCACCTTCATTTTCCCGGTCCTCGTCATCCACCAGGATGATCATCCTGCCGGCCCGGATATCTTCAATTACCTCTTCAATTCTGGAGACTGCCATAAATCCGTACCATTTATCATGGGCAGGGATGCATATCCCTGCAATTATTTCATGAACCCGTGGTTGGCCAGAAACTCGGGATTGATCCCGCCGCCTGATTTTTCCCGGCCGTCGGGCTCGGCCTGCAGCAATTTTTCCACATACTTGCCGATCAGGTCAACCTCAATATTAACCGGGTCGCCTTCCCGGCGTGTTCCTAAAAGCGTTACTTCCAGCGTGTGGGGAATCACGACGATGGAAAATGTTTCAGCATCACAGCTGTTGACGGTCAGGCTGGTACCATCGACGGCAATGGAACCCTTTTCTATTATATACTTTCCCAGCCCGGTTGGTACCGCAAAGCGGAACTGGACAAAGTCTCCCACCCGCCGCCGTTCCAGAACTTTGGACACTGCATCCACATGGCCGCTGACCATGTGCCCCCCCAGCCGGTCGCTTAGACGCAGAGCCCTTTCCAGATTCACCCTGCTTCCCACGGACAGCCTGCCGAGGTTGGTGCGGGTCAGGCTCTCGGGAGATACGTCCACGGTAAATTTTCTGAGGCCGATATTTCTGGCGGTCAGACAGACGCCGTTCACGGCAATGGACTCACCCTCTGCTGCATCGCTGAGTTCAAAATCCGCCTCAAGGCCCATGGTCATGCCGCTGCCTGCAGATTGTTTCTCAACAACCGTACCCTTGCCCAGAATTATACCGGTAAACATTGCAATATCCTGAAGTTTAAAGACCTGTTCCGGCGGCAGCAACGGACAGCCTGCGGAATCCTATTGCCCGGTCTGTTCAACCTGCGCCGCCTTGTCCTTGAATTCCTGCGCATGGTTATTATGCCCGAAATTCTTGTGAATTGAGGCGATTGTCCTGTACGTATCAGCCGCCTTTTGCCGGTCTCCCATCTCGAGATAGAGAGCAGCCAGTTCCTCCATGGTGGATACGGTGCCGGCCGGGTTATTATACCCTGCATAGATATCTATCACATTAAGATAAATTTTCACCGCTTCATCAAACTGTTTCAGAACCCTGCAGGAGAGGGCCATCTTTTTCTGCAGGGCGATGAGGCTGAACCGGTCATTTTCCCGGTCACATATGGCATACGCCCTCTGATAATGGGCAATCGCCTTTTCGTGCTCCTGCCGCCCGGCGCAGATATCGCCCAGCTGATCCGAGGCATTTGCCACCCCCCTGTCATCTTTCTTCTGTTCAAAACCGACCAGGGCATTATGAAAACAGGAAACGGCCTGGGCATCATCGCCGGCGGCCCGCAGTTCTTTTCCCTTGGTAAAGTCGGCCCGGGCCGGATCTTCCGCCTCCCGGGTTTCCTGGGTTATCTCCGGTTGTTTTTTCTGTACGTTCACTTGTTGTTTTCTCCTTCTTTTTCTATCATCCGCAGTGCTTCTTTGGCCAGGCCGCCTATGTCTGTCTGCACCGGCAGCCCGTTCTCGTAAATGGTCACAGGCGTTGTATCATCCTGCAGCGCCCTGATCCGGCCCGCCACCTCTCCGGCCTGCAGGCGGCCCAGCAGCCGCAGCATATATCCCTTCACCGCGGCAACCGGACTGTCAAGAAGTCCGATGAGTTGGTAAAAAGAGGTGTTCCTGACCAGGTCCGGCCGCTTGTCGGCAATGGTGCCCAGGGCCCACAACACCTGGATCCGGGTCGAGGGATCACCGATATAGGCTAAAAGATGCCGGGTGAAAGAGCCGTATATATCGGGCCGGGCCGCGATGATGGCGCCGATTGATTCCACCGCACCCCAGTTCGAAGACGCTGAATCGGAGCAGGCCTCGAAGAGCAGGTGCAGCAGGTCGCTCACCATGCCGGGCTTGCGCATGGCAACCCGACTGCACACCTCACCGATGAAAGCGGCAAGGGCCCAGCGCTTTGCCTCATCAGGCTCATAGAGCTGTCTCTGCAGCAGACGCAGGGTTTTCTTGTCATCCAGGCACAGAGCCACCAGGCCGTCGGCATCCCTGTTCTGTACCAATTGCCGTACAAGGTCCTTGTTGGCTTTCTTTCTTTGATGCCTTGAATCCGGGATTTCTTCTCTCCGGGTTTCCTGCCGGGGTTTTCCGGATACGGAGGCGTGGAGTCTATCTTTTTTTCCGGCAATGCCCTTCAGGTCCGCCGGACTTTCCTGCAGCCGGACAAAATAGAGGACGCCCCGGATAATTCTGCCGTCCAGATTTCTGGTTTCCACCACCTGATGGCTTATTTCGTCATAATCTTCAATGCGGCCGGTGAGATAGTCCTCTTCCGGCAGCAGGTCCCAGGCCAGGTCCCAGTTGTCGTCACAGGCATGCACCAGGCATTCCACCAGAGCGGCGCCGACATTAAATCCCGTGGGATCGCTGGCATAAACCGCGCCGCACTCACAGCGGCCCAGGGAAAACTCCCCCATTTTCCGCTTATCCGGGAATTGCGGCCTGGCAACATCCTGGCCGCAGAATGGACACCAGGGCCTGGTCTTCAGGGTCGTTCGGGCCATGTCAGGAAAGTTCTCTGTTTAAGGCTTCAAGGAACCGCGGATCAACTTCATATCCGAGCTCTTTTGCCTTGGCGGCGTGTTTCCCGGCCGCCTCATAATCGCCGTTATAGTATAAGGCCACTGCCAGGTTATTCTGGGCCATGGGAAAATCAGGCTCCAGTTTAACCGCCTGTCGGGCGGTTTCCAGGGCCTGCACGTCGTTGCCGAGCATGAGGTGAACCGAGGTCATGTTAATCCAGACGGTCACCAGTTTCGGATCGTGTTTGACCGCATCCTGGTAATACTCCAGGGCCTTCACCGCATCGCCCCGGTTCTGCCAGATCAAGCCGAGGTTGGCATGGGCCTGGACCGAAGCCCGGTTTATATTGAGGGCCTGCTCGTTAACTGCCTGGGCTCTGTCAATGCTTCCCCGGTCAAAGTAAAGCGACCCCAGATTAATGAGGCTTTCAACGGAAAAGGGATCAAGTTCAACGGCCTTTTCCAGGGCGGCCACGGCGTCATCAACACGGCCCGCCTTGCGGTAGACCAGCCCCAGATGATGGTGCGCCATTACCGATCCCGGCTTATCGGCGATTTTTTTCTCCATTTCTGCAATGACCTTACTCAGGTCTTCCTTTTTGTTTTGTTCTGCCATGATTTCTTTTATTGCTCTCCTGTTGTCTGACTTTTATTTGTCTGAAACCGATTACATTTTCAGGCGATACCCTGGATCGATTCTCACCCGCTGCCTGTCAGGGCCCAAAAGGGATATCAACGAAAATCCGTCCGTCCCGGCTGCGCCGTAAAGGCAGGAAAATCTCTTACAATATAGGCATAAAAGCTGGATACGCAAGGGAAAAAGGGACGATATGAAAAATGAAGGACAATTGACAGCCCGCTGTGCAACCTGCAGCGGAACTCCCCGTAAAAGGAAATTACCGGCGGATGCGTTTTCAGTTGTGCACCCCCCGTGCTCAGCGGTTATATTTTTCCTCGCATGAGAGCAGCAGCTCCTTCTGAGCCCGGCCCAGAATCTCCCGGGCCCGGCGGATATCCTCCCGTATCTGGACAGCGAGTTCTTCAGGACCGGAAAATTTCTTTTCACTCCGGAGGTATTTCAGCAGGTTGATCTTAATTTTCTTGCCGTAAATATCCTGGTTGAAGTCGAATATATGGGTTTCGGCCGACAGGCGGTTTTCGCCGAATGTCGGATTATAACCGATATTCAGGACGCCGCCGTAGCATTTCCCTTCATAGACGACCTGGGTGACATACACTCCTATTTTCGGGCAGAGATCTTCTTCGGACAGGTGCAGGTTGGCGGTTTTAAAACCGACAACCGGACCGCCTCTTCTCCGGCCTTCCTGCACCGTACCTCTGATCTGGTAATAACGGCCGAGCAGCTTCTTGACATCCATCATCCGGCCTTCCCGCACCAGTTCACGGATCTTGCTGCTGCTGACCAGCATATCTTCAACATAAAAGGGCTCCACCACCATGACCGGAAATCCCTTCAGCCGCCCCTGCTCCTTCAGAAATTCAATATTCCCCTGCCGTCCCCGGCCAAAGGCATAATCATAGCCAACCACCAGCTCCTTCACCCCTATGGTTTTGATCAAAACATCATCAACAAAGGCTTCGGCGCTGATTGCCGCAAAGTCCCTGGTAAAAGGAATGACCACCAGGACGTCGATGCCGGCATGCGAGATCATTTCCACCTTCTGCTCATAGGTTGAAATGAGCTTGCTGCCGATTTCCGGACGGATCACCTGCAGGGGGTGCGGCTCGAAGGTAACCACAACACTGGTGCCGCCTTTATGATAGGCCCTGCCGACCACCTCGGAAAAGAGCATCTGGTGCCCCAGGTGCACCCCGTCAAAGTTGCCGATGGTAACGAAGCTCTCGACAAAGGGGGCGGTAATATCTGCAAGGTTGTTAAATATTTTCATGGACTCGTTTTCTGCCGGAAATCAACAGCAGCTTCCCGATTTTCCGACCTCTTCTCCAAGGCGTTAAATAATTTCAAATGGCTGCGTGAAGAACCTCTTGACAAATTTCACCCCCGTACTAATATTGCCTCCTGCCTGCGTGCCGAAGTGGCGGAATTGGTAGACGCGCTAGGTTCAGGGTCTAGTAGGGGTTTCCCTGTGGGAGTTCAAATCTCCCCTTCGGCACCAACAATTCAAGATTGCTGTAATCTTAAATGGTTACAGCTTTTTCTTTTTTCGATATGCGAAAATATGCATTTTGCATCCCTTTTTCGCTCTACTTTCCCACCCAGTGCTTCATCCAATCCGCCGCGTCCTTGGGATCGTTGCCTATGTATGTTGCCAATCGTGCGGGTTTCTTACCCCGAGCCCGGCCAACTTACAAACCTTTTTTACAATATACCGTATTTTTCTCCGGTTGTAAGATTGTCCGTCCCGTTTATCCGGGCAGGACGTCTACTCTTTCGCCAAACTTCCTTTATTCCGGGTTGCGGATCGGGCGTCAACCCTGCACCTCCCGATGGCTTGACTAAACCCGGCAGGCATTAAAAACCAGCGGTTGTGGCAAGCTGTATTTGCAATATATAGCACCAGCTACAGCAAAGGTCTTATCAGGATAACCTCCTTGCCACTTACCCCATAACCGGGTTATACTCTGGGTATGGCTTTGCTTGCTTAGGCGTTAAATTGAGACAGGCGCAAAGATGCAAATGACAACACGACAGACCTTGAGAACCGAATAACCCTAGTAAAGTTCAATCACGGGTTTACTTCAGGAGGTACACAATGCGTAAACTATCACTACTCGGGATTTTGGCTATAATGCTGTTGACCCTTTCCTGCAACGGCGGGAGCAGTCCGCGGCCAGCAATCGTGGCCGACATCTTAAGCGATCAGCCGGCGGATGGTGATATCGCCTTTGATCCTGCCCTGCAATCCTACACTATTACCAACGGACCGGGAACTCTGTTTTTCGGTATTGATGATCTTGACCAAAATCTACCGGAATACCGTGCTTTTCTGGATTTTCCACTCGACGATTCCACCGGCGGGAATGTTATACCTATTAACGCCAGAATAGTTTCCGCAACCCTGGAAGTATTCATTAACGAAGTGAATTTTTCTTCCATTGTCCCCACGCTCCTCGATCTTGTCTCTTTCCCTGTTGCCGGCTTGCGGGTGCAAGACTTCGATTCTGACCCGTGGATGTCTCAATCGTTAAATTTTTTTGATGTGGATCTTGGGACTTTTGTATCGATTGACGTTACGCCATTAATGCGGGAAGCGCAACGCCTCGGTCTCCCGGATTTCCAGGTGCGGTTTATTCTCGATTTCTCTACAGATGTGGGGTTTGTAGGCATTGAGGATCTTCCTTCCGTCTCCATTACCGCTCCGCTGCTCACAGTGCGTTACGTCCCCTGATGCTGCATTTCTTCGCCAATGATATTTTAGATGTTAAGATTTTTAAATGAATAATCGGCTCTTGTCAGGGTAACCAAACGAGATCAATCCGCGGCATCAGGTTTTCAAAAAGGGCTGGATGTTTAAGCATGAACCGCTTGCAAAAGCCTATACAGCACATTGGTATCAATTCCCGGCAGATAGAACCTTTTTCCTCCTTAATCGCAGAAATGTTGTTAACATGTACATGTAAACTGCCGATCTCCAATTAAGGTCGGTAGAAATAGATTATCAATACTATGATTTCAGACGAGACGCATAAAAGCGAAGGATAGGATCGGTATGAGGAAAACAATGAAACAAACACTGTGTGGTATTTTTTTGCTGCTTTGCATGACTCTCCCCCCGGCAGTTCACGCCGGAGAAATACGGGAGATCGTCCTGGCTGACGGCAGCGTTATCGTCGGCGAGCTGGTATCACTGACAGAGGGGGTTTACACCATTAAGACTGCTGCCCTTGGAACCTTGAAGGTAGAAGATGCGAGGGTTAAGACCATCCGTAATATATCAGGAACAACGGCTGAACCGGGAGAGGTTTCGGGCCAACAGAAAATCATGGCGATCCAAAAAGAAATGATAGCGGATGGTTCTATCATGCAGCTGATCCTGTCCCTGCAGAGCGACCCGGACTTCCAGGATATCCTCCAGGACGAAACCATTATAAAGGCGATCAACTCCGGCGACTTTAACGGTTTGATGACCAATCCGAAGATTGTGAAGTTGCTTAACAAGCCCAATGTGCAGGAAATCAAAAAAAAATTGGAGTAACGCTTTGTCAGGGTTGACCCAGTGTTGCTTTACACCTGCATGAATGACGAAAATATGTCTTTTGCCGTAATTTGAGATAACCATCAAACACCGGAGAGAAGAACGGCAGGGATTAAAACCTTCGAGTCGAGTAGCTGGGGGAATCTCACCCCCTGGCTCTCACAGTTCCAAACGTGACAGTCTCCCGTTATCATCGGAACGACAGGTTCTCACGTTCCATACAAGAGCCTGTTTCAAGGTCGCGCCACCTTTATGCCGGACGCCGCCCAGGCAGTAAACAGGTCTCCCCTGAACTTATCCCGGAGTACCACAAGCCTTCGGTTTTGACGTCATCTTTAACTTTTCGACACCTCATCAGTGGTTCGCTTGCGCTCGCCTCCTTGAATCCTACCTGACCCCGTCCTGCGAGGCCTTTTCCTTAACACTCACCACCCTGGCTCTTTACCAGCGCAGCTTAAGGTAGTTTGAAGCCTCTACCTGTATGACGGCTTCGAGAAACCTGCCCTCATCTCTTGTACAGCACCGCGCTTGGGGGTATAAAACCCTTTGGTGCGTTCGTGGCACACCTGTGGCAAGTAATCCTGATTTGGAATATCAACTGTGCAATTCACGATTATGGCAAAATCCGTTACAAGATAAATATTATGGTAGATAAAACTTCAACTGTGCTTATTGTATAAAATAGTAACGCAAAAACAATAATATCTGTATTGGAAAAACATATATCCCCACTCACCCATATCAGTTGTTGTGGGCTTTAATATTTTAAATGTTATAGGAGTAGTTACTATGAAACAAGAGGAACACAAAGGATTTATGATAACTGAAGCCCCAGGGTGGATGTTTAAAGCCACTAAAATAGTAGAATCCCCCCATTTCAAATACCCTTTCAATGCCTGCACAGTAGAATCATTAAAAATATCAATAGATTATGCGCTGGTAAAAATGAAACACATTAATAGATTTAAACCATTTAACAATTAGGGCTAAGCGTAGAGAATTCATGATGTCATCCGGTATCAAACCTTCTTATACATAATAAAACCTGGAGGTGACAAAACCATCTATTGTGCAAATAATATGAACTATTGGTTTGTTTCAACTTTAACAACTGATCAAAATACATTTTCCATCAATTTTCTTTTAGACGATTTCATCTTTTCGGAAAGGTAATTATTTAAAAATATTAAATTCTTTCAGCAGCAATAGTGAAGAGTATTCTCTATTTTTCTTCAACCATTGGATAGGAACGATACGTTCTCATATATCATCCCGTGCCGAAATTCCAATCTGGCAGCCCTCTCATAACCTTGAGATAATTGGATTTTAAAAAACATACTGGCTCAAAATAAAACTCTGGCACGCCTTATGCATAATATAATCAAAAGGCGAACTACCAATATTGGCAGTGAATGATAATAATGAAAAACACGAACAAACTAATCTGGAGAAATAAAAATGAAAAAAATGGTAACAGCAGCAGCACTCTTAAGTGTATTAACTTTTGCAGGTATTCAGACGGTATCCGCCCATGGCGGCAGATATTTCGGCAACAACAATTACGGACCGGGTTATTGCGGCAGCTATGACGCAGATAGTCAAGGTTTAACGGAAAAAGACCAGGCTGCACTGGAAAAATTCAAAGTTGATACAAGTGCGGTCCGCAAAGAAATTGTTGTTAAGAGAAGTGAATTAAACGCCTTGATGCGCAATGATAATCCTGACGAAATAAAGGTGGCAAAGCTCACCGGAGAACTATTTGACCTGGAAACAGATCTTGATAAAAAAGCGGAAGCCGCCGAGATTGACAACCCCTCCGTATATGAACATGGCCCGGGCACGATGCGAGGTTACGGCCCCGGTCGTGGCGGGCACATGATGGGCTGGTAATATTTGATCTTAGTTTTTCCTGCCTACTTTCTCATACCCCTATAAAAATGAGCGCCTTTCCAGTACATGGAAAGGCGCTCATTTCTTTTTGCTCTGCAATGAAAGCTGGTGGATAAAAATACATGGTCTGCCCCGAAATACCTTTTATCTTCATTTGAAAAAATGTGAGTTTTAGATTTAACTATCGTAATGAAAACTTATATTACTTGTTGTGAAAAAGGTTTAGAGAGAAACCTCTCAAGTAGTCTGGCCCCTCGAATATTTATCCCTTTACGCCTTGCTTTCCCCATTCTTTTAGTTGCACTACTCTAAAGATTTATTATATGTTTCAAATAGTAAGGACATGAAACACATCTTGTTGCGAATATACGACAGGATTATCTTGAAACAAAAAAAGTTTCTTCGACCGAAAAGGAAGAAATGTATAATAGTCTGGAAGACGATTCAAGCCATACGGCTCACTTCTCCCCGGTCCCCAGGAGTTGCACGCCAGGAGTTACGAACCTGATCCACCTGCTGCGCCGAAGGGCTCAAGTCCATGGAGAGAAAACCATCTACACCTATCTCAACGATGGAGAATCACAAGAAACCGGACTGACATATTGTGAGCTGGAACAGAGGGCGCTTGCCATTGCCGCACATCTTCAATCTCGTTTCTCTCCGGGGGAAAGAGTCCTTTTGCTTTACCCTACGGGCATCGAGTTTCCCGCGGCATTCTTCGGGTGCCTGTGTGCGGGCATGGTCGCCGTGCCGGTCAATCTCCCGTATTCCAACCGGTTCCTGGCCAGCCTCGCCGCAACGGCAGCCGACGCAGAACCAGCAGCGGCTCTCTCCACCGCCTCAACCCTGGAGAAGTACGGACACCAAATAGGTCAGACTCCCGGGCTGGCGACCCTCAACTGGATAGCAACCGACACCATTGCCGACGACCTGGCAGATGGTTGGCAGGAACCCCCCCTAGGTGCTGATTCCTCCGCTGTCTTCCAATACACCTCCGGTTCCACGGGAAATCCCAAGGGCATAATGGTCAGCCATGGAAACATCCTCCATAATTCAGCCGCCATCCAAACAGTTTTTGGGCATTCATCGAGTATGCGCGGCATAATCTGGCTGCCGCCTTACCACGACATGGGGTTGGTCGGTGGGATCATCCAGCCCCTTTACGCAGGTGGAGATGCGATCCTGATATCGCCAGTGCATTTCATCCAAAAACCGCTCCGCTGGCTTATGGCCATCTCACGCTATAAGGGCACGAGCAGCGGCGGGCCGAATTTCGCCTACGATCTTTGTGTGCAAAAGATCACGCCGGAGCAGAAGTCAGAGCTTGATCTGAGCAGTTGGGATGTCGCTTTTAACGGTGCCGAGCCGGTCAGGTGGGAGACGCTCCAGCGCTTTACCGCGGCGTTCGAACCCTGCGGCTTTCGGCAAAAAGCATTTCTGCCCTGTTATGGTCTCTCGGAAATGACCCTTATCGCCACCGGATGCGACAAAAGCGCCAAACCGACATTCCTGCAGGTGGACGCGCAGGCGTTGATAGCCGGCCGCTTTTCCCTGGCGGCAGAAGACAGCGAGCACGATTTCGAGCTGGTTGGAACCGGGGAAGTGTTGCCGGGCCATGAGATTGTGATCGTCGACCCGGAGACGCAAACTCTCTGCGAGCGCGATAAGATCGGAGAAATATGGATCTCTGGACCAAGTGTTGCCCAAGGATATTGGAATCGGCCCGAAGATTCGGAGCAGACCTTCCGGGCAAGGCTTGCTGATACGGGAGAAGGTCCCTTTCTGCGTACGGGAGACCTCGGGTTCATCCATGCCGGCCAGCTCATTGTCACCGGTCGTCTGAAGGACCTCATTATCATCCGGGGCCTCAATTACTATCCGCAAGACATTGAGGGGACCGTGGAGAGAAGCCATGAGGCCTTGCGGCCAGGCTGCGGGGTGGCGTTCGCCGTTGAAGTCGGGGGTGATGAACGGTTGGTGGTGGTGCAGGAGATCGAGCGACTACACCTCAGAAAACTTGACGCAGTGGCGGTGGTCAAATCCATTTGCCAAAGTGTATCAAGAGAGCATGGAATCGGGGTTTACGCGGTGGCGCTCATCAAGACCGCAAGTCTTCCCAAAACGACCAGTGGCAAGGTCCAACGTCGCCTTTGTCGGGAACATTTCATCCAGGGCAACTTGCAGGTTGTTGCCAAGTGTCCGGTCCCTTCCTGGGAAGTTGAGCCGAGGATACCCCGCGACGAGGCATGGGACGAATGGAAACCGGGCCACATGAGAACGGACACGTCGGCTGCAAGCCTTCCGGATGGCCGTGCACTTAAGCTCGACTTGTTGGAATCGGATGACATGGAGACAAAAGATACGTCGGAGTTCTTCCGTGCCATTGAGCATTATATTACCAAAAAGGTGGCGGACCTCCTGAAGATCCCGTTCTCCAGGGTGGATGTGCACTGTCCCCTGAATATGATGGGCATTGATTCTTTGATGGCAATGGAGATGAAGACGGACATTGAAGAAGAGATGGGAATCGAGTTTCCCTTTGAGGCGCTCTTTCTGGGGGCTGGTATTTCCGACCTGACAGCGCATGTTCTCTGGCAAAGGACGTCGGGAAGAGGACTTGAAGCCAAAGACGGACCTTTGGGAAAGCTGCTTTCATCCGGCCGTCAATCCGGAGAGCCGGCGGAAAAGGCTGACGTCCATGGCAAGGCCCCTAAGATACAACCGGAGTACCTGCCGTTTGCGGACTACCCCGAATACCGGAATCTGCAGCGGATCATCCAGGGAATGAAGGCGCGGGGTATCGACAATCCTTACTTCCGGGTGCACGAAGGGGTCGACTTCAATTGCGCCATTGCCGCAGGTCGAGAGTTCATTTCATTTTCCAGGTACAATTACCTGGGTATGTCCGGAGATCCGGTCGTATCGCAAGCCGCCAAAGACGCCATCGACCGCTACGGCACGTCCGTTTCGGCAAGCCGTATTGCCTCAGGCGAAAGGCCCCTGCATCGGGAGCTTGAGCAAGAAATCGCCGATTTGATTGGTACCGAGGACAGCCTGGTATTTGTGAGCGGCCATGCCACCAACGTGACCACTATCGGCCATCTTTTCGGCAAATCCGACCTCATCATTCATGATGCCCTGATCCACAACAGTGTTCTCCAGGGATGCCGGCTCTCCCAGGCAACGTCTCTTTCTTTTCCGCACAACAACTGGCGAGCCCTGGACACGATTCTCAAGGAGTCGCGACCCCGTTTCCGACGGGCCCTCGTGGTTATCGAAGGCCTTTACAGTATGGATGGTGATATCCCTGAACTTCCGGAGTTTATCAAGATAAAGAAACGGTACGGTGCCCTTCTCATGGTGGACGAGGCCCATTCCATCGGGGCATTGGGGAAAAGAGGCAGGGGGATTGGCGAGCACTTTGGTGTCAATCCCGCCGATGTGGAACTTTGGATGGGCACCTTGAGCAAATCCTTTGCCAGTTGCGGAGGTTACATCGCCGGCTCCCGGGCCCTCATCGAATACCTGAAATACACGGCGCCGGGCTTCGTCTACAGCGTGGGCATATCGCCGCCGAATGTCGCATCAGCCCTGGCCGCCATTCGCTTGTTGCGGAAGGAGCCGCAGCGGGTGACGCACCTCCATGAACTCGCCGGGCTTTTTCATCTGCTGGCTCGGGAAAGGGGTCTCAATACCGGCGCCGGCAGTTGCGATTCCGCTATAATTCCGTTGATCGTGGGAGATTCCCTGAAGGCGACAAGACTCTCGCAATCCCTCTCCCAGCAGGGGATCGATGTCTTGCCCATGGTCTATCCGGCAGTTCCTGACAACTTTGCCCGGCTGCGCTTTTTTGTCAACTGCACCCATACGCCCGAACAGATTCGTTTTACCCTGGATGTTGTCGTTGCGGAGCTGGAAGCCTTGCAGCATGACTAAACGGTAACCGTTTACCGGCAATGAGAAAGAGTTGCATTTTCCCCGAACGGTTACGACTAAACGAAGCAGGCAACATGATTCTGAACATCCGGGACAAGATAACAAAGTGCCTGTTGACGTCATTGGCCCGGACCCCCCTGCTTTATTATCCATATTACCGACACCACCTCCCCTTGCCCTCGGTGCTACTGATCGAGAATACCAACTGCTGCAACGCGCAGTGTGTTATGTGCCCTCGCGACACGCTGACCCGAAAACACGGCTTCATGGAGTTTGGCTTATTCGAAAAGATCATGGCAGAACTCTCCAGTGCGCGCCGAAAACCCGTCGTCCATCTGCACGGGTTCGGCGAACCGCTTCTGGATCCATTATTGCCTGAAAGAATCGCGCTCGCCAAGGCCTGCGGGATAAAGCATACCTATATCGTGACCAATGGATCGTTACTGTTCCCCGAGACATCGAGAAAGATCATTCATGCGGGATTGGATAGGATGAAGATCAGTTTTTACGGCACCGATGAACAATCATATAACGCCACCATGAGAAGGCTGGATTTCAAGGTGACGCTGCAAAACATCAAAGACTTTATGAGAATAAGGAAGGAACTGGGGGAAAAGACCCCGAAGCTGATCCTGCAATACCTGCCCCAGGAAGCCAATGGGGCCAGAAGCGAGGAGTTTCAAGCTCTGTACCGTTCTCTGCCGGATAAAAATAGCGGCGACTGCATGAATATCAGCTCTTTGGACAACTTTGGCGGCGGGAAGTCGTACAACGTTCTGGGAAAAAGGATTGTGTCTGTCTGTTTTTACCCCTGGTCAGCCCTGTCGGTGCTCTGCAACGGCAGGGCCGTTACCTGTTGCGTAGATTACAATGGCGTTCAGGGCGTAGGAGATGTGAATTCCCAGAGTCTAAGGGAAATCTGGAATGGGCCGACGTTGGCCGCAATCAGGAGGAACTTCGGCAAGCTCGACTATCGCGGGTTTCCGACCTGCCTCAGCTGCGATTGGGTGCGCCGGCGGTAGACTGACCGTAAGCTGTCACAAAAGGGCACCGCGTCTCCTTCGGAGTCTCGCAGGCTCGCTTACCTGTAGTACCCTCTAACCGTTTATCGACGTGGGGAGAAGCGCTTGCCTCGTTGCCGCTTGCTCGGCACCCTGTAAGCAGCACTCGCAGGGTGCCGGAGATGCGCGACATCGTTCTGTTCGCGCTATACATCCGTATGCGAACAGGGCAATAACAAAGCAGATTCGGTGCTCTGTGAGTGCTAATCCCATTACTTGCTCTCCTCCCATCGAGTGGCCGTTATGCCCACGATGAAGACCGCGGTAGCGAGAGCTCCTAAGATAGCGGCGTAACGCAGGGAGGCCATGTTGTCGTGAAACACCATGGAGGCCCGGAGGCCCTCGTTGACATAGTACAGAGGCAGCACTTTGGCGAAGGTCTGCAGGAAGCGCGGCATCATCTCCAGGGGAAAGAAACTGCCGGAGAGAAACATCATCGGAAAGGCAACGGCGTTGGCGGCGGCGGCGGCGCTCTGCGCCTCCCGCACGACGCGGGTGAGCAGCATGCCGATGCCGACGAACATGAAGACGTCAAGCACAATGAACAACGGCAGCCAGGCGTTTATCTGCAATTTGACGTCAAACACACCATAGCCCACCAGCAGCATGGCCGTGGTGGCGATGACCGCGAGCATGAACTGGTACAGAATGTTCGACACGATCCAGTCGGTACGGGTGATGGGGGTGGTGGCCAGCTTCCTGATGATGCCTTTCTGCCGCAGCTCCGTATTCACGTTCACCGTGCCGAACATGCTCTCGGTCATGACCATCATGGCGATGATGCCGGGGATGAAGAACTCGATGAACCGGTATTTCCGGGTGTGTATCGATACGGTCTTCGTCCTGATGAACGGCGGCATTGCGGTCAGCCCCTGGTTCAGCCTGGCAAACACCATCTCCAGGATCTGCATCTTATCAACCACCGAGACTGAGCTGGGGTCGTAGATATACGTGAAGGTAACGAAGGCGCTGGGATAGTCTGATTGCAGATATTCGTCCGTAAGCTTCTTCGTAGCCTTTGGGAATCACGAGGACAAGGTTGACCTGGTTGTCCTTGGCGTACTGGGTGGCGTCGATGGCCGGATCAACCTGGGTTATCTGGAGCTTGCCGGTATAGTCAAGGGCCTGGGAGATCTCCGCCGAGGTGGCGGTTTGATCGAGGTCCTGCACGCACAGGTTGAAGTTGATCTTGTCGTCATCCATGAAAATGGTGCCGAACACCAGGATCAGCATGATCGGGAAGGTCAAGGTAAAGAACATGGTGGTCTTTTCGCGGTAAAAGCTCTTGAAGCTTATGACCAGACTTGCGGCAACAACGCGCAAATTCATACTGCCCCCTTTTCCTCGGCGGCGCCTTCGTGGAGCGCCTCGCCGGTGAGCTTCAGGAAAACCTGTTCGAGGTTGGGCTTGCGAACGTCCATGCTGAGCACCGGCGCCCCGGCATCGTCCATGGCGTTCAATATATTGCGGATGTCGTCCATGCGATTGATCCTCACCGTAATGTTCTTGTGGTTGCTAAGTTGCGGATCAAAGCCCATCTTCCCAACGACCTCAAAAGCTTTTTCATCAACGCCCTGGAGCGTGAGGATCAGGTAATCCGCATTGCTTGCCATGAGATGCTCGGGAGAGTCCATGGCGATTATCCTGCCCTTGGAGATAATGGCTACCGTGTCTGCCAGCAGCTCGGCTTCCTCCATGTAGTGCGTGGTGAGAAATACCGTCTTTCCCTGCTTTTTCAGGCCCACCAGGACATCCCACACCTCGTGCCTGGCGCGCGGGTCGAGTCCGGTGGTCGGCTCGTCGAGAAACACCACCTCGGGGTCGTTGACCAGGGCAATGGCGATTCCGAGTCGCTGCTTTAACCCCCCGGAGAGGCTCATGTACTGCTCCCGGGCCTTATCCGTGAGCTTCACGAGCTCTATCAGCCCGTCGATATCGGCGTTTCTGCTACTGAAGAGCCGCGAGTAATACTGCAAGGTCTCCCTGACCGTTATCCGGTCAAACGAGCTGAACCCCTGGGGCAGGACCCCGATGCGGGGGACGATGTTGCGCTTTTCCTTTGTGACGTCCATCCCGAGCAGACGAACGATCCCCGAGGTTGGCCTGCGGGTGGTTTCGATTATCTCGACGGTAGTGGTCTTACCGGCTCCGTTGGGGCCCAGCAAGGCGAAAACCTCGCCTTGCCTGACATTGAACGAAATGTCATTAACCGCCTCCAAATCCCCGTAGCGCTTCGTCAGTTTTTCGACTTCGATGGCGTATTCAGCTTCTTTTGTCATGAATTGACCTTCAAAAAGGCGATGGAAAGCCACAACTTTTCCCGGGGAAACGAACGCACCCGGATGGAGCTGCCGGCAGCGGAGGGAGACCGCACCAGGGCCTGCCTTGATAAGCCCACTGGAAAAGTATACCCCCCGTTTCCGCTCAGGGCTGGATAGACAAGGACTTGTCGGGGCGCCACCAGGTGGAACGCGCATCCCAGGGCCTTGACCACCGCTTCCTTGATGGACCAGAGCAGGGCTGCTGCTTTTTCCCGATCTCCGCCTGTCAACCTCAATGCATGCTGCAGCTCCTGGTCATGAAAAACTCGGTGCAAGGGATATTCTCCCTGGAATTCATCGGCCGCTGCCACATCAATGCCGATATCGGACTCATCCCCGCAAAGAGCGGCCCAGACTCTCCCGCCACCCTCGCTGAAGGAGATGGCCGGGACCCGATATTCTCCCAAGAGGAGATGGGGCCGGCCGAGCGGGCCGTGGACCACGTGAATCGGGAAAGCCGCTTTATCGAAGGAAAGCCGGCTTTTCCAGAGAGGGATTTTCCATCGCCGCAACGTGGTCCAGGAGGACGGAGGCCAGATGATTCCTGTCTCCTGCCCCGTTGGCCCGGTACTGTTTGCAGGTTTCGGCATCGGCCCGGCAAGGAGGCATAGAATGCCTGCCCCCCTTGCCGATCAAAACTCACGGCATGGACGGTTATATTTTGGCATATTCTTCGCCACATCCACTCTCTGGTAATCGTTCATCGGGTGAGATAGAAAGACATCTCCAACCATCGACATTATTCATTCTGAAACCCATTGCATCCGCATATCGGCAACCTGCATGATGGTGCGACCCTGTTCGTCAACTCCTCTGGCGTCCCAGCTGAGGCCTTGCTCGTTCTCTGCCCGCATGCGGGCCTCCAGGGTGATCCGCTCCCCCTCCCGGCATTTTCGGCAAAACCACATTTCCCCGATCTCCATGGGAATCAGGGATCGTTGCTCCGGCATCTTCATGGCCATGCAGTAGAAGCCGGCCAACTGCAAAAGGGCTTCGAAAAGGTAGGGAGAGTATTGGTACTGCGCGTTGGCCAGATTTGCGAAATCACCTGTCTGCCGGTATATGGTTTGTCCCCGCACCACTCCCGGACCTGCACCGTCAAGGGACTCCAGCACGCGATACCTGCCGGTAAGGCCGCTGTGGTCCTTGTACCATTGCAGTACCTTTTCTGATCCATGGGCACTGGTCCGCAGTTCGTCGGGCCGGACAGGAAAATCCGGAAACCCCTCCCCGAGATATCCGTCTCCGCCATCCCCGCCGGCAAGGATCACCTGGCCCTGACAGTGCGGGGAGAAGCGGTCGGTCAATCTCCCGGTCGGAGAGATCTCCTGTGCCGCAAGAGAGACCTCGCACACATACCTCCGGAAGATTGGTACCGACTCGACGGCAGGAGATCCTGGAAGGCCGCGGAACCCCGGGCGGACATTGGATCATGTCCATGAACCGCACCTGGCGAACTCCCCGCACCTGCAGGTAAGGATACAGTATCCGGGCCGCTTCCATGAATGTCTCCAGAAACATGGCGGCTGAGACCAGGGGATGCTTGACGAACGTCAAGGGTCTGTGATCCTCGATCCAAAGATCCTTTTCCCGGGAGAAGGATCTGAAAGCCTCGAGTTGTTCCCGCCGGATGTCCAGGCTAGAGATCCCCTCGATCATGGGAAAGTCCCCGGGACTGAAGGCCGCGGTGCCTCCATCCAATTCTCCATAGGGCAGAGGACGGGTCATGTCATGAGCCGTGCCGTCTTCACAGCGGGGAGTGTCCTCATGAACAGCACCCAATCGTCGTCCGGGGAAACGAACAGTTCCCGGCAGAAAAGCCCTGCCAGCTCATTGACATGGATGTACGATACGCCCTTTCTCCTCATCAGCTCCCGCATATCCGGATCCTCGGCCATGCCTGCCCCTTCGATCGGAGGAAGCATCAAGGCCTTGAACCGGATGGCACCATTTTTCTGCCGGAGGGTTCTGATCAAGGCCGACATCATCCGGTTGGCTGCCGCGTAGTTGGTTTGGCCGGGATTCCCCTGGATCGCTGCCACCGAGGAAAGGCCCACGAAAAACCTCAACTCGGCCTTCTCGGCAGCCAGGAAGAGATTCCACGCCCCGAGGAATTTGATGTCCGTGACCATGGAGAAATCATCCGGGGTCATCTGGCTGAGGAAACCGTCCCTGAGGACCCCGGCGCCATGGATGATCCCACGGATCTTGCCATAACGATTCGCCACCTCGTCCATGACGGCACGGACCGCCTCGGGGTCAGCGACATCGCAGGTATGATACGTTGCCTCGATCCCTGCGGCGTGCAGATCCGCCAGGGTCCGGGTAATCTCCAGGGCCCTGTCCGCGGGAGCGGAAGACTCCGAAGGCGGATGCGTGGAACAGGGAGTTCACGGTATTCATGCCTGGATCGAGAGGCGTCCTCCCCAGAAAGACCAGGCGGGGCTTAAAGGGCGCCAGACTGCGGGCCAGGTGGGCGCCGATCCCGGTTGCGCCCCCGGACATGACGACAACGTCTCCAGGGCTCAGATCAAGACGTGACAGATCCCTGCAGAGCAACGGGGCGACGTGCCCCTCCGAGGTAAAAACCCTGCCCTCACGATGAATCATCTCCACCATCGGGTATCCTCTGTCCAAAGCATCGCGTAAGGCAGCGCGAAGGTCGGTTTTCTTGTCGATTTCCAGGGTGCGAAACTGGACCGATGTATACTCCTGCGCTGCGCTCAGGAACATTCCGAGCATCCCCTCCGCCAGCAGCCGACCGCGAGTTTCGGCATCATCTCTGCAATGAATAAGCACCACGAATTTCTTGGCCGGTGATTGCAGAAATGTCTGCAAAGGTAAAAAGAGTCCCCTCAAAAGCCGCGAAACATCCTCCATGCTTCTTAATTTTCCCGACCAGCCTTGCGGCAAGGTGATAACCATCCCGGCCAGGGCTGTTAAACCCGCTATTTTCTCCGATACCTGGCGAGACCCTTCATCCGTCAAAATATCATACCCTTCCTGTCCGGTACCTTTCGCCGGCATGAAGAGCAGTGGGAAGGTGTCAACCCCGTAATCCTGCCGGAATATCTCTCCGGACATTTTGGGCAATATCGTCATTCCTGTCCGGTGAGAGCAAGAGCCACTGCCTCGCCTTGGCCTAATTCTATCGGCGCCGATGCCGACAATTCCGCCGGAACACAATGGAATACGAGCCGCTTTAAACTCGCCTCCTCCGAGGGCTCCAGGGTTTCATTGCCGCACGGGCCGGGGTCAGCCGCCTTGTCGGCCGATGGCAGGCCGGCACCTGTTTTTGCGGCGACTATATCGGAAATTTTATCAGCAATTTCCCTCACCGTGCGGAGGCCTATAAAATCCTCCAGTTCGATGGTGATGCCGAATTGCTGTTCCGCGGCATCCATGATGATGGGCAGGCGGCTGGAGCGGATGGAGAGATCGCGCCTCAGATCCATATCGGGTTGGATTTCGTCCCGGTTGAATCCTGTCGCATCCATGATGATTTGAATAAGCGTTTCTATATGGTCCTGGTCGGTCCTGATGCTGGGGCGACCCGGCAAGGGCAGGGACGGCCTGTCCCTCCGCGACTGGAGTGCCGGCTTGAACCGCCTTGGCGGTTGAAGGGGTGGGACCTTCATTCCCGGCGACCAGATCGGAAATCTTCTCAGCAATTTCCCGCACGGTACGGACGCCGATAAAATCCTCCAGTTCGATGGTGATGCCGAATTGCTGTTCCGCGGCATCCATGATGATGGGCAGACGGCTGGAGCGGATGGAGAGGTCGCGCCTCAGATCCATATCGGGCTGGATTTCGTCCCGGTTGAATCCTGTCGCATCCATGATGATGTGAATGAGCCTCTCTGTAATATCTTGGCCCTCATTCCACTTGGAATCCGAGGCCCCATCCCCCACTGGGCCGTGAGTAACAGACTTGGTGGCCGGCTGCAGGCTGGTACCTGCTGTTTGGAATGCAGACGTTTCACCGAGGGGAGGTGAGGCCGATTGCGGAACCGCAGGGGTACGAGCAAGAGGCGGGGATGCCGATTTGCCGGAAGAGTCCAGCCCCCGGTCTTCGAGAAGCCCGGAATCCCCGAGCATGGAATTGATAAGGGATGAGAGCTCGCCCTCCTGGAATGTCGGATCAAGTTCCTGGCGGATGGCTTCCAGGATGTTGGGCTTGAGAAAGCGGCCGAAGGTCTCCATCACGAATCGGTTGATTTCCCTTTGAATGATTCTTTCCACCGGGTTAACGCCCACCATCCCGGGTTTTGACGATCGCGATCCTGGTGCTGGGGCCACAGGGTGAGATTCGGCAGCCTTCCTGAATGGAGGCAGGGAAACAAGCCTCGGTTCTCCTGCAACCTGCAGAGACCCTTGCACAAAGAGCTGCGCCAGGGCGGTCCTGTAGGTAGAACCCTCTTCAGCAGGAATGGACGTCTGGATACATATCGATTCAGGAAGCGTGTCGGCGATGAGATTGCTTAAGACATCGCCGGGGCCCACCTCCACGAAGAGCCCGACTCCATAGTCATTGCTAAGGGTCTGGACATTATTCATCCAATGGACGGTAGATTCCAGGTGGGCCATCAGGATGCGCCTGATCTCATTGGGATCTGCTGGATACGGCGCCATGGTCTTGTTGGAGATGACGGGTATCTGTGGAGAATGAAATGGAATGGAGGCAATGTACGCCTCGAGCTCATCATGGATGACCTTCATGATAGGAGAATGGAAGGCCATGCTGACCCGCAGGAGGGTGGCCCGGCATCCCATCTCCTTGATTTTCTTGCACATATCCTTGACCGCCTTGGTGCTGCCGCTCAGGACGATCTGGTTCGGTGCATTGATATTGCCGATATGGACATCGTTCCGTCCCTTGATCATCTCTTGCAGCAGATCCGGGGGGACGTCCACGGCCGCCATGACGCCGGGGTCCACGTGCATGCCGGCGGCCTTGTCCATGCAGAGGGCCCGCTTGTTCACGATGCGAAACCCGTCTTCCGGGGAATAGACACCGGCCAGGCACAAAGCGGTCAACTCGCCCAGGCTGTGGCCGGCCATGGCCACTGGATGGATACCAAGGGTCATGAGGTATCGGGCCATGGCATGTTCCATGGCAAACATGGCCGGTTGCTGCCACCGGGTTTTTGCAAGATTTTCCTCTTGGTCGTGAAACATCAGGTGAAGGAGATCAAATTCTGCTGCATCTGCAGCCCTATCCATCCACTCTCTGATCACGGAAAAAGACTCATAGAGTTCCCGTCCCATTCCGTTATACTGTGATCCCTGTCCGGGAAATACCAAGGCGAGCGGCCGCACCGGCAGATCCTCGCGGCCAATAAAAATTCCCTGCTGCGCCAGGGACCTCAATGCCTTGGGTGAGACAAATCCCGATTTGATAATGGAGGCCGACCTCTCGATGACCGTGAGCGCCTCCTCTTCGGATGGCGCCACAACGGCCATCCGGCAGTGGAGGCCTTCGACCTCTGTCCGGAAGAAAGAGACGCCCTGAAGCTCAGGAGGCCCACAACTTGCATCTCCTGCGGAATTCGGCTCTTCATGTAAATCCGAGGTGCCGGCAGCTTGCTCCCGGGCGAGACCGGGCGCACCGCCCGGCAATACCAGGATCGCAGCTTCTTCATCCCTGGCCTGCTCCAACTGCACCACATAGTTGGAACCTCCAAACCCGAAAGAGTTGACCTGAAGCCTTCTTAACCGGCCCGCTCCACACTGCCAGTCAAACGGCTCGGGGGCGACGAAGAACCCTGATCCTTCCAGGCCTATTTCCGGGTCTGGATTTATATAATTGAGTGTAGGGGGGAAAACCCCGGCTTTCATGGACATAACTCCTCGAATGAGGCTGTTGATACCCGAGGCGCCAAGGGTATGTCCGATCTGGGACTTGAGCGAGGTAAGGACTGTGCGCTTGGAGGAATTGAAGAAGGACCGCAGGGCTTGGACCTCCTGTCCGTCGCCTTGCCGGGTGCTGGTGGCATGGCATTCCACCAGGTCAACCGCATCAGGCCCATAGGGTGTCTCTTTGAAAGAGGCGCGGATGGCGAGCTCCTGGCTGACACTGGAAGACTCTACCATGCCCAGATGGTTGTTGCTTGCTCCCATGCCCGTGATGACGGCGTGGACAGGCGCCCCTCTTTCCCGGGCCAAACTTTCCCGCTCAATGACGATCATGCCCCCGCCTTCACCCAGAACCATCCCGTCTCGTTCGGCATCAAAGGGGCGGGAGGTCTCGTGAGCGGGCCTTTCCTGTCCTGACAACCCGTAAAGAGCGCCCAGGGCGGAGAATTCCACAAAATGAAGGTGGGTGAGATGCTCTTCGCCCCCGCCGACGATGGCTGCATCGATGATGCCGTTTTGGATCATCTGGAAAGCGCTGTATAGTGCAACCAGTGAGGTGGCGCAGGCTGCGGAGACAGAATGACTGGGGCCCATGAACCCGTACCGGTTGCAGATAAAGCCGCCCGCTGCGGAGTTGAGTCTGCCCAGGAGGGTAGTATCGTCCGGGGGCGTGCGTCCGGACTTCACCTCGCTTTCGATGGCACTCAACTGATCCGGTGTGAGATGAACGGCCTTTCTGATGCAGGCGAGGATGTCATGCACGTATCCCCTTATGATCAAATCGGTCAGGGGCTCCGCCGCTTCTCCCGAATTCTGGGAAATGAGGACCCCGATTCGTTCCCGCGGAATGTCTGACTCCAGGATGCCGGATGCCCGGATAGCTTTTTCCGCCAGCCACATGGTGGTCTTGGTGGATTCGGTCATGGTCCGGAAATCATGGGGGGGGATCCCGAGTTCATTGCGTGAGATCCGAAAGTCCAGGAAGGCGCCCACCTTGCAGTAAGTCTTGTCCGGGACGAACGGGCGGGGGTCATAAAAACGCTCGTGATCCCACCGGGAAGACGGGACCAGGGTAATCCCGCTTTTCATGGCCAGGCTGGCAGTCCAGATCTCATCCGGACTTTTTCCCAAGGTATTGAGAATACTCATGCCGGTGATGGCAACCCTTTCATGGGCAGCTCTATACACCGTTCTCTGCTTCAGTCCATGGCCAGACACGGGGGATGTGGTTTTTATGGGGTGCGAAGGTTCAGATGAAGCTGCCGTTATTTTTTCGATGGCTGCCTCTTCAAATGGCTGATGCAACAAAAGAGGACCTACGGCCAGTTCGCGATGGAAGGTCGGCAGATCCAGGACATTACTGATGAGGCCGGCGCAGGCCCCGCTCATGAATTGGCCGCGTTCCCGGCAGGCCGACTCATCGAGAGGCGCCCCGCCAGGTCTGTTCATGCCGTGGGCCGCGGCAAAGAGGCTCCCGGCCGTCATTTCTTCTATTTTCATGCGAAAGGAGTGCTCGTCCTGGTGCCCCGCGGCAAACTCCCTCTCCAGGGATAAAACCGCCTCCGTTCTCGGGGTCCGCAAGGATCGTACCCGAAGCCCGGTGGCCTGGCCTGAAACGACCGTTCCGCCCGGAACCGATTCCAGGATCATGTGCTGATAGAGCGCGGTCAGGGCGTCCGTTTCAACGATCTCCCGGGTGGCCAGATACGCGGTGCCCATCTGGATACCATCCGCTCCGAGCATAGCGGCTATGAATGCGGTCTCCCGATTGCAGATTCCCCCGGCAAGAATAATGCGACACTTTTGAAACAGGCCTGGTTTTTGTCGTTTCAGATCCAACACCCTTTGCGCCAGGGTAAGGGTGCTGTGGCGCCCCACGTGCCCGCCGGCCTCATACCCCTCGCAGATCAAGTAGCGGACGCCGGCTTTAAGGGCGAGCTGCAACAGGGCCTCATCAGGGGCGATATATATGACCTCCAGGCCGCATTCCAGCAATTCCTTTAAAGGCGAGAGATCACCGCCTGCGATCACTACAAAACGGGGCGGGTGTTTCTTTATCCAAGCCAGTTGGGTCTCCCTGCAAGGATTCTCTGCCAGAGAGATGATATTCACTGCATAAGGGCGTCCTGCCATAATCTCCGGCAGGCGTCCCAGCCTCTGATCAAGGGCCTGAGCGTCCATGAGGCCAAGGGCAATGGTAGGCAGTCCACCGGCCTCGGCAATCCTTGCGGCAAACTCCGGGACATCAGAGATCCAGGACATGGCCCCCTGGATAAAGGGATATGTGACTCCCATCTCTGCGGCTACAGGGCTGTCCAGAAAGAAATCCTTTTTTACCTCAGCCAGGCGGCACAGGCTGCGAGTCTCATCCATGAAGGACTGGACAGCTACCTCGGTCTTCGTCCCGAAACGTTCGGCAAAGGACGCAGCAAAGGCGGTCTCCACACCAAGAGGGATGACCTCGTCCGGGCTGAAGCTGCTTGCAAGAGGGTGGACGGCCCCGGTACGCACCCGGTCTGCGAAGGAACGACGGTTTTCCTCCGTGATCGTTGCTCCGCACAGCGAACTTTCGAACTGTTTGAGTTCCTTGAACGCGGTCGAGTTGCCCTTGTTGAAAAGGCGACAGGGGACCTGCAAGTCGAGGCCGACCAGATCGGTCGAATCCAGGCGGAGGTTGGAGAGTCGTAGGCGCTGATCATCATCAACGGCAACTAGGTCGGTCAGCCAATGGAGACTCTCGAAGACGATCCCCGTGGCCCCGGTGCATAGCAATGCCGCTGCCGCCTCAGGGGTGGAGATAGAACCCCAGATGAGGATGTCCACTGATTGCGGTGAGTTGGACAGCATCTCCTTGACCGCTGCATAAAACGCCAGGGTCGTCTCGCCGCTAACAAATCCGGATGCCTCGCATCCTTTCAGGACAACGCGGCCGATGCCATAGTTATCGGTCAATATCGTTGCCGCAAAATGCAAGTCTCCGAGGATTGGAAAGCAACAATAGACTTGCGACAATTGCCGCAATCTCTGGAGAAAGACGGAAAAAGTCCCCTGGAATAACCGGTTGGGGCATTCGACCCAGATGTTTTGGACCCCTGCTTCTTGCAGTAACTGCTCCAGAGACGGTTCCATCAAGGCAGGGGCGGAAATCTTAATATCACGGACGGGGCAGGCACCGCCGGTTTTTCGCAAGACAGAACGGAGTGCTTCCGCCTTCAGCATGGAACAATCGAAGATGGCCCTGGTCCCGGTTCGTTGCGCCATTTGGGTCACAGGCAGGCACATCTCTTCAGGCCGCCAGACGAAAGCTATGATTGGAATCCGATGTTCAGCCGACATGTCCATCCCTCCGTTTCAACGCGTTACCACCGTCTTCAGTCATCATAACGATTTTCTCAGCAAACTGTATTTTTTGTGTATTCTAGCGCCGGCTTCCTCGACCAGGTAGTTGATCGACTCGTTGTCCTCCAGGGTCCAGCCCATCTCCAGATAACGGTAATTTCCCTTCTTCCTTACAGCCTCATACACGTGACTGAAAGCCAGAATGGGGAGTCCCAGTTGCCTGTACTTCTCCTTGACACCGAAGAGCATTCCCCGCAATCCGGTAATCTCCCGCCGATATATGAGAAACTTCAGCAAACCCGGCAGGCCGATGCGCCCGTTGAGACGCTTGAGCAACGGGTTGATGTCGGGCAGGATCACGCAGACCCCCGCGGGTTCATCCTCATAATAGATGAAAAAAGCCAGGTCCTGATCCGCGATTTTCACCAGGTCTTTTCCTATCTCCCGTATCTCATGATCGCTCAAGGGGACGTAACCCCAGTTGCCGGACCAGCAGTCGTTGAATATCTCCCTGACCAGAGCTAGTTCAGGGACCGGTTCCTTGAGCCGAAAGGGCCTGATGCGGATGGTTTTTTTCCGGGCCAACCGTGCAGCAAGACTATCCATCCACTCGGGAAGGTGGTAATCACCTTCGATCATGAATGAAAAGAGGTCCTTTTCCTTGGTGAAGCCGCACGATTCGACTAACCTCAGGTAGTAAGGCGGATTGTACGTCATCATCAAGGCAGGCGGATACTCAAACCCGTCGATGAGCAAGCCCGCCTCGTAATTGATGGAGGGATTGAGCGGGCCTCGCACGAAGGTCATCCCCTTCCGGCGAACCCACGTTTCCACGGAAGAGAACAGGGCTGCCGCGGCCTCCGGATCGTCGACGCATTCGAAGAATCCCCAAATGCCCATCTGTTCAACGTGGAACTCGTTATGACGGCGATCGATGATGCCCGCGATCCTCCCCACTGTCTCCGAGCCACGCCGGGCCAGAAAGAGGATCCGCTCGGAAAACTCCCAGAAAGGGTGGGTGAGGGGATCCAGCAAATGTCGAACATCTTTCTTCAGGGGGGGAACCCAATGGGGGTAATCAGCATAAATTTTCCACGGCAGGTCAATGAAGTCCCCAAGCTCCGATCTGCTTTCCACAGTAATGATTTCAATGCCGGCCATGATTGTTCTTTATGCTTTTAATGGTTATTCGAGAATATTGCTAAAGCCAATTTTCTTTTTTGTACCAGGCAACGGTTAATTCCGCTCCCTGAGCTAGAGAAATCCGGGGCTCGAAACCCAATACCGCCCTGGCCTTGGTAATGTCGCAGAGCCAATTCTTACAGATCATTTCCTCGACCTTGCCTCTGCTCATGATGGAAGGCTTGCCGGTGAGTCTGGCGAAACCTTCCGCCAGAAAGCCCAGGCTGAACAGCATCTGTTTAGGGAGTCGGAGCTTCAGCGCCCTTATCTCCATCGCCTGCGCGAAGGTGTCAGCAATTTCCCCCATCCGGTAGTCATGGCCATCAGACAAAAAAAATATCTCCCCGTTCTCTGTCCGGGTCTCGGCAGCCAGAAGGATCGCCTGGACAAGATCCTGAACATAACACATACTGATGTGTTGATCGTGGCCAGAGAGACAAGGGTTAATGCCCCTGGAGAGGCACTTAAAAATAGTATAAAAACCTTTGTCCCTGGGGCCATAGACGGCACAGGGCCGCAGGATGAGGAGAGGCAGCTCATGGGAGTGGGACAGGGCCAATTTCTCCCCCAGCAATTTACTTTTTCCATAGGGCGAAACCGGTTCGCAAGGGTCGGATTCGTTTTTCTTCCCTTCGCTCCGACCCGGACCTGCTGCTGCCTGGCTCGAAATATAGATAAATTTTTTGAGACGGGTATTGTTTTCGATACAGGCCTGGACGAGGTTCTCCGTACCCTGTCCATTCACTTCGAAAAAAGTTTTTTCCTTGATGGCCATTGTCGCACCGGCAAGATGAAACACATGATCGACATCCTGCACAGCCTGTTGCAGAGAATTCTTCTCCCGGCAATTTCCGACCACAAACTCAACAGGGGAATCCTTCACCCAGCCTAAATGATTTTTATCCCGTACGAGGCATCTGATCTGGGCCCCTCGTTGCACCAGGGCTTCCACCAGGTGGCTGCCGATAAATCCTGTCGCTCCTGTCACCAAAGCCTTCAAATATCATTTCCCCGCCAGATGATAAAGATTTATTTTCACTAGTGATTTCTATAGCATACTCACGGATTGGATGTCAATGAGGCAGAGGTCATAACAGCCGGCGGATCGAATCCCTAAAAAGACGTTGAGCATGCGTCATTTCTCTTCAAGAACCCGGCGGCAGACCTTGGCGATGTTCAAAGCCGCTGAGTCATTCTGAAGGGGCATCAGGTGCCGCAATGTGTCCATATCAAAGTCCGAGTAAGTATCCTTGCCAAGCGCAACTCCGACAAAGGCGGTCGACGAAAATCGAGTAATCAGAGCATCGCAGTTAGCGATCATTTCTTCCGCGCTCCCGGTCGCGAACACCGTTGCTTCAGGCGCGTGCGTCCTGATTTCCCGGGTGGCGCGTTCGACATTTTCATTCGGGTGCAGTTTGAAGATAAGCTGCCGGTCCCCGGCAATCTCCACCGCCCTGCGGATAAAGGCCGCGCGGTCCTCCCGCCGGAATAACTCCCTCAGGTTCGACGTGCAGGCCAACACGTAGTGTCTATGGGGAAAATCGTTTGTACTATATTGCCGGCAGTTGTCGAAATTGGGTATTCCCGTAACCACGATCTTTTCGGGACGCGCGCCTCCCCGGATGAATAAATCGCGATATCCCTCACTGGCAACGCAGAAAGCCCGGTATGCATCACTGAGACCGGTCATCCCCGTATCCGCCATCCATCGAGGCAGAAATCGGAACCGCTTGACGAGAGAATACATAATGGAATCCTGGTCGATAATCCCCTCTTGAACCAGTACGATCCTGTCGTCTCGAATGTTTTTCTGAAGGTATACGTCCGTGCAGGTAACCACCAGGTCGTAGGGTCGATTTTTCCCCTGGTAGTCAATGGGGAGGTCATGATCCTGCAGATACGTCCGACAGCGTTCCACCGTCTTGTTCCCGGCGATCGTGAATTCGATCAACCCTAGTTTCCGCAGAATCTCGTCAAAGCCGTGGCAGTAGAAAGGCGAGAACGAATGCTCGTAGTCGGAAAGGTGCTTGGCAATCTGGTGCATCTGGGTTGTCTGATTCATCGAACCGCAGATGAAGAAGATCCTTTTTCTCATTCACGCTCTCCGCCATCGCTTAAGAGCCCACGCAATATAGTGAACAAAATAGAAAATATGTCAAACAAAGTTATTTGCTGACAGGCCCTTACTATAGCAAGCACCTGGGTGACCGTCAAGAAAGTCTGGGGGGTGTCACCTGCAGCTCTGGATGCTGAGAACCATTTTCTGACGCGCTTTTTGGGGGGATTGCGCCTGGTATACCGATGCCCGCCGGAATTATTAATGGACAGCCGGTCCGGCAAGCCAATAAAGGTTATCTGTGTGTCAGGATTAGGGGCTATTTCGTCTGGCTGCCCCGTTTTTCAGCGCGAACTGAAAAAGCGATTCCTTATCACCCAGGGGAAATCCATGGGCCAAACTAATTTGCCGTCTCTGATTTTTCAATCTGTTTGGTGATTTTATCTACCAGACCGGCGAACTGCTCCTTGCGCATTATGGCACCAAAATCCCTGCGATAGTTCACTATCAGGCTTACATTCTCAATCCTCAAATCATAAATCAGCCATTTATCCATATTTTTCCTTAACCGGTAATCTATCGAAATTTCGGTGTCCCTGTCAATTATGGCAGTCGATACTATTGCCCGGTCATCCTTGATGCGTTCTTTTTTATAAATGACTTTCTGACCACTGTAGGAATCCATACTCCCTATATACCGATTCCTGATAAGACTCTTGAACAGCCCGACAAAATTATCCTGTTCCGTCTCTGTAAGGTTGTTCCAGTCTGGCCCCAGGGAACTTCTGGCCATCTCTCTGAAATCAAACATGCCGGCAAGAATATCAAGGACAAGCTGGCTCCTCTTCTCCTTCTGTTCAGGCCCTTGCAAATCATCCCTCTGCAGGGTTTTCAGAACTTCATCAACCGCCACCTGCAGCTGATCCATGGGGCCGTCTTTTGCCGACGCTGTCCTCACTGCACTGAAGGTAAAACATAGCAGGGTCAAAAACATGACAAGAAGCAGACTTTTATGTTGCACCAAAGTTTTGCCCATCACAGATATACCTTTTCCTCTGTAAAATTTATAAAGAATAGTAAAACAGCCATGTAAGGCCCATGTGCACAGAGCTGGTGATGGAGAGGTGATAAGTGACCGTTTTTTTCAGCCCGCGTCAAAAATCGGGAAAGTCATCGCGTCCTGCCATTGATCCTGACACACAAAATAACCTTAAGAATTGCCGGACAGGCTGTCAATGTAAATCAAGGCATGCAACAGTACAGAGGCTCAATCCTCCCCGGAATCACGCCGGAAACCGCATCACTCAAGCTGTCTATGCCGGTAAACCGACCCCTGACAGCCCAAGCAAAGGCAGTGGAAAATCAAGTGGTACATAATAAATTTTCACCCAATAGCTTTATTATATCTATACGTTGAAAAAAGAATTGCGCCACACTCTCTCCCGCGCCTTGCTTTTTCCCATTCCTTTTATCGGCCGGCTATTGTAAAGTCGTTATGCATTTATTCAACATCCAGGCGGCACTGACCCTAAACATATCAACCGGATATGAAATACAGTTTTTTGCGATTATACGACCGGGTTATTTTGGAACACCCTGTCCTTGCACTTCTGGTCACCTTTTGCATAG
>CAWAPG010000004.1:0-9841 GCA_963783905.1 uncultured delta proteobacterium | reverse complement strand
CTATATTGCTCCTTTTGACAGCCGGTCGCCGGACCGATTAAATTTGTTGCGCACTACTTTGTTCTTTTCCGGAAATATTGTATCTATAGGCGGAAAGAACCTGGAATTGAACCCAACAGAGGAGACCTACCATGATTCAGTTTCAAATCGACGAGGAACGCTGCATCCAGTGCGGCGAATGCGCTGAAGACTGCCCTGCTGCGGTCATCAGCATGGATGACTACCCGAAAATCATCGACGAGGAGGGATGCATGAGGTGCCAGCATTGTCTTGCCGTTTGCCCGACGGGCGCGGTTTCAATCCTCGGCAGAGATCCCGATGCAAGCATAGAAATTAATAAGAGCATGGATGCGGCCGGCCTGGAAACACTGATCAAGGGCCGCAGATCGGTGCGCCGCTACACCGGCAGAGACCTGGACCCGACACTGATTGACGAACTTCTGGACATTGCCTGCCATGCCCCGACCGGAGTCAATGCCCAGGATGTGCTGTTCACCGTGGTTAAGGAAGGCAGGGTATTGCAGGGATTGCGGCAGGAAGTTATGACGGAGCTGGCGCAGCTGCAGGCTGACGACAAGCTGCCCGATGGATTAGTCGGGCAGTATATAGGGGCAGCAGTCAAGGCATGGCGGGAGGAAGACGGGGATATAATCTTCCGGGGTGCACCGCACCTGCTCATCACCAGTGCTCCGAAAACCGCCCCCTGCCCGACGCAGGATGCCCTCATCGCCCTGACCACCTTCCAGCTCATGGCGCATGCCCGCGGCGTCGGTACGGTATGGGATGGGATATTCATGATGGTTCTCTCGCTCTGCTCCGGGCTGGAGACCAGGTTGGGAATCCCGACAGACCACGTTGTAGGATATGCCATGGTTTTCGGGGAACCGGCGGTGGAATATCATCGTACCGTGCAGCGCGGTCCGGCCCGGGTGCATGTCGTCAAATGACCGTTTGGAAACAGCATTCACCTTTTCCCTTGACTTTATCGCCCATTTTTCCTAGTCAATCCGGATATTCTTCTGGTATGAATAGTCCATGACGAAGGGGTGCTGTGTCACCCGTTTTTATAGTATTTCATTTCAAATGGAGGTAGAAAATGTCCTGGAAGCCCGATACCCTGGCCTTACATGCCGGCCATTCGCCCGATCCCGCAACCCGCAGCCGGGCTGTGCCGATTTACCAGACCACCAGCTATGTGTTTACGGATACAGAGGATGCGGCCCAGCTATTTTCACTGAAGCCGGAGGTCTGGGCTCCCCGGCTCAACCTGGATTATGACGGTTTGCGGCCCGGCGATTTCGGCCCGGAAGCCACCGGCAATATCTACACTAGGATAATGAACCCGACCACGGATGTCCTGGAAAAGAGGATGATGCACCTTGAAGGCGGGGTCGGCGCCCTGGCCACCAGCTCCGGTTCTTCCGCCATAACCTATGCAGTCATCAACATCTGCCGGCCGGGCGACAATATTGTCTCCTCGGCCAGCCTCTATGGCGGCACCTACAACCTGTTTCTCCATACGCTGCCGCAGTACGGCATCAAGACAACCTTTGTGGACGGTTCCACCCCGGAAGCATTCTCCGCGGCCATCAATGAAAATACCAAGTGTTTGTTTATTGAGACCATCGGCAATCCGAGGCTTGACACGCCGGATATTGAAAAAATCGCCGGAATTGCCCACGAGGCGAATATTCCCTTGATTGTCGACAATACGGTATCCACCCCCTATCTGTGCCGGCCTTTCGACTTCGGCGCCGACATAGCAGTCCATTCCCTGACCAAATTCTGCGGCGGTCACGGCACCAGCATCGGCGGGGTTATCATTGACAGCGGCAGGTTCGATTGGCCGGCGGCGGGCAAATTTCCGATGTTCACCGAACCTGACCCATCATACGGCGGTGTGGTCTGGAGCGACGCGGTCAAAAATGCCGCCTATATAATCCGGGCCCGCACCATCCTGCTACGGGACATGGGGGCCTGCATTTCACCGTTTAACAGTTTCCAGATCCTGCAGGGCATTGAAACCCTGACCCTGCGAATGGAACGGCACTGCGACAATGCCAAGGCAGTGGCAAAACATCTCGAAAACCATGCAAAGGTGAACTGGGTAGTCTATCCGGGCTTTGCATCGCATCCCACCCATGAACTGGCAAAGAAATACCTGCATTACGGCTATGGCGCCCTGGTCGGTTTCGGCATCAAGGGTGGTCTGGAGGCAGGCAAGACCTTTATCAACAGCCTGAAGCTTTTCAGCCACCTGGCCAATATCGGTGACGCCAAAAGCCTGGCGATCCATCCGGCCTCCACGACGCATTCCCAGCTCACGCCCGCGGAACAGGAAGCTGCAGGTGCGCCCATAGATTTTGTCAGGCTTTCAGTCGGCCTGGAGCATATAGATGATATCAAGGCGGATCTTGACCAGGCCCTGGCCGCAGCATAAACTCCCTAAGCTGAACCCGGACAGCATTTGATTCTGCAGGAATTGGAGCAGGCGCCAACTTCGATGTTTTTCAACGGAAAGGGAAGAATCAAACCGGGAGAGTTTTTCCGGTTGATTCTTCTCTGAACTCATCAAACCTGCAGCTCAGACGCAGAACGCCCTTCTCGCAGGATGTCCTAATCCTGTAAGGCAGTGATTTAAACAGATCGATCATGTGCCGGTTCTCGTGCGCCGTGTAAGCAACCAGGCCTGAAATGCCGTGCTCGAGGGCTGCAGCCGCAAGCTTGCGCAGAAAACTTTTGCCAAGTCCCCTGCCCTGGTATTCCTTGGTCACGGTGAAGGCCACTTCAGCCATAACCGCCCTCCGGGATGAACCCCACATTATGATTTACACGAAAAAACCAGGCCGCCCGCACTCCGCAGAATATTATAATGCAGCTTCCTTAGCAGACAACATAACAGAAAAAAAAGAAGAAAATTCCCAGAACCCAGATTTACTGGGCCGGAGGAACCTCCGGTCTGGTCGGCTGCAGCATAATAGTCGGAGAGGTTCAGGCCGCTTCAGTCAATAAGATCCATAGCGGGCAAGGACATAGGTATATAATGACAGTATGATAAACAGACAGGCGGTAATGACCCAGCCGGTTATCCTGGACCGGCGGTCACAGACCCGCCGTTTTATCCCATAGTCCTTGTACTTGAGTTTACCGGCCAGGAATTTTTCATGGGCCTTTCTGGCAAAGTCATTGACCCAGTAAGGCACCTCGCCGGTTGCCAGATATTCCTTGAACAGGGAATCGAGTCTTTTTTCGGAAATCGGACGGTCAAACCATTTCTGGTGGGCAATCCGAAAAAGCTCATATTCTGAGATCTGCAGTACTAGCGCAATGAAACCGAGCAGTTTAGCTTCATCATCAACTAAAAGATCCAATTTGCATGCTGAGATGGTAGGCATCTTTCCAAATCCTGATAGGGCACTTTATAAAATAATTATAAGCATTGTCGGGATGCAGGCCAAATCCAAAAATAAAACATTTACACCCTGAGACATTGCAACCGTGGGGCCCCAATTCAGAATCTGGAACAAAGTTGAAAAATTCTTTTCCGGAAAGCAGCAATCAAAATTGTTCAATACCATATGATTTCCCGGGCAGGATTGGACCGCTCCGGGTTATCGTCACCTTCATGCTTGACTTTTGCTGATTTCCTAACCTATGATTGAAAACTTCACGCTGCAGGGTTTTGCGTTTGCATATGGTTCGACTTGTGCAAAATCGAGTATCTTCCCCGGCCTGAAGGACATTGATGCTTCATCCCGGAGCCTGTCCGGTGCATAGCCGCCAGGGAAGAATAAAATCAGATGGAGCAAAACCAAGCATTAGGTCTTGTCAACATGCCCTTAAAACATTGTAATAACATCCTGGCCAAGGCTGCGCTGACCGTTATGGCGCTCAGCCTTATTCTCATTCTTTTTTCCTGCACCACGGAAGACGAACCGCAAAAATCATCATCGGCAGGACGTATTGCTCCGGTGGAGGCGGCACCCATCGAACATGGTCCGATTACCCAGTACAGGACATTCAATGGCTCCCTTGAAGCGGAAGCGGAATTTATTGTAGCCCCCAAGATCAGCGGCCGGGTAGAACGGCTGGCAGTCGACCTTGCCGACACCGTTACCCGCGGCCAGGTGGTTGCTGAACTCGACGACGATGAATACATCCAGGCCGTGGCCCAGGCAAGAGCCGACTTGACCGTTGCCAAAGCCAAGCTGGTGGAGGCAAAAAATGGACTGGAGATCGCCGGCCGCGAATTTGAACGGGTAAAAACCCTCAAAAAAAGAGGCGTTGCCTCTGAGTCCCAGCTGGATACCATCATGGCCGACCTGTCTGCAAAACAGGCGCAGGTGGAGGTTGCCCGGGCGCAGGTAGCCAGGTCCGAAGCCCTGCTGGAGACCGCCAGAATCAGACTGGGCTACACCAAGGTCAAGGCGGACTGGAGCGGCGGCGATGACCGGCGGATAGTGGCGGAACGTTATGTCGACGCGGGAAACACCGTATCCGCCAATGCCCCGCTTCTCCTCATTGTTGAACTCGATCCCATCACCGGTATAATCTTTGTCACTGAAAAGGATTATGCCCACCTGCAGAACGATCAGACTGTCCAGCTCAGCACCGATGCCTATGCCGGAGAAACCTTTGCAGGCCGTATCACCCGCATCTCCCCCATTTTTCGGCAGGAAACCAGGCAGGCAAGAGTGGAGCTGACGATAGATAATCCCAAATTCCGCCTGAAACCGGGGATGTTCATTCGCACCACGGTGCAGATGGAAAGCCTGGATGACGCCACGATCGTACCCGATTCAGCTCTCACCGTCCGCGATGACCAGAACGGTGTCTTTGTGGTCAATGAAGCGGACATGACCGTCTCATGGCGGCCGGTGCAGGTCGGCATCCGCCAGGGTAACCGCGTCCAGGTGGAAGGGGAAGATCTGATCGGACGGGTCGTCACCCTCGGCCATCAGCTTATTGATGAAGGCTCCCCAATCACGGTGGCAAACGTTAATCAGCAGGAAAGCAGAATTCCATGAACCTGCCCAAATTCAGCGTCAGACGTCCGATCTTTACCACCATGGTGACTCTGATTATCGTCATTATCGGCAGTGTGTCGCTGAGCCGGCTGCGCATCGACCTGCTGCCCAACATCGAACTGCCGACGCTCACCGTCCGCACCAGCTATGAAGGTGCGAGCCCTGAGGTTATGGAACGGCTTGTCACTCAGATCCTGGAGGAAATCATTGCCACAGTGCCGGGGGTCGAGGAGATGTCCTCCCAGTCGTCGGAGGGCAACAGCAGTATCCGGGTCAGCTTCGGCTGGGGTACCGACATCGACACCGCTGCCCTGGATGTGCTGTCCAAGATTGAGGACGAGATTAATGAACTTCCCGAAGATATCGTGCGACCCCGGGTAAGAAAGTTTGATATCGGCAGCTATCCCGTGGTCATCCTGGGTATTTCAAGTGATCTGGATCCGGTGGAGCTGACTGAACTCATTGAAAATCAGATCCGCTACCGGTTTGCCCGCGTTCCCGGCGTGGCCCAGGTGGATGTCTGGGGCGGCTTCAATCGTGAGGTCCGCATCGAACTGGATCCTGACCGGATCAATGCCCTGGGCCTGCCCCTGGACCGGATTCTGCAGGCGATCCAGGATGCCAACCTGGATCTGCCGGCCGGCAAGATCGAGGAAGGCCGCTTTGAGGTCAGCCTGCGGGCCCCGGCTCAATTCGCCGATTTGCAGCAGATTCGCAATACGGTGATCATGAAAAAAAACGGGGTCACCGTATCCCTGGGCCAGATTGCTGATGTCAAGGATACCTATGAAAAGCTGAGCCGTGTTGTGCGGGTCAACGGCGAGCGCGGCATCCGGGTTGCCATTCGTAAACAGGCGGATGCCAATACCGTTGAGGTTTCCAAGAAAATATTGGAGGAAATAGATGCGGCCAACCAGACCTTTCCCCAGATCAAAATTGTGCCGGTCATCAACCAGGGCAATTTTATTGAGCGTTCCATCGCCAACGTGGCCCATTCCGTATTTTACGGCGGCGCGCTGGCCATTATCATCCTGCTTTTATTTTTACGCAACGTCCGCAGCACCATTGTAATCGCCCTCGCCATTCCGATTTCGATCATCGCCACCTTCAGCCTCCTCTATTTCGGCGGCTTTACCTTAAATCTGATGACCTTAGGCGGCCTGGCCCTGGGGGTCGGCATGATGGTTGACAACTCCATAGTAGTACTGGAAAACATCTTCCGGCGGCGGCATGAAACAGGGGAAACCATAGAAGAATCAGCGGTGCAGGGCACCAATGAAGTCAGCTCCGCCATCATCGCCAGCACCATCACCACCCTGGTCATCTTTCTGCCGCTTATTTTCGTGCGCGGGGTGGCCGGCGTACTCTTTAAGGAACTGGCCCTTGTCATCATCTTCTCACTGATCTGTTCGCTCCTGGTGGCCCTGAGCCTGGTGCCCATGCTGACCTCAAAATTCATGCCGGCTTCCGACCGGAACGTTGACAATAATCCCGGTGTTGTAAAAAAACTGGCCGACAGGGCTGAATCATTTAACCGTTCCCTCAACAACGGCTACCACAAACTGCTGCACCGGGTTCTTCAACATCCATGGTTTACGGTGTTTGGTGCTGCCGTCACTCTGGCGCTCAGCCTGCTCCTGCTCCCCTTTATCGGCACCGAATTCCTGCCGCCCAGTGACGAGGGTGAAGTGCGAATCACCGGTGAAATGGAAATAGGCACCCGCCTTGACCTGGTCGATCAGCAAAGCCGGATCATGGAAAAAATTGTCCGGGAAAACGTGCCGGAGGCGGTTTCATCGGTGGTTAGCGTCGGCGCTACCGGCTGGCGGGCCAATGACATATCCCGCAGCAGAATGAACCTTTCCCTGACGCCGGCGGCAGAGAGAAAACGTTCAAATACCGCAATTGCCGCCGACCTGCGAAAAAAGCTCAACGACAAAATCGCCGGCATGGAGATCAGGACCCGCGCCCCCCAGGGGCAGTTCCTGCTGGAACGGTTGCTGGGCAGCGATGAAGGACTTACCATCGAGGTGCGGGGCTTTGACCTGCAGAAGCTCGAGGCCCTGGCCAACCGGGTGGCGGCCTCTATTGTCTCAGTGCAGGGCATCACGGATGTGGAAACCAGCAACCTTGCCGGCATCCCCCAGCAGGAAATCAGTATTGACCGCGGCAAGGTTGCGGATCTGGGCTTGAGCATCCGTGATGTAACCAAGGTCATCGAAACCGCGGTCGCCGGCTCTAAAGCGGGTGATTTTCAATTGCAGGGCAACTCCTACCGCATTTTCGTGCAGCTCAAGGATGCCGAGAAGCGCTCCCTTGACGAAATTCTCAACCTGACCTTGACCACTGGTGCCGGCGAGCAGGTCACGCTGCGCAACCTGGTGGCGACTGAATCCGGGCGGGGCCCGATCCTGATCGAACGCAAGGATCAGCAGCGACTGATCATGGTGCAGGCCAATGTCGCCGGCCGTGATCTCGGCTCGGTGGCCGCTGATGTGCAGCAACGTCTGGATCAGATCGCCCGGCCGGTCGGCTATGACCTGATTGTCTCCGGCAAATTTGAAGAACAGCAGAAGGCATTCGGCGAATTGGTCGTCTCCCTGGTATTGGCCCTGATCCTGGTGTACATGGTATTGGCCTGTCAGTATGAATCATTGCGCGATCCGGTGGTGGTCATGGTATCCGTGCCCGTGGCGGCGGTAGGCGTACTGCTTATCCTCTTTCTCACCAAGACCACCCTGAACCTGCAGTCCTACATCGGCTGCATCATGCTGGGCGGTATCGTGGTGAATAATGCCATTCTTCTGGTGGACCAGGCGGGACAATTGGGAAAAGACGGGACACCGGTCAAAGAGGCGGTCGCCGAGGCCGGCCGGCGTCGACTGCGGCCGATACTCATGACGACCCTGACGACAATACTGGCCCTGCTGCCCTTGGCCCTGGGCATCGGCGAAGGGGCGGATGCCCAGGCACCGCTGGCCCGGGCGGTGATCGGCGGTCTGACCGGCTCGACCCTGATCACGCTGGTTCTTATCCCGGCGGTTTACACCCTGTTTCATCCGGAGCCGAAAGGAAAGAGTGGATGAGGTTCTTGTCTGTTTACCGTTTTCTTTTTCTCCTGAACGTTGGCATGTGGATCATGGTTGCCGCCGGCTGCGCTCCCGTGGACCGTTGGGATATCTTTGCCGACACACCGCAGCCGCATCGCGTTACAGATGCCGCAGGCCCGGTCATTGTCCCGGAGGCAATTCAAACTCCGGCCCTGGAGCCGCTCATCATAACCTCTTCGACCCGAAAACCCATCGAACTCTCGGTCGAGCAGGCCATAATCCTGACCCTGCAGAACAATCGTGACCTGCATGTGCGTCAGCTGGAACCGGTGATTACCGGCACCTTCGAACAGATTGAACGGGGCAAATTCGACCCGGAGTTATTTGCCGAAGCCGAGTACTCCAGGGAGAAGGCCAACGAGACTTCCAGGTCCAGCGGTGAGCAGTTCAGCGTCTCGGGCAATGCAGCGGGCGAGATGGCCGGAGTGCGCCAGGAGCTGCCAACCGGCACTACTATCCAGGCCTCCATCGGCCAGGACCGCAGCATTTCCGACCGTGCCCCGGAACAGCAAACGGCCCGGGTAGGGCTCAGCGTGACCCAGGCGCTGCTGCGCGGTTTTGGTCCTGCGGTCAATCTGACCAGCGTCCGGCAGGCCGAACTCGACACCCTGGCAAGCATCGATGAACTGCAGGGTTTTACCGAAGCCCTGTTGGCCGATACCGAGATTGCCTACTGGAATTTCGTGCTGGCCAAGAAAGAAATAGCTATCTTCGAGGAATCCCTGGAGGTGGCAAAAAAGCAGCGGCAGGAGGTTGAACAGCGTATTGAAGTCGGAATTCTGCCCGAGATCGAAGTGGCTGCCGCCAAGGCCGAGGAAGCGCTGCGCGTTCAGGCACTGATCAACGCCCGCAGCCAGCTGGAAGATCGACGCCTCCGCCTCCTGCGGCTGATCAGCCCCGGTCCCGGCGACCACCTTGACACAGCCATCACCACTACCAGTGAACCGCACATTTTACCGGAACCGATCAGTGATCTGAGCGATCGTCTGCAGCTGGCCGAACGGTTAAGGCCCGATTTGAACGAGGCCCGGCGGCGTCTGCAGCAGAACCGCCTGGAAACGATTGTGACCCGCAATGGTCTGCTGCCGCGGCTCGATCTGTTTATTGTCCTGGGCAAAACCGGATATGCCGATACATTTCCCGATTCCTTTCGCGAACTGGATGGCAATACCTATGATTTTACCGTCGGCGTCAGTTTCAGCCATTTCCTCGGCAACCGGGAGGCGCTGGCCCGAAATCTGGCCGCCTATGCGAGCCGGCAGCAGGCAGCCGAGGCGGTGGCCAATCTCAGGCAGCTCGTTCATCTTGACGTACGGATTGCAGCCAACGAGGTAGATCGGACCCGCAAGCTGATAGACGCCAGCCGCGAGACCCGTATTTTTCAGGAACAGAGCCTGGAGGCCGAAAAAGAGCGGTTTGACGTGGGGTCCAGCACCGCGCTGCAGGTCGCCCAGGCGCAGCGTGATCTCCTGCTGATCCAGATCTCCGAGGTCGAGGCGATCGTAAACTTCCGCATCGCCCTGGTGCAACTTTACCTGGCTGAAGGAAGCCTGCTTGAATATCGCGGCGTTAAACTAGTGGATTCTCCACTGCTGCCGAGATAATTCCGCCTTTTCCGGATAAGACTTTCAGCCACTTGAAAAATCCCTTCGCCTTCTTATAGTTTTTTATAACCAGATTCATAGTGCCGGACAGAATGGATAC